>NZ_JASLGR010000008.1 GCF_030150155.1 Nocardioides sp.
GCTGGCTCCAAGTTCCCGAACAAGGACACCGCTCGACCAGACACCGGGCCCGCGGACGACCACTCAGAAGTCAGGGATCACCACGTGTCCCGGTCGGACGTTCGGCCCGCCCGCGGACCCACTCAAAGGCTAAATGTCGGTGCTGGCGTCTAGGTTGAGGTCATGGAAGCGGTGGCGAGAGGAACGAGCGAGACCCGGGCAGCACACCTGCTCCGGCTCGTTCGCGACGACCGCCTGTACGCCGAGGAGATCGAGGCCGCGGCGATGCTCAACGCCCAGCGCTGGCTCCGCGAGGTCACCCGCGCCGACGCCGACGTGCCCACGGCTGCCCCGGGTCCGGTCCCGCCGACCTGGGACACCGAATGGCTCGGCACCCTCGCCGTGGGCGGTGACGGCGCCCCGGCTGTCGCCGACGCCGACATCGCGGAGTTCGCCGGCGCCGTGCGAATGAGCAACACCGCGGCACGCCGCTACCTCGCCGACGCATCCGACCTGCTGTGGCGGCTGCCCCGCGTCGCCGAGGCATTGCGCACCGGACGGATCCCTGTCTGGAAGGCACGCCAGGTCACCGCTGCCACCCACGGCCTGTGTGCCGATGCCGCTCGCCACGTGGACGCGGCCCTCGCCCCACAAATGGCATCGGCCGGGCCCACGATGATCCAACGGATGGTGCTGGAGGCCGAGGCGCGGTTCGATCCTGCCGCCGCCGAGGCACGCGCCATCGCCGCCGCCGAGAGTCGCAAGGTCGACGCGTTCCCCTCCGCGCGGGCCGACGGCACCGTGGACGTCGTCGCCACCCTCGACCACGGCGATGCCGAGGATCTGGAGGCAGCCATCGCCCTGGTCGCGGCGGAGCTCGCCGCGAGCGAGCAGCATGCCGAGGCCCCGCTCGATGTCCGCCGTTCCCAGGCTCTCGGGGTGATCGCCCGGCGCCAGCTCTCGGGATGGACCGGCACAGCCGATGAGACCACCAGCCGGGTGCTCCACACCTACGTCCATCTGCGGCCTGGCGGCCCACTCGCGCGAGTCGAGAAGGCGGACACCCTGCTCCCGATCCGCACGGTCGCCGCGTGGTGCACGAAGGCGGGCACCCAGGTCGTCATCACCCCGGTCCTCGACCTCACCACCACCCTCACCCGTGATGGCTACGTCCCCTCCGCCCCGATGCGGGAACAGGCCATCGTCGGCAACGAGACCTGCGTGCATCCGTACTGCACGAGACCGGCCCGCACGGCCGATCTGGACCACATCAGGCCCTACGACAAAGACGGACCGCCCGGTCAGACCACCAGCACCAACCTCGCCCCGCTCTGCCGCCTCCACCACCGGCTCAAGACGCACGCCGGATGGCGGTACCGCCCCCTGGATCCGGGCTACTTCCTCTGGCGATCACCCGGCGGACAACGTCACCTCAGGACGCCGACAGGGACGATCAGCCTCGACGGAGCAGGGCCATGAACATCGCGTCGGTCCCGTGCCGGTGCGGCCACAGCTGCACCGTGCCCGCCAGCGGACCCTCGGCGTCCGGAACCGAACCCACCAGAGCGCCGATCGGCTCCAGGGTGACGTCCTCGCGCGAGGTCAGCACCGAGTCGACGACGTGCTTCGTCTCAGCGATCACCGGACTGCAGGTCGCGTAGAGCACCACTCCCCCAGGCCGGACCAGGTCCAGGGCGTGGTCGAGCAGCGCGATCTGCAGCGGCACCAGCTCGTCGATGTCCTTCTGGGTGCGGCGCCAGCGCGACTCGGGCCGGCGGCGCAGCGCGCCCAGGCCCGAGCACGGCGCATCGACCAGCACCCGGTCGAAGCTCCCCGAGCGGTACGGCGGCCGGGTCCCGTCTCCGGCGACGACCCCGACCACGCCGTCGGCGCCCCGCAGGTTCTTCGCCACCAGGCCCGCACGGTGCGGCTGTGCCTCGTTGGCCACCAGCGCCGCCCCCCGCTCGGCGGCCAGCGCCGCCAGCAGGGCCGACTTGCCACCCGGACCGGCACACAGGTCGAGCCAGCGCTCGTCGCGGCCCGCCAGCGGCGCCTCGGCAGTGGCGATCGCGACCAGCTGGGAGCCCTCGTCCTGCACCCCCGCGCGTCCCTCGGCCACGGCCGGGATCGCACCGGGCTGCCCGCCCTCGGAGACCACGCCGTAGGGCGAGTACGCCGTCGAGGCGCCTGGCAGCTCGTCAGGCACGGAGCGTCCGGGCCGCGCGACGAGGACGACGCCGGGAGCGACGTTGTCGGCAGCGAGCAGCGCACCGATCTGCTCAGTCCCGACCGCCTCGGTCAGCCGGTCCACCACCCAGCGCGGATGGGAGAACTCGACCACGTCGCGGGCCCGGCCCGGCGTCGGGGCGAGCTCGTCGACCCACTCGGGCAGCGACCGGGCAGCGACCTTGCGCAGCACGGCGTTGCTGAAGGAGCCCGCACCAGGACCGACCTTGGACTTCACCAGCTCGACGGTGGTGCTGATCGCAGCATGATCGGGCACCCGCATCGAGAGCAGCTGGTGGGTGCCGAGCCGAAGCGCGTCGAGCACCTTGGCCTCCACCTTGGCCAGCGGCCGGTCCAGGCAGGCGGCGATGACGGCGTCGTAGGTGCCCTGCTGGCGCAGCGTGCCGGAGGCGAGCTCGGTCGCGAAAGCGGCGTCGCGCCCTGCCACCTCGTGCTTGGCCAGGGCGTGCGGCAGCACCAGGTTGGCGTAGGCCTGATCGACACGGACCGCCTTGAGCACGTCGAAGGCCGCCAGCCGGGCGGGGTCGACGCGCGGGCGGTTCGGGGGGCGGTTGCCCTGACGGCGGGTCGGGCGGCGGCGCTCAGCCATCGAACTCCTTGAGTAGTCGTGTCGGCGCGACAGTGCGCCAGGCGTCGGTGATCACCTCACGCAGCTCGGCGAGGGTGATCTCGCCCAGCCGGGAGGTCTGCACCAGGACGGCGTTGTAGCCGTTGAAGTGGTCGATCGTGAAGAACGGTCCCTCGGAGGCCACCAGGGCGACCTTGTCGGCCTCGGTCGGCACCCGGACCACGAGCAGGTCGTCGTACTCCAGGCCGGTGGTCGGGTCGATCGCAGTGCGATGCGGCGCCCGGTGGAGGACGAAGCCCTTGCCCTTGGCGCCGGCGGGCACCTTGTAGGTCGGGCGGTCTCCCCAGCTCACCCCGAGCTCGACCTCGGGCAGTGCCCGGCACAGGGCGTCGACGTCGGCCGGCGTCGCCGGTCTGGTCGACTCCCCCGCGCCGCTCATGCCTCGAACGTCGTCCCAGGATCGAGATGTACGCCGCGCGCCCAGTCAGCGGCGGCCATCTCCTTCTTGCCGAAGGCCTTCACCGTGCCGAGTCGGACAGCCGTCGAGCCGGTGCCGACCAGCACCTCGTTCTTCCGGATCTCCAGCTCCCCGGGGGCGAGGGTCTCCTCGGTGATCGTGACCGGGCCGACCTTGAACCGCTCCCCGGCCAGCAGCGTCCACGCACCCGGCGCCGGCGTACAGGCGCGGATGCGACGGTCGACACCGACGGCGGGCTCGGTCCAGGAGATCCGGGCGTCCTCGACACTGATCTTCGGCGCCAGGCTGATCCCGTCCACGGGCTGCTCGCGGGCCTCGATCTCGCCCAGCTCGATCCCGTCGAGGGTCGCGACCAGCAGCTGCGCGCCGCCCTCGGCGAGTCGTCCGAGCAGGTCCCCGGCGGTGTCGGTCGGGCGGACCCGCTCCGTCATCACCCCGAAGGTCGGCCCGGCGTCGAGCTCGCGCACGATCCTGAACGTGGTGGCGCCGGTGAACTCGTCACCGGCCCAGATCGCGTGCTGCACGGGGGCGGCACCGCGCCAGTGCGGCAGCAACGAGAAGTGCAGGTTGATCCAGCCGTGGGTGGGGATGTCCAGGGCGCTCTGCGGGAGCAGCGCGCCGTAGGCGACCACCGGGCAGGCGTCGGGCTCCAACGCCGCCAGCGCGGCCTGGAACTCCGGGTCGCGGGGGTGCTCGGGCTTGAGCACCGTGATGCCGAGCTCCTCGGCACGCTGGGCGACCGGGCTGGCGACCAGCTTCAGGCCCCGTCCCGAGGGTGCGTCGGGCCGCGTCACGACGGCGACGACCTCGTGCGGTGAGGCGAGCAGCGCCTCCAGAGAGGGCAGCGCCACCTCGGGGGTGCCGGCGAAGACGACCCGCATCAGAAACCGAACCCGTTCGTCGAGTGCGGGCTGACCTTGATCTGCGGCTTCTCCAAGCCGAACCACTCCGACTCGCGGATCTCCTTCATCGCGGCCTTGCGTGCCGCGGTGTCGAGCTTGTCGATGAAGAGGATGCCGTCGAGGTGGTCGGTCTCGTGCTGGATCGCGCGGGCGAGCAGCTCGGAGCCCTCGATCGTGACGGGCTCGCCGAACTGGTTGAAGCCGCGCGCGACCACCGACAGCGCACGCCGGCAGTCGTAGGTCAGGCCGGGCAGCGAGAGGCAGCCCTCGTCGCCGTCCTGGGTCTCCTCGGACAAGGTGAGGTTCGGGTTGATCAGGTGGCCCACCTCGCCGTCGACGTACCAGGTGAAGACTCGGAGGCCGACCCCGATCTGCGGTGCGGCCAGGCCCGCGCCGGGCGCGTCCATCATGGTGTCGGTGAGGTCGGCGACGAGGGTGCGCAGCTCACGATCGAAGTCGACGACCTCGAGGGCGGGGCGGCGCAGCACGGGGTCGCCGAAGAGTCGGATGGGCTGGATGGCCATGCCCTAAGGCTAGAGGGTCAGCGGGTCCAGCTGGATTCGGACCGGGTCCAGGCGACGGACCGCCCTGACCCTCGCCAGCTCCGACAGCGCCCGGCCGAGCTCCTCACCCGCCGTCGCCGGAGCCCGTACGACGGCACGCCACTGCTCTCCCTCCTCGACCGGCCCGAGCACCTCGGCCCCGGCCGGCAGCGCGAGCACGGTCAGCGCGTCGTCGATCGCCCCGATCGTGCCGGTCAGGGTGGCAAGTCGGGCGGCCGGCGGCAGGTGGGCGGCGGCACGGTCGGCGAGCTCGCGGTCGAGGTAGCCCGGCTGGTCCCAGCGCACCAGCGCCTGCACCACCGGGTGGGCGGGCTCCCCGATCACCATGCCGTGTCCGCCCGGGCCGGCCAGGGCCAGGGCGTTGGAGAAGCGCCGCAGGGCCTCCTCGTCCGAACGCAGCCCGGGCCAGCCGAGCGCGAGCCAGGTGTCGAGCAGCAGCACGGCGCCGTAGCCGCCCGCCATCACCGGCTCGGCTCCCGGCGTCGCGACCACGATCGTGCGTCCGGCCGCCACCTCGGGCAGGATCCGGCCACCGCTGGAGGAGACCACCCTGACTCCGGGGAAGGCACGCCCGAGCTCCTCGGCGGTGCGGGCCTCCCCCACCACCGGTGCCCGCAGGCCGAAGCCCTGGCACACGGGGCACTGCCATGCCTCCACCTGCCGACCGCACCAGCCGCAGGCCAGCGGCTCGGCAGGGCCGCCCTGGGTGAGTGGCCCGGTGCAGGCCTGGCAGCGTGCCGGCGTCCGGCAGGTGTCGCAGGCCAGTGCCGCGGCGTAGCCCCGGCGGGCGACTTGCACCAGCACCCCGGCACCGGCTGCCGTGGTGCGACGGATCAGGTCGTGCGCCTCCGTGGGCAGCCGGGTGGCGCGCGCCAGCGGGTCACGCTCCAGGGAGATGTCGCTGGCACCCGGAACGGTCACGGTGAGCCGGGAGCGGGCCAGGGTGCGGGTCGGGGCGATCTCGTGGGCCCAGCCGTTGCCGACCAGCACGCGAGCCTCGGCCGAGGGCGCGAACCCGCCGATCAGGCAGGCCGCCGACTCGATCTCGGCGCGCAGCCGTGCCACCTCACGCACGTGCGGGTAGGGCGTGCGGGGCTCGGCGAGCAGGGCGTCGCCGTCGTCCCAGACCGCCACCAGGCCGAGGTCGGTGACCGGAGCCCAGATCGCCGCCCGGGTGCCGATCGCCACCTGCACCGCCCCGCGCCGCAGCGCCAGGAAGGAGCCGTAGCGCGCAGCGGGTCCCTGGTCGGCGCTGAGCTGGACGTGCTGGCGGGGGCCGAGCACCACGTCGAGGGCGGCACTGAGCCGGGCGAGGTCCTTGTGCTCGGGCACGCAGACCACCGCGCCCTTGCCCGCGGCGCGGGTCAGCGCGACGGCGTGGGCGAGCAGGTCGGCCCAGTCCGTGCCCGGGGCGGCGTGCCACACCGCGCGGGGCGCTCCCCCGCCGGCGAGGTGGCGCAGGTAGGCCGGTGCGGGCTCGTGGCCGGCCCAGGCCCGCAGCGCGGCGGCGGGGTCGCTCGGCGGCAGTGCCGGTGCGGGCGCTGAGACCAGCCGTTCCGTGGCCGCATGCCGCGGCGGGATGGCCAGCCGCAGCAGGTCGGTGCGGGTGCCGGCGTACCGACGGGCGACGGCGGCGACCAGCTCGGCGATCGGGCCGCTGAGCACCGGCTCGGTGCCGACCACACGGCGCAACGGGGTGAGCCGTCCGACGTGGTCGGACGAGTCCGAGCGCGCGACCAGATAGCCGTCGACGTCCTGGCTGCCGAACTTGGCCTTGATCCGCACGCCCGGCTGCGCCGCCTCGGCCAGTGCGACCGGGACGGAGTAGTCGAAGATCTTGTCCAGGTGGGCGCCGGGCAGATCGAGCAGCACGTGCGCGATCGGCAGCGTGTCGGTGATCTCGGCCTCGGCCGCCTTGCGCGCCTTGGTGGCCTGGGCCTTGCGCGCGCCCTCCTTGACCAAATCACGAACGAGCCCGGGCAGCTCCAGCGCCTCGGGCTCGTTCATGTGAGCTGTTCTATCAGGCAGCGCCGACAGCCGCCTTCAGCGCGTCGGCCCGGTCGGTCCGCTCCCAGGTGAACTCGGGGAGCTCGCGGCCGAAGTGACCGTACGCCGCGGTCTTGGCGTAGATCGGACGCAACAGGTCCAGGTCGCGGATGATCGCGGCCGGACGCAGGTCGAAGACCGAGAGCACGGCAGCCTGGATCTTCTCCACCGCGACGGTCTCGGTGCCGAAGGTCTCGACGAAGACGCCGACGGGCTGGGCCTTGCCGATCGCG
>NZ_JASLGR010000059.1 GCF_030150155.1 Nocardioides sp.
GTGCGACACAAGCGCATGCACGAACGACGCAAGCAGGCGGCGGACCGAGAGTCACAGAAGTCGCAAAGCGCTCCAACATCTCGGCCCGCCAACACCAAGCCTACGAGCGTCCAGGTGGCTTGACGTTCCTTAGGAACTCAGGAACGACACCGTCCGCACACCTCGACCCGGTAGCCTTCGCGCCATGTTGAAGCGCCCCGTCGCCCTGGCCGTCCTGGCCCTCGCTGCCGCCACCACCCTGACCGCCTGCGGTTCCGGCTCCGACTCCGGCGCCGCCACCGCCAAGGACGGGGTGACCTGCAGCTACCCCTCCAGCGGCACCGCCGCGGCCGCCGTCACCGCTCCCGGCACCACGGCGACCGCCAGCGGGACCACCGCCGCGACCCTGAAGCTGTCCGCGGGCGACGTACCGCTGACGCTGGAGAACTCGGTGGCACCGTGCACGGTGAACTCGTTCGTCTCCCTGGCCAAGCAGGGCTACTTCGACAACACGCCGTGCCACCGACTGACCACCAGCGGGATCTACGTGCTCCAGTGCGGCGACCCGAGCGGCACCGGCAGCGGCGGCCCGGGCTACAGCTTCGACGACGAGCTCGAGGGCGCGAAGGCCCTCCAGGACTCCGGCAGCAGCAAGAACTACGCTGCCGGCACGCTGGCGATGGCGAACGCGGGCGCCAACACCAACGGCTCGCAGTTCTTCCTGGTGTACGCCGACTCGCCGCTGCCGCCGGCCTACACGGTCTTCGGGAAGGTCTCGGCCGAAGGTCTGTCGGTGCTGACCGCGATCGCGAAGAAGGGCACCGTCGACGGAGGCGGCGACGGCGCCCCGAAGGACGCCGTCACGATCACCTCACTCAGCGTCGGGTGAGGGCCGGTAGCTGACCGGCGCCCCCAACGCGACCGTGCGGCCCACGGTGCACAGCCGGTCCTGGCTCTTCTGCACCGCTGAGGCCAGCACGGCGCGGGCGGCGTCGCCGGCCTCGCCCTCGGGGAAGGTGACGTCGAAAGTCACGGTCACGCTGTCGAGGTGGTTGCCGTCCTCGTCGCGGATCTTGGTGCCCTCGCTGCGCGCGCTGAAGGTGGCGAACGGTGCGCGCTTGCCGGTGATGAAGTCGACGTCGAGCGCGCTGCACCCGACCACGGCAGCCAGCAGCAGCTCCACCGGGGTGAAGTCGGGGTCCTCACCGTGGCCCAGCGTGACCACGCCGCCGCGCTCGTTGGTCGCCTTGAAGCGGTGCTCGCCCTGCTTGGTCAGTTCAACACTCGTCATGGACCTCAGCCTAGAACCAGCCCCCACCTAGGCTGAGGTCCATGAGCACGACGAGCACCGGCCAGTCCCAGAGTCTGCAGCGCAGCGAAGCCGAGGCCCGTCGGGCGCTCCTGAGTCTCACCGAGTACGACGTCACCCTCGACCTCAGCGCCGACGAGGCGACGTACAACTCCCTCACCCGGCTCACGTTCGAGAGCCAGGCCGGCGAGACCTTCCTCGACCTCAAGCCGGTCGCGGTCGCCTCGATCCACCTCGACGGCGAGCCGCTCGACGTGCATCTGCTGGCCCAGGGCCGCTTCCCGCTGAGCCTGAGCGCAGGAACGCACGAGCTCGTCGTGGACGCCACGATGCGGTTCCGCAACGACGGCGAAGGGCTGCATCGCTCCGTCGACCCGGCCGACGGCCGGCACTACGTCTACGGGATGTCCTTCATGGACGCCGCGCCGTCGATCTTCGCCTGCTTCGACCAGCCCGATCTCAAGGCGCCCTATGTCGTGCACGTGCGTGCACCGCAGGACTGGGTGGTCCGGGCCAACGGCGCCGGCACCCAGGTCGAGCCGGGCGTGTGGGAGTTCGAGCGCACTCCCCCGCTGTCCACCTACTTCGTCACCCTGGTCGCCGGGCCGTACCACGTCCTGGCCGACGAGCACGACGGCATCGCGCTGGGACTGCTCTCCCGTGCCAGTCTCGCCGCCGACCTGGAGGAGCAGGCCACTGACATCCTCACGGTGACGAAGCAGTCCTTCGACGAGTTCCACCGGCTCTTCGGCGTGCGGTACGCGTTCGGGAAGTACGACCAGTGCTTCGTCCCGGAGTTCAACGCCGGGGCGATGGAGAACCCCGGCTGCGTCACCTTCCGCGATCCGCTGATCTTCACCTCCCGCGCCACCCGCGGCGCCCTCATCCAGCGGGCCACCACGATCGCCCACGAGATGGCCCACCAGTGGTTCGGCAACCTCGTCACCCCGGTCTGGTGGGACGACCTGTGGCTCAACGAGTCCTTCGCGGAGTACCTCGGCAACCGCGTCACCGCCGATGTCACCGAGTACGACGACACCTGGACCGCGACGACGTACGCGCGCCGTCAGTGGGGCCTGATCGCCGACCAGGCGCCCAGCACCCACCCGGTCGCGGGCAACGGCGCCGTCGACGCTGTCGCAGCACTTCAGGACTTCGACGGGATCTCCTACACCAAGGGGTCGGCGATCCTGAAGCAGCTGGCCGCGACCCACGGCGACGGGGTCTTCTTCGGCGGTGTGCGCGACCACTTCGACCGGCACCGCTTCGGCAACGCGACACTGGCCGACCTGCTCGGCTCCTGGTCGCGGGCGGGCGCCGGGGACCTGACCGACTTCTCGGCCCAGTGGCTGCGGACCGCGGGGGCGGACCTGCTCTCCTTCGAGCGTGGCTCCGGCGACGTGCTGCGTTCGGCACCGGCGGAGCATCCTGCCGATCGCTCGCACACGTTCCAGATCGCTGCCAGCGATGACGGCGCCCACTGGTATCTGCACGACGTCGCCGTCAGCGGGGAACGCACCGAGTCGAGCGTCGGTGACGGCAAGCTCGTCATCCTCGACCCGTACGACGACACCTGGGCGGTCACGGTGCCGGACGCCACCACCGCCGAGGCCCTCGTGACGGCGCTGCCGCGGACCCGCGACGCGGGCCTGCGCGCCGGGATCTGGAACACCCTGCGCAACGGCTTCCACAACGCCCTGGTCGACCCCGCCACGGTGATCGACATCGCCGTCACCTCGCTCCCGCTCGAGGACGCCGAGGACGGTCCGCGGCGTGTTCGGGCGTGGCTGCTGGGCAAGGTCGTCCCGTTGGCTCCGGCAGGCTCGATGGAGCGTCTGGCCCACGCCGCCTCGGCGGCACTGGCGGCCCAGGAGTCGGGCTCGGAGCTCCAGCTCTCGGCCTTCCGGATGCTGCTGTCGACCACCGACTCCCCCGACCTGCTGCGCCGGTTCCTGGAGGCGGCTCCAGGTGGCATCGACCTCGACCGGTCACTGCGCTGGCGCATCCTCGGACGGCTCGCCGAGCTCGGTGCCGCCTCGCGGGAGGAGCTGCAGCAGGCCTTCGGCGACGACCCGAGCGGCGATGCGAAGGTCTCCTTGACCGCGGCGCTGTGCTCGCTGCCCGACGAGGCCGCCAAGGCGTGGGCGTGGAGCGTCTTCACCGGCGAGACGGATGTGCCGAACTACGAGATCGAGGCAGCCGGCCAGGGGCTGTGGCGTGGCGACGTACCGGAGATCACGGGGCCGTACGTCGCGCGGTACTTCGACGAGCTGCCCGCCACCGCGTCGGTCCGCAGCGGCTGGGTGCTGGCCGACGCAGCGGGGGCGTTCTTCCCGGCCGGCTCGCTAGAGCAGTCGACCTTGGAACGTGCCGAGGCGGTGCTCGCCGACGACTCCCTGGCCGCACCCCTGCGGCGCCGGCTCAGTGACAGCACTGATGGCCTGCGGCGGCAGCTGGCGGTGCGGCGCGCGTTCCCACGCGGATGAGGCCAGTGCACGCGTCCTGAGGCCCGGTGATCTGAGGCTCACCGGGCCTCGGGCGGCGTGGGACTGACGGTTCTGTCGGTACCCACTGCCAGACTGCGGACATGGCTTCCTTCGTGCTGGTTCTCTTCGCCCTGCTGCTCGGTCTGGTGGCAGGCGGAGCAGCGGCGACGGTCCTGGTGTCCAAGCGCCTGCGCGAGGAGCACGCGGGTGCGGTGGCCCGGATCGAGGCCGACCACGCCACGACCCTGGCCCAGGTCGACCAGGAGTGGGCCTCCCGCTCGGCTGCGCAGATCACTGCCGTCGAGACCGAGGGCGTGCATCGCCTGGAGGCCACGCGCACCGACCTCCAGGCACGCCACCAGGTCGCCCTGGCTCAGCTGCGCCAGGAGGCCAGCGAGGCCGGGTCCACGGTCCAGGCCGAGCTTGCTGCTGCCCAGGCGTCGGTGGCCGAGCTCAACCGTGCCCTGGTGCAGGTCCAGCAGCAGCAGCGTGACCTGCTCGATGCCCACCGTGCCGAGGCCGCTGCCCGGGAGAAGTCGGAGAACGGCCAGGCGCAGGTGATGAAGACGATCGCGCCGGTGGCCCAGCAGCTCAAGGCGATGCAGGACAAGGTGCTGGAGATGGAGCGCCAGCGCTCCGTGCAACACGGCGAGCTCGCTCAGCAGATCCGCAACACCCAGGTCAGCGTCGAGGAGTCCCGCAAGGCGGCCGACAGCCTCGCCGGTGCGCTCAAGAACAACGCAGTGCGTGGTGTCTGGGGCGAGACCCAGCTCAAGACGCTGGTCGAGTCGGCCGGGCTGCTCGCCCGTGTCGACTTCTCTACCCAGCACTCGATGGAGGCGGAGTCCGGGGCCCGGCGTCCTGACATGGTGATCAACCTCGCCGGTGGCAAGCAGATGGCGATCGACGCGAAGGCGCCCTTCACCGCCTACCTCGACTCCCAGCGTGAGGGCATCGACCCCGCAGAGCGGCTCCGTCTGCTCCAGGACCACGCACGCAAGGTCCGTGGCCACGTCGACGTGCTGTCGCAGAAGGGCTACTGGACCGGCTTGGAGGCGAGCCCGGAGTTCACCGTGGCCTTCATCCCGAACGACCAGTGCCTCAGCATCGCCCTCGACACCGACCCGTCTCTCATGGAATACGCCTTCAAGCAGGGCGTCGTCCTGGCCACCCCGACCAACCTGTGGGGTCTGCTCAAGACGGTCGCCTACACCTGGAAGCAGGAGGTCCTCACCGAGGACGCCAAGGCCCTCTTCGATCTCGGCAACCTGCTCTACGACCGGATCACCACGATGGTGACGAAGATCGACAAGATGCGCCGCTCCCTGGAGACGACGGTCAAGGACTACAACAGCTTCGTCGGCACCCTGGAGACCCGTGTCCTGGTCTCGGCCCGCAAGATCCACAACCTCGACGAGACCGCCGTCCTCGGCTCGCCGCAGCAGATCGAGACGACCCCGAAGCCCCTCACTGCCGCTGACTTCGACGTCCCCGCCGACGCCGAGCCTGCCATCGCGCCGTCGCCGGAGGCAGTCGAGCCGCCCGCGACGCAGCCCGTGGTCGAGGCCGCGATCGAGAGCACGTCTGAGTCCCGGGTCGACCCCAGGACCGCGCCCCAGGCCGACGCCGACACGCTGTTCCTCGACTTCGAGGCCCTCGCCGACCTCGACCGCCCCGAGCTCCCCCTCGGCATCGACCGCGCCGAGCCCGTCGACGCCGAGCTCGTCGAGGACTCCGACCACCTCGCCGGCTAGCCGACTTCCGGGTTCCCCACCGCCGAGATCCGGGTTCACCACCACCCAGATCCGGGTTCACCACCGCTTGTTCGGCACACGCCGCGATCCTCAGCAAACGACCTGCCCCTGGATGGTGATGAACCCGGAACTCACGCGTGGCGAACCCGGAACTCACGCGTGGCGAACCCGGAAGTCGCGCGTGGCGAACCCGGAACTCGGCGGTGGCGAACCCGGAACTCACGCGTGGCGAACCCGGACCTCGCGCGTGGCAAACCCGGAAGTCGCGCATGGCGAACCCGGAAGTCGGCCGTGGTGAACCCGGATCTCGCGTCAGTCGGCGAACGCCTCCGGCGGCGGGCAGGCACAGACCAGGTTCCGGTCACCGTAGGCGTTGTCCAGGCGAGCGACCGGGGGCCAGTACTTGTCCGGGTCGATGCCACTGGGGAAGACGGCCAGCTCGCGGGAGTACGGGCGGCCCCAGTCGCCGACCAGGATGCGGGCGGTGTGGGGCGCTCCGCGCAGCACCGACGTCTCGGCCTGCCACTCCCCCGACGCGACCCGGTCGATCTCGCCGCGGATCGCGATCATCGCGTCGATGAACCGGTCCAGCTCGGCCAGGTCCTCGGACTCGGTCGGCTCGACCATCAGGGTGCCGGCGACCGGGAATGACATCGTCGGCGCATGGAAGCCGTAGTCGATCAGGCGCTTGGCGACGTCCTCGGCCGTCACACCGGTGGCCTGGGTGAGGGGCCGCAGGTCGAGGATGCACTCGTGCGCAACCAGGCCGGTCTCGCCGCGGTACAGGACCGGGAAGTGCGGCTCGAGCCGGGTGGCGACGTAGTTGGCAGCCAGCACCGCGGTGGCGGTCGCGCGGGTGAGGCCCTCGGCCCCCATCAGTCGCATGTAGGCCCACGAGATCGGCAGGATCCCAGCCGAGCCGTACGGCGCCGCCGAGATCGCCCCGATGCCGCTCTGCTTCTCCTGCTCGGGGTGGAGGCCGTGGGAGGGCAGGTACGGCGCGAGGTGCTCACGCACCGCGACCGGTCCGACACCGGGCCCACCGCCACCGTGCGGGATGCAGAACGTCTTGTGCAGGTTGAGGTGGGACACGTCGCCGCCGAACTCACCGGGCCGGGCGTAGCCGAGCAACGCGTTGAAGTTGGCCCCGTCGATGTAGACCTGGCCGCCGTGGCCATGCACGATCTCGCACAGCTCGGTGATGCCCTCCTCGTAGACGCCGTGGGTCGACGGGTAGGTGACCATGATCGCTGCCAGGTCCTCGGAGTGGGCGTCGCACTGGGCGCGCAGATCCTCCAGGTCCACGGTGCCGTCGGGAGCCGACTTCACCACCACGACCCGCATCCCGGCCATCACGGCCGAGGCGGCGTTGGTGCCGTGGGCCGAGGACGGCAGCAGGCACACGTCCCGCTGTCCCTGCCCCCGCGAGCGGTGGTAGCCACGGATGGCCAGCAGCCCGGCCAGCTCGCCCTGGGAGCCGGCGTTGGGCTGGATGGATACCTTGTCGTAGCCGGTCACCTCGGCCAGCCAGCCTTCCAACTCGGCGACGAGGACCTGGTACCCGGCAGCGTCGGCGAGCGGCACGAACGGGTGCATGTCGGCGAAGCCGGACAGCGTGATGGGCTCCATCTCCGTGGTCGCGTTCAGCTTCATGGTGCACGAGCCGAGCGGGATCATGCCGCGGTCCAGTGCGTAGTCCCGCGCCGAGAGCCGCCGCAGGTAGCGCAGCATCTGGGTCTCGCTGTGGTGGGCGTTGAACACCTCGTGGGTGAGGAACGGCGTGGTGCGAACCAGAGCCCCCGGGAACCAGCCCTCAGCGCCGTCAGTGCCGTCTCCGCTGCTGGCAGCGACACCGAAGGCCGCCAGCACCAGGTCCGCGTCAGCCTCCGACGTCGCCTCGGAGAACGACACCCCGACGCGGTCGGCGTCGACCAGCCGCAGGTGCACGCCGCGCTCGCGGGCAGCCGAGACCACCTCGGCGGCGCGTCCGGGCACGACGGCGGTGAAGGTGTCGAAGAGGTGCTCCTGCGGGATCTCGACGCCACCGGCGACGAGCCGAGTGGCGGTGGCGGCGGCCAGCCGATGGACCCGCGTCGCGATCCCGGCAAGGCCCTGCGGGCCGTGGTAGACGGCGTACATGGACGCACCGACAGCGAGCAGCACCTGGGCGGTGCAGATGTTGGACGTCGCCTTCTCCCGGCGGATGTGCTGCTCCCGGGTCTGCAGCGCGAGCCGGTACGCCGCTCGCCCGTCGGCATCGACGGAGACGCCGACCAGGCGGCCGGGCATGTGGCGCTCCAGCCCTGCGTGGACGGCCATGTAGCCGGCGTGCGGACCACCGTAGAAGAGCGGGATGCCGAAGCGCTGGGCCGAGCCGATCACGACGTCGGCGCCGAACGTGCCCGGCGCCTCCAGGACGGTGAGGGCGAGCAGGTCGGCGGCGACGACGGCCTGGGCGCCCCGAGCATGCACCCCCTCGATCAGGTCGGCCAGCGGGTGGATGGCCCCCGACGCACCGGGGTACTGGATCAGGACGCCGGAGAGGTCGCCCTCGGGCAGACCTGCAGCACCCTGGGAGAGGTCGGCGACGACGACGTCGATCCCCATCGCCTCAGCGCGGGTCCTGACCACGTCGATGGTCTGCGGCAGGGCGTCGGCGTCGACCACGAACGCTCCGCCGGCCGAGCCCTTGCGGGCGCGGCGTACCAGCGTCATCGCCTCGGCCGCGGCGGTGCCCTCGTCAAGCAGGGATGCGTTCGCGACGGGGAGGCCGGTCAGGTCGCCGATCATGGTCTGGAAGTTCAGCAGCGCCTCGAGCCGGCCCTGGGAGATCTCGGGCTGGTAGGGCGTGTAGGCGGTGTACCAGGACGGGTCCTCGAGCACGTTGCGCCGGATCACCGGCGGCGTGATCGTGCCGTGATAGCCCAGTCCGATCATCGCGACGCCGGGGTTGTTGCGCTCGGCGAGGTCGCGGGCGAGTGCGGCCACCTCGGCCTCCGTCCCCGCTGCCGGAAGGTCGAGCGCGGTGGCGGTCCGGATCGACTTGGGCACCGCCGCGTCCATCAGGTCGTCGAGGGTGGGATAGCCGACGACGCGCAGCATCGCCGCCTCGGCGTCGGTGTCCACACCGATGTGACGGTCGGCGAAGTCGTACGGGTCGATGCGGTCGTTCCTGACGGTCACGAAGCGGCTCCTGGCGAAAGGGGGATCACGGACTCAACGGTCCTCCCCCTCTGTCGCACCGGTGCCCGGCCCTTCAGAGTCGCCTCACTGACGCGGTCGTCGTGCCTGAGAGATTCCGGGGAGGAATTGCCCCTTCGGCGCCCGCTCACACGGGTCTCCCCCGCGCCAGCTCGTACAGCTGGTGCCGAGTCTAGCCGGTCGCCGTCCCCTGCCCGAGTACGACGAACGCCGCCAGCCCTGGGGGCCGGCGGCGTTCGATGATGCTGGGGGTGGTGCTCAGCCGATCTTGCGAGCGGCACGACGGGCGGCGAGCTCGTCGTTGGCGCTGTGGTCGACCTCGGCGTCGGTGGTCCGCTCGCTGGGCAGCTCGGCGAGCGTGCCCTCGATCTCGCGCCACACACCGCCGATGGCGATGCCGAAGACGCCCTGCCCGCCCTGGAGCAGGTCGATGACCTCGTCGTTGCTGGTGCACTCGTAGACCGAAGCGCCGTCGCTCATCAGGGTGACGCGGGTCAGGTCGTCGGTGCCCCGCTCACGCAGGTGCGTGACAGCGGTGCGGATCTGCTGCAGCGAGATACCGGCGTCCAGCAGGCGCTTGATCACCTTGAGGATCAAGATGTCGCGGAACGAATAGAGCCGCTGGGTGCCGGAGCCACTGGCCCCGCGCACGCTCGGCTCGATCAGGCCGGTGCGGGCCCAGTAGTCCAGCTGGCGGTAGGTGATGCCAGCGGCGTTGCACGCGGTCGGACCGCGGTAGCCGAGATCGCTGGGCAGGGGTGAGACGTCGTCAGTGAACAAAAGGCCCTGCTCGCCTGCCTGCTCGGCGGCTGCAAGCACCTCGGCGTCCACGCCGATCTCCTGCTCGTGCTCGTTCACGCGTTCCTCCGGGAATGTCTACTCCGTTGAGCGTAACTCCAATGAGGGGGAAGTCCATGCGATCCCGTTCGAATCGCACAGCTGGAGTTACAACAGAGACAGTTCAAGGTAGAACGCGCAGGGGTGAGGGTCAAAGACCTTCGCGGCGTGTCGCAACTCTCAACCTCAACCTGAGAGTGAGACCGCCTATTCCGCCTCGAAATCCTCGGGATTGACCTGGTCCAGGAACTCCCGGAACTTCTCCACCTCGTCGGCGGCCTCGTCCTCCTCGACCGGTACGACGACACCGGCCTCGTCCAGGACGTGCTCGTCGCACACGATCCGGGCGCCGGTCCTCAGTGCGAGCGCGATCGAGTCCGAGGGGCGCGCCGAGACCTCGACGCCGTTGTCGAAGGCGAGCACGGCGTAGAAGACGCCGTCACGCACCTCGGTGATCCTGACCTCGTCCAGCTCGGTGCCGAGCGCCTCGACGACGCTCTTGAGCAGATCGTGGGTCAGCGGACGCGGCGGCACCACGCCCTGCTGGGCGAAGGCGATCGCTGTCGCCTCGACCGCGCCGATCCAGATGGTCAGGTATCGCTCGCCGTCGGCCTCGCGGAGCAGGACCAAAGGCTGGTTCGAGGGGACCTCGACGCGGACCCCCATGACGTCGACCTCGCGCACAGCGCCAGCCTACGTCAGTCGCGAAGCGACGACTTGAGCAGCAGGCCGTGCAGTCGTGCGGTGAGGGCGGCCAGCTCGGCGCCGACCTCCTCGCTGTCACGACGCCCACTGAGGGCCTGGCGGACCAGATCGGCCTCACGGTCGGCCGCGTTGCGGAAGACCCGGAAGGCGGCAGCGTGGAAGCCGAAGTCGGCGAGCTCGCGGGCGGTCGTGACCAGGGCGAGGTCGTCGGTGGTGAAGTGCCCCGAACGCGACGGGGAGATCACCTTGGCGTCCTCCAGACTCGCTACGAACTGCTCGTCGACCTGGGACACCTTCAGCAACTCCTTGCGGGACAGTCGCAGGTTGTCACGACGCTCGAACATCTCAGCGGTGGGAAGACCCTCGACGCTGACGATCTCATCGGGGACGGTCGGCACCGTCGGCTGCACCAGCGGCGGCTCCAGGCCGCGGTCGATCGCCTCCAGGTGCTCGGCGATGACCTTCTTGGGCAGGTAGTGGTCGCGCTGCATCGTCAGGATGTAGCGGATCCGCTCCACGTCGGCGTCGGAGAACTTCCGGTAGCCGGCCGGGGTGCGCTCGGGCGCGATCAGCCCGTCCTCCTCGAGGAGGCGGATCTTGGGGATGCTGATCATCCCCTCGAACTCAGGTGCGAGGAGATCGAGCACGCGCCCGATGTTGAACCGCTCCCCCGAGTCACCCGATGGACTGAGGGCAGCCTGGGCGACCATCAGTGAGCGTGACCTGCGTAGAACACGAGACGGAACTTGCCGATCTGGACCTCGTCGCCGTCCTTGAGCAGGACGCGGTCGATCCGGTCACGGTTGACGTAGGTGCCGTTGAGGCTGCCGGCGTCGGTGACGGCGTAGGTGTCGCCCTCGCGGGTGAACTCCACGTGGCGACGCGACACGGTCACGTCGTCGAGGAAGATCTCGCTGTCGGGGTGACGACCCGCGTGCACCGTCGGCTGGTCGAGCAGGAACCGGCTCCCGGCCCCCGGACCACGCTGGACGACGAGCAGGGCCGCGCCCTGCTGCAGACCGTCGACGGCCGCGGCGTCGACCGGAGCCAACAGGCGATCCGATGTCTCGACGCGAGCGTCAGTGAGATGGATGGTGGCGGTGGCGTCCGCCGCTTCCGGGAGGCGCGCTCCACACTGCGAGCAGAAACGTGCACCCTCGACGTACGCCGTGGAACACGTGGCACAGAACGGCATTCCTCCTCCTTCCCTGACCCTCAGGATCAACCTGACACTTCGTCTGCGGAAAACCTACCAGCCGTCACGAGGAGAGCGTCGCCTCGTACCCTGCGGCATCGAGAAGTCCGCTCAGCTGAGCGGGATCCGACGGCTCGACCTCGAACAGCCAGCCCTCGCCGTACGGGTCGGTGTTGACCTTCTCCGGGGTGGCGTCGAGGTCGTCGTTGAGGGCCACGACGGTGCCCGAGACGGGCGCGTAGACGTCGCTGACCGACTTCGTGGACTCCAGCTCGCCGCACGGCTCACCGGCGGTCACGGTCGCTCCGACCTCGGGCAGGGAGACGTAGACGATGTCGCCCAGCGCGTCCTGGGCGAACTCGGTGATCCCGATCCGAACGGCGCTGGCGCCCTCGGCCGGGTCCTTGACCCACTCGTGCTCGGCTGTGTAGCGCAGTTCCGCGGGATAGCTCATGCTCCGACCCTACTGGGCGCGCACGGAGGCGATGTCAAGGTCATTTCGCTGATCCACCTCGACCTGGGCCCCGTCCTCCTCGAACTCGTCGGCGGGCCCACGGGCGAACGTGATCGCCCCGTGCAGGGTCGCCGGCTCCCCGATCGCATCGATCACGAACGGCGGCTCCAACAGGGTGCCGTCGACCTCCAGCCCACCGGCGACCTGGTCGAACGAGGACTGGGCGACCAGGCGCACCTTGCGGTTCATCTGGATCGCCTCGGCACCGGCCGAGCGCAGCTCCTGCACCAGGTCGATGAACTTGTCCACGTTGACCTCGGCGGTGGTCTCGGTGATCGTGATCCGCACCCCGGGGCCGTGCACCGGCACCGTCCCGGCCAGGACCCGGAGGGTCTGGAGATCGCTGCGGGCGGCCTCCAGCGCGGTCTTGCGCTTGGAGCTGCTGTCGAGCAGGTCCGAGCGGGACTTCTCCAGCCTCGCCAGCTCGGACTGGGCACGCTGCGAGGTGCCAGCCAGGCCGTTGAGCACATCGATCAGGTCCTGCTCGCGATAGCCGGCGTACGCACTGTCGTCATCGTTCGTTCGCACCTGCGTCACGGCCCCGAAGCCGACCAGGGCGAGCAGCACCGCCACGATCACCTGGCTACGTCGTGGTGCCTTGAACGCCTGCCAGAGTCGAGCAGGGCCGCTGAGCTCAGGCATGGAAGATATGACGCCGGATCGCCGCGACGTTGGAGAAGATGCGGATGCCGAGGACGACGATGACGCCGGTGGAGAGCTGGCCGCCGACGCCGAGCTTGTCGCCCATGAACACGATCCCGGCAGCGATCACCACGTTGCTGAGGAACGAGACCACGAAGACCTTGTCGTTGAAGATGCCGTCGAGATAGGCGCGCAACGCACCGAAGACGGCGTCCAGGGCCGCCACCACCGCGATCGGCAGGTAGGGCTCCAGGCCCACCGGCACGTCAGGACGGAAGATCAAGCCGAGAGCGATCCCGAAGACCAGGCCCAATGCCGCAATCACTTCGTTACCTCCTTCTTCGACGACCGGGAGGAGGCGGTGCCGGTCTCGGCATGACGCAGCGTCATCCGAGACGAGGCGGCCGCCGGCACCTCCAGGTCGTTCACATTCTGCACAGTGAAGCCGAGTCCGACCGAACGGACCACCGCACTGAAGCTCTTCCCCACCGTGGACTGCTGCAGCCCCGAACGCATCGCGGTGGCGTCGCCGAGCGCGACGACGACGTACGGCGGCGAGAGCGACACCCCGTTGAGGCGGATCACGTCGGCGGAGTTGCGGAAGGCGCTCAACGCCGTGAGCCGCTGTCCGTTGACCGAGATCGCACGTGCGCCACTGTGCCAGAACACGTCGGCGAGCAGGGCGAGGTCGGAGTCATGGACCAGACCACCGTCGCCGGTGGCGGCGTTGTCGGTGACCACGGCCCGGATGCCCTCACCGGTGGCGGGTGCCCAGCCGGCGGTCGCAGCGAGCGAGTCGCGGATCGCCTCGGCCTGGGTGAGCTCGGTGGCCAGGGTGCGGTCCTGGGCCGCCTCCTCGCTCTTGGAGGCACGCAGCTCCGCGATCCGGCTCTGCTGGTCCGAGACCACCTGGCGACGCTCGTCGATCCGGGTGATCAGCTGCTCACGGCCTGCCGAGACGACGCTGGCGTTGCGCCCGGTCTGCACCGCGGCGATCGCGAGCAGCAGACCGAACAGGACCAGGATGACCAGCGCGCTCAGATGACGTCGACGCGACGGGGTCGACTCCGTGTCGCGCTGCGGCTGGGCGGCGACGAGCTCGTAGTCGGCGTCGAGGGACTGCTGGGTGATCAGCTCCAGCAGCGGCGTCGTGAAGCGCGTCGGCGTCTGGGTCATCGGCGGGCGCGATCCGGGTCCCGCGCCAGGAGCCGGCGCAGCTGGATGGCACGGTCGACGATGATCCCCCAGGACAGGGCCAGGCCCCACCAGGCCAGCGGCCAGCCGAAGACCCGGCCGAGCACGGCGATCGAGCTGTCGCCCTTGACGAAGCCGATCACGACGATGCCGACGAGCAGCAGCACGGCTCCGGCCGGTGCCAGCGGGTCGGTGTCGGGGGCATGGTGACGGCGGATGCCGCGCAGCACGATGAAGGTGGCCGCGACGATCTCGCGGGCGATCGCGGCGACGGCGAACCACCACGGCAGCCGATCGGCCAGGGCGAAGCCGACAGCGACCAGCACCACCAGGGTGCGCAGCACGATCATGCCGACGAGTCGCTTGTCCATGCCCCTCAGGCTAGTGGTCGGCGGCGTCGTCGGCGGCACCTCCACGCCCATCGCCGACCTCACTCGACCTGCTCCGGGTAGGCCGAGCCCCCGTGCGCGGCGTCGCGGATCTCGCCGACGAGCTCCTCGATCACGTCCTCCAGGGTGGCCACGCCGATGGTGGTGCCGTCGGCGTCGACGACCCGGGCCATGTGTGCGCCCCGCTCCTGGAGCGTCTCCAGCGCGTCGTGCAGCGAGTCCTCGGGGCGCACCGAGGCGAACTGGCGGATCCACTTGGACTGGATCGGGCGCTCACGTCGAGCCGGATCGAGCTCGAGCACGTCCTTGATGTGCAGGTAGCCGATCAGGGCACCGCCCTCGACCACCGGGAAGCGGCTGAACCCGGTCTCCCCGCACAGCTCCTCCACGTCGGCACCCGACGCCCCGGCCCGCACCGTGGTGAGCCGGTCCACCGGCAGCACGACCTCGGCGATCGTCTTCTCGGTGAAGCCGAGGGCACCGGAGAGACGGTCGTACTCGTCGGCCTCCAGCAGCCCCTCGCCGTGGGACTCCTCGACCATCACCGCGACCTGCTCCAGGGTGAAGGTCGACTCGACCTCGTCCTTGCGCTCGATCCGCAGCAGCTTGAGGGCGCCGATCGCGATCGCGTCCAGGACCATGATCAGGGGGCGCAGCACCTTCACCATCTGCCACATCGCCGGAGCGAGGATCAGGACGGCCCGCTCGGGGCCGGCGAGGGTGACGTTCTTGGGCACCATCTCGCCCAGCACCACGTGCAGGAAGGCGACCACGCACAGCGCGATCAGGAACGAGATCGGGTGCAGCAGGCCCTCGGGCACGTTGAGGTGCTCGAAGGCAGGCTCGATCAGGTGCGCGATCGACGGTTCGGAGACGGCACCGAGGATGACCGAGCACATCGTGACGCCCAGCTGGATCCCGGCGACCATCGAGGAGACCTGCTCCATCGCCTCCAGGGTGGTCCGCGCCAGCCGCGAGCCCTCCTGGGCCAGCGGCTCGATCTGGCTGCGCCGCGAGGAGATCAGGGCGAACTCGGTCGCCACGAAGAAGGCATTGCCGATCAGCAGCACGACGGTCAGCGCGAGGCCGACGGGGGCGCTCATCGCTCCACCTCCGGGCCGGCCACGACCGGGAAGCGCAGGCCCACCCGGTCCACCCGCAGGCCGTCCATGTGCTCGACGGTCAGGGTCGCCAGGCGCTCCCGGGGCTCGTCGGGGTCGGAGCGGTCCGGGATCTCGACCTCGGCGACGTCGCCCTTGGTCGGGATCGCGCCGAGCACCCGCATCACGAGTCCGCCGATGGTGTCGTAGTCGTCGCCCTCGGGCAGCGCCACGCCGGTCAGGTCCTCGACCTCGTCGGGCCGCAGCAGACCGCTGATCGACCAGGAGCCGTCGCGGCGCAGCCGGGCCTGGGCGCTGATCGAGTCGTGCTCGTCGGCGATGTCACCCACGATCTCCTCGATCACGTCCTCCAGAGTGACGATCCCGGCCTGGCCGCCGTACTCGTCCAGGACGACCGCGAGCTGGAACCCCTCGCGGCGCAGCAGCGCCAGCAGCGGGTCGAGTCGCAGGGTGTCGGGCACGACGACGGGCTTGGCCATCAGGTGCTTGACCCGGGTGGTGGAGCGTTCGTGCAGCGGCAGCGCGACGGCGTTCTTCACGTGCACGGTGCCGACCACGTGCCCCTCGTCGTCGAGCACCGGGAACCGGGAGTGGCCGGTGCGCCGGGTCAGCTCGATCACGGCCGCGGCCCGCGCGTTGTCGTCGACGCTGTAGGTCCGCATCCGGGGCGTCATGATCTCCCCGGCGGTCCGGGTGCCGAACTCCACCGAGCGCTCCATCAGCTCCGCGGCGTCGGCGTCCAGGACGCCCTCGTCGGCACTGCGCTGGATCAGGGAGGCCAGCTCGGTCGAGCTCCGCGCCGAGCGCAGCTCCTCCTGGGGCTCGATGCCCAGACGGCGTACGAGAGCGTTGGCCGAGCCGTTGAGCAACCGGATCGGGGCAGCGTTGATCGCGGTGAAGACACGCAGGAACCGCTGGGTGCGCAACGCGGTGCCCAACGGCAGCGAGAGCGCGATGTTCTTGGGCACCAGCTCGCCGAAGACCATCGTCAGGATGGTCGAGCCGATCAGACCGACCGCGACGGCGGCGGGCTTGGACGGGATGAACCCCGAGACCGCCGGCTCGGCCAGGAAGCCGATCCCGAGGTTGGTCAGCGTGATGCCGAGCTGGGCGCCGGACAGGTGCGTGGAGAGCCGGGTCAGGGCGACCTTGACCCCGGCGGCACCGCGGATCCCCTGCTCGGCCCCGGTGTCGACCGAGGCCCGATCGACAGTGACCAGCGCGAACTCGGCGGCGACGAAGACGCCGCACAACGCGACCAGGGCTAGTGCGCTCAGGAGCAGCAGGATGTCAGTCATGGGTGGGCACATCCTACGGGCACACTGCCCCGATCAACGTCTCTCAGCGGCGCGCGGGGTCGTGCTCGGCGACGAACTGACTGATCCGGTTGTCCCGGTCGTGGGCCAGGTGGTCGAGCATCGCCTGCTCGGCACCGACGCTGTCACCGGCCTCGATCGCGGCCAGGATCGCCTCGTGCTCGGCCTGGGAGGCGGCCAGTCCGTCGTCGGAGGGTGAGACCCGCCACGGAGCCGCCACCTTGATCTGCGCACTGAGCGTGCGCAGCAGCGTCGAGATGGTCTCGTTGTGCGCCGCGACCCTGATGTGGTCGTGGAAGAGGTTGAACGCCCGCCGCACCTGCGCCGGGTCCCCTGCCGCACCGGAGTGCGCCGTGACGTCGCGCAGCCGGGCCAGGTCGATCGGGTTGCGACGTCGGGCCGCCGCGGCGGTGGCGCTGGACTCCAGGATCGCCCGGACCTCGAAGATCTCGAGCATCTCCTCGTCGCTGCGCTCGCGGACCACGAAGCCGCGCGAGGTCGCGACCAGCAGACCGGCCTGCTCCAAGAGCCCGAGCGCCTCACGGACCGGGGTCCGGGAGACCTCGAACTCCTCGCTCAGCGCCTGCGGCACCAGCGAGGAGTCCCGGTCGTAGAAGCCGTCCATCAGCCGTCGGTGCAGCGCCTCATGGACGGTGTCACGAGCACTGGGCATTGCGGCAGTCTTCCAGACCTCGGCTCGCGGGCGCCTAGGCCGGCTCGGTCCCGACCACCAGCGGCAGCTCGGGGTGGGCGCGCCACTCGTTCAGGGAACCGTCGTAGACCCGGGGCAGGTCCAGGCCGGCGTGGACGAAGGCCAGCGCCAGCCCGGCGGCGTTGACCCCACCCCCGCAGTAGGCCAGCACCGGTCCCGCCCCCACCCCGAGCGCGTCGGCACGCTCACGGGTGGCCGCAGCGTCGTAGCGCCCGGCCGCGTCGAGGGTGTCGGGGAACGGCAGGCTGAGCGAGCCGGGGATGTGGCCGGTGCGCTCGCGCTCGGGGTCGCCGCGGTACTCGACCTCGCGCAGGGCGCAGACCAGGGTGGTCTCCCCCACCGCGCTCGCCTCGCTCAGGGCTCGGGTCTCCTCCAGGTCGGCGAAGACCGTGGGGTCGTCGTGCAGCACGACGCCCTCCCCCGGGGCGACCGGTGTGGCCGGGCCGCTCTCGGTGGGGTGACCGGCGGCGGTCCAGGCAGCCAGGCCACCGTCGAGGACTCGTGCGGTGACGCCGTACGAGCGCAGCACCAGCCACACCCGGGCCGCATAGGAGCCGGTGAGCTGGTCGTAGACCACGATCGTGCTTCGGGGCCCGACCCCGACCGCGCGCAGAGCGGCGTCGAGCTGGGCGGCGGTGGGCCGGGTGAAGAGGTACGCCGCCTCCGGATCGGAGAACCCGTCGTAGAGGTCCGCGAAGCGAGCCCCGGGCAGATGCACGGCGGCGTACGCGTCGTGGCCCGGTGCGAACTGGGTCGCGCCGTCGGCGGCAACGCTGCGGGTGATGCTGGCATCGAGCAGCACCAGATCCGGGTCGTCGAGGTGCGCTACCAGCCAGGCGACGTCCACCACGGGAGTCACGACGCAGAGCCGCCCCGCAGCGCGGAGGCCGCCCGGTGCCGCCATTCGCCCCGCTCGGGTCGTGCCAGGCCGAGGCGGTCACGCAGCGTCTGCCCGTCGTACGACGTCCGGAACCGGCCCCGCCGCTGGAGCTCGGGCACGACCTGGGTCGCCACGTCCTCGAACGCGGCCGGGACGTGGGTGGCCTGGATCATGAACCCGTCGGCGGCGCCGGCGTCCATCCAGTGCTCCATGTTGTCGGCGATGTCGGAGGCCGAACCGAGCATGTTGCCCTCGGTGCGGGCGCCGTACCAGCGGCCGATCTCGCGCACGCTGAGCCCTTCCCGCTCGGCGAACTCGACGACCTCGCGGTAGTGACCCTCGACGCCGACGACCTCCAGGGAGGGCAGCGGACCGTCGAGGTCGTACTTCGTGAGGTCCACGTTGACGTGATAGGCGAGGCGGGACAGGCCGGCCATCGGGTCGACCAGGTCGAAGAACTCCTCGTGCCTGACCATCGCGTCGCGGATGTCGTTCCCGACCACGGTGGTGGCGGCGGGGAGGATCTTGAGCTGCTCGGGGTCGCGGCCGTGGGCGGCGGCGCGGGCCTTCATGTCGGCATAGAAGTCGATGGCCGACGACAGCGACTCGTGGCTGCAGAAGACCACGTCGGCCCAGCGCGAGGCGAAGTCACGCCCGGCAGGCGAAGCACCGGCCTGGATGATCACCGGGTAGCCCTGCGGACCGCGCGGGACGCCGAGCGGCCCCTGGACCTGGAAGTACTCACCGACGTAGTCGACGGCCTCCACCTCCTCGGGCCTGCCGAAGACCCCGGACTCCTTGTCGCGTACCAGGGCGTCGTCGGACCAGGAGTCCCACAGCCGGGTGGCGACCTCGAGGAACTCCTCGGCCCGGGCGTAGCGCGCACCGCGCTCGGGCAGCTTGTCCTGGTTGAAGTTCTGCGCCTCGGCGTCCTGGAAGCTGGTCACCACGTTCCAGCCGATCCGGCCCTCGGTCATCCAGTCCAGGGTGGCCAGCTGGCGTGCGACGTTGTATGGCTCCTGGTAGCCGGTCGACATCGTGCCGGCGATGCCGAGGTGGGTGGTGACGGCGCTCATCAGGGTCAGCACCGGCATCGGGTCCAGGCGCGGGGTGCCCGAGCCGTAGCGCACCGCAGGGTCGAAGGAGCCACCCAGACTGCGCGGCACCGCCAGCGCGTCAGGCACGAACGCGAGGTCGAAGCAGGCGTCCTCCAGGACCCGGGCGATGTGCTGGTAGTGCGCAGCGGTGAGGAAGCCGTCGCCGGCCTCGGGGTGGCGCCATCCGGCGGTGCCCTGGGGCCCCGCGTTCATGAAGGCGGCCAGGTGCATCTGCTTCTTCGTGCTCATGGCGATCAGATCCGGGAGAGCTCGTCGAGGAAGCCGACCACGAAGGAGCCGGTGCCCGCAGCGGCGGCACCGGCACGCTCGCCGGCGTACGCGAAGGTGGCGTGGGCGGCGACGGCGGCCTCGAAGGGCGCCAGCGCGGCAGCGAAGCCGGCGCAGGCGGCCCCCAGGCTGCAGCCGGTCCCGGTGACCCGCGGCATCAGGTCGTGTCCGCCGTCGATCGCGACGGTGCGCTCGCCGTCGGAGACGTAGTCGGTGCGCCCCGACACGGCCACGACGGTGCCGAGCTCGCGGGCCAGGTCGGCGACCAGGCCGACGACGTCGGAGGAGTCCATCGTGGAGTCGACCCCCGACGCGCCACCGGCGCGACCGGCCAGGGCGGCGACCTCGCTGGCGTTGCCGCGGATGATCGCGGGCCGGTGGTCGAGCAGGGAGCGGATGACGGCGTCGTACGCCGGCGCCCCGGCGCCCACCGCGACCGGGTCGAGCACCCACGGCACGCCCGCGTTCGACGCGGTGGTGGCGGCCTCGCCGAGCTGCTCGGGGGTGGCAGCCGACATCATCGCGGCACCGTTGATGAACATCGCCCCGGCTCCGGCGGGGAACGCCGTGGTCCACCCGGGAGCCGCGCCGAAGGCCGGCCCGGCACCGAGGGCGAGGAGCACGTTGGCGCTGAAGTTGGCGGCGACGAAGTTGGTCAGGCCGTAGACGAACGGGGCGGTCTCACGGACGGCGCGGACGTCGGTCCGGACCGACTCCTCGGTCCAGGCGCGGGTCTCCATAGGGGTGCTCCTCAGCAGTGCAGCAGACGACGGACGACGGCGGGGAACGCCATGTCGGGAAACTGTATGCAGTTACATACCTTTCCATCGTAGAGCCGCCGAGCAGAGCGTCCGACCGCGTCTCACCCTGTGTCCAGGTTCAGTGCAGGAACGCCGTCCTAGCCTGCCGAACCATGTCGTCGACACCCCGCGCCACCAGCACCCTCTCTGCCGGACCGATGCTCGCCAAGGTGCCAGCGCTGACCGCGGTCTTCTGGATCGTGAAGCTGCTCACCACCGGGATGGGCGAGTCGCTGGCCGACTTCCTCGGCGAGAGGGCCCCGATCGTGCTGGCCGTCGGTGGCGGCCTGCTCTTCATCGTCGCGATGGTGCGCCAGTTCCAGGCGACCGAGTACCGCGCCGTGACCTACTGGCTCGCGGTGAGCATGGTCGCCGTCTTCGGCACCGTCCTGGCCGACGGCGTACGGACCGGTCTGGGCGCCTCGCTGCCGGTGGTGACCGGGATCTACGCCGCGCTCCTCGCCGGGGTCCTGATCTTCTGGTATCGCTCCGAGGGCACCCTGTCTGTGCACAGCATCACCACCCGACGCCGTGAGGCGTTCTACTGGACCACCGTGATGATCAGCTTCGCGCTGGGCACCGCGGCTGGCGACCTGACCGCGTTCTACCTGGGCTGGGGCTTCGTCCCCTCGATCATCGTCTTCGGCATCGCGATGGCACTGCCGTGGGTGCTCTTCCGGGCCGGTGTGTTGGCCGAGGTGGCGGCGTTCTGGATCGCCTACGTGCTGGCCCGCCCGCTGGGCGCCTCGGTGGCCGACTGGCTCGGCAAGAAGTCCGGCCTGGGCTACGGCGACGGCCAGGTCACCGCCGTGGCGCTGATCCTGATCGTCGTGCTGGTGGCCTACCTCGCCGTGAGCCGCAGCGACATCCAGGAGCCCGTCAGCGCCCCCGACGACGACGCGGACCCGGTCGATGTCGCTGCCTGAGGATCGCGATAGTCAGGTTCTCGACAGCCGACGGCCCCTAGCGTGAGCACCATGACCTCTGTACGTCGTCTCCGCATCGCCGCTGCCACCGCGGCCGCCTCGGTGCTGCTCGCCGGGTGCGGCCTGGCCGGCTCCCACGTCGGTGCTGAGGCACTCGGCACCCCGGGCATCCAGCAGGCCGACCAGATCATGCCGGTGGCGCCCATGAGCCAGTCCGCCTGGCTCAAGGCCGTGACCAAGGCCTACGCGCACGGCCCGAACGGGCACACCGCCGAGGCGTGGCTCGCCCAGCGCGCCAAGCAGGCCAGCCCGGGTCAGCAGCTCGCGGTCGTCCTCGGCGTCGACGACGTCATCGTGCAGACCCACTTCGCCGGCCTCAACGTGCTGGTGAACCCGTCCGTCCAGTTCGTGAAGACCGCCCAGCAGCTCGGCTACGCCGTCTTCTACGTCACGGGGCGCTCCGGGGACACCGGACTGGACAAGGTGGAGAACACGCTGCGTTCGGCGGGCATCCTGGCCAACGGCGTCTGCGGCCGCCCGGTCGGCTCGGCGAGCCAGGAGCAGGGCAAGGCGATGTGCCGCTCCCAGATCGTCAAGGCCGGCTACACCATCGCGATGTCGGTCGCCGCCAGCGAGATCAGCTTCGACGGCGCCTATCCGGCCGAGGCCGACATCCCGCTGCCGGTCTTCGCCTCACGCTACTGAGCCCGACCTCGGCCACACCCGTCTTCTAGACTCGCTACTTCAGCAGTTCAGCGTCTCAGCAGACAGGAAGTACGCCATGCAGCAGGTCAAGGCCGTCATCGCCCGGGCCAAGGGGCTCCCGGTGGAGCTCACCACGATCAACGTGCCGGACCCGATCGCGGGTGAGGCAGTGGTCAAGATCCAGGCGTGCGGGGTGTGCCACACCGACCTGCACTACCGCGAGGGCGGGATCAACGACGAATTCCCGTTCCTGCTCGGTCACGAGGCCGCGGGCGTCGTCGAGGCCGTCGGCCCCGGCGTCACCGAGGTGGCTCCGGGCGACTTCGTGATCCTCAACTGGCGCGCGGTGTGCGGCCAGTGCCGGGCCTGCAAGCGCGGCGAGCCGACGTACTGCTTCAACACGCACAACGCGACCCAGAAGATGACGCTGGAGGACGGCACCGAGCTCTCCCCCGCGCTCGGCATCGGCGCATTCACGGAGAAGACCCTGGTCGCTGCCGGGCAGTGCACCAAGGTCGACCCCGAGGCCCGTCCGGCCGCGGCCGGCCTGCTCGGCTGTGGCGTGATGGCGGGTATCGGCGCCGCGATCAACACCGGTGCCGTGACGCGGGGCAAGTCCGTCGCCGTGATCGGCTGCGGTGGCGTCGGCGTGGCCGCGATCGCGGGCTCCGCGCTGGCCGGGGCCTCCCCGATCATCGCCGTCGACATCGACGCCAAGAAGCTCGAGCAGGCCCGCTCGCTGGGTGCCACCCACACCATCGACTCCTCGCAGGTCGACCCGATCGAGGAGATCAAGCGGATCTGCGCCGAGACCTACGCCGGTGCCGAGGGCGCCGACGTCGTGATCGAGGCCGTGGGCCGTCCCGAGACCTGGAAGCAGGCGTTCTACGCCCGCGACCTGGCCGGCACCGTCGTCCTGGTCGGCGTCCCGACCCCGGACATGACGGTCCCCGAGATCCCCCTGATCGACGTCTTCGGCCGCGGTGGCGCCCTGAAGTCGAGCTGGTACGGCGACTGCCTGCCCGACCGCGACTTCCCGATGCTGGTCGACCTCTACCGCCAGGGCCGCCTGGACCTGGACGCCTTCGTCACCGAGGAGATCGGCATCGACGGCGTCGAGGCCGCCTTCGAGCGGATGCACCACGGTGACGTGCTGCGGTCGGTGGTCGTGCTGTGAGCGGTCAGGTCCGCATCGACCACGGCGTCACCTCGGGCACGTTCAGCCTCGACGGCGAGACCTTCGAGGTCGACAACAACGTCTGGGTGATCGGCGACGACACCGAGTGCGTCGTGATCGACGCCCCGCACTCGGTCGCCGACATCCAGGCCGTGGTGGGTGAGCGCGAGGTCACCGCGATCGTGTGCACGCACGCCCACGACGACCACGTCCGGGTCGCGCCCGCGCTGCGCGACGCCGTCGACGCGCCGATCCTGCTGCACCCGGCCGAGAAGCCGGTCTGGGAGCTCACCCATCCGACCGAGACCTGGGACGGCGACCTGGCCGACGGCCAGCGGCTGCACCTGGGCGGGACCACCATCGAGGTGATCCACACCCCCGGCCACGCCCCGGGCGCGGTCTGCCTCTACGTCCCCGAGCTGGGCTGCGTCTTCACCGGCGACACCCTCTTCCACGGTGGGCCCGGGGCGACGGGTCGCTCCTTCAGCGACGCCGACCTGATCGTGACCTCGATCCGGTCCAAGCTGCTCACACTGCCCGGGGAGACGGTCGTCCACACCGGTCACGGTGAGGACACCACCATCGCCGCGGAGGCCGAGCGGCTCGGCTGAGCTGAGCGCTGGTCGACGGCGCACGAGAGTCCTGCTCTCCCGCGCCGTTGACCAGCGCTGGCGATCAGCGCTGAAGGTCTGCGCGCACGTCCTTGCGCAGCACCTTGCCGATCGCCGAGAGCGGCAGCTCGTCGACGACCTCGACCCGGCGCGGCGCCTTGTAGCCGGCCAGGTGCTGGCGGGTGAACGCGATCAGCTCGGCGGGGTCGATGCTGACCCCGGGCTCGGCGACCACGACCGCGACGACGTCCTCGCTGCCCGCTGCGCCGGGTACGCCGACCACGGCCGCCTGCGCCACGCCGGGGTGCTCGCGCAGCACCTCCTCGATCTCCGAGGGGTAGACGTTGAAGCCACCGGAGATGATCACGTCCTTGATCCGGTCGACGATGGTGACGAACCCGGCCTCGTCGACGGTGACGATGTCACCGGTGCGCAGCCAGCCGCCCTCGACCATCACGGCGGCCGTCTCCTCGGGCTTGTTCCAGTAGCCGGCGAAGACCTGCGGCCCACGGATCAACAGCTCGCCGGGCTCACCGGCAGGGCGGTCGAGGGTCGGGTTCTCCGGGTCGACCACGCGGATCTCGGTGGACGGGTAGGGCAGACCGACCGAGCCCGGACGCCGGGTCGGGGCCATCGGGTTGCCCAGCGCGATCGGTGAGGTCTCGGTCATGCCGTAGCCCTCGATCAGCACACCACCGGTCAGGGCCTCCCACTGCTCCACCAGCTCGGCGGGCAGCGGCATCGCCCCGGAGATCGCCCACCGGATGGAGCCCAGGTCGATGCCCCGGGCCGGAGCGGCTTCGGCCATCCGGGCGTAGATCGGCGGCACCGCGGGCAGGAACGTCGCCGGACGACGCTTCATCGCGTCCAGCACCATGTCGAGGTCGAAGCGTGGGAAGAGCACCAGGCAGCCGCCCAGACGGACCGCGCAGAGCAGGCAGAGCATCATCCCGTAGGCGTGGAAGAGCGGCAGGATGCCGTAGAAGACCTCCTGGCCCTCGCGCAGCTCCGGCACCCAGGCCCGGCTCTGGGCGACGTTCGCGGCCAGGTTGCGGTGAGTCAGCATCGCGGCCTTGGGCTCGCCGGTGGTGCCACCGGTGTACTGCAGCAGCGCGACGTCGTCGGACTCGGCGTGGTGCGGGGTGACCTGCGGGAGGCGGGCGCGGTCGACCTGGGCCAGGGCGTCCTCCCAGGAGGAGCCGGCGGTGGGCCGGGTCGTCATCGCCTCGCGGGCCTGGCGCGCCTTCGCGATCGGCAGCCGCAGGGCGAGCCGCTTGGTCAGCGGCAGCGCCCGGGTCATGTCCATCGTGAAGAGGGTGACCTCGTGGTCCAGGGCCAGGCCGGCGATGGTGTCGGCCAGCTTGTCCCAGACCACCGCGACCGCGGCGCCGTGGTCGGCGAAGGAGCGACGCAGCTCCTCGGCCGTGGAGAGCGGGTTCTGCTCGACCACGATGCCGCCGACCTCCAGGACGGCGTAGAACGCCACCACCGCCTGCGGGCACGAGGGCATGATCAGGGAGACCCGATCGCCGGGCTTGACCCCTTGTGCGGCCAGCACCCGGGCCGCGGCGTCGACCTGCGCGCCCAGCTCGGCGTACGTCGTCGTGGAGCCGAAGAAGTCGAGCGCGGGCTTGTCACCGTAGGCACGCACGGCCGCGTGCAGCACCTCGCTCAGACTGGTCGTGGGGACCTCGACCTCGCGCGGCACACCGGGGGCGTAGCCGGCCAGCGGAGCCAGTCCTGCGGGGTGGTTCGTGGCCTCGGGCGTCGAGTCGTGCGAGCTCATCTGATCCTTCCCTGGGCGCCGCCGCGTGACGGGCTCGATGTCCAGTCTTCGCGGTGCTGCGTCGACTGTCGAACTTGCCACCGCGTGCCGGAAATGGCCTTCACCGTGGTCCTCGCCTGGGAGAATGGCTGCCATGCCCGACCGGAAGCAGTTCAACACCAGTATCACCGCGACGGCTCGGGACCGCCTGGCCGCCCTCGCCGATGCCGAGTCCGTCTCCCGCGACGGACTGGTCGAGCAGCTGCTCCGGGCGTACGCCGCCGGCGCACCCACCACCCAGCCTGAGGACTGGGTGCGGGTGCCGTTCCGGGTCGACGCCGACGTCCTGGCCCGCGCGCAGGAGGAGGCACGGCGCCGTGGCGAGAAGCTCTCCGAGGCGCTGCGCCAGCGGATCGACGCGGCCTGGGCCGACTCCGGCCTGGAGCGCTGACCCGGACATAGGCCCGCTTCAGGAACTCCACGCTCCCCTCTCAACCACCGGCTCCAGACTCGCATCGTCGCTCACCCGAGCGCGGACGAGGCGGGCGTAGCCCGCAGAGGAGGTGAAGGATCGATGACGGAGCAGGAGGCGTCCCGACGGACGCTGTTGAAGGGATCGATGGCGCTCGGCGTCAGCACGCTCGGCGGGTTCGCCCTGATCAGGTCGCTGGCGGACTCAGCGGTGGCCGCCGTACCGACGGCGTCCTCACGCGCGGCCCTCGCGGCCTCGACCGGCTGCGCGACCCTGACCAAGGAGGAGACCCAGGGGCCGTTCTGGGTCGACGAGCTCCTCCAGCGCAGCGACATCCGCTACGACACCGGCACCAAGTCCACGAGCACCACCACGCCCGTCACGGGCGTGCCGCTCACCCTGACCCTGACTCTGCTCGACGCCGGTGGCGCCTGCGCGCCGCGCCAGGGCGCGTACGTCGATGTGTGGCACGCCAACGCGCAGGGTGCCTACTCCGACGTGAGCGGGTCGGGCAACCCCGACGAGACCGGTCACAACTTCCTGCGTGGCTACCAGGTCTCCGACGCCAACGGTCAGGTCACGTTCACCACGATCTTCCCAGGCTGGTACGTCTCGCGCACGATCCACGTGCACTACCGGATCCGGCTGGCGCTGGACTCCTCGACCACGGTCAACTTCACCTCCCAGCTGTTCTTCGACGACACCGTCACCAATGCCGTCCAGGCGGTCACCTCGAAGGGCTACAAGGGCACCGGCCGCGACACCACCAACAGCACCGACCAGCTCTACGACGCCAGCCTGCTGGTGCCGCTGACCGGCTCGACGACGGCCGGCTACACCGGTGCGTTCACGGTGAACCTCGACTTCGAGGACCCCTCGTCCAGCGGCGGCTCCTCCCCGACCGACGTGCCGACGGGCGGTCCCGGGGGCCCTGACGGCTCTGCGCCGCCGACCGGCGTGCCGACGGCGACCGCCACCACCTCGCCGACCAGTGGGACCAGCCCGACCACGGCCGCCACCGTGGTCGCTGCTTCAGTCCGTCACGCTGTGGTGGTCAAGCGCCGCCATCGGCGTACGGTCGTGGTGACGCTGGCCGCCCAGGAGCGGATCACCGCCAAGGTGCGGCTGCTCGACGACGACACCGTGCTGGCGCGGACCAGCACCGGCTGGCTCTCGATCGGGCGGCGCAAGGTCCGGCTGGCGATCCCGGCGCGGGTGCCGCACGGCAGCTACGACGTGCTGGTGGTGATGGCCGACAAGGCCGGCCACACCAAGCGCAGCACCCTGAAGGTCACGGTGCCGAGGCGCTGATCGGGCACCTTGCCAGTGACCGCTAGGGTCGGATCATGGCTAAGAAGTGGGACGACCTCAACCCGACGCAGCAGAAGATCGCCGTGGCGGCCGGTGTCGCCGAGCTCGCTCTGTCGAGCTACTGCGCCGTCGACCTGCGCAAGCGCCCCAAGACGCAGATCCGCGGCCCGAAGTGGCTGTGGGTGCCGCTGCTGGGCGTGCAGCCGATCGGCCCGATCGCCTACCTGATCTTCGGTCGCAAGAAGTCCTGAGGTCCGACCAGGGCCGCGATGTTGGCCGCGGCCTGCTCCAGCAGGCCCGTCACATCGCGGACCAGGTCGGCCAGGGGCGCCGGACCGCGGGCGATGCTGAACATCGCACTCACCCCGGCCCGCTGCGCCTGCTTCAGCGGTACGTCGACACGGCCCGCCAGCACCGCCAGCGGGCACCGGCCGGCCACGGTCGCGCTCACCGCTGAGACGACCTTGCCGTCCAGGGACTGGGCGTCGAAGGCGCCCTCGCCGGTGATCACGAGTGCTGCGCTCTGTGCTAGGGCCGGCAGCCCGGCGAGGTCGGTGATCACCGTCGAGCCCGGCTCGATCCGGGCGTCGAGCAGGCCGACCAGGGTCGCGGGGGTGCCACCGGCAGCGCCGCCGCCGGGAGTCTGAGCCACCTCGACCCCACCGCTCGCGGCGATCACGTCGGCCAGGTGGGCGAGCCCCGCCTCGATCGCGGCGACGTCGTCGGCGTCGGCTCCCTTCTGCGGGGCGAAGACGGTGGCCGTGCCGCGCGGGCCGAGCAGCGGGTTGTCGACGTCGGCGAGAACCCGCAGGCGCACCGTCGCGGTCCGCGGGTGCAGGCCGGCGGTGTCGATCCGTACCAGGGCCGCCAGTCCGGCCGCCCCGACGGCGATCTCCTCCCCTGCGGAGTCCAGGAACCGGCAGCCGAGGGCGCGCAGCGCCCCGACGCCGCCGTCGCTGCTGGCCGAGCCGCCGATCGCGAGCAGGACCTCCTCCACACCGCGGTCCAGCGCCGCGCGCAGCAGCAGGCCGACGCCGCCGGTGTGGGCCTGGCGCGGGCGCGCGTCGACGTCGGCGACGTGGGGCAGGCCGTTGGCCATCGCCGCCTCGATCACCGCTGTGCGGCCGTCGGGGGTGATCCCGATCTGGGCGCTCCGGGGTCGACCGTGCGCGTCCACGGTCTCGACGGCGACGAGGTCGAGGCCCAGCGGAGCGGTCAGCACGGCCAGGGAGCCCTCACCGCCGTCGGCCATCGGACACAGCCGCACGTCGACGCTCTCGGCCCAGACCGACTGCAGGCCCCGGGCGATCGCCGCGGCCGCCTCGGTGGCACTGCAGCTGCCCTTGAAGGCGTCCGGGGCCACGACGACGACGGGGCGGGTCACTGGCCCAGGGTGAGCTCGGGGAACGTCGGTGGGAGCAGCTCGAAGAGCGGCACCTCGAGCACCTGGGCCAGCGCGACCAGGGTGCGCAGCTGGGGGTTCATCGGCGTGCCCGGCTTGGACTCGCCCTTCTCGAACTTCTGGTAGGTGTACGCCGAGATCCCGGCCCGGTGGGCGACCCACTCCTGACTCAGCCCGACGTCGCGCCGGGCTCGCTGGAGGTTGACGCCCAGGGCGCGCCCGTACTCGTCCCAGGTCGGTCCGTCCGATGGCTTCGTCATAGACCCAAGACTCCCGCCTCCCGGGCTCGGCGTGACGCATACACGGATGGGAATCTTCAAATGGGCGCGGAGGCATGGCAGCAGGGCCTCGCGGGCGCGCGAGGAAAGAATTTTGGGAAGTTTCGATTCTTTCTCTGCCGGATGACAAGAACCGGTCCCTTGCGTCACGGGCGTGGTGTGCTGCACCGCACGTCACGCCCGTTGCCGATACCTATATGCCCAAACAGGAATGTGCCGGTGTCGCCGGACGCAGGGAAGGGCCGTGGCTGTGGCGAGACCGTCTCCGCCGCGGCGAAACCGTCGGTGGGCCCACCTAATGTCGCCCACCAACGTGAATCGAGCCTTCCGCAGGCAGGGAGGAACGGAGGCCACCATGAGCGACACGTTCGCCACCCCGAGTCCCGGGGACCACGCAGCACCACGGCCGTCGTGGCAGCACGAGCCGTGCCCCCGCTGGTGCACGCGGGTGCACCACGAGCAGGACCATCCTGAGGACCGGATCCACCAGAGCGAGGCCGATCTCCTCGGCGTGCTGCTGGCCGCGCCGCCGGTCCCCCACCAGCCCCGGAGCTGGGCGTCCGCCGAGCTGGTCGTCCGGCTGGGTCGCCATGTCGGCGACCCGACCACGTGGGTCGCGATCGAGACGACCGAGGGCCCCGCACCGCGGGTCGTCCTGCCGGTGGACTCGGCCCGCCTGCTGCGCCGTCATCTGGGCCGACAGCTCCAGCTCGCCGACCTTGCCTAGCATGACCACGTCCAGCTCACGGCCGGAGCGCTCGGGCTCCGGACCGGTGTTGACCCTGCAGACCGTGCGGCGGCTGCGGGGCACGGTCACCGACTTCGCCGAGCGGACCGCCGACCGGGTGCAGCAGCACGTCTCGCCGTACGCCGGCCCCAAGGAGGGCCGTCGACGCCACCTGATCGTGATGGCGGCCCGGGCCTCAGCCAACGTCTTCCTGGAGTCGCTCGGCTCCCGCCCGCCCTCGGCCACCGGGCTGCACGACCTGCTGCGCCGGATGGGCTACGGCGAGGCCAGCGAGGGTCACTCCCTGGACCCGCTGGACGCGGCGGTCAGGCTCGGCCACCTGGAGGCGCTCGACCTGATGCAGGCCGCCGTCGACCGGGGCGAGGTCCCGCTGCACGCGCTGCCCGCGATCCTGTCCCGTCTGGCCGTCTTCGTGGACCGGCTGGTCACCGAGGCCCACACCGGTGCCGAGCTCTACCTGGAGTTCGAGCACAACGACCCACCCAGCACCCGACGGGCGCTGCTGCACGCCCTGATCAGCCGCGACCAGGACCGGGCCACGATCCTCGCCGACCGGATCGGGTGGGAAGTGCCCGCGGCCGTGGTCGTGCTGGCGGCCACCGGACCTGCCGACGTGGATTGGCCCGCGGACACCGAGCTCGCCCCCGCCCTGGTCGACACCAGCTGCCTGCCCGGACTCTTCGTGGTCGTGCCCGAGGAGGCCGACGCGCTCCAGACCCGGCTGCGCCGGCTGCATCCGGGCATCACCGTCGCGCGCTCGTGGCCGGTCGGGCTGACGGAGGTCGGGCACGCCCGACGCTGGGTGCTGCGGGCCCTGCACCTGAGCACCACCGGCGCGATCCCCCGCCAGCCCGTGATCGACTGCTCGCGCTACTTCACCCAGCTGTGGCTGCACGCCGAGCCGTCGTTGCGCTCCCAGCTCGTCCAGACCCGGCTGGGGCCGTTGCTCGGTGAGTCGGCCAACTCCCGGGAGATCCTCTCCTCGACGCTGCTAGTCTGGCTGCGCACCCGGGAGAGCGCCCCCGCGATCGCGGAGATGATGGGGGTGCACCCGCAGACGATCCGCTACCGGTGGCGCAAGATCAACGAGCTGTTCGGCGAGGACCTGCTCGACCCCGCAATCATCGTGCAGACCCTGTTGGCCCTGGAGGCGACGTTGCCGCTGTGGACCGCCGGGGACAAGAGCGACCTCAAGCGCTACAAGGCCGAACGCAGACGCGCAGCACACTGAGGCCGCGCACCCGGCACACGACCCGCCGCAGGGGCGGGTAACGTGGGCGACTCCATGAGCGAGCTCGACAGTCCCCGACGCACCCTGCTGGCCGTCGACGGCAACTCGCTGACCCACCGGGCCTATCACGCCTACGCCGAGACCGGCTTCCGTGACGGCCGGGGTCGACCGGCCTGGGCCGTACGCGGCTTCTGGAACCTGCTGCTGGGCACCATCGACCGGATCGGTCCCGATGCGATCGTGGTCGGCTTCGACGATCCGGCCAGCTCACGACGACGCGCGCGGTTCCCCGAGTACAAGGCCCACCGCAAGGCCAAGGACGCTGCGCTGATCGCCCAGCTCGAGGTCATCCCGCAGACCCTGGCGGCTGCCGGGATCACCGCGTTCACCCCGGCCGGGCTGGAGGCCGACGACGTGATGGCCGCCGCGGCCCGACACGTCGCCGCCACCGAGGACTGGCAGTGCGTGATCGCCACCAGCGACCGGGACGCCTTCGCCCAGATCGGTCCGGTGACCTCGGTGCTGCGGATCATCAACGGCGGGATCGACAACTCACCGGTGCTGAACCCGTCGCGCTTCACGATCATGACCGGGATCAGGCCCGAGCAGTACCTGGACTACGCCGCCATGCGCGGTGACGCCTCGGACAACCTGCGCGGCATCCGCGGGATCGGCGAGAAGACCGCCGCCGCCCTGCTCCAGCACTTCACCACGATGGAGGCCGTCTGGGCCGACGTCGACGGCAACGACGGCGCCGGGGTGGTCGAGGCCACCGGCAAGGGCACGCTGACCAAGCTCCGCGCCGACGGCGCCCGGCAGGCCTGGATCGACAACCGCCTGATCATGACCCCGTCGACGTCGCTGCAGATCCCCTCGGCCGACCCGAGCCGACCACTGGGCGAGCTGCCGCTCAGCGCCGACCGGGTGCGTCAGGCGCTGGAGGAGGCCAGCCTGCACGCCCTGGTGCCGAGCGCGACCAACCGGCTCAGCGGAATGCCGCTTCCCCGGTGAGCGCCTGGCCCAGGATCAGGGTGTGCATCTCGACGGTGCCCTCGTAGGTCAGCACCGACTCCAGGTTGTTCATGTGCCGGATCACCGGGTACTCCAGGGAGATCCCGTTGGCCCCCAGGATGGTCCGCGCGGTGCGGCAGATCTCCAGCGCCTCCCGGACGTTGTTGAGCTTGCCCAGGGAGACCTGGTCGTGGTGCAGCACCCCGGCGTCCTTACGCCGGCCCAGGTGCACCGCGAGCAGGTAGCCCTTGATGTACTCCAGGTTCATCTCGACCAGCTTGGCCTGGGTGAGCTGGAAGGCCGCCAGCGGCTTGCCGAACTGGTGGCGCTCCATCGCATAGCGGCGCGCCGTCTCCAGGCAGGTCCGCGCCGCCCCGAGCGAGCCCCACACGATCCCGTAGCGGGCCTCGTTGAGGGCCGAGAGCGGTCCCTTCAGGCCGCGCACCTCGGGCAGCATCGCCGCGGCCGGGACCCGGACGCCGTCCAGGATCAGCTCGCCGGTCGCCGAGGCCCGCAGCGACAGCTTGTGCTTGATCTCCGGGGTGGAGAAGCCGGGAGTGTCAGTGGGTACGACGAACCCGCGGACCCCGTCCTCGGTCATCGCCCAGACCACGGCGACATCGGCGTACGGCGCGTTCGAGATCCACATCTTGCGCCCGTCCAGTACCCAGTCGGTGCCGTCGCGTCGGGCACGGGTCGTCATCGAGCCCGGGTCGGAGCCCGCATCGGGCTCGGTCAGGCCGAAGCAGCCGATCGTCTCACCGGCGGCCATCGACGGCAGCCAGGCCTGCTTCTGCTCCTCGCTGCCCCAGCGCCAGATCGCGAACATCGCCAGCGAGCCCTGCACCGAGACCAGCGAGCGCAGCCCGGAGTCGGTGGCCTCGATCTCCAGACAGGCCAGCCCGTACGCCGTCGCCGACATGCCCGCGCAGCCGTAGCCCTCCAGGTGCATCCCGAGCACGCCCAGACTGCCCAGCTCCCGGGTCAGCTCGCGGACCCCGGGGATGCCACCGTCCTCGAACCAGGTCGCGATGTGCGGCTCGACGGTGCGGTCGAGCATCTGGCGGATCGAGGAACGGACCGCCTTCTCCTCCTCGCTCAGCAGCGAGTCGAGGTCGGCCAGGTCGCTCGGGTCCAGGGCCGGGGTGCCGTGCTGCGTGCTCACGCTGTCTCCTCCGTCAGCCAGCGGCGGATCTCGTCGCTGTGTTGTCCCAACGTCGGTGGGGCGACGTAGCGCTCCACCGGCGTCGCCGAATACGTCGCAGGATGCCGCACCTGGGCCGGACGCCCGTCGCCGACCTCCACGGTGGGCTCCAGGCCGAGGTCGCGGGCCAGGGCGAACGCCTCCCCGATCGAGGCCACCCGACCCGCCGGGATGCCGACCGCGCCGAGGCGCTCGACCCACTGGGCCGAGGTCGCCTGGGCGAGCGCCCGCTCCAGCTCGACGACCAGGGCCGGGCGGTGCTCGACCCGGGCGGGGTTGGTGCTGAACCGCGGGTCGGTGGCCAGGTCGGCACGGCCCAGCACCCCGACCAGGCGGACGAACTGGGCGTCGTTGCCGCACGCCAGCGCGAGCGGAGCGTCAGCGGTGGCGAGCAGCTCGTACGGCGCGATCGAGGGGTGCGCGTTGCCCATCCGGGACGGCTCGCGTCCGGTGCTGAGGTAGGTCGAGGCCTGGTTGACCAGGGAGCCGAGCAGGGAGGAGAGCAGGTTGACCTCGACGTGCTGTCCCTGTCCGGTGGCGTCGCGGTGGCGCAGCGCCGCCAGGATCGCGGTGGTGGCGTCCTTGGCGGTGAGCACGTCGACCAGGGCCACCCCGACCTTCATCGGGGCGCCGTCGGGCTCACCGGTGATGCTCATCAGGCCGCCGACGGCCTGGATCAGGAAGTCGTAGCCGGCCAGGTCCGCACCGGCCCCGGAGCCGAAGCCGGTGATCGAGCAGTACACGACGCCGGGGTTGCGGGCGGCGACGTCGACGAAGCCCAGCCCGTGACGGGCCAGCGTGCCGGTCTTGAAGTTCTCCACCACGATGTCGGCCCGCTCGGCCAGTCGCCAGGCCACCGCCAGGTCGTCGGGATCCTCCAGGTCCAGGGTGATCGACCGCTTGGACCGGTTCGGTGCCTCGAAGTAGCTCGAGGTGTTCGTGGTCCAGGGCGGACCCCAGGCCCGGGTGTCGTCGCCGCTGCCCGGGCGCTCGACCTTGATCACGTCGGCGCCGAGGTCGGCCAGCGTCGCGGTGGCCAGCGGCCCGGCCAGCACCCGGCTGAAGTCGGCGACCAGGATCCCCGCCAACGGCGCCGTCACGGCACCTCGATCCGGCCGTCGATGCGTCGCGGCAGGCGCCACAGGTTCCCGGAGCGAGCCGCCTCGGGCAGGCACAGCTCCGGCATCGACTGGTAGGTCACCGGCCGGACCCAGCGCTCCAGGGCCGAGGCGCCCACCGAGGTCGTCTCCGGTGCGGTCGTCGCGGGCCACGGGCCGCCGTGGTGCTGGGCCCAGGTCCAGGCCACGCCGGTCGGCCAGTCGTCGACCGTGACCCGGCCGACCTGGCGCGACAGCGCACTGACCAGGGCCGGGGCGTCGGGGTCGGCGCTGCTGCCGTCGGTGACGACGGTGCCGGCGAGGCTGCCTTGGAGTAGGCCGATCAGGTGGCGAAGCTCGGCGGTGTCGGCGTACTCCACGACGACAGCGACCGGGCCGAAGCACTCCTCCAGCAGACGCGACCCGCGAGAGAGGGCGATCGCCGGGGCCGCCAGCACGACGGCGTCGGCGCTCCACCCGGACTCGGCGCGGGGCACCCGAGCGACCTCCGTCGCACCGGCGGCGACCAGGGAGTCCAGGCCGAACCCGTACGCCTCGGCGATCGAGCGGGTCAGCATCAGGGGCGAAGGTGCGGCAGCACTCAGCGCCCGTCCGACGGCCTCGGCGACGCCGTGGCCCGCCGGCGCGAGCAGCAGCCCCGGCTTGGTGCAGAACTGTCCCGAGCCGAGGGTGAAGGAGCCGACGAAGCCGGCAGCGATCTGGTCGAGGCGTTCGACGGCGGTCGGGGTCATCGCCACCGGGTTGACGGTGCTCATCTCGGCGTACACCGGGATCACCACCGGGCGTTGCTGGGCCAGCCGCCACAGCGCCAGCCCACCAGCCTGGGAGCCGGTGAACCCGACGGCGGTGATGTCGTCGTGCACGACGAGCTGCTGACCGGCCTCGAGCCCCTGCACGGTGGCGATCGCACCGACCGGGCCGCCGGCGGCGGCGACGGCCTGCTGGGCGAGCTCGACCAGGGCGGCGTTGAGCAGCGGGTGGGCGGGATGGCCCTTGACCACCACCGGACAGCCCGCGGCCAGGGCCGAGGCGGTGTCGTTGCCCAGCGCACCGAAACCGAACGGGAAGTTGCTGGCCCCGAAGACCACCACCGGGCCACGCGGGTGGTGCAGCCGGACCAGACGCGGACTGGTGGCCGTGGCCGAGTCCAGGCGCAGGCCCAGGTAGGAGCCCTCCTGAGCGACGGCGCCGTAGAACCGCAGCTGCGAGGCGGCCCGACCGATCTCACCGTCGAGGCGGGCCAGCCCCAGGCCGGTCTCGGCGTCGGCGATCCTGGCCAGCCGCGTCCGGTCGCTCTCCAGGCGGTCGGCGATCGCCTCCAGCCAGGCGCGCCGCACCCACGGCGGCACCCGCTCCATCGCCGGGGCAGCCGCGACGGCGGAGGCCACCACCGCGTCGACCTCGGCACCGGTCGACTCCTCGACGTGCCCGTTGACCTGGCCGTCGGCGGGTCGGTAGCTGGTGACGCGGGGCACGCGCTACTCGGACTCGCTCAGTGCGACCGGCTCCGGGGCCGCTGCCAGCCGGGCCGCCTGGCGGTGGCGGCTGACCCGACGGATCAGCTCCATCACGCCGTAGGCGATCGCGACGCAGGCCGCGCCGCCAAGGATGTCGAGCAGGAAGTGGTTGCCGGTGGCCATCACGACGATCACCTGGAGGACGGGGTAGAGCACCGCCGGGATCCGCCACCACTTCGACGGGAAGCCCCACATCTGGATCGAGCACCAGAACGCCCAGCCACAGTGCAGCGAGGGCATCGCGGCGAACTGGTTGGTGGCGTCACCGATGCCGCGCGGTGCCGAGGCGGCCGAGCCCCACCAGCCGTAGCTGGAGAAGTCCCGCATCACGTCGGCGATCCCGATGCCGGGGATCAGCCGCGGCGGTGCGGCGGGCCAGGCGGCGTAGATCACCAGCGCGATCCCCGAGGCGACCACGATCGCCCAGTAGCCGCGCCAGTAGTGCCAGCCGCCGTGCTTGCGCGAGACCAACAGCACCATCGGCGTCATCGCGTAGTGCATCAGGGCATAGAAGTAGCAGGCGCTCACCGCGATCACCGGGACCGTGCCGATCCAGGTGTTCAGCGGCAGCTCCAGGTGGTCGAAGATCCCACCCTCGACCCGCAGGATGTCCTGGGAGTGAGCGAACGCGGCACTGATGTCGGTCCCCTGCGCGGCGCGAATCAGGTTGTACGCCGTGAACAGGGCGATCAGCACACCGAGCTCGACCACCCAGTGCGCCCGCAGCGCCCCGACCGGGAGGGCCTTGGCCCCCGATCGGCCCTTCGACGCTGTCGCCATCGACGCGTCGGTCGACCTGGACTCCCCCACCTGACGGGTCGTCATCGTGTCGCCTCCGCTCGTTCGGAACCTGCCTGGATCTCCCCCATCGTGGCACTCCTCACAGCCCACACCAAGGATATTTGCAGGAGCGGTCCCAGAAATGGGGATCAATCAGGGGCGGCCTAGGGGTAGAGCCCCCGGACCTCATGTGCCTGATACACACGCTCCACGGCCATGCAGGTCGCGGCCATCCGCAGGGAGAGCCGGCGGGCGCCGGCGTACTCGGTGACCTCGCGCCACGCCTTGATCATCCGGTGCACCAGGCGCTCGTTGACCTCGTCCTCAGTCCACCAGAACGACTGGTTGGCCTGCACCCACTCGAAATAGGAGACCACCACGCCGCCGGCGTTGGCGAGGATGTCGGGGACGATCAGGACGCCGGCGGCCTCCAGGATCCGGTCGGCGTCGGCGGTGAGCGGGCCGTTGGCCCCCTCGACGATCACCCGGGCCCGGACACCGGCGGCGTTGCCGGCGTGCAGCACGCCCTCGATCGCGGCCGGGACGAGCAGGTCGACGTCGGCCATCAGCACCGCCTCACCGTCGATCGCCTCGGCGTCCGGGAAGCCCACGACGCTGCCGTGCAGGTCGACGTACTCCTCCAGGGCTGCGATGTCGATGCCGCCGGGGTGGAACAGGCCGCCGTCGACGTCGCTGACCGCGAGCACCCGCAGGCCCGCCTGGTGCAGCAGCCGGGCCGCACCGCGACCGACCTTGCCGAAGCCCTGCACGGCGGCGGTGGAGCCGTCGGCACCGAGGTCGCGGTGACGCAGCGCCTCCACGCCGATGGTGACCACACCACGCGAGGTGGACGCGGCCCGTCCCTGGGAGCCGCCCAGGGCGATCGGCTTGCCGGTGACGACGCCGAGGACGGTGTGGCCCTGGCCGACGGAGTAGGTGTCCATCATCCAGGCCATCGTCTGCTCATCGGTGCCGATGTCGGGCGCCGGGATGTCGTTCTCGGGACCGATCAGGGGCCCGATCTCGGAGGTGTAGCGACGCGTGATCCGCTCCAGCTCGGCGCGACTGTAGGCCCGCGGGTCCACCCGGACGCCGCCCTTGGCACCGCCGTAGGGCACGTCGAGCAGGGCACACTTCCAGGTCATCCACATCGCCAGCGCCCGGACCTCGTCGATGTCGACCCGGGCGTCGAACCGGACGCCGCCCTTGCCCGGGCCACGCGAGGTGTTGTGCTGCACCCGGTAGCCCGGCAGCACCTCGATCGAGCCGTCGTCGCGGCGCAGCGGGATGCTGACCGCGATCTCACGTCGCGGGGCGGCCAGCATGCCGAAGACCTCCGGGCCCAGGCCGAGCACGTCGATCGCCTGGGCGAGCTGCTCGCGGGCGTCGTCGAGCACCGTGCGAGTCGCTGGGTCCACCGGGGCCTGTCCTGCGAGTGCTGGAGAAACGATGTCGTTTGGGGACGCGGCGGTCGGTCCGCCCGTCAGGGTCTCGCTCATCCCTCCAGCCTGCCTTGCGCGTGGTCACGCCGTCCAAGACTCATTCGGTACTACCGTCATGCTCTGTGAGCATGGATCTGCGGCTGATCAAGTACTTCGTCTCCACCGCGGAGGCCGGCTCGGCCACGGCCGCCGCCCGCGCCCTGCACGTCACCCAGCCGGTGCTCTCCCGCCAGCTGCGCCACCTCGAGCAGCAGCTCGGCCTGCACCTGTTCGACCGGGAGGGACGCCGACTGCGGCTCTCCCGTGCCGGGGAGGCGTTCCTGCCCACCGCCCAGGAGCTGCTCCGCCATGCCGCGAACGCCGCCGGTGCTGCCCACAACCTCGCTGCGGGTGTGGTGACCGAGGTCCACATCGCCGCGCCGCCGAGCACCCTGACCGACGTGGTCGCGCCGTTCATCGCGACCCTGGGCCCCACCGAGCCGGTGCCGTTGGTGCGCGACATCGGCGGCGAGAGCGCCCAGGCAGCACTCGCGGCCGGGGCCGACCTGGCCGTGGTCACCACCCGGCCGGCTCGCTCGCTCGGCTCCCGGGCGCTGATGGTCTGCCCGGTCTGGGCCTACGTCGCCCCCGACGACCCGTGGGCGGGGCGCTCCAGCGTCGACGTGAGCGAGCTGCCCGAGCGGACCCTGATCGTGCTCCAGCCCCAGTTCCAGCCCCGTGCCCTGCTCGACGCGGCCCTCAACAGCACCGGACCCGGCTACGGCGACGTGATCGAGGTCGGCAACACCCAGGTCGCCCAGGCGATCGCGGCCACCGGGCGCGGTGTGGCGGTCGTCTCCGACGATGCCCGCTTCGACCTGGTCCCGCTGCTGATCTCGGTGCCCGGGGGCTACCTCCAGATCCGGCTCTTCGCTGCCTGGGAGCGCCAGCACCACGCCGCCGTACTGCTGGAGGACTGGGCCGACCGGCTGGGGGCGTTCTGCCTGCACCGTTACGGCCCGGGACTGGCCGCCGAAGGCATCAGCTGACGTGCACGTGCGGGCGCCGGTCGCGGTCGGGCTCGGCACGGCGCAGGATCTCCCGGGTGATCGGGGCGATCTCCCCCTCGCCCAGGAACAGGAACCGCAGCGCGTTGCGCAGCGGGTTGCCCTCGGTCCAAGCGAAGTAGATGTGCGGCCGCAGCCCGGTCACGTCGCGGATGTGGAGCAGCAGCGCGGCCAGCGCGTTGGGCACGCTCGGAGCGCGCATCCGCAGCACCCGATGCTTGCCGTACGCCGTCACGCCGTGCACCTCCAGGCGGGCGCTGAACTCCGACGGGTCGGTGACGGTGACCTCGACGAAGAGCCAGTCCTCGCGTTGGAGGTGGTTGTCGGCACAGGCCTCGACGACCTTGGCCCGGTACTCGGCCTCGTTGAGGTCGCCGTGCTCGTTGGCGACCAGCCGGATGGTGTTACTGGGGTGGTGGCGCAGCAAGTGCAGGGCGGCGTCGTCGAGCTCGACGTCGGTGATCCGCAGCTCGAAGGCCCGGTAGGTCCGTGAGATCGCCGAGACGATCAGGATCGCGGCGATGAAGCAGGCCGCGATCTTGAGGCCGTCGGGACGCTCGATGCAGTTGTTGACCAGGGTGTAGACGAACACCAGGGCGATCAGCCCGAAGACCACGGTGCCGACTCGCTGGCGGCGGCGCCGCGCCTCCAGGGTCACCGCCACCGCGGCCGAGGTCATCAGCACCAGCACCCCGGTCGCGTAGGCGCCGCCCTGGGCGCTGACGCTGGCGTGGAAGATCGCGGTGATCAGGAACGCGATCGCGGTGATGATCACGACCAGCGGCCGGGTGGCCCCGGCCCACTGCGGCGACATCCCGTAACGCGGCAGGTACCGCGGGATCAGGTTGAGCAGCCCGGCCATCGCCGAGGCACCGGCGAACCACAGGATGAGCAGGGTGGAGACGTCGTACACGGTGCCGAAGCCGGAGCCGAGGTAGAGGTGCGCCAGGTAGGCCAGGGCCCGGCCGTCGGCGGCTCCGCCGGGCTCGAAGGCGCTCTGCGGGATCAGCAGGGTGCACACGATCGAGCTGGTCACCAGGTACAGGCTCATGATCAGGGCGGCGGTGGTGAGCAGTCGTCGGGTGTTGCGGATCCGGCCGACCGGATGGGCCTCGGTGTCCTCGGCGTCGCCGCGGACCTGCGGCATCACCGCTACCCCGGTCTCGAACCCCGACATGCCCAGGGCGAGCTTCGGGAACACGATCAGGGAGACCCCGACCATCGCCAGCACGCTGCCGTGCGAGGTGGTCAGGCCGTGGCGCCAGTCCCCGATCACGGCGGTGTGGCTGGCGACCTTGGCCAGGCAGACCACGATCACGACGGCGTTCAGAGTGAGGTAGACCGAGACCAGGGTGACAGCGATCCCGATCGCCTCGGTGAACCCGCGCAGGAAGACGGCGCCGAGGAGAGCCAGCAGCGCGTACGTCGCCCACGCCTGGTGACCTGCCAGCACGGAGGGCACATGCGGGTTCTGCACCAGGTGGGTGGCGCCGTCGGCCGCCGAGAGCGTCATCGTGATCACGAAGTCGGTGACGGCGAAGCCGAGCAGCACGAGCACGAAGACCTTGCCGCCCCAGCGCCCCAGCAGATGCTCCAGCATCGCGATCGAGCCCTGCCCGTGCGGCGAGGCCTCCGCCACCCGCCTGTAGACCGGCAGCGCCCCCAGCAAGGTCAGCGCGACCAGCACGATCGTGGCCAACGGCGAGAGCAGACCGGCGGCGATCGCCGCGATCCCGGGCTGGTAGCCGAGGCTGGAGAAGTAGTCGACGCCGGTCAGGCACATCACCCGCCACCACGGTGAGGTCCGTTCCGCAGGCCCGGACTCCGGGGCGCTGGGGGCCGGAGCCGTCTCGACGTGCTTCACCTGCTCAGCATGGACCCTGGACACCGTTCGCGTCCTGCATCAGTGCGAGGCGCGTCGGCGGCGGGCAGAGGCTGGCGTTGGTCGACGGCGGCTTCCAGAAACCTCAACGGTTCCCGTGCTCCGGAAGCCGTAGGTCGGACTGGGGCGGCACAACTAGAGCATGCAAACCGGGCTTAGTTCCGGTTGAGGCCGTGCCGGACCGAGTCGAGGGCGACCTTGAAGTGCGACTCGGCCGCGTTGATGACCGACGTCGGCGTGGAGGGGTCGAAGACCCGCAGCACTGAGAATCGGAACGACGACGGGTCGACCCTTTTCAGTTCCACGTTGCCGCCGTGACCGTTGGTGGCGTACTGCGTCCATCGCTGGAGGATGTTCTCGGCGCCGTCGGCCTTGCCGACGTAGTGGCGGCCGTCGCGGGTGTCGGTGATCAGGTAGATCCCCACGACCGCTGACAGGGCTGTGCGCCAGGCGGCGTAGCGATGCTCGCGCATCACGGCTTGCAGCGTCGGATGGTCCAGCACCAGGCGGTCGAAGCCGGGAAAACGGATGGGATGGGAGTCGGCGATCTCCATGACCGGGTAGGTCGCTGCGGTCGGGCCGGTCAGGCGCCAGGTCCGGGGCGAGCGCCAGCCGAGTACGAGGCGACCGGTGAGGTCGGCGAGGGCGTCGGTGCGTTCCAGGTTGAAGCGGCGCTGGAACGACACGTCGTGCGGCACCTCGCCGTGGTTGACCACGACACCCCACAGTCGCGCTCGGTCGCCACCCTCAGCGATGAAGATCACCCAGGTCCGGGCGGGGTTCAACGGGAACTTCCGGGTGCTCGCTGACTGGACGCTGGTGTACTCCCGGATCTCCTCGTCCGTGGAGTTGGCGGTGATCGGGATGGTGCCGTCGTCATGGTCCGCATCGAGCGCGTGCCGGATCACGAGGATTTCCGTCGGGTTGATGGCGGCCGCCGCGAGGACGGAGCCGAGCGTGAGCGTCATCAGTCGTCTCCCCCGCTGCACGCCGGGTCCGCGGCGCCGCTGGGCGGCTCCGGCATGAGCGCTGCGACGTTCCCCGGCCCCAGTACTGCTGACCATCGGCTCAGGTCGTCGGTCAGGATGCCGCCGGGGAGCATCCGGCTGTAGACGCCGAGGGCCGCATGCGTCATGGCAGTGCAGATCGACGTGACGTCGCTCGGCCTGGAGGGGTCGTCTCCTCGAAGGGTGAACTCAAGCGCCGCGGTCGGGTCGTAGTCGTAGTACGTCTTGGCCGACATGTAGGAGGCGTGCGACGTCCATGACTCGACCAGCCAGGCACGGTAAACGACCCCGAGCCCGTACCGCTCAGCGGCGTGTCTGGTCCTGGCCAGGGCGTCGGCCGGGAGCGATGCTTTGTCCGTCTCGAGGCTCCGCAGTTCGTCGACCGCCTTGATGATGTCCGGGTCAAGCTTCCACCCGGCGCTCTCGGCTTCCTTGAACCGACTGAGTTCGTGCTGCCATGCCCGTAGGAGCGCTTGAAAGGCGTCGCCACGCTGTTCGGTGACCCAATGCAACGCGATGAGGTGCTCCGCCATTGAACGGACCATCGGTGAGGCCTCGGTCGCGAACCCGTCAGAGTCGAGCCGGATCGCAGCGTGCGCGGTTCGTACGACTCTGGCCGTCCAGCCGTAGGCGACCAGGAGGGCCTCAACGCCAGCCACGTCGCTGAACGACGTGAGGTCCACCGGCCCTGTCTCCGGTGCTGGCAGGTCACGGAACCGGGCGAGCATCTCCTCGAAGACGGCACGGCACTCATCATCGGTGGGCATGGTCAGCATCCTGAGTCCTGGCGGGTGGCTGAGACAACTGCGTCAGCGAGGTCCACCTTCGGGGTTGTTCATGCCCGGACCCGTACGGTCGCGCGCCATCCGGGTCTGCCTGAGGCGCTGTGGCGATCGTCGATGACCAGGTCATCGATTGCCTAGCGCAGTCGGGGCCTCTCCATCGAGCAGACGCACCGGTTTGATCGTGCGATCTCGCGCCGATCGGGCGCGAACCGCGCCGATGCCGCCCTCGACGGTACGCCGCTCTTGTAGGGCGTTCATTTCGCGCCACCCCAGGCCCTAGCCTTCTCCTGCGCGCTCAGTCTCCAAGATTGCTGCGGCGGACCGTTGGGCGATGTACCGAGCCCAGGGCCAACGCGCACCTCGTCGATCTGGTGGACGAGGTCTGTGACGGGGCTGACTCGCTCCTTCGGCTGGAGGCCGAACCGGCCAAGAGGCGTCAAGGCCCAACCGGTCGCGTCCAAGCAGGCGCGCGGCCAGGTAGACGTGAGGGAAGCGTCGGGCAGTTCTCGCTGCGCTCACCTCGGCCGCTGAAGGCGCCCACTCACTCACCTAGATCGTGAGGATGGCCCACCGGTCAGGCGGGTGAACCAGAAATGTCGGTGGCTTCTCATAGCGTGGTGGGTATGAAGCCGAGTGGCTCGGACCCCGTGACCAGCAGTGCTGAGGCACTGTTGGAGGGCTGGCGCGTCGACCAGGCCAAGGCTCGGCGTCGGGAGGTCAAGGCCCTGGACAAGGCCATCAGTTGGCTGACACTCGTGGCAGATTCCGGCCCGGCTGAGAAGCGGTACGGCCTGGAGATGCCCGTGGGCGGCGATGGTTGCCCGCCGGTGTCCGAAGTGGCGGTGGCCGAGTTTGCCGCGTTCGCTCAGATGAGCCCGCGTGCCGCCTTGTCGTACCTCGCAGATGCCTGGGATCTGGCGTGGCGGTTCCCCGAGACCCTCGCTGCCGTGCGTGACGGCAGGGACGAGGTGTGGCGAGCCCGGCAGGTCGCCGCGACACTCCGCGGTGTGCCGCTGGAGGGTGCGCGGTACGTCGATGAGGTGATCGCCCCGATCGCGGATCGGGTCGGGATGGCCCGGCTACGGCGGATGGTGGTCGTCGCGGAGATCCTGAGTGACCCCGACGCGGCGGTGGCCCGCGCGAGGGCAGCAGCCGAGGGTCGGTCGATCAGCGTGTCCGGGACCGGGCAGCCCGACGGCCTCGCCGATGTGTTCGGCCGTCTGGACGCCGCCGACGCAGCGGACTTCGAGGCCGTGATCCAAGAGGTCGCGGCAGAGCTTGCCTCCCTCGACCCCACGGAACCCGGCCAGGAGCCTGAACCCCTCGACGTCCGCCGCGCCAAGGCAGTCGGGGTGATCGCACGACGCCAGTTGGCTGGATCAGCCGAGGAGACTCCCGGTGCGGTGACGCGGGTGGTGCACACCTACGTCCACCTCGCCCCCGACTCACCCATCGCCCACGTCGAGTCGGGGAACACCCTCGCCCCGGTCGAACGCGTGGCGGAGTGGTGCCGGACCGCCGGGACCAAGGTCATCATCCGCCCCGTCCTCGACCTCGCCACCCCGCACACCCGCGACGGGTACGTCCCCACCGAGGTCATGCGGGAACAAGCAGTCCTGATCAACCGGACCTGCGTCCACCCCTGGTGCGACCGCCCGGCGAGGGCCTGCGATTTGGACCACATCAGGCCGTACACCAAAGACGGCCCACCCGGCCAGACCACCAGCACCAACCTCGCCCCACTGTGCCGCCACCACCACCGCCTCAAGACCCACAGCGGCTGGCAATACCAGCACCTCGAACCAGGGGTCTTCCTCTGGACCACCCCGGCAGGGCGGCACTACCTCCGCACCCCGAGCGGAACGACAGTGGTCGCGGACCCGCCCTAAGGCGCGATGGTGAGGAACAGGAAGGCCGCCAGCAGCACCAGGTGCACAGCACCGTTCAGCGGCTTGGCCCGCCCCGGCACCACCGTCAACACGCTGACGATCCCGGACAGCACCAGCAAGGCCAACTGAAGCGACCCCAGCCCCAACGCAAGATCGCCGTCGATCCAGATCGAGGCGATCGCAATGGCCGGGATGGTGAGGCCGATGGAGGCCATCGCCGAACCGTAGGCCAGATTGAGGCTGATCTGGACGCGGTCACGCAGGGCGGCCCGCACAGCGGCGATCGTCTCCGGGGCGAGCACCAGCAGGGCGATCACGACACCGACGACGGCGTGCGGCATGCCGAGGGCGTCGACGGCGTCCTCGATCGGGTACGACTCGACCTTGGCCAGGCCGACGACGGCGATCAGGGAGACCAGCAGCATCGCGAGGCTGACCAGCGTCTCGCGCCCGGTCGGCGGGTCGGCGTGGTCGTCGCCGTCCAGGTCCGCCGGGTTGGTGCCCTGGGCCGCGGCGCCGCGCGCCACCGGCAGGAAGAAGTCACGGTGCTGCACGGTCTGGGTGAAGACAAAGCAGCCGTAGAGCGCGAGCGAGACGACAGCGGCGAACGCGAGCTGGTGGCCGGTGAAGATCGGGCCGGGCTCGCTGATGGTGAAGGTCGGCACCACCAGGGTCAGGCCGGCCAGCGCGAGCACCGTGGCCAGCGCCGAGCCGGTCCCCTCGGCGTTGAAGATGGCGAGCCGGTGCCGCACCGCCCCGACGACGAGCGAGAGCCCGACGATGCCGTTGAGCGTGATCATCACCGCAGCGAAGACGGTGTCACGCGCCAGGCCGGAGGTGTCCTTGCCCCCGGAGGACATCAGCATCAGGATCAGGCCGACCTCGATGATGGTGACGGCCACGGCGAGCAGCAGGGATCCGAACGGCTCCCCTACCCGGTGGGCGACCACCTCGGCTTGGTGCACGGCAGCCAGGACCGCAGCAACCAGGACGACCCCGATCACCCCCGCCATCACGGGACCCGGGTGAGTACCCCACACGAAGGCGAGTACGACAGCGCCCAGGAGTGGAGTGATCACGGTCCAGCCCAATCGGCCTGTGGTCGATGCGCTCATATCGACATTTTAGTGGACCGAGCGAACCTCAGCGCCGACCGGTGATCAGGAACTGCTGACGCACCTGGTGTCCGGGCGCGACCCCGAACCGTCGGTCGAGGGCTTCGATCGTCGGCAACGGCGTCACCGCGACCTCGCGCAGGCCCCCGGCTCGCAGCACCTCGGCGGTGGCCTCGATGGAGGTGGCCTCGGCCAGCCGGAGGGCCCCCTCGGGTCGCTCGTCATAGAGGTCAACGCCACCGTGCGGGTACCAGGTGCTGTCCACCAGGGCGACCAGTCCGCCCGGTCGCAGCAGCCGGAGCCAGGCCTGCACCGCCGCGTCGGGATCGCGCAGGGTCCACGCCACGTAGCGTCCGACGATCGCGTCGAACGTCTCCGCCTCGAACGGCGGGGCAACGGCGTCGCCCGCGCAGAACGTCGGCATGCGCGCACCGTCGGGCAGCGCTGCCGCATGCTCGCGGGCCCGCTCCAGCATCCCGTCGGCGAGGTCGATCCCGGTCACCTCGTGCCCCAGCCCCGCCACCACGAAGGCCACATGACCGCTCCCGGTGCCCAGGTCGAGCACCCGCGCCGGAGCCGGCGGCAGGCACCCTGCCCAGATCTCGCGCCAGGCCTCCACGTCGGCCTGGCGTCGCTCGGGGCGCTGCTGATAGTCGTCGTACGCCGGCGCGCGGTCGGTCCAGTAGGCGTTGATCGTCTCCTGGAAGGTCTGGTCACTCATCGGGGCTCCTCGAGGGTGTGGGGATGGAAGTGCAGGAAGAGGTTCGGGCCGTCCTCGACGCGCTCGACACCGATGCCGTAGACGGGTTCGAGGTGCTCCGGGGTCAGGACCTCCGACGCCGGGCCGGCCGCCACGACCGCGCCCTGGCCCAGCAGCACCAGGTCGTCGCAGTAGCGGGCGGCCAGGTTGAGGTCGTGCAGCACCACCACGACGCTGCGGCCCAGGTCGTGGGCCAGGGACGCCACCACGCCGAGCACCTCGTGTTGGAAGCGGATGTCGAGGTGGTTGGTGGGCTCGTCCAGCAGCAGGTGGGTGGCCTCCTGGGCCAGGGCGCGGGCGATCAGCACCCGCTGCCGCTCCCCACCCGAGAGCGCCGCGAACGGTCGCCGCGCCAGGTGGGTGGCACCGACCTGGGCCAGCGCCGTCGCTGCGGCCTGCTCGTCGTGGGCCGAGGCCCGGCCCCAGCCACCCAGGTGCGGGCTGCGGCCGATCAGCACCATCTCGGCGACGCTGAGCGAGCTGTCGGTGCCGCTCTCCTGGACCACGACGGCGATCTGGCGAGCGGTCTCGCGCGCCCCGAGCCGGGCCAGGTCCACGTCGTCGATCGTGACGCGTCCGTGCGGTGAGGTCAGGGCACCGTAGAGCAGCCGGAGCAGGGTGGACTTCCCGGCACCGTTGGGACCGATCAGGCCGAGCACCCGGCCGTGACGCGCCTGGACGCCGACCTGGTCGAAGAGCGCGGAGGCGCCGTACGACCACGACAGCCCCTCGGCGGCGATCACGAGGTGGTGCCGAACCGCTCGACGATGCGCTGCAGCCCGTCCACTGCCAGCGGGGTGGGCGGCTCGGTGAAGTTGAACAGCTGGGTCATCACGTCGCCGTTGCGGACCGCGGTGAGCTTGGCCGCACCGGGCACCGACGTCAGCGCCTTCGTCACGTCGGCGGCGTCGCCGTCGCTGTGCAGCAGGATCAGGACGTCGGGGTCGCGGCCGAGCAGCTCCTCGACGGTGACCTCGAAGACCCGCTCCTTCACGTCGCCGAAGACGTTGACCAGCCCGGCAGCACGCAGCTGCGGGTCCGCCATGCTGGCGGTGCCGTAGGCGTACGTCGTGCCACCGCCGACGGTCGGGTAGAGCACCGCCGCCGTGCGTCCCGTGCCGGTGCCGACCGCGGCCTTGACCTTCTCCAGGCGGGTGCGCATCGCCGCGATCGCGGACTCGGCGCGGTCCTGGGCGTCGAAGACCGCGCCGTAGAGCCGGTACTGCACCTCGATGCTCGCGAAGGACGGCGTACCGCCGCCCGACGCGCACAGCGCGGGCTCCTCGATCAGTGGCAGACCGACCGCGCTCAGCGAGGACCGGGAGAGGTTGTCCACCTCCCCCAGCACCAGGTCAGGGCGCTGGCCGAGCACCGTCTCCTTGGAGATCTGGAGGTGTCCGCTGGTGTCGAGCTTGTCGGTCAGCAGCGGGATCGCGTCCAGCTCGCTCTGGGTCGCGGCGTCGTAGTAGTCGCGCGGGTAGGAGCCGGCCCGGGCGGTCACCCGGTCCAGCACGCCGAGTCCGTGCAGGTACGGCACCGCGGAGCTCTTCAGCAGCACCACCCGCTCAGGCTCGGCATCGAAGGTGACGGTGGCACCGCAGTTGCGCACGCTCACCGGGTACGCCGACCCGGCACCGTCCGACCCGGAGGTGGCGGCGCCCGAGCGGGCGGCCTCGGAGCCACAGCCGGTGGCGAGCAGGGTCACGCCGAGCAGGCCGGCCAGGGCGGCAGTGGCGCGCAGGAGACGGGGATGGGGCATCACAGGAGTCCTTGAGATCGGGGGCGGGATCAGAGGGTGGTGGCGTGCAGACGCCGGATCAGGAGCAGCAGGAACGGCGCGCCGACCAAGGCGGTGATGATCCCGATCGGGATCTCCTGCGGGGCGAGCAGGGTGCGGGCGACGATGTCGGCCCAGACCAGGAGGATCGCGCCCATCAGGGCCGAGACGATCACGACGCGGGTGTGGGTGCCGCCGACGACGCGGCGGGCCAGATGGGGCACGACCAGACCGACGAAGCCGATGCTGCCGCTGGCGGCCACGATCACGCCGACACAGAGCGCGACGGCGACCAGCACCTGGAGCCGGAACCGATCGGGCCGGATGCCCAGGGTGAGGGCGGTCTCGTCGCCGATGGCGAGGGCATCGAGGCGGCGGCCCCACAGGGCGAGCAGGGCGCAGACGCCGAGCACGACGACACACACGATCGCCAGCGGCGGGTTCCACTGCGCCAGAGCGAGTGAGCCGAGCAGCCAGAACATCACCGAACGCGCGCCCTCGGCCGAGCCGGAGGCGAAGATCAGGAAGCTGGTCAGGGCATAGAGGGCGTAGCCGACCGCGACCCCGGCGAGGATCAGGCGGACCGAGGTCAGTCGCCCTCCGCTGCGGGCGACCACGAAGACCAGGACGGAGGCGGCCAGGGCCCCGAGAAAGGCGGTGACCTGGAGGCTGTACTCGGTGAAGCCGACGCCGACACCGAAGAGGATCGCCGCGGCGGCACCGCTGGAGGCCCCCGAGTTCACGCCCAGCAGGTAGGGATCGGCCAGCATGTTGCGCACCATCGCCTGGAGGGCGAGGCCACACACCGCCAGGCCGGCGCCGACGGCGACGGCCAGCACCACCCGGGGCAGGCGGACCTGCCACACGATCGCGTCGACGGGGCCCGACCAGGTGCTCTCCCCTGGCCAGCCGAGCAGGTGGTGGCCGACCACGCGGGCGACGGTGCCCGGTGCCACGGCGTAGGCGCCGCTGCCGACGGCGACCACCGCGGTGGCTACCAGGGCCACGCTCAGCCCGAGGATCCACCTTCCGGCGCGGCGCCGGGACGCCGCCAGTCCGAGGGTCTCCGCGACCGTCGTCGACATGCCTGACACAGGTCACGCTCCCTTGTTTTATTGCGAACCATTTGCAACAGCGAGAAAGTAGCAGAGCGTTGCGGGCGGGGTGAAGGGCGGCCGCCGAGGGTTCGGCCACTCGTCACCTCCGCGTTGCCGACCGGTGTCGCCGTACCGCATCGGACCCCTCGACACCACATCGGGGCGATGCGACACCGACCACTACATCTAGGTAGTTACATCGTCGTAAGAACGAGATATGGTGTCGCACGCAGCTGGTTCCCCGCTCTCCTCGGAGGGCGTGGAGGCAACAGGGAACCCGGTGAGATTCCGGGACTGCCCCGCAGCGGTAAGTGAGAACGAACCTCGTCAACAGCACTGGAGCCTCGGCTCTGGGAAGCGGCGAACAGTAGGAACCGGCCTCGGCCGAAGGCTCACGAGTCCGAAGACCTGCCAGCGCATCGCATCCGTCGGATGCGATGGTCTGAGGCCTCGTGGGACGGCCGACGGCTGAGTCGGTGCCGTCATCGGTCCCCTCCCACCCCGTCACCCCTCCCCGAGAAATCCGGCCACGGAAGTCGATCTCGCGAGGAGAGAGAAATGACGGTGACTGAAGCACCCGCCCGCACCACGATGATGGTGCGCAAACGCAACGGCGACAGCGAGGCTGTCGACGTGACGAAGATCGTTCGGGCTGTTGATCGGGTCAGTGCCGACCTTCCTGCCGTGGACCCGATGCGGGTCGCCACTCGCACGATCAGTGGGCTGTACGACGGCGCCACCACGTCCGAGCTGGACCGGCTCTCGATCCAGACCGCCGCCGAGCTGATCGGCGAGGAGCCGGAGTACTCCCGGCTCGGCGCCCGGCTGCTGGCCGGCTACATCGACAAGGAGGTCCGCAACCAGGGCGTGGCCTCCTTCAGCCAGTCGATCGCGCTCGGCCACGCCGAGGGGATCATCGGCGACGAGACCGCCGCGTTCGTCAAGGACAACGCCCGCAAGCTCGACTTCGCCATCGACGAGACCGCCGACCACCGGTTCGAGTACTTCGGCCTGCGCACCGTCTACGACCGCTACCTGCTGCGTCACCCGATCACCCGTGACGTCGTCGAGACCCCGCAGTACTTCCTCCTCCGGGTCGCCTGCGGTCTGGCCCAGAGCCCGGCCGAAGCGATCGAGTTCTACCGCCTGATGTCCTCGATGGCCTACCTGCCGTCGAGCCCGACTCTGTTCAACTCCGGCACCCGGCACACCCAGATGTCCTCGTGCTACCTGGTCGACTCCCCCAAGGACGAGCTGGAGTCGATCTACAGCCGCTACTCCCAGGTCGCCAAGCTGTCGAAGTTCGCCGGCGGCATCGGGATCGCGTTCTCCCGGATCCGCGGTCGCGGTGCCCTGATCCGCGGCACCAACGGCCAGTCCAACGGCATCGTGCCGTTCCTGCGCACCCTGGACGCCTCGGTGGCCGCGGTCAACCAGGGCGGGCGCCGCAAGGGCGCCGCGTGCGTCTACCTGGAACCGTGGCACCCCGACGTCGAGGAGTTCCTGGAGCTGCGCGACAACACCGGCGAGGAGGCCCGGCGTACGCACAACCTCAACCTCGCGCACTGGATCCCCGACGAGTTCATGCGCCGGGTCGAGGCCGACGCCGAGTGGTCCCTGATCGACCCGTCGGTGGCCCCCGAGCTGCCCGACTTGTGGGGCGACGCGTTCGATCGGCGCTACCGGCAGCTGGAGGCCGAGGGAGCCGTCGTACGGACGCTCAAGGCGCGCGACCTGTACGCCAAGATGATGCGCACCCTGGCCCAGACCGGCAACGGCTGGATGACGTTCAAGGACGCCTCCAACCGGACCTGCAACCAGACCCGTGACGACGCCGTCGGCCCGGGCAACCCCACCGTGCACCTGTCCAACCTGTGCACCGAGATCATCGAGGTCTCCTCCGACGGGGAGACCGCGGTGTGCAACCTCGGCTCGATCAACCTCGCCCAGCACCTGACCCCCACCGGCATCGACTGGGAGCGACTGCGCACCACCGTCCGGATCGCGGTGCCGCTGCTGGACCGCGTGATCGACGTGAACTTCTACCCCAGTGACGAGGCCGCCGCCTCCAACCCGCGCTGGCGTCCGATCGGCCTGGGCCTGATGGGGCTCCAGGACGCGCTCTTCGCCCTCGGCCTGCCGTTCGACTCCCCCGAGGCGCTGGAGCTCTCCACCCGGGTGCAGGAGGAGATCTACCTCTCCGCCCTGGAGGTCTCTGCCACCCTGGCTGAGCAGTACGGCGCCCACCCGCTGTTCGACCGGACCCGCGCCGCCACGGGGCAGCTCCAGCCCGACCTGTGGGGCGTGACGCCGACGCAGACCGAGCGCTGGGACGCCCTGCGTGCTCGGGTCGCCGCCCACGGACTGCGCAACTCCCTGATGATCGCGATCGCCCCCACGGCCACGATCGCCTCCATCGCGGGGTGCTACGAGTGCATCGAGCCGCAGGTGTCGAACCTGTTCAAGCGCGAGACGCTGTCGGGTGAGTTCCTTCAGGTCAACACCGCCCTGGTCCGCGAGCTCAAGGCCCGCCACCTGTGGACGCCGGAGATCCGCGAGGCGATCAAGCGCGCCGAGGGCTCCATCCAGGGCATCGAGGCGATCCCCGCCGACCTGCGCGTGCTCTACCGGACCGCCTGGGAGCTGCCCCAGAAGGCCCTGATCGAGATGGCGGCCGCCCGGTCGCCGTACATCGACCAGAGCCAGTCCCTCAACCTGTTCCTGGCCGGCCCGACGATCGGGAAGCTGTCGTCGATGTACCGCTACGCCTGGCAGTCCGGCCTCAAGACGACGTACTACCTGCGCTCGCGTCCGGCCACCCGGATCGCCCAGACCACCGTCACCCTCACCCAGGCCGCACCCGCGGCCGTCACCGAACCGACCACCTACACCGACGAGGAGGCACTCGCCTGCTCGCTCGAGAACCCCGAGAGCTGCGAGGCCTGCCAGTGAGCATCGACATGGACGCCGACCTGTCCCTGACCGCGACCACCCACCAGCTGCTGCTCGACCCGGGTCTGGACCTGACCCTGCGACCGATGCGGTACCCGCACTTCTTCGAGCGGTTCAAGGACGCGATCAAGAACACCTGGACCGTCGAGGAGGTCGATCTGCACACCGACCTCAAGGACCTGGCTCGGATGTCTCCGGCCGAGCGCCACCTGGTCTCGCGCCTGGTCGCGTTCTTCGCCACCGGCGACACCATCGTGGCCAACAACCTGGTGCTCAACCTCTACCAGCACGTGAACTCTCCCGAGGGGCGGCTCTACCTGAGCCGTCAGCTCTTCGAGGAGGCGGTGCACGTGCAGTTCTACCTGAACCTGCTCGACACCTACGTGCCCGACGAGAAGGAGCGGTTCGAGGCCTTCGCGGCCGTGGACAACATCCCCTCCATCAAGGCCAAGGCCGACTTCTGCTTCAAGTGGATCGACTCCCTGGGCGACCTGAAGACCCTGAACTCGAAGGAGGACCGCAAGGCCTTCCTGCTCAACCTGATCTGCTTCGCCGCGGTGATCGAGGGCCTGTTCTTCTATGGAGCGTTCGCCTACGTCTACTTCCTGCGCTCGCGCGGCCTGCTCAACGGTCTGGCCTCGGGCACGAACTGGGTCTTCCGGGACGAGTCCATGCACATGGGCTTCGCCTTCGACGTGGTCGACACCGCCCGTGCCGAGGAGCCGGACCTGTGGGACGACGAGATGGGTGCCCAGGTCCGCGAGATGCTGATGGAGGGCGTCGACTGCGAGGCGCAGTTCGCCGAGGACCTGCTCGGCCAGGGCGTGGCCGGGCTCTCGATCGCCGACATGCGCTCCTACCTGGAGTACGTCGCCGACCGCCGGATGGAGCGTCTGGGCCTGCCCGTGATCTACGGCTCGGCCAACCCGCTGGCGTTCATGGAGCTCCAGGACGTCCAGGAGCTGTCGAACTTCTTCGAGCGTCGGGTCTCGGCCTACCAGGTCGGCGTCACCGGCGAGGTCGGCTTCGACGAGGACTTCTGAGCCCGTCAGGGCACGAGAGAACCGCGGTGCGTGAGGGCCACAACGTCGTCACGCACCGCGGTTGATCTCGAGGGGTCCTCAGACCCAGGCACCACCGTGCATCACCCGCGAGACCGCCCAGTCCTCGTCGAGTACGACGAGGTCGGCGCGCAACCCCTCGGCGACACGTCCGCGGTCGGTGATCCCGAGCAGGCCAGCCGGGGTGGTGGTGGCAGCACGGATCGCGATCGCCGGGTCGACACCGGCACCGGTGATCGCCCGGCGCACCGCCTCACCGACGTGCAGGGTGCTGCCGGCCAGGACCGGGGTCGGCCCCGTGGTCCAGGCGGTGGCGTCACGGACCTCGACGTCGAGGGCACCGAGCCGGTACTGCCCGTCGGGCATCCCGGCAGCACTCATCGCGTCGCTGATCAGCACGATCCGGTCCGGGGCGACACCGAAGGCCAGCGCGACGGTCTCGTCGGCCAGGTGGATGCCGTCGGAGATCAACTCGGCGTGCACCTGCCCGGCGGCCAGCGCCCGCAGCGTGGCGCCGGCCGGACCGGGGTCGCGGTGGTGGAACGGTGCCATCCCGTTGAACAGGTGGGTCACCGTGGCGACGTCGTCACTGGCCAGCGCGGCCGCGAACGTCGCGGTGTCGGCATCGGTGTGACCGGCGGCGACCAGGACACCCGCCTCGGCGAGCACCCGGGCGGCCGCGGCGAAGCCGGGCAGGTCCGGGGCGATGGTGACCATCCGCAGGGTGCCGGCAGCAGCCTGGAGCCACTCGCGGGCGACGTCGACGTCGGGGTGCGAGAGCACCGCCGGGTCGTGCGCGCCGCAGTGGCCGTGGGCCAGCCACGGGCCCTCCAGGTGGGTGCCGATCACACCGGCGTCGACCGCCGCCACCTCGGCCACACCACGCAGGCCGGCGAGCAGGTCGTCCTGCGTGCCGCTGACCATGCTCGCGACCAGGGAGGTGGTGCCGCGCGAGCGGTGGTGGGCGGCGACCGCGGCGATGTCGTCGGGCGCCCCGGTGGTCACCGAGCGTCCGCCGCCACCGTGGCAGTGCATGTCGATGAAGCCGGGTGCGATCGTGCCGACCGGCTCCGGGGTCGGGCCGCTCCAGGTGGAGGCGGCGACCAGTTCGACGATGCCACCGGCGCTGAGCGCGACGACGGCGTCGTCGATCACGCTGAACGGCGTGACGACGGTGCCGCGCAGGGCCTGCGGACGGTCCTCGCCGCTCATCGCCTCACTCCTGGGCGCCGGCCACGGCGGTGGCGAACCACGACGTGATCGACGACGGGTGCGTGATAGCGGTGCCGACCACGACGCAGTGCGCGCCGCGCCGGATCGCCTCGGCCGCCTGGGCCGGGGTGTGGATCCGGCCCTCGGCCACCACCGGGACGTCGATCGCTGCGACCAGCGCGCTGATCAGGTCCAGGTCGGGGCCCTCGGTCTTGGTCGTGTAGGCGGTGTAGCCCGACAGCGTGGTGCCGACGAAGTCAGCACCGGCCGCGGCAGCGGCGACGCCCTCCTCGACGGTGGACACGTCGGCCATCACCAGCACGTCGCGCTGGGCACGCAGGGCGGCGACGGTCTCGGCAAAGGTGCGCCCGTCGGGGCGCGGACGGCTGGTGCCGTCCAGGGCGACCACCTCGGCGCCGGTGTCGGCGACCTCCAGGCAGTGCTCCAGGGTCGGGGTGATGAAGACGTCGTCGTGACCGTCCTTCCACAGCCCGATCAGGGGCACGTCCAGCACGGCGCGCATCGCACGCAGATGGTCGGGGCCCTGGGCGCGGACGGCGACCGCTCCCCCGCTCACCACGGCCTGGGCGACCTTGGTCATCGTGGCCGCGTCGTTCATCGGCTCGTCGCCGTACGCCTGCGCGGAGACCACCAGGGCGCCGCGCAGTCGCTCGATCAGGGCCGTCTTGTCGATCGGGAGCTTCTCGCTCACGTGGACTTCTTCCTCACTCGTGGCTTGCGCCAGTGTTCAATTCGTCAAGCAGTCGCCAGGCGACCGCTGCCGCGCCCAGGACCGCGCCGTCACCGCCGCAGCCCGAGCGCACCACCGGGGTGCCCGCCAGCATCGGCAGTACGCCGACACCGACAGCCCCCGACAGGGCGGTCCACCACTCCTCGCCCAGCCCGACCACGCCGCCACCGACCACGACGACGTCGGGGTCGATCACGTTGATCAGGCCGGCGATCACCTCACCGACGGCAGCACCGCCCTCGGCGATCAGCTGCCGGGCCTCGACCTCGCCCCGCCCGGCCCGCTCGCGCACCTCGTGCAGCGAGGCGACCTCGGTGCGGGTGCGCCGGACGTACTCCCGGGTCAGGGACGGGCCGGAGGCGAACGCCTCCAGGTGGCCCGCCGCACCGCAGCTGCAGCGCAGCACGGCGGCGTATCCGCTCGGCACGTGACCGACGTGCCCGGCGGCGGCGTGGCGGCCGGCGACCAGTCGGCCGTCGACCACCAGCGCGCCACCGATGCCGGTCCCGACGGCGACGGTGAGCACGCTGGTGTGGCCACGACCGCCGCCGTAGGCTGCCTCGCCCAGCCCGTGGGCGTGGACGTCGTTGACGGCCGCGACCGGCAGGCCGAGCAGCTCGGTCAGGCCGGCCCGGATGTCGGTGCCGGCCCAGCCGGTCAGGGTGTCGGTGGCGCCGAGCACGATCCCGGTCGCGGGATCGACCACACCGGCGGCACCGACACCGATCGCGACGAGCTCGACGCCCGCGCTCCGGCCTGCCTCCTCGACCAGCCGGGCGGCCGTGGCGAGGATCGCCTCGGCCCCCTCGGTGGCAGGGGTGGGCGCCGAGGCCCGGGCGAGGACGTCACCGGCCCTGTCGATCACCGCGACGGCGATCTTGGTGCCGCCGATGTCCACCGCTCCGACGGCACCGATGGGGGTGGCGGTGCCGTCGGAGAGGGTCTGACTCATCACGTTGGTCATGGTCCTCAGAGCAGGCCGGCGACCTGGAGGGCCTCGCGCACGCGCTCGACCTCGGCACCCGCGAGCGGGCGCATCGGCAGCGAGACCGCGTTGGTCTCGATCACACCGAGGAGCTGGAGGGCGGTCTTGAAGCCGCCCACGCCCCGGGTGCTGCCCTGCGTGGTCTCGTCACCGGCGTCGACGATGCGGAAGAGCTTGACCAGGCGGTCCTGCTCGGCCTTCGCCGTCACCCAGTCGCCGATCGCGGCGGCCTCGTGCAGACGCACGTAGCCGGCCGGGTCGACGTTGCCCAGGCCGGGCACCGAGCCGTCGGCACCGCCGAGCAGCATCCCGTCGACGACCAGCTCGTGGCCGGTCAGCTGGGCGTATTCCAGGCCCCGCTCGGCCAGGCCGACGGTGAGCTGGCGGAAGGAGACGTCATCGCCGCTGGAGTCCTTGACACCGGCCAGGACGCCGTCGGCGGCCCAGGCGAGCTGCTGCTCGACACCGAGCTTGACGTGCACGCAGACCGGGATGTCGTAGGCGATCACGTCAAGGTCGGTCGCAGCGGCGATCGCGCGGAAGTGACGGTCGACCTCGTACGGACCCACCAGCGTGTAGAACGGCGCGGTGACGACGACGGCGTCGACGCCGATCCGCTCAGCCGCGGCGACACGGTCGATGGCGCGGCGGGTGGTCGGCTCGATGCAGCCGGCCATCACCGGGACGCGGCCGTCGGTGGCCTTGACGATGGTCTCGAGGGCCAGGTCGCGCTGAGCGTCGGTGAGGTACACCGTCTCGCCGGAGGAACCGAGGGCGAAGAGACCGTTGCAGCCGGCGTCGAGCAGGTGCTGGACCAGGCGCTCCAGGGAGGCGACGTCCACCTCCCCCTCAGCGGTCAGCGGGGTGACGACCGGCGGGATGACACCGGTGTACTTGGCGGTAGAACTGCTCACGCGTGCTCCTCAGCATGCAAAGGGGTGGAAGTGTGGGTGGCGCTGCGGGCGAGCTCGACGAGCTCGGCGTCACCCGTTCCCGGTGCCACCGGGTGGTGGCACCGGAAGGTGTGGAGAGAGTCATCAGGGGCACCGGTGGCGGCCTCGCCGACGGCGAGCTCCACCTCCGGCATGGACTGGGCGCAGACGTCGTCGGCGCGCCAGCACCGGGTGCGGAACGGGCAGCCCGACGGCGGCTTCGTCGCCGACGGCACCGGCCCGACCAGCGGGATCGGGTCCAGCGGCGAGAGCAGACCGGGGGTCGCGGAGAAGAGCGCCCGGGTGTACGGGTGCACCGCACCGGCCGAGCCGACCGAAGACGGCGTCTTCTCGACGATCCGGCCCAGGTACATCGTCACGACCCGGTCGCTGACCCGCTTGACGGTCTGGATGTCGTGCGAGACCAGCACCATCGCCAGGTCCAGGCGCTGCTGCAGGTCCATCAGCAGGTTGAGGATCTGGGCACGCACCGACACGTCGAGCGCACTGGTGGGCTCGTCGGCGATCAGCAGGCCCGGCTCCAGCGCCAGCGCACGGGCGATGGAGACCCGCTGACGCTGACCCCCGGAGAGCTGGCTGGGCAGCGCGTCGGCCACCGAGGCCGGCAGACCGACCAGCGCCATCAGCTCGCGGACCCGGGCGTCACGCTGCGCGGGAGTGCCGCGCTTGTGCACGTCGAGCGGGTCGCGCAGGATCTGGCGCACCGGCATCCGCCGGTTCAGGGAGGTCGACGGGTCCTGGAAGACCATCCCGACGCCGGCACCGATGTGCTGGCGACGTTCGGCGGCGGACATCGTCCAGACGTCGTGCCCGGCGACCAGCACCTGGCCCGCGGTCGGCTTCTGCAGCCCGACCAGGACCTTGGCCAGGGTGGACTTGCCACAGCCGGACTCACCGACGATGCCGACGGTCTCGCCCTTCGCGATCGACAGGTCGGCGCCGGTGAGGGCGAAGACCTGCTGCTTCTCGAACAGCTTGCCGCCACTGATCCGGTGGACGACGTGGACGTCCTTGAGCTCTGCGACGATCTCGGTCATCGCGCCACCTCCGTAGCGATCAGGGGCAGGACCGGGTGGTGGCAGGCGAACGCGTGGTCCGCGGTGCCCTCCATCGCCGGCTGGTCGGTGCGACAGATGTCGGTCGCCATCGGGCAGCGGTCGCTGAACCGGCAGCCCTTCGGGAAGTCGGCCGGGGAGGGCACCACACCCGGGATCTGGGTGAGGCGCTCGGCACCGGTCTCCAGGCTGAGCACCGAGCCCAGCAGACCGCGGGCGTAGTGGTGCGCGGGGGCACCGATCACCTCGGTCGCCTGGCCCGTCTCGGTGACCTGGCCGCCGTACATCACGACGACGCGGTGGGCCACGGAGGCGACCAGGGCGAGGTCGTGGCTGACCAGCACGAGGGCGAACTTGAGCTCGTCCTGGAGCCGCAGCAGCAGCTCCATCACCTGGGCCTGGACGGTGACGTCGAGGGCCGTGGTGGGCTCGTCGGCGATCACCAGACGCGGGTCGCGCGAGAGCGCCATCGCGATCACGACACGCTGACGCTGACCGCCGGAGAGCTCGTGCGGGTACGCAGCCAGGGTGCGCTCGGGGTCCAGGCCGACCAGGGTCATCAGCTCGGTGGCCGAGCGACGGCCGCCACGACGGACGAGCTGGTTGAGCTGCGTGCCGATCTTGAGCGACGGGTTCAGGGCCGACAGCGCGTCCTGGTAGACCATCGCGATCTCGCGGCCCAGCAGCGGGCGTCGCTTGGCCGGGGACAGGTCGGCGATCTCGCGTCCGGCGAACCGGATCGAGCCACGCACCTGGGCACCCTTGGGCAGCAGGCCCATCACGGCCAGGGTGGTCAGCGACTTGCCCGAGCCGGACTCGCCGACCAGGCCGAGGACCTCGCCGGGGCGGACGTCGAACGACATCCCCGAGACGACGTCGACACCGCTGTGCGCCTTGGCGAAGGAGATCGAGACGTGGTCGACCTCGAGGACGGGCTCGCCCTCGGGCACCGGACGCGACCGGGCGGCCAGGCGCTGGGCGGCCTCGGCCAGGCCGGGCAGCTCGATCACCTCACCGGTGCCGGGGGTGGCCTTCTCGAAGTCGTCCTCGATCTCGGTCGCGGCCGAGCCGCGGCGCGAGGCCGGAGCGGCCCAGGCGTCGGAGATGCCCTCGGACAGGATGTTGAGCGCGAGCACGGTGAGCAGGATCAGCAGACCCGGGAACAGCGTCGCCCACCAGCCACCGAACTGGATCATCTCCTTGCCGAAGGCGATCACGGAGCCCCACGAGGACTTCGCCTCCTGCGGCTGGAGGCCGCCACCGATGAAGGACAGCGAGGCCTCGAACACGATCGCGTCGGCGACCATGACGGTGATGTAGACCAGGATCGGCGCGGCGCAGTTGCGCAGCACGTGGCGCCACAGGATGTGCGGGCGACGGGCACCGATGATCTGCTCGGCGGCGACGTAGTCCTCGCCGTACTGGGCGAGCACGTTGGCACGCACGATCCGGGCCACCGGCGGGATGAAAACGAAGCCGATCGCGGCGATCAGCACGAAGAGGCTGTTCTTGCCGAAGGAGATGATCAGCAGCGCGGCCAGCACGATCGCCGGGAAGGCCATCACGATGTCGAGCAGGCGCATCACGATCTCGTCGACGATGGTCTTCGAGGTACCGGCGATGGCGCCCAGGATGGAGCCGAAGATCAGGGCGATGGCGGCCGCACCGAAGCCGACCACCAGCGAGCGCGACGTACCCGCGACGAGGCGGGAGAAGATGTCGCGACCGAGCTTGTCGACACCGAACAGGAAGTCACCCGAGGGGCCCTGCGTCGGCGAGGCCAGGCCGGTGGCGCCCGGGTCGTGGGTCTGGAGCAGCGGGTTGAAGATCGCCACCAGGACGATCAGGCCGATGAAGGCCAGGGCGATCCGGGAGGCGACGTTGAGTCGTCGCAGGGCGATGCCGGGACGCGCCAGTGCGTCGGCGAGGGCACGGGGTTGCAGAGTTCGCATCAGTGGCCTCCACGCAGTCGGGGGTTCGCGAAGTAGTAGAGGATGTCGACGATCAGGTTGACCACGACGAAGCCGAGCGCGATGGTCAGCACCGCGCCCTGGGCCAGGGCGGTGTCGTTGTTGCGCACCGCCGTCATGATCAGGCTGCCCATCCCGGGCAGGGAGAAGATCGCCTCGATGATGACCGTGCCGCCGATCAGGTAGCCGATCCGGACACCGAGCACGGTGAGCGGGTTGACCAGGGCGTTGCGCAGCACGTTGCGGCCTACGACGACCATCGGCGGAAGACCGGCACCGGTGGCGGTCCTGACGTAGTCACGGTCGAGCTCCTCGACCATCGACGTACGGACGATGCGGGCCAGGGAGCAGCCGACCGGGATCGCCAGCGCGATCGCGGGCAGGGTCAGGCTCTCGATCCAGCCGCTGAAGGAGTCCGACGGGTTGACGTAGCCGCCGTTGGGGAAGATCTGATGCTCGACGGCGAGGTACTGGATGAGCAGCAGTGCCAGCCAGAAGGACGGCATCGCGATACCGGCCATCGAGATGAAGCGGATGATCTGGTCGGGCCAGCGGTCGCGGTAGAGCGCGGCCACGATGCCGAGCACGAGACCGATGACCAGGGCGCCGATGATGCCGAAGGCGGTCAGCTGGAGCGTCAGCGGCAGGGCGGTGCCGATCTTGTCGATCACGGGCACGGCCGGCGGGAAGGTGGAGCCGAGGTTGCCGTGCAGCAGGTCGTTGACGAAGTGCACGTAGCGCAGCGGAAGCGGGTCGTTGAGACCGTGGGCGTCCTTGAAGGCGTGGATCTGAGCTGCGGAGGCTTGATCCCCGAGAGCCGACAGGGCCGGGTCATAGGGCGAGAACTGCAAGACGATGAAGACGAACAGCGTGATGCCCAGGGCCAACGGGATCAGGGTGAGTAGTCGCCGAGCGACCATGTTTAGGACCGTAAGCACGGTTCTCCTCGTGGTTCCGGGCCGGTGAGGCGAAACGGATGGGGGTGTGGGGGTGTGGTTCTCACCGTGTCACGGGCGACAACCAAGGACGCGGTGCCTGCCCTCGACTGCTCAGGGCAGGCACCGCGTACCTAGGGGGTCACTTCCGGGACGTGTCCAGGAAGTACAGGCCGGTGGTGGAGACACCGTCGAAGCCGGACAGCTTCGAGGAGTCGTACGCCGTGACGACCTTGGTGTGCAGGATCGGGTACAGCGGAACGTCCTCGGCGACGATGTCCAGGGCCTGCTTCCACAGGGCCTTCTGCGCGGTGGCGTCCTCGGTGGAGGCAGCCTTGTCGAGCAGGGTGGAGACCTTCGTCGCGTCGGGGTCGGTCCAGCGCATCCGGTCCTTGGGCCAGGTCTGGCCGTAGTAGAACCAGCGCATCAGCAGGTCGGTGTCGGTGCCGAAGACGCTTGGGTCACCCGAGCCCAGCAGGACGCGGAACTTCGAGGACGGGACGACCTCACCGTAGATGGCCGAGGACGGCTGCGTGTTGAGCGTGGCGTTGACGCCGATCGCCTTCCACTGCTCGATCAGGAGCGGAGCGATGTCCTTGATGATCGAGTTGTCGGTGGTGTCGAGCTCGAAGCTCAGGTTCGTGACACCGGCGTCGGCCAGGAGCTGCTTGGCCTTCGTGGTGTCGTAGGTGTAGACCGTGCTGGCCTTCTGGTAGCCCGCGTTGCCCTCGTCGAGGTACGAGGTGGCGGCGGTGCCGTAGCCGTTGAGCGCCGTCTTGATGATCGAGTCGGTGTCGAGGGCGTAGTAGAGGGCCTGGCGGACCCGCTTGTCGTTGAACGGCGCAGCGGAGTTGTTGAACATCAGGAAGGCCTGGTTGAAGGCCTGCTTGTCCGCGATCGTGTACTTGCCCTTGAGCGAGTCGACGTTGAGGTACGGGACAGCCTCGATGGCCTGGACGCGACCGGCCTGCAGGTCGGCGATGCGCGCCGAGCCGTCGGTGTTGGTGTTCCAGGTCATGGTCTCGACCTTGGCGGTCTTCGAGCCGTTGTAGTTCGGGTTCTTCTTCAGCTTGATCTCGGACTCCGAGGAGCTGACCAGCTGGAACGGACCCGAGCCGACCGGCTTGGTGTCGAAGGCGGTCGCCTTGTCAGCGGTGTCGACCTGCGTCTTGGGGACGATCTTGACCACGGAGATCCGCGACGAGAAGAGAGGGAACTTCTCGTTGAGGGTGAACTTCACCGTGGTGGCGTCGACGGCCTCGACCTTCTTGATGAAGGTGATGAAGCCCTGCATCAGCGGCGGAGCGGCCGGGTCGGCCGGCTTCAGGATGCGCTCGAAGGAGTAGGCCACGTCGTCCGCGGTGACGGCGGTGCCGTCGGAGAACTTCGCGCCGTCACGCAGCTGGACGGTGTAGGACAGGCCGTCCTTGCTGGCGACGGGCTCGGCCTTGGCCAGAGCGAGGTAGGGCTGGCGAGTGACGGGATCGAGGTCGAGAAGACCCTCGAAGATGTGCTGGTTGACGTCGGTGGCAACCGCGCTCGAGGCGTTGGCCGGGTCGAACCCGCTCGAGAGCGAGAACGCCAGGGTCGCCTGGATGCTGGTGGTGTCCTTGGACCCACCGGAGGTGCTGGTGGACTGGCTGCCACACGCAGCAAGGCCCAGCGTCAAAGCCAATCCTGCGGCTCCGGCCACGACGGCCTTGCCCACAGGACGAAAACCGCGCTTGGCGGTCTTGAGGGTGGTGCTCACATGTACCTCCACTTTTGGCATCAGACCTATGACGTCTGATGTCTTATGCCTTAGGGTGAGCCTGACACGGCTCCAACCGAAGGGTCAAGCACCATGGTGAAAATCGTCACTCAAGATGCACTCAGTGGTTCGCCGCGCCCGCGTGGCACGTCCATGCGCGAGCACATGGCCGATCAGATCAAGCAGTTCATCATCCGTAATGAGCTCCGCCCCGGCGATCCGCTCCCCACCGAAGCCGAGCTGTGCGACGAGCTGGGTGCCAGTCGCTCCAGCGTGCGCGAGGCGGTGAAGGTGCTCGCCGCCCTCGACATCGTGGAGGTCCGCCACGGCCACGGTACCTACGTCGGGAAGATGTCGATGGCGGCGCTCGTGGAGAGCCTCGCCTTCCGCGGCTTCCTCAGCCGCAAGAGCGACTACAACATCATCTCCGAGCTCGTCGACGTCCGCTCCACCCTGGAGCAGGGCTTCGCCGATGCCCTGGTCGCCAGCCCCTCGAGCGCGCAGAGCACCCGCCTCCAGGAGCTCGCCGGCGGGATGCTGGCCAAGGCCCAGCGCGGCGAGGAGTTCATCGAGATCGACCGCGCCTTCCACCTCGCGCTGATGGAGCCGCTGGCCAACAGCCTGCTCCTTCAGCTCACCGGCGCCTTCTGGGACGTGCACGCCATCGTGGCCCCCGGACTGCCGACCCGCGCCGACAACCTGCTGCTCACCGCCCGGCTGCACCAGAACATCGCCGAGCGGGTCGCCGTCGGCGACGCCACCGGGCTGCGCGAGGCGATCGCCGCGCACTACCAACCCATCCGCTCCACGATCTCCTCGGAGATCTCCTCCCCCACGAAGGACTGATCAGTGCCGCAGTTCGACCTCCCGCTGGAGACCCTGCGCGAGTACCGCTCCGAGCGCACCGCACCGGCGGACTTCGACGACTTCTGGGCCTCCACCCTCGGCGAGCTCTCGTCGGTCCCGCTCGACGTCACCCTCACGCCGCACCCGTTGGGCCTGACGGCCATCACGGCGTACGACGTCTCCTTCACGGGCTTCGGAGGGCAGCGGATCAACGGATTCCTGCTCCGTCCCGCCACCGAGGTCGCCCCCGACCCGGTGCCGGTCGTGGTCCAGTACCTCGGCTACGGCGACGGCACCGGCTCCCCGCTGGACTGGCTGGCGCTGCCCGCCGCCGGCTTCGCCACCCTGGTGATGGACACCCGCGGCCAGGGTGCCCGCGCCCGGCGCGCCGGTCACACCGGTGACGAGGGCGGCTCGAACTCCGCCCACGTCGAGGGCTTCCTGACCAAGGGCGTGCTCGACCGCGAGGACTACTACTACCGGCGCGTCTTCACCGACGCCGTCCGGGCGGTCGCCGCCGCAGCCACGATCGAGGGCCTCGACGCCGACCGGATCGCCGTGCTCGGCACCTCCCAGGGCGGTGGCATCGCCCTGGCCGCCGGAGCGCTCGCGCCCGGCGTCAAGGCGGTCGTGACCAACGTGCCGTTCCTGTGCCACTACAGCCGGGCCGCGTCGATCACCGACTCGGCGCCGTACCGCGAGCTGACCTGGTTCCTGGGCAACCACCGCGCCCAGGCCGACCAGGCCCTGGCCACCCTCGACTACTTCGACGGCGTGAACTTCGCCGCCCGTGCCACCGCACCGGCGCTCTTCTCCGTCGCCCTGATGGACGACGTCTGCCCGCCGTCGACGGTCTTCGCCGCCTTCAACGCGTACACCGCGGCGAAGGAGATCGAGGTCTACCCGTTCAACAAGCACGAAGGTGGCGGCCTGGCTCAGGACGAGCTGACCATCACCTGGCTGCGCGACCAGCTGGCCTGAGCGCACTCCCCGCTCCCGCCCAGCCTCATCCGACCCCACCCCCACTCGGAGGACGAACCCCCATGACGACCCAGCCCGTCGGCGCCCAGATGGCCGCCGAGATCGCCGAGCAGCCCGCCGCCCTGGCACGGCTCCTGGCCGACACCACCGCGATCGCCGAGATCGCCCAGAAGATCAAGGACGCCAACCCCCGCTTCGTCCTGCTCGCCGCGCGCGGCACCAGCGACAACGCGGCGCTGTACGCCAAGTACCTGATCGAGGTCTCCCTCGGTCTGCCGGTCGGCCTGGTCTCCCCCTCCACGCTCACCGTCTACGGCGCCCAGCCCGAGATGGCCGACGTGGTGTGGATCGCCGTCAGCCAGTCCGGCGGCTCGCCCGACCTGGTGCAGTCCACCGCCGTCGCCCGTGAGCGTGGCGCGCTGACCATCTCGGTGACCAACAACCCGGCCTCGCCGCTGGCCGAGGCCGCCGAGCTCGGCATCGACATCCTGGCCGGCCCTGAGCTGGCGGTGGCGGCGACCAAGACCTACACCAGCCAGCTGCTGGCACTGTGGCTGCTGGTCGACTTCTGGCGCGGTGGCGACGGCTCGGCCGCCGCGGTGCTGCCCGAGCTGGCCCAGGGCCTGCTCGAGGTCGGCGGCATCGAGGAGATCGCCAACCGCAACCGGTTCGCGACCAGCCTGATCTGCACCGGTCGCGGCTACTCCTACCCGACCGCCTGCGAGGCGGCCCTGAAGCTGATGGAGACGTCGTACTTCCCGGCGCAGGCCTTCTCCGGTGCCGACCTGCTGCACGGCCCGCTCGCCGTGGTCGACGCCGACCAGCCCGTCCTCGCGATCGTCGGCCCCGGTGCCGGCGGTGCGGCGATGGGCCAGACCCTGGAGCGTCTGGTCGGCGCCCAGGCCGAGCTCACCATCATCGGCGACGCCTCCGGTGTCGCCTCCCCCAGCGCCGTGGTGCCGCTGCCGACCGAGATCCCCGAGGAGCTTTCCCCGATCCTCGAGATCATCCCGGTCCAGCGTCTGGCCCACGCGCTCTCGATCGCGCGGCATCTGAACCCGGATGCTCCGCGTGGCCTCGCGAAGGTGACCAGCACCCTCTGATCCCTTCCGAGCCACTGACCCCAGGCGCATGGGGTTGGGAACGCCACCGTCACCACCCAGGGCGGTGGCGTTCCCCATTTCGCCAGGCCGGCGTGGGTCAGGGTGACGTCAACCGAGCAGGGTCGCCAGCGCCGAGCGCAGGGCGCGAGCACCGTCGATCGTCAGCACCGGCGCGGTGCCGGCCAGCTCGTCGACGTACAGGAAGGCGGGGTCCCAGGTCAGACCGGCCTTGCGCACGATCTTCTCGCTGGTCTCGGTGGTGACCTTGTAGCCCAGGCCGAGGCGGCCCGAGGCGACCTGGAGCACCTGCACCGGTACGCCGGCCTTGAGCGGGCGACGCGGCGTGCCGAGCACGTCGCAGATGTCGTTGAGCACCATCTGCTCGGTCTCCGGCTCGGGGACGTGGGTCCGCACCGGCTTCGGGGCCGGAGCGGGCTTCTCCGCGACGGCGAGGCCCTCGGCGGCGGTGACGGCCGCGACGACCTCGGCGGCCTTGCGCGGCCGGGCCAGGGAGGCCTTCTTCGCCGGCTTGGACTTCTCTGGGATCGGGATCGGGTCGCATCCCATCACGCAGAAGGCCGAGTTACGGCCGTGGACACATTCGGCGTACTTCGCCATCGAACGTCCTCCTCGAGCCGACCACCGGCTCCGACCCAAGTATTCCGCACCGCCGGCCCACACCCCGCACTCGCGGGATGTGGAGGTGGTCACGCTCGGGCGTGGGCGACGAACGCGCGGATCAGGTCCGAGGACTTCTCCCCTGGCGCCGACTCGACACCGCTGGAGACGTCGACACCCCACGGCGCGACGGCGGCGATCACCTCGGCGACGTTGTCGGGCGAGAGGCCACCGGCGACCATCCAGTGCCCGTCCAGGTCGAGGTCGGCGAGCGGTGAGAGGTCCCAGCGCTCCCCCGAGCCGGCCTTCGGCGCGTCCAGGAGCAGCGCCTCCTCCCCCCAGACCCCGATCTCCAGGGGCGGCTGGGCGGCCAGGGAGGTCGCCCGCCACACCCGCGGCAGGATCGCCCGGGCCGCCTCGAAGTCGGCTTCGGCGTAGGCCTTGCCGTGCAACTGCAGTACGTCGAACCCGAGCCGCTTCACGATCGTGGCGGCGTCGGCGGCCGCCATGTCGTTGACCACCAGCACGGTGTCGACCCGACCTGCGGCCGTCGCGATCACGGCCGAGGCCTCGGCCTCGGACGCCCGACGGGCGCTGGTCGCGTTCATCACGACGCCGACGGCATCGGCACCGGCGTCGATCGCCACCTGGGTGTGCTCGGCGGTGCGCAGGCCACAGATCTTCACGTACACGGCGACCAGTCTCTCAGTCGACTGGTCGCCGTGTCGCGCGGGTTATGCGGGTGGAACGCCGCGGAGCAGGTCAGCCGAAGAACGCCTGGCCGCCGTCGAGCGGGATGGTGGCGCCGGTGAGATAACGCAGGTCGGGGCTGACCAGGGCGACCACGGCACGGCCGATGTCGTCCTCGCAGTCGCCGATCCGGCGCATCGGGATGGCGGCCACGAACTCCTCGGCCTCCTCGGGGTTCGCCTCGGTCCAGCCCTTGAGGCCGGGCGAGAGCGCGTGCGGCGCGATCGAGTTGACCCGGATGCCGTCGACCGCCCATTCGGCGGCGGCGGTGCGCGAGAGCGAGCGCAGGGCCTGCTTGGCGGCGGCGTACGCGCCATAGGTGGTCGGGTCCCAGCGCACCATCGCCGAGGTGACGAGGTTGACGATGGAGCCGTCACCGGTGGCCTTGAGGTGCGGGTGGGCGGCCTTCATCAGGGAGAACGCGGCGAACGGGCCGGTGAGGAAGCCCTTCTGGAAGGCGCGGTCGCTGAGGTCGAGCAGGGTCCCGTAGGCGCCCGCGTAGGCGTTGTTGACCAGGATGTCGAGGCGACCGAAGCGCTCCACGACGGCCTCGACGAGGCCGGGCAGGGACGCGGTGTCGGCGACGTCGATCTCGAACGCCTCCGCCTCGACGCCACGCTCGCGGACCAGGCGGCAGGTCTCCTCCAGCTTGGCGGCGGTGCGGCCGACGACGGCGATCGAGACGCCCTCGGTCGCCAACGCCAAGGCGATGCCCTGTCCCACGCCCTGTCCGGCGCCGGTGATCAGTGCCACCCGCCCTGCCATCCGCTGCTGCATGCCTTCACCCTTTCTCGTGCGCCGTACGGCGCGGTCAGTGTCGCGTCAGCCATCGTGGGCGGTGCCCGGGGACCGAGGCGTGGACGATCCCAGTGACCGGGCCCACATCACACCGCGGCGTCGTTAGAGTCCGAGCGTGGATCTTCGACTGTCCGGCGCCCGGGCCCTGATCACCGGCGGCAACCGCGGCATCGGCCTGGCCACGGCGACGGCGTTGGCCGCCGAGGGGGCCTCGGTCGTGCTGCTGGGCCGCGACCTCGGCGCACTCGAGGCGGCTGCGGCGGCGATCGGTCAGGGTGCCTCTACGGTCAGCGCCGACACCACCGACGACGACGCCGTACGCCGAGCAGTGGACGAGGCCGCCGGCCGGCTCGGTGGCCTGGACGTGGTGGTCAATGCCGCTGCACCGCGTGCCACCACCCCGGTCGCGCCCGGCCTGGCGGGGTTGGACGACCACGACTTCCTGACCCAGGTCGACACCAAGGCGTTGGGCTACGCCCGGGTGGTGCGGGCCGCGGCGCCGTACCTGCGCGACGGTGGCGGCCGGGTGGTGAACGTGTCGGGGACCAATGCCCGCACCACCGGCGCGATCGCCGGCAGCGTGCGCAACATCGCCGTGGTGGCGATCTCCAAGAGCCTGGCCGACGAGCTCGGCCCCAGCGGCGTCACGGTGACCTGCGTGCACCCGGGCCTGACGGTGACCGAGCGGGTCGCCGGTGACGCCGACTACGCCGAGGCCGCCTCGCACAACGCCCTGGGGCGTCCGGTCGAGGCCGAGGAGGTCGCGCGAGTGATCACGTTCCTTGCCTCCCCGCACGCGGCGATCATGAACGGCGCCGTGATCACGGTCGACGGCGGGACGCCCGGCCCGATCTGGGCCTGAGGCGGCCGCCGGGGCCTAGAAGACGGGCTGCCCCCCGGTCACCCCGAGCACCGTCCCGGAGACATAGCTGGCATCAGCCTGCGAAGCCAGGAAGACGAACGCGGGGGCGACCTCTGCTGGCTGCCCCGCGCGACCGAGTGGCGTGTTCGCACCGAACGACTCGATCTTCTCCACAGGCTGAGTGGCAGGCTGCAGCGGCGTCCAGATCGGACCGGGGGCGACCGCGTTGACCCGGATGCCCTGCGGTCCCAGCTCGGCGGCAAGGTTGACCGTGAGGTTGTTGATCGCGGCCTTCGTGGCCGCGTAGTCCAACAGACTGGTGGAGGGCTGGAAGGCCTGGATCGAGGAGTTGTTGATGATGGCCGAGCCGGGATCCAGGTGCGGTACGGCGGCACGGGTGAGCCAGAGCAACGCGAAGACATTGGTTCTGAAGGTGCGCTCCAACCGGTCGTCACTCATGTCCTCCAGGCCAGGATCGCGCGCGGTCTGGAACCCGGCGTTGTTCACCAGGAGGTCGAGACCGCCGAGCGCGGAGAGTGTCGTCTCGATCACCCTGTCGCAGGTCGAGCGATCACGCAGGTCCGCCTCGATCGGCACCGCGAGCATGCCCGCCGACTCGACCAGTCTGACGGTGACCTCCGCGTCGTCGCGCTCCTCGGGAAGGTGGGTGAAGGCCACCGCAGACCCCTCGCGTGCAAACGCGAGCGCCACGGCACGGCCGATCCCCGAGTCGCCTCCGGTGATCAGCGCCCGCCGTCCGCGTAGCCGTCCGGCGCCGACGTACGAATCCTCGCCGTGGTCCGGCACCGGCAGCATCGCGTCAGTACGCCCCGGAGGCTCCTGCTGCTGAGCTGGGAAACGTGGCTGGTCAGTCATCGAGACCTCCTCATCTGGGCAACCCGGTCGGTCCGGGCGATCTGGTCACGCAGTACCCACGCACTGAGTGCTCAGACACCGGCTCCGCTTGGACACAGCGTCGCGAGCGCCGCGGCCGTACGACGACACGTCGCCTCCCATCCCAGCCCGGCTCGCGCCACAGCCGCCCCCTGCGCCCCGTAACGCCGCGCGCGTTCCGTGTCACGGAGCAGCGCATCGAGGGCCGCGGCCAGAGCATCGGGCCGGCCAGGCGGAACGATGTCTCCTGTCACGCCGACATCGACGAGGTCGGTCAACGCGCCGACTCCGGTCGCGACGAGCGGTCGAGCACACGCCATCGCTTCGACGGCGCCGGCGGGGACGGGAACCGACCGTGGGGTGATCGCGACCACATCTGCTGACTCCAGGAGCTCGGGAAGAGCTGCGAGCGTGGCATGACCGGTGAGGCGGATCCGCTCGGCGCACCCCAGTCCTTCGGCGAGCCGGCCAAGCCGGCGCGCCTCGACACTGCGTCCGAGCTCAGCGCGCTCAGGACCGCCGACAACCGTGAGGAACACCCCGGGAAGCTGGGCGATGGCGATGACCAGATCTGCCAGCCCCTCCTGCTCACCGTCCAGCCCGAAAGCCAGCACATGAGCCGGGCCGACAGGCGGCGGACGCGGAGTGAACCGCTGGAGGTCGACACCTCCGGGAACCACACAGATGTGAGGACCGTCGACGCCGAGCGCTGCAAGCTCGCGGACGTGGTCGGCGCAGACCGCGATCACCAGGTCGGCGTCGTCGGCCAAGGTCGCCTCCACCGCAACTCGACAAGCCGGGTTGGGGTCGTCCACTCCGAGTCGGCGACGCTCGATCGATCCCAACTCGTGGAAGGTGACCGCCCACGGCAGCCCTACCGCCCGGGCCGCGCGTCGGGTTGCCCAGGCACTGCGCCAGAAGTGGGCGTGCACGACGTCATATCCACCACGCGAGAGCAACTGCCCGAGTTGCGCGGCAAACTCAGGTGAGGCATCCCCGGCCGCGCCGGCATTCGTCTCGCCGAAGGACGAACCGCGCAGTCTGACGACGGCATAGTCCCGCTGCGGGGCCGAGCCGGGTGCCGCGGCGGCAGCCTCGCTGGTGACGACGGTCACTGTGTGGCCCAATCGGATCAAGCCAGTCGCCAGAGCATCGACATGGACGTGCTGGGACCCCGGCGCCCCCAGCCCCACCGCTCTGCTCGGGTCTGCGTTCTCCGACACCATTGCGATCTTCATCCGCCCCGCTCCTTCATCCTCGTGCACGCCGTCACGATGACGGCAGCGCATCACCCGGCTGCCCGCGTCCACTCCCCCGTACCCAGCCCACATCGATCGAGACAGTCGACCCGTTTGGGGTTCGCCAACCCGGTTACTGCCGGTAAAGACCGCGCCGCGACGAGCGACGACATCTCTGCGAGAGGACGTCAGATGAGCGAGGAGACTGTGCCGCCCACCGAGCTGCACCTCCAGACCGAGGAGGCTCTCACCACCGCTGGTGGAGTTCGCCTCCGTGACACCGACCATTCGCTGAAGGCGGGCGAGCGTGGGCCGAGCCTGCTCCAGGACCACCACCTGCGCGAGAAGATCACCCACTTCGATCACGAGCGCATCCCCGAGCGGGTCGTGCACGCGCGCGGCGCCGCCGCACATGGTCACTTCGTCGGCTACGGCACGGCATCGTCACTGACCTGTGCAGAGTTCCTCGGCAAGGACGTGGTCACGCCCGTCTTCGTGCGTTTCTCGACGGTCCTCGGATCCCGGGGCTCGGCGGACACTGTCCGTGACACTCGAGGGTTCGCCACGAAGTTCTACACCGCCCAGGGCACCTTCGACCTGGTGGGCAACAACATGCCCGTCTTCTTCATCCAGGACGGCATCAAGTTCCCCGACATCATCCACGCAGCCAAGCCGCAGCCTGACCGAGAGATTCCGCAGGCGCAGAGCGCACACGACACCTTCTGGGACTTCGTCTCCCTCCACACCGAGGCGCAACATCATGCGCTATGGAACATGTCCGACCGGGGACTCCCCCGCTCGTATCGGATGATGGAGGGCTTCGGGGTGCACACCTTCCGGCTGGTCGATGCCGACGGTGCCACCACGCTGGCCAAGTTCCATTGGAAGCCGCGTCTGGGCGTGCACGGACTGCTCTGGGAGGAAGCCCAACTCCTGGCCGGCTTCGACCCCGACTTCCATCGCCGCGACTTGGCCGCGGCGATCGACGCTGGGACCTTCCCTGAGTGGGAGCTGGGCGTCCAGGTCTTTCCTGACAGCGCGGATCAGACCTTCGAAGGCATCGACCTGCTCGATCCCACCAAGCTGGTCCCCGAGGAGCTCGCCCCGGTCCAGCCGCTCGGACGCATGGTGCTGGACCGCAACCCGGCGAACTATTTCGCCGAGACCGAGCAGGTCGCCTTCCACGTCGGACACCTCGTGCCCGGCATCGACGTCACCGACGACGCCCTGATGCAAGCTCGCCTCTTCTCCTACGTGGACACGCAGCTCACTCGACTAGGAGGACCCAACTTCGAGCAGATCCCGATCAACCGGCCGCATGCCCCGGTCAACGACCTGCTGCGCGACGGCATGCACCAGAGCGGCGTCCACACCGGCATCGCACCGTACCTGCCCAACTCGGTAGGTGGTGGCTGCCCGTTCGCGGCGCCCGGAGCGGCGCCGGCGGGTGCCTTCGTCGATGTCGCCCGCAACCTCCCGAGCGCGCCGAAGGTCCGGGCCGCCTCGGTCTCCTTCGACGATCACTTCAGCCAGGCACGGCTGTTCTGGTTGTCGCTGAGCCCACTTGAACAGGACCACGTGGTGGCGGCGTACGCCTTCGAGCTAGGCAAGTGCACTGTGCCGGAGGTCGTGGAGCGTCAGGTGGCGTGCCTCGCCCAGATCGACTCGGTCCTGTGTGCGCAGGTCGCGACGCGGCTCGGCGTTGACACCCCCGACGCCACGCCGCCGGTGGACGAGGTGGAACCGAGCCCGGCGTTGTCCATGCTGGGGCGGACCTGGCCGGTGGACGGCCGGGTGGTCGGCGTCGTTGTCGACCAGTCCGATCCAGCCCCGGGCATCGATGAACTCTGCACGGCGCTGCAGGAGCGTTCGATGATCCCGCTTCTGATCGGACCCACTGGTGTCCCACTACCCGATGGCACCGCTGTCATGCGTCGCCTCGACACGCTCAGATCCGTCGAACTCGACGCCCTCGTGATCGCACCAGGTACGGCGGCACTCGCCGCTGATCCCTTGCTCGCCACCCTCCTGGCGGAGTGCTTCCGACATGGAAAGGTCATCGCGACCTGGGACGACGGCAGCCTCCCGCTACGGGCAGCAGGAATCGATCCTGCTGCAGCAGGCGTGGCTCTCGGCACTGGTCCCGAGGTGGCCGATGACCTCAGCGAACTGCTGACCGTCCACCGCGCCTGGGACCGGCTCATGGGCTGACCCGGAGATTCCACTCACCACCACCCCGAAGGAGCATCATCATGACACTCACCGCAAGCGACATCATGACGCCAGGCGCGACCTGCGCCCACCTTGATCAGACCCTCGATGAGGTGGCCCGAACGATGCGTGACCTCGCCATCGGCGCCCTGCCCGTCACCGGCGATGATCACCTCCTCCATGCCATCGTGACCGACCGCGACATCACGGTGCGCTGCGTCGCCGAGGGCAAGGACCCACGCTCCACGACCGTCGCCTCGCTTCACCTCGACAAGCCGGTGACGATCGCAGCTGAGGATCCGATCACCGAGGTCGTCAGGCTGATGACAGAGATCAATGTCCGGCGGCTGCCGGTCATCGACGGACAGGAGTTGGTCGGCATGGTGACCCAGGCCGACGTCGCTCGCAACGCCACCGACGGCGAGACCTCGGAACTGCTCGCGCTGATCTCGACCGCGCCTGCGAACAACTGAGGCGCTGTCATGAGCACAGTCGCCTACTGGACACTCGCGATCGTCCTGGTCCTCGCCTTCGTTGCGCTCTGGGGTGTGATCTGGTGGCTGGACTCGCGCCACGCCGACTCCGTGGCGCAGGACGCCACCCGATGGCAGCGGCGCCGACGTCCGCCTTGGCGGCGCGGATGAATGTCGTTTCCGCGCCGCCAGAGGGGGTACGTCATCACCATGACAGCCGCACCTCAACACCCCGCACCGCTCGTAGCCGCTCACCCAGAGCGCGTACGCAGACGACACCCCCTCCGACCTCTGCGCCTCGTCCTGGCGGGGCTGGCGATCGTGATGATCGGAGCAGCGATCGAGACGCTCCGCAGGAAGTGGATGTAACCAAGGGAAGGAACCACCATGCCGCAACAGTCTTGGAGCAAGAAGCGTGAGCGCCAGTACGAACACATCAAGGACGGCCTGACCGCGCGAGGCCGGTCCGAAGACGAGGCCGAAGAGATCGCCGCCCGCACCGTCAACAAGGACCGAGCTCGCCAGGGCGAGTCCCGCGAGGCGAGCCGCACCTCGATCGATGACCTCTCCTCGGCCCGGCGAGGCGGGCTGCGCAGCCACAGCGGCGCAGGCGGTCGCACGCGGGACCAGCTGTATGAAGAGGCGAAGAAGAAGGGCATCAAAGGCCGTAGCTCGATGAACAAGGCGGAATTGGAGCGTGCCGTCGGGCGGTAGGCGATAGTGTCGGCGTGGCAGGTCGTGCAGCACACGACGGGGGGAACAGCGATGAGTCTGGACACGCTGGACGCCGTGCTTCCGCCGGCGATCGGGGTCTTCCCGCATCTGTGTCTGACTGGCCGCTACGTCCTCAGCCAGCGCGAGAACGATGCTCCTGGCCACAGTGATGAGTACGCCGGCCATGGCCTGAAGGCGGTGGCTCTACCAGACGGGCGCGTCGCCGCGGCCGTGGCCGACGCAGGATCTCGCGGCGCTGCGGCCGCGATCGCGACCGCCCGGCTCCTGGCGGTGCTCCGCGGCCACCTTGAGAGCGGTGCGAGTCTGGACGCCGCAGTGGCAGCCGTCGACCGCTACGCCGAGCGATCCCCCTTCAGCTCCGGCGCCACGATGGCGGCTGTGATCCTCTCCCCCGGCGACGGTTCGGTCGAGGTCGCCTCCGCCGGTCATGCCCTCCCCCTCCACCTCTCTTCGGGCGGCGGTTCCCACCCCCTCGCGCTCGGCCCCAGTCGTCCCCTCGGGCTCGGCGGTACTGCCTCACGAGGCACGCTCACCTTGGCCTGTGGCGACGCCGTCATGTTGCACACTGACGGCCTGGTCACGGCACAGAACGGGTCCGTCCTCGACGGGGCGCTCGCGCTGCGCGAGGTGATTGCGGGGCTCGGGCTAGGCGGTGCCACCGGGCCGGCGTTCGGCGATGCGCTGTGTGAGGGGGTCCTCGCCGCCATGCAGCGGCCGCACGGCTACCGTGACGACGTCGCACTGCTCGTCGTTCAACGCGTGCCCAATCCCCAGCCGCTGAAGGTGAGTTCTGTCGCCGCCGGCGCACCCTCCACGCAGGCGGTCGCACTCTTCGCTGCCTGGCTCGATGGGTTCGGAGTCAGCCTGCTGGACCACGTCTCACTCAGCGGCGCAACGGCGGAGATGATCGGGGTCCTCTCGCTCATGAGCTCGGTGACTGTCAGCGCCGAGCTCACCGACGACGCACAGGTGGAGGTCACCCTGGAGGTCGACCGCCGGTGGCAGCCCGAGAGCGACCTGCAACGCCGCGCGCTCGTCGTGGCGGGAGGGTTGGTGACGTCGTTGACCCTGCGCCACCGCGACCAGACCACCCAGGTGATTCTGCGTCAGCCGGTGGGGCGGACGGTGCCGCTCCTGCAGTCCGGCTCCGCCGACCGGCGCACCGGCGTCGCTGTCGCCCGTCGCCCACCGTCCGAACCGATGCGCGCCGATGAGATCACGGGGGGCGTTCGCCTCAGTGGCAGCCTCGGGCCGGACGAGGAGGCCGTCTTCCACGACCTGGTCCATGAGACGACCTGCGCCGGGACCCGCTCCGCAGTCGTGGATCTCACCCGCGTCGACCGGCTGTGCGGTCCTGCGGTACGTCTCCTCTTCCAGTACGCCGAGCGCACCCGCGCCTGCGACGCGAATCTCACGGTGGTGGCAGCCCGCGGCTCAGCGGCCGACCAAGTCCTGACCCGGGCGGCTCTTCCCCACCGGTGGGAGTGAGCCCTCACCGGACCGGGACGTCACCGAGCTGTTCGCGGACCTTGGTGAAGATGCCGCTCAACAACCGTGAGACCTGCATCTGCGTCACGCCGAGCTCTCGCCCGATCTCCGCCTGGGTGCGCTCTTCATAGAACCGCAGATAGAGGATCCGCCGGTCTCGGTCCGGGAGCGTGCGGACCACCGGACCCAGCGTCAACATCGTATCGGCTACCTCGGTCGACCGATCCTCGGCGATCACCGTGTCGGCAATGCTTCCATGGCCACCCGGCTCCAACGGTTGATCGAGCGACGGGACCTGGAAACAGCCGTACGCCTGCATCGCTTGGAGACACTCCGTCGCGGAGATCCCCATCACCGCTGCCAGTTCCTCCGTTGTGGGTTCCCGGCCGAGCTGGTGGGCCAGATCCTGCCGGGAATGGCCGATCCGCTGCTGGAGCTCCTGCAGGCGCCGTGGGGGTCGGACCATCCACCCGTGGTCACGGAAGTAGCGCCGGATCTCGCCTCGGATCGTGGGGATGGCGAAGCTCAGCAGATCGCGGTCGCGACTCGCATCGAACCGGTGGACCGCCTTGATCAATGCCTCGTAGGCCACCTGTCGAAGGTCCTCGGATCCGATGCCCCTCCCCGTGAAGCGGCCGGCGACTGACTCTGCGACACCTCTGTTGAGCAGAATGATCTCGGTGGTGAGCGCGTCTCGACGGTCCGCGTCGTCGAGTCCGTCACGCTCGGCCAGGAGGGCGGCCACGCGGGCCATCCGCCCCTCGCGAGTGGCGGGGTCGTCAGGCAGATCGTGTTCCGTGGCCACAGGTGTACCTCGCCATCGACTGGTCGGCTTTGGTTCGGGCGTGCGTTGCGCTCATGTGAGGCAGACGAACCGCATCTCGGTCCGACTCCCACCCTGCCACTCGATCGCGTTGAAGAGAACCGGTGTATTTCCTCTCGGGATGGGTACAAGGCCACGGCATCCGCGACGGAACGGAGATCGTGCATGACCTCGGTTGTCCTGGCCCTCCCCCGACGTTCTCTCTGTGCGGCGGCCGTGGGGATCCTCGCGGCCGCATGCTCCGTCACCTCGCCTGAGCAACCAGCGAACCACTCGTGGCAGATGAAGGCCTCCGCGGCCGCCGCAGATGTGGCGAGCGAAGTGGCCGTCGTCGTTCTCGTGCTGGAACAAGACGCGAAACACCGGTTCTTTGGACGTACCGCGGGGGTGATGGTGGGCCAGTCTGAGGCCGCCGCCAGCGCAGCAGCCACCTCCTTCGCTGCTCTCCAACCCCCTCCGGCAGAAACCGCACGCCACCTCCGTGTCGTGCAGGACCTGACCTCTGCCGTGGGTGCCGTCAGCCGCGCCAGGATGGCACTCGTCCAGGGGCGCACCACCATCTTTGCTCCGTTGATCGCGGACCTGGAGACCAGGCACGACCGCCTCTCCCGACTCGCATCGACACTGAAAAGGGAGTGACCGTGCCGAAGTACTTCGCCGTAGCGCTCGGCATCCTCACCGCCATCGGTGGTTTCGTCGACATCGGCGACCTGGTCACCAACGCCCAGGTCGGCAGTCGTTTCGGGATGTCCTTGAGCTGGGTGGTCGTCATCGGCGTCCTCGGGATCTGCGTTTTTGCCGAGATGTCGGGGCGGGTTGCGGCTGTCAGTGGTCGCGCTTCGTTCGACATCATCCGCGAGCGCCTCGGGCCGCGGGTCGCACTGGTCAACCTGATCGGCTCGATGGGGGTGACGCTCCTGACCTTCATCGCGGAGATCGGAGGGGTGGCCCTCTCTCTCGAGCTCGTCACGTCCGTACACGAAATGCTCGTCGTTCCGTTCATCGGCCTCCTGGTCTGGGCGGTGCTGTGGCGCGCACGCTTCTCGATCTTGGAGAACGTCCTGGGCCTGCTGGGGCTGGCCCTGCTGGTTTTCACCGTGGCGTTGTGGGCGCTTGGTCCCGATTGGGGTTCCCTCCTCCATCAGGCGGCGTCGGTCGGCAAGCCCGCCGACGAGTCCTGGGTGACCTGGACGTACTACGCCGTCGCCCTGTTCGGGGCCGCGATGACGCCCTACGAGGTCTTCTTCTTCTCCTCCGGCGGAGTGGAAGACGGCTGGAGCGCGAAGGACATCGGAGTGATGCGTGCCAACGTATTCATCGGCTTTCCGCTCGGGGGCATGATCTCGCTCTCGATCGCCGCCACGGCCTGGCTAGCACTGGGGCCGGCGCAGATCACCGTCACCAACCTCGGCCAGGTCGCTCTGCCGATCGTGGTCGCCCTGGGCAAGATCGGCTTGGCGCTGGCCATCGTCGGGTTCGTTGCTGCAACGTTCGGCGCTGCCTGCGAGACCGGTCTGTCAGCCGGCTACTCGATCGCCCAGTACTTCGGCTGGCAGTGGGGAAAGTACGTCCGGGTGGAGCGAGCAGCGCAGTTCCATCTGGTCATCATCCTCGCCACGCTCGTCGCCGTCGGCGTGCTCGTCACCGGCATCGATCCCGTGATGGTGACGGAGATCTCGGTGGTCTTCTCTGCTGTCGCGCTACCGCTGACCTACTTCCCGATCCTCGTCATCGCCAACGACCCCGACTACATGGGGCCGCACGTCAATGGGCGGCTGGCGAATGGAATCGGCTCGGTCTACCTCGCCCTGGTGATGGTCGCGGCCCTCGCCGCGATCCCGCTGATGATCCTGACCGGCATGGGCACCGCCTGATCAGCCGAGCGGAGTGACGGGACCCGGAGGGTCATCGGCGATGATCCGCCGGGCGCCCCAGTCCACGGCGCAGACGGCCTGGATCGGCAGTTCACCCGAATGACGCATCAGCCACCGCACCGATCCACGGAGCCAGGCCGGCCCCATCGACTCACGCCGCTCGTACCCGAGGAAGGCACCCGGCCGTGCCCTACCGATCAGCAGGCCGGTCACCTCCAGAGCGTTCAGCGTGGTCGGGCGGAGACGGACATCGAGGACCTTGCCGCAGGACTCGCCGCGCCACCGCACCTCAGCGCCGATCAGCTCGGCCAGCCGATGACGCCCCGGAGCACTACCGTCTGGCCCCTCGTCCTTCAGCACCGCCTCCCGCGAGACCCGCAGGTGCACGGCGCTGCCAACGGACGTGACGAGATCGAAACCGATCCGCCACGGGCGGTCTCGCCCTTCCTGCTGGATGCCCAATTGGTGCCACACCGCGAGGATCCGCCGACCGCCCCGACCGGCGTAGCGCGGCAGGAGCGCGGCGGGACCGACAAGAATGCCAGTGACCTCCCAGCCATCGTCGGCCGTCCGCATCACTTCGAGGTCGTCGACCTTGCAGACAAGGAGTCCGTCGCGGTCGACCACCTGACGATCGAGTAGGTGCAGCATGGCGTCCAGGCGCCGCGGACGTGGTTTCACCGCTGCGGAGTACCCTCTCGACCCGGTCCTATGCACCGGTCCTTGGCCTGAGCCCTCAGACCGTGGTGACCCGCTTGTCGGCGGGGTCGACCTCGCGTCGGACCAGGCCCTTGTCGACGAGGGCCGAGACGTTCGCTGATCTGGGTGGTCGAGCTGCCGGGTGCGGAGTCGACGTACTGCAGGACCAGGCCGTCGTTGTTGCGCAGCGGCACGATCTCGGGGTCCGACAGGGCGGCGAGGTGGGCGTGGCGCGAGATCATCCGGGCCCGCTGGACGAGCGCCCCCAGCTGCGCCGTCTGCTCGTCGTGACCCGATGACCTCGGCAACGCCACCGCCCTGGCCCTGGACGCCGCACCGGGGCGCGGCGGCAGTGCGTCGGCGTGGTGTCGGCGACCGTCGGCGTGGGCGGTGAGCACACCGCCGTACCGCTGGCGCTGACGATGCTGGTCGGAGCGCTCGCCGCGATGGTCGCCTTCCGCGCCTCGCGGGACTAGGCGCCCAGCGGCTTGCGCAGCACGGCCATCTGCAGGTCGTCACGCTTCGGCGTGCCGAACCGCTCGTCGCCGTACGGGAAGGGTGCCGTCTCGCCGGTGCGACGGTAGCCGCGCCGCTCGTAGAACGCGATCAGCTCAGCCCGTACGTCGATCACGGTCATCTCGATCTCGGTGCTGTCCCACTCCTGGGCCACCCGTCGCTCGGCTGCGGCCATGATCTGCTTGCCCAGGCCGCTGCCCTGCTCGGTCGGCGCGACGGCGAACATGCCGAGGTAGGCGCGACCGGGCGCGCCCGCGACGGCCTGGAGGTGGACGCAGCCGACCAGGCGCCCCTCGCGCTCGGCGAGCAGGATCAGGCTGCGCTCGGCCTCGAGGTCGGCCCGGATCAGGTCGGCGTCGACCCGGCTGCCGTCGAGCAGGTCCGCCTCGGTGGTCCATCCGGCACGGCTGCTGTCACCCCGGTAGGCCGAGGTGACCAGGGCCACCAGAGCAGGAACGTCGTCCTCGACAGCATCACGCATCACCAGCACGACGCCACCGTAGCGGGCCTCGCCCGAGGTCGAGCGGGCCCGGTCAGAGGAGCTTGTCGATCCCCTCGGTGACCTTGTCCTTGACCGACTCGGCCTTGTCCTTGAGCGAGGCCTTCGCCTGGTCGGCCTTGCCCTCGTTCTTCAGCCGGTCGTTGTCGGTGGCCGCTCCGAGCGCCTCCTTGGCGCGACCCTTGAGGTCCTGTCCCTTGTTCTCGAGCTTGTCATCGGCGCCCATGGTGAGCTCCCTTCCGTCGGCGGAGGTCCCTCCGCAGTTTCGAATGAACCCCTCCAGCACAACCCGGCCGGCACCACAGGTCAAGGGCGTCACGGGCCTGCAGTCGTTCTGTTGACGAATGTTCAGGCGACTGTCAGGGAGGCCAGGTGACCCTGCTCTCCGCCCACACTGTGAGATCGGGCATGATTCCCCTATGAGCCGCGAGCACCTCTCGGACCGGATTGTCGACCCTGAGCTGGCCGGACGTCTCATGACTGCGGCCGAGGCCGTGACCCACATTCGTCACGGGGACGCGCTCGGGATGAGTGGGTTCACCGGCGCTGGCTACCCGAAGGCGATCCCCACCGCGCTGGCCGAACGGGCCGAGGCGGCCCACGCCCGCGGCGAGGAGTTCCGGGTCCAGGTCTGGACCGGTGCCTCCACCGCACCCGAGATGGACGGCGTCCTGGCGAAGGCGCACGCGATGAGCAAGCGGATGCCGTTCCAGTCCGACCCCGCCCTGCGGGCCGGGATCAACTCCGGCGAGATCGAGTACGTCGACGTCCACCTCAGCCACGCCGCCCAGCAGGTCTGGGCGGGCTTCTACGGCAAGCTCGACGTCGCCGTGGTCGAGGTCGCCGCGATCCTGCCCAACGGCCTGCTGGTGCCGGGCAGCTCGGTGGGCAACAACAAGACCTGGCTAGAGGAGGCCGACCGGGTCATCCTCGAGCTCAACACCTGGCAGCCCCGCGAGCTGGAGGGGTTCCACGACGTCTACTACGGCACCCGGCTGCCCCCGCACCGCGCGCCGATCCAGCTGACCTCACCGCTGCAGCGCATCGGCGACCCCTACCTGCGGGTCGACCCGGCCAAGGTGGTCGCGATCGTGGAGACCCGCGCCCCGGACCGCAACAGCCCGCTGTCCCCGCTGGACGACAACTCGATCGCGATGGCCGACCTGCTGGTCGACTTCCTGCGCCACGAGGTCCGCCACGACCGGCTGCCCGCCGAGCTGCTGCCGATCCAGTCAGGGGTCGGCAACGTGCCCAACGCCGTGATGGCGGGGCTGCTCGACAGCGAGTTCGAGCACCTGACGGCGTACACCGAGACGATCCAGGACGGACTGCTCGACCTGCTCGACGCCGGCAAGCTGATCGGGGTCTCGGCGACCTCCTTCGGGCTGACCGCCGAGGGCGCGCAGCGGTTCAACGACAACGTGACGTCGTACAAGGGCAGGATCCTGCTGCGCAGCCAGGAGATCTCGAACCATCCCGAGGTCGTACGCCGACTCGGCATCATCGCGATCAACGGGATGATCGAGGCCGACATCTACGGCAACGTGAACTCCACCCACGTCTCCGGCTCGGCGATCATGAACGGCATCGGCGGCTCCGGCGACTTCGCCCGCAACGCCTACCTGAACTTCTTCGTCTCACCCTCGACGGCGAAGAACGGCGCGATCTCCTCGATCGTGCCGTTCGCCAGCCACATCGACCACACCGAGCACGACGTCCAGGTGCTGATCACCGAGCAGGGCCTGGCCGACCTGCGCGGTCTCTCGCCGCGGGCCCGCGCCGCCCGGATCATCGACAACTGCGCGCACCCCGACTTCCGGGAGCGGCTGCACGACTACGTGGCGCGCGCCGAGGCGACGTACCCGAACGCCCGTCACACCCCGCACCTGCTGGGCGAGGCGTTCAGCTGGCACCTGAACTACCTCAACGACGGCCAGATGTGACGTCGGCGCTCAGTGCCGGGCACGGACGTCGAGCCAGCTGGTCGCCGAGGTGAAGGTGCCCGTACCGAACCGGGCACTGAGCGCGTCGGCCACCGCCGCGGTGGCCTGGTCCAGGTCGAGGTGCGCGTCGGCCTCGATCTGCTGACGCAGCGGCGTTCCCTGGCAGTACGCCGTCGCCGCATCGCTCGCCGTCGTGGTGCAGGTCCCCGAGACGGTGGTGATGGAGACGATCGGCAGGCCGGCCCGCTCCAGGTCCATCCTGATCCGGTCGGGGTCGCTGTAGCCGTGCGGTGTCCGTTCCAGGAAGTCGAACGCGCCCCCGGGTGAGAGCTCGCGCAGGGTCGCGGTCACAGCGGCGGCCAGGTCGTTGCGCTCGATGCTGTCCCACACCCCGAAGAAGAACGAGCGCCCCGGCCGCAGCACCCGGGCGGCCTCGGCGAAGCCGCGCACCCGGTCGGGGAAGAACATCGCCCCGAACTGGCAGACCACCGCATCGAACTCGGCGTCGGGGAACGGCAGGTCCAGGGCGTCGGCGCGCCGCCAGCGCACCCCGTCGGCGCGGCCCTGACGGCGGGCCGCCTCGTCCAGCATCGCCTGGCTGATGTCGGTGGCGGTGATGTCGGCTCCCCGGCACATCCCCCGCAGCGCCCGGGTCAGCACGCCGGTGCCGGCTGCGGTCTCCAGCACCGCCGCGGGTTGGGCGTCGGCGACCTCGTGCGCCATCCGACGGGCGGGCTCGGCGAAGATCATCGGCACCAGCAGCCGTTCGTACAGCGCTGGGATCGATCCGGCGAACTGGTGGTCGTGGGGCTCCGAGAGTGCCATTCGTCCACGATACGCACCGGTCCCCATGTCGCCGCTGGCGTAATGGGCCAGACTGGCCACTGTGCCCCCGGTGCCCGATGTGCTCGCCTCCTTCAGCGCCCCGACGCGGGCGTGGTTCGAGGCCTCCTTCGCTGCCCCCACCCCGGCCCAGGTCGGCGCCTGGGAGGCGATCGGGGCGGGCCGGCACGCCCTGGTGGTCGCACCGACCGGCTCCGGCAAGACCCTCAGCGCGTTCCTGTGGAGCCTGGACCGGCTGCTCACCACCGCCCCACCCGAGGAGGAGCGGCTGCGCTGCCGGGTGCTCTACATCTCCCCGCTCAAGGCCCTCGCCGTCGACGTTGAGCGCAACCTGCGGGCACCGTTGGCCGGGATCCGGCACACCGCCGAGCGCGAGGGCACCGCGGTGGCCGACGTACGCGTCGGGGTGCGCTCGGGTGACACCCCTGCCGGTGACCGGCGCGCCCTGACCGCCCATCCGCCCGACATCCTGATCACCACCCCCGAGTCCCTCTTCCTGATGCTGACCTCCCAGGCCCGGGAGGCGTTGCGCGGCGTGGAGACGGTGATCCTCGACGAGGTGCACGCAGTGGCAGGATCCAAGCGCGGCGCCCACCTGGCCCTCAGCCTAGAACGCCTCGACGCACTGCTGCCCCAACCCGCCCAGCGGATCGGGCTCTCGGCGACGGTGCGCCCCACCGAGGAGGTGGCCCGCTTCCTCGGCGGGGCCGCCCCGGTCGAGATCGTCGCTCCCCCGGCGGCCAAGACCTGGGAGCTCGACGTGGTCGTCCCGGTCGAGGACATGACCGCGCCCGGCGGCCTGGAGGCCGAGGATCCCGACGCCCCCGGTCACGACCCGGTCCGCACGGCCTCGATCTGGCCGCACGTCGAGGAACGCGTCGTCGACCTGATCCAGACCCACACCTCCACGATCGTCTTCGCCAACTCCCGGCGACTGGCCGAGCGGCTGACCGCCCGCCTCAACGAGATCGCCACCGAACGCGCAGCGGTCGAGGACGAGGTCGTGATCGCCCGTGCCCACCACGGCTCGGTCTCCAAAGAGCAGCGCACCCAGATCGAGGACGACCTCAAGCGCGGCCGGCTCCCCGCCGTGGTCGCGACCAGCAGCCTAGAGCTCGGCATCGACATGGGCGCCGTCGACCTGGTCGTCCAGATCGAGTCCCCGCCGAGCGTGGCCAGCGCACTGCAACGCGTCGGGCGTGCGGGCCACCAGGTCGGCGAGGTCTCCCACGGCGTGCTGTTCCCCAAGCACCGCGGCGACCTGGCCCAGACCGCTGTCGTGGTGGCCCGGATGCGCACAGGGGCGATCGAGTCACTCGCGGTGCCGGCCAACCCGCTCGACGTGCTGGCCCAGCAGATCGTGGCGATCACCGCCCTGGAGACCTGGGAGGTCGAGGAGCTCTACGACCTGGTGCGGCGCTCGGCACCGTTCTCGAACCTGCCGCGCTCGGCGTACGACGCCACCCTCGACCTCCTCAGTGGGCTCTACCCCTCCGACGAGTTCGCCGAGCTGCGACCGCGGCTGGTCTACGACCGGGTCACCGGCACCCTGACCGGGCGGCCCGGCGCTCAGCGCCTGGCCGTCACCAGTGGCGGCACCATCCCCGACCGCGGCATGTTCGGTGTCTTCCTGGTCGGCGAGGGGCAGGGTCGCCGGGTCGGCGAGCTGGACGAGGAGATGGTCTACGAGTCCCGGGTCGGCGACATCTTCGCCCTCGGTGCGACCAGCTGGCGGATCCAGGAGATCACCGCCGACCGGGTGCTGGTCACGCCGGCCCCCGGAGTCCCCGGACGGCTGCCGTTCTGGAAGGGCGACAGCCTGGGGCGTCCGGTCGAACTCGGTGAGGCGATCGGTGCATTCACCCGCGACCTGGTCGCCCTGCCCGAGGCCGAGGCCCTCAGCCGTGCCCGTGACGACGGCCTGGACGCCTGGGCCGCCGACAACCTGCTCGCCTACCTGCACGAGCAGGCCGAGGCGACCCGGGTGCTGCCCAGCGACACCCAGATCGTGCTGGAGCGCTTCCGCGACGAGCTCGGTGACTGGCGGCTGGTGCTGCACTCGCCCTACGGGATGCCGGTGCACGCCCCGTGGGCGCTGGCGATCAGCGCCCGGCTGCGCGAGCGCTACGGGATCGAGGCCCCGGCCGTCGCTGCCGACGACGGCATCGTGATCCGCTTCCCCGACACCGATGCCGAGCCGCCCTCAGCCGAGATCGTCGTCTTCGACCCCGATGAGCTGGCCGCCCTGGTAACCGCCGAGGTCGGTGGCTCGGCACTGTTCGCATCGCGGTTCCGCGAGTGCGCGGCACGGGCGCTGCTGCTGCCGCGGCGTGATCCCGGCCGTCGCTCGCCGCTGTGGCAGCAGCGACAGCGTGCCGCAGCACTGCTGGAGGTCGCCGCCCGCTACCCGACCTTCCCGATCGTGCTGGAGGCGGTCCGCGAGTGCCTGCACGACGTCTACGACCTGCCCGCGCTGCTGGGCCTGATGCGGCGCATCGAGCGCCGTGAGCTCACCCTCACCGACGTCGAGAGCGCGGCGCCGTCGCCGTACGCGCGGAGCCTGCTGTTCGGCTACGTCGCCCAGTTCATGTACGAGGGCGACGCCCCGATCGCCGAGCGCCGGGCGGCCGCCCTGACCCTGGACCAGGGCCTGCTGGCCGAGCTGCTGGGCCGGGCCGAGCTGCGCGAGCTGCTCGATCCTGAGGTGCTGGCCGAGGTCGAGGCCGAGCTGCAACGGCTGGCACCCGGGCGCCGTGCCCGCGGCCTCGAGGGCGTCGTGGACCTGCTCCGACTGCTCGGCCCGCTCACCACCGCCGAGGTCACCGCCCGCTGTGAGGACGGCGGCGCCGTCGCCGCCTGGCTGCACGACCTGACCGAGGCCCGGCGGGTCGTCGAGGTCCGGGTCGGCGGCGTGGACGCCTGGGCCGTGATCGAGGACGTCGCCCGGCTGCGCGACGGACTCGGCGTGCCGGTGCCACCGGGCACCCCGAGCGCCTTCACCGACCCGGTGGCCGATCCGCTCGCCGATCTGGTGAGCCGCTTCGCGCGGACCCACGGGCCGTTCACCACCGAGGACGTCGCGGGCCGGCTGGGCCTGGGCGTGGCCGTCGTACGGCACACGCTGGGTCGCCTGGCTGCCGCGGGCCGGGTCCTCGAAGGCGAGTTCAGGCCGGCCGGCTCCGGGGCCGAATGGTGCGACGCCGAGGTGCTGCGGACGTTGCGGCGCCGGTCGCTGGCGCGGTTGCGGCACGAGGTCGAGCCGGTCCCGCCCGACGCCCTGGGCCGCTTCCTGCCGCCGTGGCAGTCCGTCGCCGACGCCCATCCCGACGGCCGTGGCTCGGGTGGGTCGCGGGGACTGCACGGCATCGACGCGGTGCTCGACGTGGTCACCCAGCTGGCCGGGTACGCCGTCCCGGCCAGCGCCCTGGAGTCGTTCGTGCTCCCCGCCCGGGTGCGGGACTACGAACCCGCCTTCCTCGACGAGCTGATGGCCGGCGGCGAGGTGCTGTGGGCCGGACACGGCACCCTGCCCGGCGGCGACGGCTGGATCAGCCTGCACCTGGCCGAGGAGGCGTCGTTGACCCTGCCGGTGCCCACCGCCCTCAGCGAGACCGACGAGGGCACGGCGCGCGCCGACGCCGTGATCCAGGTGCTGGCCGGCGGGGGCGGCTTCTTCTTCCGCCAGGTGCTCGACGGCGTCGCCGACCTGACCGGGTCGCACAGCGAAGCCGACCTGTCGGCCACGCTCTGGTCCCTGGTCTGGGCGGGGACGCTCAGCAACGACACCCTGGCGCCGCTGCGGGCGATCACCCGGGCGGGGACCCGGACCCTCGGGCGGGCCGCACCGCGGCGGCGTGGACCCTCCCGGGCCCGGATCGCACCGCGCCCGGGCCGGATGCCGATGCGGGCCGGGCTGCCCGAGACGGCGGGGCGCTGGACGCTGCTGCCCTCGGTCGAGACCGATCCGACCCGACGCGCCCACGCGATGGCCGAGCACTTGGTGGAGCGTCATGGCGTGCTCACCCGTGGTGCGGTGCAGAGCGAGCGGGTGCCGGGCGGCTTCGCGGCGGCGTACAAGGTCCTGGGAGCGTTCGAGGAAACTGGCCGGGCCCGGCGCGGCTACTTCGTCGAGGGGCTCGGGGCCGCGCAGTTCAGCACCGTCGGCGGGGTCGACCGGCTGCGCACCTTCGCCGAGCCGGTACTCGGCACCTCGGCCTCGCCGCAGGTGGTCGTGCTCGCGGCGACCGACCCGGCCAACCCGTACGGCGCCGCCTTGGCCTGGCCCGAGGGCAGCGGCCACCGCCCCGGGCGCAAGGCCGGCGCGGTGGTGGTGCTGGTCGACGGCCGGCTGGTGCTCTACGTCGAGCGGGGCGCGAAGACGCTGCTGTCGTGGTCCGCCGACGTCGCGGTCCTGACCCTGGCGGTGCGGGCGCTGAGCGTGTGGATCGACCGCGACGCGCTCGGCAAGGTCGTGATCTCCCGCGCCGACGGCGTCGACCTGCTCGGGGGGCCGCTCACGCCGCTGCGCGAGGCCCTCAACGCGGCAGGGTTCACCGTGACTCCTCAGGGTCTGCGGCGCTACGGCGGGAGCGCGCGTGCCTGAGGGCGACACCGTCTTCCAGACCGCGCGGCTGTTGGAGCGCTCGCTGAGCGGCCAGCGTCTGACCCGGTCGGACCTGCGGGTGCCGCAGCACGCCACCGCGGACCTGGCGGGGCAGACGGTGACCGGCACGATCAGCCGGGGCAAGCACCTGCTCACCCGCACCGACGCCGGGATCACCCTGCACACGCACCTCAAGATGGAGGGCGCCTGGCACGTCTACGCGGCGGGCCAGCGGTGGCGGCGGCTGGCCGATCAGGCCCGGGTGGTGCTCTCCACCGAACGGACCGTGGCGGTCGGCTTCACCCTCGGCATCGTCGAGCTGCTCCCCACCGCCGAGGAGGACCGGGTCGTCGGGCACCTCGGCCCGGACCTGCTCGGTCCCGACTGGGACCCCGACGAGGCCGTACGCCGTCTCCTCACCGCCCCGGACCGGCCGGTGATGGAGGCACTGCTGGATCAGCGCAACCTGGCCGGGATCGGCAACATCTACGGCGCCGAGCTGTGCTTCACCAGCGGCGTCCACCCGGCCACCCCGATCGGTGCGGTGCCGCGACTGCCGCGGCTGGTCCGCCGCGCCCACCAGATGCTGGAGCTGAACAAGGAGCGACCGCCGCGCACCACCACCGGCAACCGCCGCACCGGGGAGCAGACCTGGGTCTACGGTCGCCTCCACCAGCAGTGCCGCCGCTGCGGCACCCCGATCGAGCGCACCCATCACGGCGTCGCGGGGCAGGAGCGGATCGTCGACTTCTGTCCCTCATGTCAGCCCCTCCCCTAGCCGACTTCCGGGTTCACCACCGCCGAGATCCGGGTTCCCCACGGACCTGATGAACTCCAGCAGCCGCGCCGCCGGCGCTACCAACGGCCGGTCGGTCCGCCAGGTCACCCCGATGGTGCGGCGGGCCGGAGGCGAGGCGAAGGTCAGCGGCACGCTGCCGGTGCGGCCGGCGATCTGCTCGGGCACGATCGCGATGCCGAGCCCGGCCGCGACCAGCCCCTCGACGGCGAGCAGGTCGCCGCTCTCGAAGCTGATCCGCAGCGCCACGCCTGCCGCAGCGAGCAGGTCGTCGACGGTGGACCGGTAGGCGAACCCGGTCGGCGTGGTGATCAGGTCCTCGCCGACCACCTCGCTCAGGTGCACCCGCTTGCGTCGGCTCAGCCGGTGGCTGGGGCCGACGATCACCACCAGCCGCTCGCGCTCGATGACGTGCCAGCCGTAATCACCGACGGGACGCGTCGAGGTGATCGCCAGCTCGGCCGCCCCCGCCTCCAGAGCGTGGAGCAGCTCGTGGCCGGGCCCCTGGGTCAAGACGACCCGGATGCGCGGGGCCTCGGCATGGAACCCACCCAGCAGGCGCGGCACCAACGCGGTGGCCGTGGAGTCCAGGAACGCCAGCCGTACGACGCCACCGTCAGGATCACGCCGCGCCCCGAGCTCGCTGACCAGCTGCCCGTAGCGCCCCACCACCGCACGCCCCGCGGCCACGGCCGCCACCCCGTCCGGGGTCGGCACCAGTCCGGCGGGGACGCGCTCGAAGAGGCGGGTGCCCAGCTCTTCCTCCATCCGGGCCAGGGCCCGGGACAGGGTCGGCTGGCTCACGCGCAGCACGGCGGCGGCGTCGGTCACCTGACCGTGGTCGGCTAGGGCGATCAGCCACTCGAAGTCCCGGATCAGCATGGACTCACCATACGTCCGACGCATGGGATCGCAACGGATTCACCATTCGACGTATCGCCCGACCAGGTTCACAGTGGATGGGTGACACCGTCCAGCACCACCGAGCCCTTCGAGGGCTACCTCCCCGGCAGCACCGAGTACCGACGGGTCCTGATCGCCCTCTTCGCCGCCGGCGTCGCGACCTTCGTCCTGATCTGGTCGACCCAGGCACTGCTCCCCGCCTTCGTCGACGCGTTCGCGATCACCCCCGCCCAGAGCGCGATGAGCCTCTCGGTCACCACCGCCGGCCTCGCGGTCGCCCTGCTGGTCGCCGGTCCCCTGTCCGAGGCGATCGGTCGCACCCGGATGATCCACCTCTCGCTGTGGACCTCGGCGCTGATCGCCGTGGCCTGCGCGTTCGCACCGTCCTGGCATGTGCTGGTCGTGCTCCGACTCCTCCAGGGGATCACCCTGGCGGGCCTGCCGGCGGTAGCGACGGCGTACCTGCGCGAGGAGCTGCACCCCTCGGTGCAGGCCCGGGCCGCGGGTCTCTACATCGGAGGCAACGCCATCGGCGGGATGGCGGGTCGGCTGGTGACCGCCCCGATGGACGACCTCGGCGGGTGGCGCTGGGCGATGGGGGCCGCCGCCGTGCTGGCCCTGGCCGGTGCGGTCGCCGTCGCGTTCACCCTGCCGCGCTCGCGGAACTTCGTCCCTCGTCCCACCACCGCACCCGACCTGCTGGCCCAGACCCGACGGGCGCTGGCCGACCCGGCCCTGCTGGCGCTCTACGGCATCGGGGCGTGCGGGATGGGCGTGCTGAGCGCGACCTTCAACTCCCTCGGCTTCCGGCTCACCTCGGCGCCGTTCCACCTCACCGAGGGCGGCTTCAGCCTGATCTACCTGCTCTACGCGTTCGGGGCGACCAGCTCGGCGATGACCGGGCGTGCCGCCGACCGCTTCGGCCAGCGCGCCGTCGCCCCGGTCGGCTGTCTGCTCGGCCTGGTCGGGATCGCCCTGACCCTGACCTCGTCGCTGCCCACCATCATCGTCGGCATCGCGCTGCTCACCGTCGGGTTCTTCAGCCTCCACGGCCTGGCCAGCGGCTGGGTGGTCGCCCGCTCGCACGCCCTGGGCGCGAGCACCGGCCAGGCCGCCTCGCTCTACCTGTTCACCTACTACGTCGGGGCCGCCGTCTTCGGCAACCTGGGCAGCGCCGCCTGGGCGCAGGCCGGATGGGCGGGGCCGGCCACGCTGGTCGTCGTACTGCTCCTGATCGCGGCCGGCCTCACGATGGCGCTACGCCACACCCGTCCCCTGGTCCTGCCCGCCCACTGACGGCGCCAGGCTCAGGGCCGGTCCGGTGGCCGCGCGGACCTCGTCGACGCTGACCCCGGGGCCCAGCTCGCTGAGCACCAGGCCGTCCGCGGTGATGTCAATGACGGCCAGGTCGGTGATGATCCGCTGCACCACCTGCTTGCCGGTCAGCGGCAGGGTGCACTTCTCGACGATCTTGTGCGACCCGTCCTTGGCCACGTGCTCCATCAGCACGATCACCTTGCGGGCGCCGTGGACCAGGTCCATCGCACCGCCCATCCCCTTAACCATCTTCCCGGGGATCATCCAGTTGGCGATGTCGCCCGCGGCCGAGACCTGCATCGCCCCCAGGATCGCGGCGTCGATCTTGCCGCCGCGGATCATCCCGAAGGAGAGCGCGGAGTCGAAGAACGACGCGCCCCGCCGGACCGTGACCGTCTCCTTGCCGGCGTTGATCAGGTCCGGGTCGACTTCGTCCTCGGCGGGATAGGCGCCGGTGCCCAGAATGCCGTTCTCGGACTGGAGCACCAGCTCGACGTCGTCGGGGACGAAGTTCGGCACCAGGGTCGGCAGCCCGATCCCGAGGTTGACGTAGTCCCCGTCGGCGAGCTCGGCGGCCGCGCGGGCCGCCATCTCGTCGCGTGTCCAGCTCATGCCCGCACCGTCCTCTTCTCGATCCGCTTCTCCGCTGCCTGCTCCGGGGTCAGCTCGACCACCCGATGCACGTAGACCCCCGGCAGGTGGATCTGATCGGGGTCGAGGTCGCCGGGCTCCACCAGGTGCTCGACCTCGGCGACGGTGACCTCCCCGCACATCGCTGCCAGCGGGTTGAAGTTGCGTGCCGCCTCGCGGAAGACGAGGTTGCCGTGCCGGTCGCCCTTCCAGGCCCGGACCAGGCCGACGTCGGCGACGATCGCCCGCTCACGGACGAACTCCAGGCCGTCGAAGACCTCCGTCGGCTTGGCCGGGGACGCGATCTCGACGTCTCCCGAGCCGTCGGCGGCGTACTTCCAGGGCATCCCGCCCTCGGCGACCTGGGTGCCGACGCCGGTGCGGGTGTAGAACGCCGCGATCCCCGAGCCGCCGGCCCGCATCCGCTCGGCGAGCGTGCCCTGCGGGGTGAGCTCGACCTCAAGCTCCCCGGCGAGGTACTGCCGCGCGAACTCCTTGTTCTCCCCGACGTACGACGCCACCACCCGGCGCAGCCGACCGGCCGAGAGCAGCTGGCCCAGGCCCCAGTCATCCACACCGGCGTTGTTCGACACCGTCTCCAGGTCCCGGACGCCCGAGCGCAGCACCTCCCCGATCAGCACCGACGGGATGCCGCACAGCCCGAAGCCACCGACGGCGAGCCGCGCACCGTCGGTGATGTCGGCGAGCGCCTCGGCCGCCGAGGCCACTACCTTGTCCATCGTTCCTCCTCGCAGCGAGTGCTCCTCCGATACCACCGCGTCGACCGGCCACGGTCAAGGAACGAACGCCCACCGCCGCCGAACCGCGCACAGAGCGAGATCACACGGCCCCTACCGTTCGCTGAACGAACGCTAGGGTGAGCGGCATGGCCGCCCTCAACGTCGTCGCGAAGACCGCCCTCCTGCTCCGCGCGATCGCTGCCTGCGAGCCGGAGGGGGCCACCACGTCCGAGCTGGCGCGCCGCGCGGACCTCAACCGGTCCACGGCGCACCGGCTGCTCAGCGACCTGCACGGCGAGGGTCTGGTCGACCGCGACGAGCCCTCGGCCCGCTGGCTGCTGGGCCCGGCGCTCTTCTTCATGGGGCTCTCGGCGGGCCACCGCTACGACGTCACCCAGACCGCCCTGCCCTTCGTACGCCGGCTCGCGGCGCAGACCTCGGAGAGCGCGTTCTACTCGGTCTGGCGCAGCAACGAGTCGGTCTGCCTGGTCCAGGAGGAGGGCACCTATCCGCTGCGCAGCCACGTCCTGCGCGAGGGGATCCGCTTCCCCCTCGGAGTCGCCTCGGCCGGGCTGGCGGTGCTCTCCTTCCTGCCCGAGACGGAGATCGAGACCTATCTGACCCAGGCCGACCTGAGCGCCTTCGGCCCCGAGCACGGCGTCGATGCGCTGCGTGCCCGGATCGACCAGACCCGCCGCCAGGGCTACGCGGTGAACCCCGGCCTGATCGTCGAGGGCTCCTGGGGGATGGCGGCGGCCGTGGTGGACGAACGGGACCGGCCGGTCGGCGCGCTCAGCGTGACCGGCGTCGAGCAGCGCTTCTCCCCCGACCGGCAGCCCGACCTGGGCCGGCTGCTGATGTCGGCGGCCCATGAGCTCTCGCTGGCCCTGCGCGAGCCTCGCGCTATCTGGAGGTAGCCCTCCGGAGCCTGTCGCAGTTGCGGAGCACCACTTCCAGTGAGTGGGATCGTGTGACGTAGCCGACATCTGCGCCGACCCACACTCGATGAGTCCCGCTGGCAGAGATGGAGAAGCAGATGAGCGTCACAGGAGACAACGACACCGAGGTTCGCACGATCGACACCGGAGCCGCACCGACCCGGTTCGCCCGCGGCTGGCACTGCCTGGGTCTGGAGAAGGACTTCGCCGACGGCACCCCGCACCAGATCAACGCGTTCGGCCAGAAGCTCGTCGTCTTCGCCGGCGAGGACGGCCACGTCAACGTGCTCGACGGCTACTGCCGTCACATGGGCGCCGACCTGTCGCAGGGCACCGTGAAGGGCAACGAGCTGGCCTGTCCGTTCCACGACTGGCGGTGGGGCGGCGACGGTCGGTGCAAGGCGATCCCGTACGCCCGCCGAGTGCCGTTGCGGGCCCGGACCGCCGCCTGGGAGACGATGGTCCAGGACGGCATGCTGTTCGTCTGGAACGACCCGGAGGGCAATGCCCCGGACCCGGCGCAGTACATCCCCCGGATCGAGGGCTACGGCACACAGGAGTGGAGCGACTGGGTCTGGTACTCCACCGTCATCGAGGGCGCGAACTGCCGTGAGCTGATCGACAACAACGTCGACATGGCGCACTTCTTCTACGTGCACTACTCCTTCCCGACGTACTTCAAGAACGTCTTCGAGGGCCACGTGTCGGCCCAGTTCATGAAGGGCGAGGGCCGCGAGGACATCCGCGGCAAGCGCGACTCCGGGGGTGCCCGGGTCACGATCGGCAACTCGTCGACCGCTGCCTACTACGGCCCCTCGTTCATGATCGACGAGCTCACGTACCACTACTCCGATGGCGAGGACGTGCCCAGCGTCCTGATCAACTGCCACTACCCGATCGACAACGACTCCTTCGTCCTGCAGTACGGCGTCATGGTGAAGAAGGAGAAGGGCGTCGACGACGCCACCGCCCTGGCGATGGCCCAGCGCCAGGGCGACTTCATCCGGCTCGGCTTCGAGCAGGACGTCGCGATCTGGAAGACCAAGACCCGGATCGACAACCCGCTGCTGTGCGAGGAGGACGGTCCCGTCTACCAGCTGCGCCGCTGGTACGAGCAGTTCTACGTCGACGTCGCCGACGTCACCCCCGAGATGGTCGAGCGCTTCGAGTTCGAGATCGACACCTCCCGGCCCAACGAGGCCTGGCGGCGCGAGGTCGCCGAGAACATCGCCCGTACCCAGGACGCCTGACCCGCACGACACCAGGGGCGCTGAACCGACATCGGTTCAGCGCCCCTGGGACGTCGTGGAGGAGATCAGGTCAGCGACCCGACTCCCCGGCCATGTCGAGGGCGGCGAGGTAGCTGAACACCATGCAGGCACCGATCGGGTTGCCACCGCCGGGGTACACGTAGCCACTGACCGCGGCCTGCGAGTTGCCCGCGGCGTAGAGACCCTCGATCACCTGGCCCTGCGCGTCGAGCACTCGGGCCGCGGCGTCGGTGCGCAGGCCACCCTTGGTGCCGAGGTCGGAGATGCCGAAGGCAGCCGCGTGGAACGGCCCCTTCTCCACCGGCACCAGCGGCGACTTGCCGCCACTGAACGCCCGGTCGTAGGGCTCGTCGCCACGGCCGAAGTCGTCGTCCTTCTCCGCAGCGGCCAGCTCGTTGAACCGTGCCACCGTCTCGACCAGCGTCTGCGCCGGTACGCCGATCGTGGCGGCGAGCTCCTCGAGGGTGTCGGCCGAGTGCCACAGGCCGGCCGCCTGGTAGTCGGCAGCGTCGCCGACCGGGACGCTGGTGGCCCGCACCGGCGGCGTGACGCCGTCGCGGTCGTCGTACACGAACCAGAACGGCAGACTCATCTCGCCGGCGTCCATCAGGTCGATGATGGCGCGGCCGAGACGGTCGTAGGGCCACGACTCGTTGACGAAGCGGCGACCCTGGCCGTCGACGAAGATGCCACCGGTCAGCCACAGCGAGAAGCTGGAGGTGCCGTCGGGGTGGGTGATCCCCGGCGACCACCAGGCCTGGTCCATCAGGTCGGTGTCGGCACCGACGGCCAGCGCCGCGGTGAGCGCCTTGCCGACGTTGGCCGGGGCGCCCATGCTGTCGCGTTCGTTGCCGGGGACGCCGTACTGCTCACGCAGCTCCTGGTTGCGCTCGAAGCCGCCCGCGGCAATGAGGACACCCTTGGCGGCGTTGATCCGCACCCGGCCCTCCGCGGTCTCCACGACGGCGCCCGCGACCCGACCCCCGTCGACGAGGAGCTCGTCGCAGGTGGCGTTCGCCAGCAGGGTGACGTTGTCGAAGCGGTCCAGGGCGAGCAGCAGACGACCGATCAGGGCCTGGCCGCCGCCGACGTGCGGCGGGAGCTCCTGGCCGGCGCGCTCGACACCGAGCGGCGGACGCAGCACGTCGCGCAGAGCGCCGAGCTCCTCGGGCGTCAGCGGCTGCGGGATGATGTGGCGCCCGTGCGCGCTGGCGCTCGGGGCGGCACCGAAGTAGTCGGGCCAGGGCAGCTGCTGGAAGGCCATCGGCTCCAGCTTCTCCAGCTCGTCGACCAGCGGAGCACCGTTGTCGAGGAAGGCGTCCTGGAGGTCGCGCGGGGTGCGGTCGCCGACGATCGAGTGGAAGTACTCCGCCACCGCCTCGGCCGAGTCGACGTTGCCGTCACGGCGCAGCACCGCGTTGAGCGGCAGCCACATGCCGCCGCCGGAGTACGCGGTGGTGCCACCGAAGTACTCGCTCGCCTCGGCGACGATGACCCGCAGGCCGCGGGAGGCGGCGATCAGGGCGCCGGTGAGGGCACCTCCGCCGCTGCCGACCACGAGCATGTCGCAGTCAAGGTCGTGGTGAATCTCGGTGCTCACGTCTTCTCCTCCATCGGGACGTTCCGTTCCGCCTCAGCGAACCAGCGCGGCGGGCTGGTCGCGGGCCGAGGTCCCACCGACTGGAACAGGTTCTGGGATTCCTCAGGTTCCCGAGCGCCGGCCGGCCTCGGGGTCGTCGGCGAGGAGTCGCCGACGAAGCCGGTCCAGGGTGCGGCGCAGCAGCCGCGACACCTGCATCTGCGAGACCCCGATCTCGGCGGCGATCTCGCTCTGGCTCAGCTCGGCACCGAAGCGCCGCGACAGGATCAGGCGCTCCTGGTCGCTGAGGTCGGCCAGCGCCTCGCGCAGGTCCAGCAGCCACTCCGAGGTCGCGAAGCCGCGCTCCTCGTACGCCAGGGCCGCGACCAGCTCGGGGTCCACCATGCTCCGGTCGGGCCCGGCGCCGGCATCGAGGGAGCGGGTCTCGCGGACCCTGAAGCTCTCCACCACCTCGACGACCTCGTCGGGCTCGGCACCGATCCGCTCGGCGATCTCGGAGATCGCCGGCAACCGGCCGAGCTCCTGGGTCAGCGCCTCCCGGGCCTCCACGACGGCGCTCTGCAGCTCGTGGGTACGGCGTGGGACCCGCACCATCCGGTGGGAGTCGCGCAGGTAGCGTCGGATCTCCCCCACGATCTTGGGCACGGCGTACGCCGAGAACGCATGGCCCCGGGCCGGCTCGAAGGAGTCGATCGCCTTGACCAGCCCCACCGAGCCGATCTGCACTGCGTCCTCCAGGGCGAAGCTCCACGACGCGAACCGTCCGGCCAGGTGGCGGACCAGGGGCAGGTTGAGGTCGGCCAGCTCGGCCCGGACCCGCTCCCGGGCGGGGTCGTCGGCGTGCAGCACAACGAGCTCGGCGAACAGCTGGTCGGTGCGGTCGCGCCGCTCGGACGACCGCTCGCCGGAGGCGCTCACAGCACGCTCACCCGACGCTGTCCGGGTGCCCGCCGACGATCTCGATGCTGACGTGACCGTCGTCCTCGTGCACCACCACGCCGGGGTCGATCGCCGTCAGCATCACCCACGCCAGGCTCTCGCGGTCGATCCGTGCCCCGGCGCGGCAGCCCAGCGACAGCGTCGTACGGAGCAGGCCGGGGGCGACGTCGAACCGGGCGCGGAGCCAGCGCGCCTGCGGGTCGACCAGCGGCAGCAGCAGGGTGGCGGCCTCGTCCACGGCGATCTGGAGCTCCTCGACGTCGTCGAGGCTGAGGTCTGCCGTCACGGCCGAGGAGCGTGCCAGGCCACGCACGGTGGCGACGAAGTCGCGGTGGGCAGGCACCGTCAGCGTGCTGAACGCGGCCGGCCAGCCCTCCTCGGCGTTCTGGTCCGCGGTGGTGCTCACGCGTCGTCCTGGGCAGCGACGCCGAAGAGCTCGGTGAGGCCGGCCAGGTCGAGCACCCGGGCGACGGCCGGTGACTGGGCCGCGACCTGGACGCGTCCGCCGGCACCGACCACCTTCTTGCGCAGGTCGAGCAGGGCACCGAGGCCGGTGGAGTCCAGGAACGTGACCCCCGACAGGTCCAGGGTGACGATGTCGCCGGGACTGGACACTGCCGCACGGGCCACCTCGGTCAGGCGCGGCGCGGTCGCCAGGTCCAGGTCACCGGTGACCACCAGCCGGACACCGTCGGTGGCGTCGGCCTGGGAGCGGGCTTCGAAGAAGGGCACTGCTGTTCCTTGAGGGTGAGGGCGAAAGCGGGCGGTGCTGCTCAAGGCTAGGTGGACCAGGTGCCGGCCAGGCCGGTCACCTCCAGGATCCGGGTGACGCACGTCGAGGGTCGCACGATCCGCAGCGTACCGCCGCCGGTTCGCGCGCTCTTGTGCAAGGCGATCAGGGCGCCGATCCCGGTGGAGTCGATGAAGGTCACATGCGCCATGTCCAGAGTCAGATCACTGCCGCCTGCGAGCAGGTCCCGCCCTGCCTCCACCAAGGTGTCGCGGGTGACGAGGTCGAGGGCTCCGATCAGCTCCAGGCGGACCCCGTCGGGACCCTCGGCGACGCCGCGCCGCTCAATGATCAGCTCCATCGGGCCCTCCCCAGCTCGAACCACACCGTCTTGCCCGCACGAGAGCGATCGAAGCGTACGCCCCACTCCCGGGCGACCTGCTGCACCATCTGGAGGCCGCGCCCCGAGACCGCCTCCAGGGAGGGCCGGGCCTCAGACATGATCGGCAGGTCGGCCCCGTCGTCGTAGACGGCCACCGTGACGCCGTCCTCGCTCAGGCTTGCCGACAGCTCGATGGTGGGGCCGCCGTGGCAGACGGCGTTGGTGACCAGCTCGGAGGTGAGCAGCACGGCGTCGGCAGCGGTGTCGACCGGCAGGTCCGCGACCAGGTCGGCGACGAGCCCGCGCGCCAGGCCCACCGACCGCGGATGGTGCTCCAGCACGGCGGAGGTTCCCAGCGCCGTCATGTGCACCTCCTCGCTGTCCGTGGGACCGGCCGGCCCGCAGTGCTGTCCCCGGACCGCGGTGGGATCAAACAACTTCGGGCAGGTCGCCACCGGCGTCAGGAGCCTGCTGGCGCTGGGCGATCAGGACGGCGATGTCGTCCTCGGCGACCGCGTCGCCGACCACACCGGTGAGCACCCTGATGCAGCTCATCTCGGCGTCCCCGGGCGCGGCCAGGGCGGCCGAGAGCCGGGCGAAGCCCTGGTCGAGCAGCTCCTCGGCAGACTGGTCGGAGGTCGGGCGGCGCTCGACCAGGCCGTCGGTGAAGAGGCAGAGCCGTCCACCCTCGGGCACGGAGACGACGGTGGCACGACGCCGGACGTCGGGCATCACCCCGAGCAGCGCGTCGTGCGGCACCGGCACCGCCTCGCCCGGACCGTCGGGGGTCGCCAGGAAGGGCGCGAAGTGACCGGCGGCACTGAACTGCCACACGTCGTACGGCGCCTCGGCCATGCCCACCAGGACGGTGGCCTGCACGTCGGGCTCGAAGTGGCAGATCTTGCGGTCGAGCCGGGTGAGCACCTCGTCGGGGGTGTCGTGGTCGAGGGCGTAGGCACGCAGGGCGCTGCGCAGCCGCCCCATCACGATGGCCGCCTGGAGGCCGTGACCGACGACGTCGCCCATCACCAGGCAGAGCCGCTGGCCGGGCAGCTCGAAGGCGTCGTACCAGTCGCCACCGAGGTCGCCGTCGGCAGGGACGTAGCGGGCGGCGAGCTCGATCCCCGGCGGACTGACCGGTGCGGCCGGCAGCAGGCTGCGTTGCAGCACCAGAGCCGCGGTGTTGTCCGAGCTCTGGCTCCCTTGCCGGAGCAGGTCGCCGAGCGTGGTCGCCAGCCCGGCCAGGGTGCGACGGTCCTCGTCGCAGACCTGGCGCGGGTCGAGGTAGCCGACGTGGACCACGCCGACGAGCTCGCTGCCGTCCATCACCGGGGCGCCGAGCAGGGTGCGCAGCCCGTGCGCGACCAGGACCGGGTTGATCACCTGGTCCGCGGTGACCTCGGCGAGCAGCACCACCTGGCGGCTCTGGGCGACCCGCCCGGCGAAGCCGAAGCCGAGCGGCACCGGCCGGGCGCCACGCAGGGTCGGGTCGAGGCCGATCGTCGCGGCCGGCTCCAGGACGGTGCGCTGGTGGTCGAGCAGGAGCAGCGTCAGGGTGTCGGCGCCGAGCTGGTCACGGATGCCCGCGAGCAGGCGGCGCAGCTCCGGGGTGTCCTTGGTCGCCGCGATGGCGAACGCCGGGGGCGTGACCGGCTCGCCCGGTGTCGGGACCGGAACGTTGCCGGCCACCTGCGGTGCCACCGGTGGTCTCATCCGCACCTCGTCCCGTGCTGTCGCCCGGCGGAGCCGACTCCGCCTGTGACGTGGACCCTACTCGACTCCGCGGCCGTTTCACGACCCCGTGACTACTCGTTGCCTCCGAAGATGCCTGTGATGGCACCGAAGCCGGTGTTGCCGTTCTGGGTGCTTCCCGACAGTCGGGCGCTCTTGGCCAGGGCGGTGGCCAGGCCCGCCAGGGTGGTCGACTGCAGGATCACGCGGCCGTTGCCGCGCAGCGTGGCCAGGGTGAAGCCCTCGCCGCCGAAGAGGGCGTTCATCGCGCCCTGGCGGTTGAGGCGCCCGACCTTGGTGACGCCGTAGGTGATGTTGTCGTCCCAGGCCACGACACAGCCGGTGTCGACCTTCAGCTCACCGCCGTAGTCGGCCGGGTTGATGTCGATGAAGTCGCCCGAGCTGCCCACCAGCAGGGTGCCGACACCGGTGAACTTCTGCAGCAGGAAACCCTCGCCGCCCATCAGGCCACGGGCGAAGCCGGAGAACTCGATGCCCTGGTGCACGCCGGCCTCGGCAGCGATGAAGGCGTCCTTCTCGGCGTACCAGGTCTGCTTGCCGTCGAGTTCGATCGCCCGCATCTCCCCCGGGATGACACCGGCGAAGGCGAGCAGTCCGTCGCCGCCCTTGCTGTGGAAGTGGGTCACGGCGAAGCTCTCGCCGGTCATCATCCGGCGTCCGGCCGAGACGGCGCCACGGAGCAGACCCCCCATCCCGCCGCCGCTCTCCTCCCCGGGTGCCGAGAGCTTGGTCTCCATCTCGACGTCGGCCGAGGAGAACAGGAACTTCCCGGCCTCGCTGTAGACCACCTGGCCGGGCTGCAGGGTCACGATCGCCATCTGGGTGGTCGATCCGACGAGTTGCACGTTGAGCGTCACCCGCCGATTCTGACATGCACCCCGGGACGCTCCGCCGCCTCACCCACCCGCACAGCGACCCCCAGGCGCCGTGGACACGTCGAGTGGACGTACGTTCGGTGAACGTGGCCGCGCCGGGCCGCCTCGGAGCCAGGCTGACTGCGACAGTGGCCGGTGTGAACGACTTCGTGATGCCACTGCCACTCCCACTCGACGTGGTGTCGCTGACGATGGGCTTGATCACCATCGGGTCGGTCAGCGGCGACGAGGGCGGGCTGGCAGACTCGGTCGAGCAGGCACTGAGCACCCTGCCCCACCTCAACGTCACCCGGACCGGCGACACGGTCGTGGCTAGGACCGCGACCGGTCATCGCGAGCGCCTGGTGATCGCCGGCCACCTCGGCACCAGCGCACCACTGGACAACGAACAGGCGTTCGTCGAGATGGGCCGGCTCTTCGGCGTCGGTGGCTGCGACGTCAAGGGCGGACTGGCAGCACTGCTCAAGACCGCCATCGCCCTGGGGGCGCGCAGCGCCGGTCCGGACGTGACCCTGGTGCTCCACCCCGGCGACACCCTCGCCGACGTACCCCCGGCGCTGCTCCAGGGCGACCTGGCGCTACTGCTCGCCCCGACCGACCTCACCGTGCAGGCCTCGCCCGAGGCCGCCTCCCACCCGGCGGTCCAGCGGCTGGCGGCGCTGAGCGAGGCTCCCCTGGTGACCGCTCCGACGCCGCCGGCCCCCGAAGGCCTCCCGACGGTGACCTTCGGACCCGGCGACCCGACCGTGGCCCGCACTGCCGGCGAGTTCGTCCCGACCGCTCAGCTCACCCAGGCCGAATGGGTGCTGCGGGAGTGGCTCAGGCCGGGGCCGCGCTGATCCGCGGCTCGCTCACCTTCAGTCCGAGGTCGACCTCGTCGAGGCCGGCCTTGGCGTGCTGGTGATGGGCACGGATCGCGTCGATGCTGCTGTGCGCCACCCGCCGGCCGTCGACCACCAGCCGGACCTGGAGCGCTCCGGGGCGGTCGTGATCGAGCTCGTCGGTGACGACGAACCGCTCGGCGCTGATCGTGCCGTGGGCGTCGTACTCGCGCCAGGCCGACTTGAGGCCGCCGACCGAGGCCTTCCCGCTGGAGCGCTTGGCCACCGGGTGCTGGTCGGTGGTGCCCTCGCTGGCGACCGAGACCAGCTTGTAGACGAACCCGACGGTGGGATGGCCCGAGCCGGTGGCGACCGAGGTGCCCACGCCGTACACGTCGACCGGGGCGGCGCTCAGCTCCTCGATACTGAACTCGTCGAGGTCGCTAGTGACGACGATCTTCGTCTCCCAGGCGCCCAGGGCGTCGAGCTGGCGTCGAGCGGCGTGCACGACGACGTCGAGGTCGCCGGAGTCGATCCGGATCGCGCCGGGGCCGACGGCGCCGAGCCGACGGGCCGCCTCGACGGCATGGACGATCCCGGCCTCGATGTCGTAGGTGTCGACCAGCAGCGTGGTGCCCAGTCCGAGGGCGGCCAACTGGGAGTCGAACGCGGCCGCCTCGGTGTCGTGCGCGAGGGTGAAGGCGTGCGCCGCGGTGCCGCTGGTCGGGATGCCGTGCAGGAAGCCGGCGGCGAGGTTCGAGGTCGACTCGAACCCGACCAGGTAGGCCGCCCGCGCCGCCGAGATCGCGGCACTCTCCTCGGTACGACGCGAGCCCATCTCGATCATCGGCCGCCCGGCGGCGGCAGTGGCCATCCGGGCCGCGGCCGAGGCGACCGCGGAGTCGTGGTTGAAGATCGACAGCACCAGGGTCTCCAGCAGCAGGCCGTCGCCGAAGGAGCACTCCACGGTCAGCACCGGTGAGTGCGCGAAGAAGAGGTCGCCCTCGCGGTAGCCGCTGATGTCACCGGTGAAGCGCCACCCGGTGAGGTAAGCCCGGGCGGCCGGGCCGATCGCTCCGACCTCCTCCAGGAAGGCCAGCTCCTCCTCGGTGTAGCTGAACCCGTCCAGGGCGTCGAGGAAGCGGTCGAGTCCGGCCAGCACGCCGTAGCCGCGTCCGGGCTTGAGGGAGCGGGTGAAGAGCTCGAAGACCGCGGGCTGGTCGGCGGTGCCGTCCAGCAGCGCCGCCTCCAGCTGGGTGAGCTCGTAGCGGTCGGTCATCATCGCCGGCGTCACGGCCCGTCTCGTGGTTCCCACGCGCCTCAACCTAGTGCCTGCTCCCCCGCACACCAGCGTCATCCCCCAGATGCGGTAAACCCGCTCTCGCCCAAGCTGGGTAACCCGTCGCACCGCCGCGTCCCGGGGCCGCGGGCGGCCTGAGCGTCGAACCATGACCACTCGCCGCGCGCGTCACCACCGTGCCGTCGTCGCGCTGAGCGTCGGCGCAGCGCTCCTCGCCGGCTCGCTCGGTGCTGTCGGGACGGCCTCACCGTCCACGGCCGCCCCGGTCGCGGCGTGGGACAGGACGTTCGCGCTCAGCTCGGCGCCGGGATCGAAGCACACCCTCTATTTGGACTTCCTCGGCGGCACCGTCACCGGGACGTACTGGAACACCACCGCTCAGGCGGCCGCCATCACCGTGGCGCCGTTCAGCCTCGACGCCTACACCGCGCACTTCTCCCGCCTGGAGCTCGGCGCGATCCAGGCCGCCTGGGCGACCGTGGCCCAGGATTACTCCCCCTTCGACATCAACGTCACCACAGCCCCGGCCCCCGCGGACGCGATCTCCCGCTCCTCGGCCGCCGACGACACCTGGGGCACCCGGGTGATGATCACCGACCAGGTCCCGACCATGACCGGGTGCGGCTGCGGCGGCAACGCCTGGCTGGGCTCCGCGGACCGGGTCAGCACGCCGGGCACCCCGGCCTGGGTGATCACCGGCGACCTCGGGCTCTCCGCGCAGGACCCGGCCAGCCTGACCGGCCTGGGCATCGGCAACGCGATCAGCCACGAGGCCGGGCATACCTTCGGCCTGGTCCACCAGGGCCTGGGCTCCTCGGAGTACTACGAGCGCCAGGGCCTGTGGGCGCCGATCATGGGAGCCTCGTCGTTCGCTCCGATGACGCAGTGGAGCGATGGCCGGTACGCCGGTGGGCACCATGGCCAGGACGACATGGCGATCCTGCGCTCCGTGCTGGGCCCCACCCGCACGGCCCGGCGCGGGCCGTCGACGCTGAGCGTCGGCGCCACGACGTACGGCATGGTCACCGGTGCCAGCCAGGTCGACACCTATACGCTCGCGCCGAGCCGGCGCACCCGGACGGTCCGGATCACCGCCGCACCGACCGGCCTGGCCCCCGACCTCGACCTGCGGATGAGGGTGACCGACGACACCGGGCGGGTGGTCGGCACCGCGGCACCGCGCAACGGCTCCGACGCCCTCGGCCAGTGGGTCACCGGCCTGGGCGCCGGCCTCACCCTCACCGTCGAGGCGGGCCACCGCTACACCGTCGACGTCGCGCCGAGCGGCAACCAGAGCACCCGACGGCAGAACTCCTCGGGGCTCTACGACACCTACTCGGCCTACGGGTCGGTCGGGGCCTACCGGCTCAGCGTCGCTCCATCCAGCGGAACCTGGGCTCGCCGCGCCCACGCCCGTCGCTAGCGTGTCGGCTCCGCACCCGCCCGGGTGCAACCGATTCCAGGAGTCGACATGTTCACACTGGTGGTCCACGGCACCCACCTGATGCAGTTCGCCCGCGCGATCGGCGACCAGACGCCGGCGTACGACGAGATCGGCCGGCTGTGCGCCGACGGCACCGTCGACGCCCTGGTCGCCCCGCCGACGTTCCTGATGGCCGCCGACCACTTCGATCCCGACTTCCCCCGGCGCCCCCGTCCGGGACAACCGTGGCTCGGCACCCACGACCCGCGACCGAACCCGCCGATCGGGTTCCACATGGAGCAGCACTTCACCTTCCACCAGCCCGTCCGCGCCGGCCAGGTCCTGGTCGCCGAGGCACGACCGGGAGCGGCCTGGGAGAAGTCAGGGCGCCGGGTCGGGACGATGCGGTTCGCCGAGACCCTGACCGACTACCGGACCCCGGCAGGCGACCTGGTCGCCACGGCCCGGTGGGTGCAGGCCCACGTGCAGCAGCGCCCCGCCGAGGCGAGCGCGCCGGCCGTCACCGAGAGGGGCACCCCGCTGCCGGGCGAGGGGTGGGAGACGGTGCTCACCACCGAGCTCACCCGCGCCCAGCTGGTGATGTACGCCGGGGCCTCGGGGGACTTCGCGCCGCTGCACACCGACGAGCTCTATGCCCGTGAACGTGGCTACCCGGGCGTCTTCGCCCACGGGATGCTGACGATGGGGATGAGCGGACGTGGCGTCACCGATCGGTTCGGCCATGCCGCGGTGCGTGCCTTCGGCGGGCGGATGACCGGTCAGGCCTGGCCCGGCGACCGGCTGGTCGCAACCACCCGGATCACCGCTGAGACACCGACCCCCGAGGGCCGGGTCGTCGACCTGGCCGTCACCACCCGCAACCAGTCCGGGACGGTCCTCTTCGCGGGCACCGCCACGGTGCTGGTCGAGGACTAGGAGAGGGTCCCGTCGGGGTCCGTCGGCAGCCCCAGCACGTCGAAGCTGCGCTCCCCCAGGGCGAACCCGCCGATGCGACGCCAGCCGAGCCGGGCGTGGACGGTCTGGGAGAGGGTGTTGGTGCTCTCGATGAACGCCACCGCGACGGCGTACGTCGTCACGTTGGCCTCCAGCAGCCGGGTGAGCAGCCCGCGCAGGATCCCGCGTCCCCGGAAGGCCTCGTCCACCACGACCGGGCCGTAGAGGAAGTAGCGGCCCGGGCCGAACACCTCGGCGGCGACCCGGTTGGTCTCCCCGGCCGGCCCGGTGCCGACCGTTCCCGGTGCGGAGCTGATCGCCACTCCGGCCAGGGTGCCGGCCTCCTCGGCGACCCAGATCCCCGGCCCGTCGGCCAGCGCGGCGAGGGTCGCCGGCGTCCACTCGCCCTGCACGAAGCCGCGTTCGGCACGTTCGCGCGCCGAGAGCCCGACGCCCCGGTGGCGGTCGATCAGGTCGAGGATCGCGGACTCGTCCCGTGGTTCGGCCGGCCGGAGGCGCACGGTCGCGTCGGAAGGGGGCTGCGTGGGGCTCACCTCGCCAACGTAACCGGCGCCGCCCACCGCTACGGTGACCTGCGTGAACCAGCGGCGACAGGATCGGCGTGCCTAACAACGAGCTCGGTGACTTCCAGACGCCGAGCGCGCTGGCGTTGCGCTGTCTGACGGTGCTCGGAGTGCCCGCGCACGCCCGGGTGCTGGAGCCGACCTGTGGCCGCGGCGCGTTCCTGGAGGCGGCCGCCACGCTGAGCCCGGACACCGAGCGGATCGGCATCGAGCTCCAGCCCGCGTACGCCGCCGAGGCACGCCGTTGGGCCGACGTCCGGGTGGCGAACATCTTCACCACCGACCTGCGCCGAGACCTGACCTGGCGCAGCGACGGGCCGCTGTACGTCGTCGGCAACCCGCCCTGGGTGACCTCGGCCGATCTGCGCCGGATGGAGTCGTCCAACCTCCCGGTCAAGGAGAACCTGAAGGGTGCCCGGGGCCTGGACGCGATGCTCGGGTCGAGCAACTTCGACGTGGCGGAGTACATCATCGCCCGGGCCCTGGAGGCGCACCGCGACCAGCCGGTCGTGCTGGGGATGCTCTGCAAGACCCAGGTCGCCCGCAACGTACTCGGCCACGCCGCCGCGCAGGGGTGGCCGGTGGCCGAGGCACACCTGTACCGGATCGACGCCCGGACCTGGTTCGACGCCGGGGTGGACGCCTGCTGGTTCACGGTCCGCCTCGACGCGGGCCGACCGACCGATCACACCTGCCTGATCCACGACGACCTGTTCGCCACGACGCCCGACGTCGAGGGACGGCGGTTCGGGGTGGTGGACGGCCTGGTGGTCTCCGACGTGGCGCGGTACACGGCCGTCCGTGAGGCCGACGGCCGGTCGCCGTACGAGTGGCGCTCGGGGCTCAAGCACGATGCAGCGCGCGTCTTCGAGCTCGCCGCCCTGCCCGAGCCCGCCACGCAGGCCGGCGTACCGGTCGATCTGGAGTCCGAGTACGTGCTGCCGCTGCTCAAGTCGACCGACCTATTCCGGGGACGGCATCGCGAGCTGGGGCGGTGGGTGATCGTTCCGCAGCGCACCTTCGGGGCCGAGACCACGACGCTGGCCCGCACCGCGCCCCGGTTGTGGCGCTACCTGAACGAGCATGCGGCGGTGCTCGACGCGCGCCGGTCCTCGATCTATCGCAACCGGCCGCGGTTCTCGGTGTTCGGCCACGGCGAGTACACCTATGCGCCGTACAAGGTCGCCGTCTCCGGGCTGCACAAGGAGCCGCGGTTCCGTCTGCTGGGGCCGCTCCGGGACCAGCCGGTGGTGCTCGACGACACCTGCTACTTCGCGCCGTTCAGCGATCCGACAGAGGCGGCGGTGGCCACCGCGGTGCTCACCAGCAGGCCGTGCCTGGACCTGATCGACTCCCTGGTCTTCTGGGACTCCAAGCGGCCGGTGACGAAGAAGGTGCTGGCACGCCTGGATCTGAACCGGCTGCCGCTCGATCCCGCGTCGGTGGTGACGCAGGCTGGCGCGTACGCCGCTGAGGCGGGCCTGACCTTCGACGCCGACGCTGCGCGTGGCATGGTCGGCGCCCTGGGCCGGCGGCACGACTGAACCAGGTCAGTGCCGGTGCACGATCGAACGTCGTGTCACGGACCGCCGATGGTAGGCAGCGAAGTCGAGCCGGTCTGGGTGCGGAGGTAGGACCGGCCGGCCGGGCTGGTCCAGAGGTAGATGCCGGGTTCGAGGTGCTGGTATTGCCAACCGCTGTGGGTCTTGAGGCGGTGGTGGTGGCGGCACAGGGGTGCGAGGTTGGTGCTGGTGGTCTGGCCGGGTGGGCCTTGGTTCTCATAGGGGGTGATGTGGTCCAGGTCGGAAGCCCGGGCTGGTCGGTCGCACCAGGGGTGGACGCAGGTCCGGTTGATCAGGATCGCTTGTTCCCGCATGGTCTCGGACGGGACATACCCATCACGCGTGTGAGATTCGGCGAGGTCGAGGACGGGACGGATGATCACCTTCGTGCCGGCGGTGCGGCACCACTCGGCTACCCGTTCGACCGGGGCGAGAGTGTTGCCGGCTTCGATGTGGGCGATGGGTGAGTCGGGGGTGAGGTGGACGTAGGTGTGCACCACCCGCGTCACGGCATCGGGAGTCTCCTCGGCTGATCCCGCCAACTGGCGGCGTGCGATCACCCCGACTGCCTTCGCGCGGCGGACGTCCAGAGGTTCGGGCTCAGAGTCCGGGCTGGATGCGTCGAGGGTGGCGAGTTCGGCGGCGACCTCCTGGATCGCTGCCTCGAAGTCAGCAGCGTCAGCGGCATCCAGGCGGCCGAACACGTCCGCGAGGCCGTCGGGCTGCCCGGCCCCGGAGACACTGATCGCCCGGCCCTCGGCTGCCGCCCTTGCTCGGGCCACAGCCGCATCAGGGTCGCTCAGGATCTCGGCCAGGACGACCATGCGGCGGAGGCGTGCCATCCCGACCCGGTGGGCGATCGGGGCGATGGCCTCGTCGACGTACCGCGCACCCTCGGCCGGGACACCGCGCAGCGTCGCGGCGACCTGACGGGCCCGCCACACCTCAACCCTGCCTTCTCGGACGGCAGCCAGAGTCTCGGGGAACCGCCACGCCAGGTCCCACGCGTCAGCGAGGTAGGCCAGTGCAGCGTGGGGGCTCATCTGAGCGAACGCAGCGAACTCCGCGACTGCTTCCTCCCCGATGGGAGGACAGCCGTCACCACCGACGGGCATCTCCAGGCCGTACCGCTGCTCCACAGGCTCCGTGTCGGCCACCAGACTCAGCCAGCGGATTGCCTTGTCCAAGGCCTTCACCTCACGACGACGGGCCTTGGCCTGGTCGACACGCCAGCCCTCCAACAGCGCCTCCGCACTGCTGGTCACTCCCGCTCCGCCCTTCGGCCTCATACCCATCACAGTATGGGAAGCCACCGACAAAACCTGACGCCCAGATCGCCACCCGGTCAGCGCGCGATCCTGATCCACTCCTGCTGTCCCTGGTCGTGGCCATCGACCAGCTCCCACATCAGCAGCAGCTCCTGCCCCACCGCCTTCGCCGGTACGGCGAACCGCATCACGAACCGGGTGCTGCCGCCGACCGGGATCGGGGCGAGACCGTCGCAGTTCAGGCGCCCGGTCATGCGTCCCGGGGACCGCGCATTGGGATTCTCGGACCACCACTGTTGGACGAAGGCCGGACACGGGGCGAGGTCGACGGCGGCGTCGCTGTGATTGGTGAGGGTGACGACGTACTCGATCGTCGAACCGAGACTGACACTCGACGGCAGTGTCAGGGTCGCCTGAAGTCCCGGCCAGCGCGCGGGCGGATCCACGTACCCCGGCTCGGGCACCGACGGTGCGACCCACGGGACGGCGTCGGTGCGGTCGCTCCACGGCACTGCGCTCCCCGTGTCCACCCCACTCGGAGACGGCGTCGGCGAGGTCACGGCCGGCACGTCCGGTGTCGCCGGGGCGAGCCCCCAGCGCAGGAGCGGGATGCCGAGCGCACAGAGGGCGACGACGACTGCGGCCAGCAGCATGACACGCGCCTTCGGGCCGAGAAGCCGCCGCGTCTCGCGACCACCGCTCGGAACGTCGATGGTCGCCGCCGCGGCGGCCAACAAGGCCCTGACCTCGTCCTCCTGGTCCGGGGTGAGGGGAGGTGCGTCAGAAGACATCGGGACTCCTCAGGTCGGCGGCCAGTCCCGTGATCCCGCGGGCGGCTCGGCTCTTCACGGTGCCCGGCGCGATGCCGAGGGCCGCGGCGATCTCTCGTTCCGACATGCCCGCGTAGTAGCGCAGCACCAGCACCTCACGTTGGGGCGGGTCGAGGCGTGCCAACGCGCGCCGAACGGCGATCCCGGTGGTCTCGTCGGCGTGCTGAGCCGTGTCGGGCAGTACGTCGGTCGGGACCTCCCCGTTCCAGCGACGCCCGACCGCATCGCGCCAGGTGTTCACCACGATGGTGTGCACATAGGCGTCGGGCCGCTCGGCGCGTTGCACCTTCCGCCACTGGCGGTAGCAGCGCAGCAGGGCCGTCTGGACGACGTCCTCCGCGTCGCGCACCGGGCATCCCAGCAGGACCACGGTCCGCACCAACGCGGTGCGCCGCGTGGCGACGTACTCGCTGTAGTCCATCGGCCCTGCCTTCCGTGGGTGCCCTCTCCCTCTCAGACTGGCGAACCGTCAGATCGGTTCCCTGCCGTGGCACCCTACGGTCGGATGCTCCGCTCAGAGCGAGAACTGGCTGACCAGCTCCCGCAGCTGTGCGGCGGTGGTGTCGACGTCGACGGAGGCCTGGAGGGTCTGCGCGGCCGACGTACTGGCATCGACCGCTGCGGTGGCGACCTCGCTGACGTCGGCGGCGATGCCGTCGGCGCCACGCGCAGCCTCGGTGACCGAGCGGGCGATCTCGTTGGTGGTGGCGGTCTGCTCCTCGACGGCCGAAGCGATCGTGGTCTGGATGTCGCTGATCCTGACGATCACGTCGCCGATCCGCTCGATCGCACCGACCGCCTCCGTGGTGCGGGCCTGGATCGCGCTGATCCGGTCGGCGATGTCGGTGGTGGCCTTGGCGGTCTGACCGGCGAGCTCCTTGACCTCGCTCGCTACGACGGCGAAGCCCTTGCCGTGCTCACCGGCGCGGGCAGCCTCGATGGTGGCGTTCAGGGCGAGCAGGTTGGTCTGCTGGGCGATCGAGGTGATCAGCTTGATCACCTGGCTGATCTCGTTGCTGGCGTCACCGAGCGCGGCGATCGTGGTCGACGCTCCCCCGGCCATCCCGACCGCCTCGCCCGCTACCGAGGCAGCCTCGCTGGCGTTCTGGGCGATCTCGCGGATCGAGGCCGACATCTCCTCGGCGGCGGAGGCGACGGTCTGGATGGCGACCGAGGTCTGGACCGCGGCAGCCGAGGCCGACTCGGCCCGCGCCGAGGTCGTGGCGGCGCCGGAACCGAGGCCGGTCGCCAGCCCGTTGAGGTGCGTCGAGGCGGCTTGCAGGCCGGTCGCAGAGTCGCCGATCTGAGCCATCGAGACCCGGAAAGAGGCCACCAGCTCCTGGAGTGCGGCCGCCATCTGCCCAATGTTGTCGTCCCCGTCGGCGAGGACCTCGACGGTCAGGTCGCCCTCGCGCACCCGGCGGGTGGCGTTGAGCAACACCTCGACCCGGCGGGCGTTCTCGGCAGCGGCCTCAGTGCGAGCAGCGTCCTCGAGAGCACGGGTGAACGCTTCCCGGCTGGCGGTGATGATGTCGCGCAGGGTGGCGCGGATCGCCTCGAAGTCGAGCGGCTCCTTGGCGAGGAACTCGATCATGCCCGCGGTCCCCGAACGCGGCCCCAGGGGCAGCGCGAACCCGGCGACGTACCCCTCCTCCAACGCCAGACGCAGGTGCTGGTCGTCGGCGACCTCCCGCAGGTCCGGGGCCTCGATCAGGGTGTCGGCGCTCCAGGCCCGACCGATCAGGCCGACTCGATCCCCACGCCCGTAGGAGCTGCGCGCAGCGGCGCCGGCCATCGCGCCGACCTCGCTGGACTGGCCGAAGAAGCGGGCCTCGTCACCGAAGATCTTGTGCCCCACAGCATGGTCGGCGCCGAAGTACTCCAGGACGTTGCCGATCACGGCCCCGACGACCTCGTCCTCGTGCTTGACGTCGGCCAGCGAACGCAGCAGCGCGCTGATCGCCTCGGCGTTGCGGGCGGTCTGGCGCGCCAGCACCTCCGAGCGCTTCTGCGCCGTGATGTCGTGCACCGCCACCACGGAGCCCAGGAAGCGGCCCGTGCTCGGCTCGTGGATCGGGTCGATCTCGAGCTGACGCCACGCACCACGGAACTCGTACTCCGTCGTGAAGGGCAGCAGCGAGTCATCGCGCAGCAGATCCCGGCCGTGCTCGGGGTGCAGGTACAGCCGCGCCATGTCGAACCCGCGGGCCTCCTCCAGGCGCAGATCCCGCCGGTCCAGCATGAACGCCACCCGCTCCAGGCCGGCCTGGTTGAAGTGCTGCATCCGGTACGCCGGATCGACGACGTACACCGCATGGCTGAGGTAGTCCAACGCACCGAAGTCGAGCGCGGCCAGACCGCCCTCGCTGACGGTCATGTCGGACTCGGAGGCGGTGCGCTGAGCGGGGATGTCGGCGGAGATCTCGGCGGGGAGGGCAGTCACGCAGGTTCCAACGGCAGCCCCGGATCGGATCTGATGGAAAACCATCCCCAACCGTCCCGGGACCGTCACGACAGCACCAGGCGCACCAACGACAACAGGCTCTGACCCGCGTTTCCGCTGGTCAGAGCCTGTTTTCTGTCGGGCTGACAGGATTTGAACCTGCGACCCCTTGACCCCCAGTCAAGTGCGCTACCAAACTGCGCTACAGCCCGATCCGCCCGCCGAAGCGAACGTGTGAACACTATCGTAAGAGCCGGTTTCCCGAGGAATCGGGGGCCTTTCGCGTGTCACACGGCGGTGTCACCGCTTCCGCTTCTCCCGGATGCGCTGCTGGAGCACGATCGGGGTGCCGACGAAGCCGAAGTCCTCACGCAGGCGACGCTCGATGTAGCGCTCGTACGACGCATCCAGCTTGCCCGACGTGAACAGCACGAACGTCGGCGGAGCGGTGGAGACCTGGGTGCCGAAGAGCACCTTGGGCTGCTTGCCGCTGCGCACCGGGTGCGGGTGCTCGGCGACGAGGCGGCCCAGGAACGTGTTGAGCGCGCCGGTGCCGATCCGGGTCTCCCAGCCCTCCAGCGCCTTCTCCAGGGCCGGGACCAGACGGTCGATGTGCCAGCCGGTGCGCGCGGTGATGTTGATCCGCGGTGCCCACTGGACCTGCACCAGGTCACGCTCGATCTCACGCTCGAGGTAGTAGCGACGCTCGTCGTCGACGAGGTCCCACTTGTTGAACGCGATCACCAGGGCACGGCCGGCTTCGCGGACGGTCTGCAGGATGCGGACGTCCTGCTCGGCGATGGACTGCTCGGCGTCGAGCACCAGGACGGCGACCTCGGCGCGGTCGATCGCGGTGGTGGTGCGCAGCGAGGCGTAGTACTCGTGGCCCGACGCCTCCTTGACCCGCTTGCGGATGCCGGCGGTGTCGATCAGCTTCCAGGTCTTGCCGCCCAGCTCGACGAGCTCGTCGACCGGGTCGACGGTAGTGCCGGCGACGTTGTCGACGACGACGCGCTCGGAACCGGCGAGCTTGTTCAGCAGGCTCGACTTGCCGACGTTCGGGCGACCGACCAGGGCCACCCGGCGCGGGCCGCCGACCTCGGCGCCCTCGGGCATCGGCGGGGTCGCGGGCAGGGCCTCCAGGATCGCGTCCAGCAGGTCACCGGTGCCACGACCGTGCATCGCGGAGATCGGCATCGGCTCGCCGAGGCCGAGGTTCCACAGCAGGGACGCGTCGGCCTCGCGGCGCTCGTCGTCGACCTTGTTGGCCGCCAGCACGACGGGCTTGCCGCTGCGGCGCAGGACCTTGACCACGCCCTCGTCGGCGTCGGTGATGCCGACGGTGGCGTCGACCACGAAGAGCACGGCGTCGGCCAGGGAGATCGCGACCTCGGCCTGGTAGGCGATCCGCTCGGCCATCCCCTTGGCGTCCGGGTCCCAGCCGCCGGTGTCGACCACGGTGAAGGCCCGGCCGTTCCAGTCGGCGTCGTAGGAGACCCGGTCACGGGTCACGCCGGGGACGTCCTGCACGACCGCCTCACGCCGGCCGATGATCCGGTTGACCAGGGTCGACTTGCCGACGTTGGGCCGCCCGACCACGGCCAGCACCGGCACGGGACCGGTGTGTTCGCCGTCCTCGGAGCCTCCGAAGTCGCTCTCGAAGTCGCCGTTGTAGGCCTCGTCAGTCATCGTTCATCCTCCGACGCGGGAAGTGGGCCGGGCAGTGTCAGCCCGGTGGCGGCCTGGGTGGCCGCGAGGTGTGCCAGCAGGTGCGCATGGACGCGCTGCGTGGCGATCTGAACATTGTCTCGTGTCCGGGGCCATTTCACCTGATCGAGGACGAGCGGCTCCCCGAACACCAGGTCGATCCGACTCCCCCGTGGCGGCAGCGAGCTGTTGCCCGCCCCCGGCAGTCGGGTCCCGAAGAACGTGAGCGGCACGATCGGCGCGCCGCTGACCATGCCCAGGTACGCCGTCCCGGCATGGATCGAGGCCAGCTCTCCCCCACCCCGGGTGCCCTCGGGGAAGATCCCGACGGCGTCGCCCGCGTCGAGCGCGGCCAGCGAGGACCGGATCGCGGCCCGGTCCGGATGGAACCGGTCCAGACGGATCTGTCCGGACTCGCGGAAGAAGACCCCGGCGGCCCCGTGGAACATCTCCGCCTTGGTCAGTGCGTGCACCGGCCGCGGCGACATGATCGCCAGCAGGGGTCCGTCGATCACCCCGATGTGGTTGGCCGCCACGATCACCGGCCCGGTGGCGGGGAACCCGCCCGGGGTGATGTGGAACTCCCACCGTGCGCTCAGCAGCGCCCTGGCCGCCGTACGCAACGGCGAATGGAGCAGGTAGCGGGCCGGCCGCGCCGAGGTTCGGCTCACGCCGAGGCGTCCTGCGCTGCCTCCGCTCCCAGACCACGGACGAGGCCGACGACCTGGTCGATCGCCTCGGCCAGCGTGATGTGGGTGGTGTCCAGGTGGACGGCGCCGTCGGCCTGGACGAGCGGGGCGGTGGCGCGACCGGAGTCGATCACGTCGCGGGCCTCCAGCGAGGCCTGGGTGGCGGCGACGTCGCCGCCTGCTTCCAGTGCACGGCGGGCCGCGCGGGCCGACGGGTCGGCGGAGACGTAGAGCTTCAGAGCGGCCTCGGGCCACACCACCGAGCCGATGTCACGGCCCTCGACCACGATCCCGGCGCCGTCGAGTGCGGCGGTGATGATCGAGCGCTGCAGCGCGAGCAGCAGGGCGCGGACCTCGGGCACGGCGCTGACCGGCGAGACGTTCGCGTTCACCTCGTCCGAGCGGATCTCGGCCGACACGTCGACGCCGTCCAGGGTGATCGTCGGGGCGAGCGGGTCGGTGCCCGACTCGATCCGGGCCTGCGGGGCAGCCGCCGCCACCGCAGCAGCGTCGTGAACGTCGATGTCGTGGGAGAGCATCCACCAGGTCATCGCCCGGAACTGCGCACCGGTGTCGAGGTAGCGCAGTCCGAGCCGGTCGGCCGCCCCCTTCGAGGTGCTCGACTTGCCAGAACCGGAGGTGCCGTCAACCGCGACGACGATGGGCGTGCTCATAGACGCCCACCCTAGCGGCGGGTGGTCCAACCTCGGGTGTCGAGCGCTGCGGCCAGGCCGTCGAGCCGGTCGACGGCGACCTGGAGCTCGAGCACACCGAGCTCGCGAGCCGGGTCGTGATCGATCCGGACGTCCTCGATGTTGACCCCGATCTCGTCGGCGTCGGCGAAGAGCCGCGCCAGTGAGCCCGGGGTGTCGGGGATCGCGACGAATAGCGTGCCGGTCTCCACGGGCACGCCACCGTGCTTGGCCGGGATCGCCTTCGTGCCGGCGTTGCCCGTGGACAGGATCCGGCGCAGCTCGGCCCGGTCGCCGGAGGTGACCGCCCCGATCAGGGCGTCGAGCTCGCCGCGGACCTGGGTGAGCAGCTCCACGACCGCCTCGGCGTTGCCGCCGACGATCTGGCTGTAGAGGTTCGGGTCTCCCCCGGCCACCCGGGTGACGTCGCGCACCCCGGGCCCCGACAGGGCCATGTGGGAGGCCGGAGCGTCGGCCAGCCGACCGGCGGTCAGCGCTGCCATCAGGTGCGGGACGTGGCTGATCCGGGCGACAGCACGGTCGTGGTCGGCCGGGGTCAGGTCGAGCACCACACCCCCGCACAGCTCGGCGAGCTCACGGACCAGCTCGACGGCCTCGGGCAGCGCGCCGGGGTGCGTCGTGATCGCCCACGGACGGCCCTCGAACAGGGTGGCGTCAGCCGAGAGCGGACCGGAGCGCTCCGTGCCCGCCATCGGGTGCGAGCCGACGTACCGCTCGACCCCCGGCACCTCGGCCACCGCGGCCAGTGGAGCCGACTTCACCGATCCGACGTCGGTGACCACGGCGTCGGAGGTCGCCAACGCCTCAGCGATCACTCCCCCGAGCAGATCCGGCGGTACGGCGACCACGATCAGCTGCGGTCGGTCACCGTCACGCACGGCCCGGCCGGCACCCAGCCCGGACGCGGTCCTGACGTGATCGGGGTTGACGTCGCTGAGCAGCACCTCCAGGCCCGCGCGCCGGCAGGCGAGCGCGACCGAGGTGCCCAGCAGGCCGACGCCGATCACCTCGACCGGCCCGACCAGGGCTCCGGCGGGGGTCGACTCAGCCATCGCGCCGGGCCAGGTCAGGCCTCAGCACTACCGCTCCGTGGAGATAGACGTGCTCGACCTCGGCCTTGGACCGATCGGTCTCGACGTGGGCCATCAGCCGCACCGCGCGCGGCAGACTGCCCTCGATCTCCAGCTCCCGGGCGCACATCAGCGGCACGTCGGTGAAGCCGATGGTGCGGGCCGCGACGGCGGGGAACGCCGAGTGCAGGTCACCGGTGGAGGTGAACAGGATCGAGATGACGTCGTCCTGGTCGAGCTCGTTGAGCTCCATCACCTGGGTGAGGAGCTCGACCACCCGCTCCTGCATGTGGGCGGAGTCATCCACCTCGAGCTGGGTGGCTCCACGGATCGCGCGCACTGACACGGCGGACAGCCTAGGGCCTGGCTCTCACGTCGGTCGACGTGCCTCCCGCCGCGAGAGACAGGGCCACGTCAGAGCTGGGCGCTGTCGAGCAGGGAACCCAGCTCATCGGGCTCCAGGTCGCGCATCTGGCCCACCCCGAGCTTGCCCAGCCGAACCGGACCGATCTGGGTCCGGGTCAGACGCGTCACCGGGTGCCCGACGGCCGCCAGGAGACGGCGTACGACGTGCTTGCGACCGTCATGGATGGAGACCTCGACGATCGACTTGGCCTTGAAGGCCTCCACGATGCGCACGGTGTGCACCTCGACCGGACCGTCGTCGAGGACGACCCCAGCCAGGAGCTCCTTCTTGGTGCGCGGGAAGACCTGGCCCTCGACCTCGGCGACGTAGGTCTTGACCACCCCGAAGGAGGGGTGGGCGACCTTCTGCGCGAAGTCGCCGTCGTTGGTGAGCAGCAGCAGGCCGGTGGTGTCCTCATCGAGCCGACCGACGTTGTAGAGCCGCTCGGGCCGATCGGCGACGAACTCGGCGAGCGTCCTGGCGGCATGCGGGTCGCTCATCGTCGAGGTGACCCCACGCGGCTTGTTGAAGGCCAGGTAGACCTTGTCGCTGATCGGAGGCAGGCGCTTGCCGTCGACCCGGATCACGTCGACAGCAGGGTTCACCTTGGTGCCCAGCCGCGTGATGATCTCGCCGTTGACCTCGACCAGCTCGTCGAGCATCAGCTCCTCGCAGCGCCGCCGCGAGCCGACCCCGGCCAGCGCGAGCAGCTTCTGCAGTCGGATCAGACCCTCGTCGTCCAGAGGGAGATCACTCATCTGTTGCCTCGTTCTCGTTGTTCGTCGTTGCCTCGGAGGCGTGCGGAGCCTGGACCAGACTGGCCAGCTCCTCCTCCATGTCGTCCATGTCGGGCAGGTACGGCGCCAACTCGGGAAGCTCGTCGAGCCCGGTGATGCCGATCCGCTCCAGGAAGTACCCGGTGGTGCGATACAGGTTCGCACCCGTCTCATTGTCCTGCCCGGCCTCCTCGACCAGACCACGGGCCAGCAGGGTCCGCATCACACCGTCGACGTTGACGCCGCGGATGGCGCTCACCCGGGCCCGCGAGACCGGTTGGCGGTAGGCCACCACGGCCAGCGTCTCCAGCGCAGCCTGGGTGAGCCGGGACTGCTGGCCCTCCAGGACGAACCCCTCGACGACGTCGGCGAACTCGTCGCGGGTGTAGAACCGCCAGCCTCCGGCGACGTTGCGCAGGTCGAAGCCGCGCCCCTGTTCGGTGTACTCCGCGGCCAGCTCCCGCAGCGCCGACTCGACGACGTCGCTGGGATGCCCCACGGCTGCGGCCAGGGAGGCGACGTCGAGAGGCTGGTCGGCGACCATCAGGATCGCCTCCAGGCTGGGACGCACCGGGCGCCGTACGTCGTCACCGGGCTGGTCGACCTCAGTCATCGCTCTCCTCGTTGCCGTTGGCCCCATCGAACTCGTCACGGATCAGGTCGTCCAGGTTGTCCAGGTCGGCGTCGTCCTCCCCGGTCCAGCGCACCGTCAGCTCCCCCAGCGGCGTCACCTGCTCGAACGAGACGACACCCTCCCGGAAGAGCTCCAGCAGGCTGAGGAACCGCGCCACCGTGGTGAGCTTGTCCGGCGAGTCCCCGACCAGCGCCCGGAAGGTCAGGGTGCCGGCACGGCGGAGCCGGTCGACCACGATCGCCGCCTGCTCGCGAACGCTGACCGCCGGGGCGTGGATGTGGGCCAGGCCGATCTCCGGCGGCCCCGGCTTGGGGGCCATCGCCTTGGCGGCGAGCTGGGCGAAGGCGTCCAGGCCGATCCCGATCAGGACCTCGGGCAGCAGCGTGGCGAAGCGGTCCTCCAGGCCGACGGCGCGCGGGAAGCGACGTGCCTCCTGGGCCAGTCGGGTGTCCATCAGGGCCGCGACCTGCTTGAAGGCGCGGTACTGCATCAGGCGGGCGAAGAGCAGGTCGCGGGCCTCCAGCAGGGCCAGGTCCTCCTCGTCCTCGACGTCGCCCGAGGGCAGCAGCCGGGCGGCCTTGAGGTCGAGCAGGGTCGCCGCGACCAGCAGGAACGACGAGGTCTGCTCCAGGTCCCACTCCGGACCGGCGGCCTTGACGTGGGCGATGAACTCGTCGGTGACCTTGGCCAGCGCGACCTCGGTGATGTCGAGCTTGTGCTTGGCGATCAGCGAGAGCAGCAGGTCGAAGGGGCCCTCGAAGTTGTCCAGCTGGACCGCGAAGCTCTCGGACGGGGCGGGGGCCGACACGACCTAGTCCTCGCGCAGACGCTTCACCAGGGCACTCTTGGCACCCTTGGACTCGAGCTCGGCGAGCACGATCGCGACGGCCTCACGGACCAGTCGGCCGCGATCCACCACGATGCCCTGCGAGCGCCGCAGCGAGAGCCGGGCATGCTCGATCTCGAGGAGCTCCTCGTCGGTGATGTACACCGTCATCTTCGCGTCGTGCTTGACCCGGCCGCTGGGCTTCTTCTCAGCGGGGGCCGCGGCCGTCTGCGGCGCAGGCGCAGGCGCGGGCTCGGGCTCGGCGGTGGGGCGGAAGAGGTCGTCGGCCTTGGGCAGGCTTACTCGGCGCGCCATCGGGCGAGCACCTCCCGGGCCAGCTGGCGGTAGGCCTCGGCACCGTTGGAGGCGGTCGCGAACTCCGTGATCGGCTCACCGGCGACGGTGGCGTCGGAGAACTTCACGGTCCGCTTGATCACCGTGTGGAAGACGGCGTCGCCCCAGGCCTGGACGAGGGTCGACATCACCTCACGGCTGTGCAGGGTGCGGCCGTCGAACATGGTGCCGAGGAAGCCGTCGACCCGGAGCTTGGGGTTGAGCCGCTTGCGGACGCGCTCGATGGTCTCGGTCAGCAGGGCGACGCCGCGCAGGGCGAAGTACTCCGACTCCAGCGGCACGATCACCGAGTCCGAGGCGGTCAGTGCGTTGACGGTCAGCAGTCCGAGGGAGGGCTGGCAGTCGATCAGGATGACGTCGTACTCGGCGACGGCGTCGGAGAGCTTGTCCTTGAGCACCTGCTCGCGGCCGACCTCGGAGACCAGCTGGATCTCGGCGCCGGCCAGGTCGATCACGGCAGGCAGGATGTCCATGCCCTCGATCGAGGTGGGCTGGACGATCTCCTTCCAGGAGACGTCGGAGTCCATCAGCATGTCGTAGGTCGAGATCTCGATCTCGTTCGGGTCGAGGCCGACGCCGACCGAGAGCGATCCCTGCGGGTCGAGGTCGACGAGCAGCACCCGACGGCCGTACTCGACCAGGGCGGCACCGAGGTTGATCGTCGTCGTCGTCTTGCCGACGCCGCCCTTCTGGTTGCACATCGAGACGATGCGCGCCCCACCGTGAGCGCTCAGAGGCGCAGGCTCCGGGATCTCCGGGAGCGGACGGCCGGTCGGACCAAGGTCGGTGTCGGACATAGGCGCGAGGTTATCAGCGGGCGGGTTCGGCTCGGCACCCGACGGCATCAGGTTTCGTCCTCAGAGCGGGCGCGAGCTCTCCACCGTCGTGGCGTAGTCGGGGTGCTTGTCGATCCAGCCCTTGATGAACGGGCACAGCGGCACGACGGCCAGCCCACGACGGCGTACGTCGTCGAGCAGACCGCGGGCCAGCGCCGAGCCGAGCCCCTGGCCGGCGTACGCCGGATCGGTCTCGGTGTGCAGGAAGATGATCACGTCCCGCGAGAGCGTGTAGGTGCTGAACCCGGCCAGCTGGCCGTCCTTGAACACCTCGTAGCGGTTCTCGGCGGGGTTGTCCCGCACCTCGACGGCGGAGGCGGCTGCATCGTTCACGAGGATCAACCTACCTGCCGCCGCCGACAGAACCCGGGCTCAGCCGCCGAGCCGATGGAAGTCGGTCACCGTCAGTGCCGCCTCGCCCAGCAGGTCCGAGGCGTCCAGGTCCACGATCGCGTCGATCACCCAGTCGTGGTGCCCCTCGGGGTCGGCCAGGGTCTGACGCACCCGGCGGATCCGGCGCCCCTCCTCGACCCCGTCGGTGATGTCGAGGAACTGCGGCCCGCGGGCGTCGGCCTCGAGGCGGACGTCGTTGTGCTCGGTGAAGTACTCCTCCATCGCCGCGTCCCAGCGGGCGTGGGTCATCTCCGGCTCCCGCGGCGGGTCGAACCGGGCCGCGTCGAGGCGGTCCAGGTCGGCCAGCTGACGGACCTTGTCGTAGGCGACCAGCTCGACCCGGCGCCACAGCGCGTTGCGCAGCATCACGGTGAACGCGGGCTGTGCCGAGAGCGGACGCGGCGGGGGCGGCGGTGCGTGACCGGCGACCGCTGCACTGACATGGCTGGGGTCGCTGAGCGCCTGCCACTCGTCGAGCAGCGAGGAGTCGATCTGATGGATCGTCTCGGCCAGCCAGTCGATCAGGTCGTCCAGGGTCTCGGTGTGATGGGCCTCCGGGACGGTGTGCACCAGGGCCTTGTAGGCGTCGGTGATGTAGCGCAGCACCAGGCCCTCGGAGCGGGCCAGGTCGTAGCGGGAGACGAAGTCGTTGAACCCCATCGCGTGCTCCCACATCATCCGCACGATGGACTTCGGCTCCAGGGCGTCGTCGGAGAGCCACGGGTGCGGGGCGCGGTAGATCTCGAACAGCGGCTCCAACACGTCGGCCAGCGGGCGCGGCCAGGTGACCTTCTCGGCCTCGGCCATCCGCTCCTCGTAGTCGACGCCGTCGGCCTTGAGCTCGGCGATCACCTCACCGCGTGCGGCGTGCTGCTGGGCGAAGAGGATCTGGCGCGGACCCTCCAGCGTCGCCTCGATCACCGACAGCACATCGAGCGCGTACGTCGCCGCGTCGACGTCCAGGGTCTCCAGAACCTCCAGGGCGAAGTGCGACAGCGGCTGGTTGAGGGCGAAGTCACTCGGCAGTGCCTCGGTGACGACGTACCGGCGATCGAACTCGTCGGGCTGGTCCAGCCGCGTCACGACGCCGGATGCCACCAGCGAGCGGGTCAGGCGCAGCGCCCGGCGGGCCAGTCGCAGCTGGATCCGGCGCGGCTCGTGGTTGCCCATCAGCAGGTGCCGCATCACCGCGAACGCGTCCTCCTCGCGGGAGAGCACGTTGAGCAGCATGGCGTGGTCGACCTTCATCCGGCTGACCAGCGCCTCGGGCTCCCCCGCGACCAGCTTCTCGAAGGTCTTCTCGGTCCACACCACCGAACCCTCGGGTGCCTTCTTGAGCTGCGGCTTGGAGGCCCGCTTGGCCCGCTGGGCGTCGCTCATCGCCGCGTTCTTGGCCGCCGACTTGGCCTTGGCCTTCTCGTTCTCGATGACGTGCTCGGGTGCCTGCACCACGACCGACCCGACCGTGTCGTAGCCGGCCCGACCGGCACGTCCGGCGATCTGGAGGAACTCACGGGTGCGCAGCACACGCATCCGGGAGCCGTCGTACTTGGCCAACGCCGTGAAGAGCACGGTGCGGATCGGCACGTTGATGCCGACGCCGAGGGTGTCGGTGCCGCACACGATCCGGAGCAGACCGGCCTGGGCCAGCTGCTCGACCAGGCGCCGGTAGCGCGGCAGCATCCCGGCGTGGTGCACCCCGATGCCCTGCTTGAGCAGCTGGGTCAGGGTCTTGCCGAAGCCGGAGCCGAACGGCACCCCGGCCAGGCGCTCCTTGAGCTCCTCGGACGGCTTCGGGATCCAGGTCGAGCCGAGCAGGCCGGTGGCGTGGGCGACGGCGGCGGCCTGGGTGAAGTGGACGACGTAGACCGGGCCCTGGCCGGTCGTGACCAGCTCGGACAGCGTGTCGGCCAGAGGCTCCAGGGACCAGGTGAAGTCCAGGGGCACCGGGCGCTCGGCGTCGTTGACCAGGCTGACCTCGCGGCCGGTGCGTCGGGTCAGGTCGGCGGCGATCTCCGAGGTGTCCCCCAGGGTCGCCGACATCAGCAGGAACTGTGCCTGGGGCAGCTCCAGCAGCGGCACCTGCCAGGCCCAGCCACGCTCGGGCTCGCCGTAGTAGTGGAACTCGTCCATCACGACCAGGCCGACGTCGGCGTGCCGGCCCTCGCGCAGCGCGAGGTTGGCCAGCACCTCGGCGGTGCAGCAGATGATCGGCGCATCGGCGTTGACCGAGGCGTCACCGGTGAGCATGCCGACGTTGTCGGCACCGAAGATCGCGCAGAGCTCGAAGAACTTCTCGTTGACCAGCGCCTTGATCGGGGCGGTGTAGAAGGAAACCCGGTCGGTCGCCAGCGCCGCAGCGTGGGCGGCGACGGCGACCAGGGACTTCCCCGAGCCGGTCGGCGTCGCCAGGATGACGTGATCGCCGCCCAGCAGGGCGAGCGTGGCCTCCTCCTGGTGCGGATACAGACTCAGACCACGACTCGCGGCGTACGTCGTCACCGCGTCGAGCACCGCCTCCGGGCTCGCTCCGGCATTCGGCCACACAGGCGTCGGTCGGGGGGCGTTCATCTGGTCACCGTGCTCTCGGGTGGGCGGTGGCGAAGACCTCGCGGAGGTTGTCCACCGTCACCATCGTGTAGATCTGGGTCGTCGTCACCGAAGCATGGCCGAGCAGCTCCTGGACGACACGGACGTCGGCACCTCCGTCGAGGAGGTGGGTGGCGAAGGAGTGTCGCATCGTGTGCGGCGACACGTCGCGGGTGATCCCGGCACGCTCGGCGGTGCGGTTGAGCACCGTCCACGCCGACTGCCGTGAGAGCCGCCCGCCGCGGGCGTTGAGGAAGACGGCGCCGCCGCTGCCGCGCGGGTCGGTCGCCTCGGCGGCGATCAACGGACGGCCGCGGACCAGCCACGCCTCCAGCGCCTCGCGGGCGTAGGAGCCGACCGGCACCAGCCGTTCCTTGCCGCCCTTGCCACGCAGCAGCACGGTGCCGCCGGCCGGATCGTCCAGGTCGACGTCGTCGAGATCGAGGCCGACCGCCTCGGAGATCCGGGCACCGGTGCCGTAGAGCACCTCCAGCAGCGCCTTGTCGCGCAGGCCGAGCACCGTCTCGGTGTTGACCGCGGCGAGGATCGCCTCCACGTCGCCCAGCGGCAGCGCCTTGGGCAGTCGCTTGGCAGGCCGCGGCGGCCGGACCGCTGCGGCAGGATCGGTGGTGGTGAGCCCGTCGGCGAGGGCGAACTTGTGGAAGCCCCGGACCGCGACCAGCATCCGTGCCCGCGACGTCGTGCTCAGCGCGGGGTGCTCGGGGCTGCCCTCGGCCAGACGCATCTGGTACTCGGTGATGGTCGACTCCGTGACGGAGCCGAGGTCCTCGATCCCGACGCCGGCCAGGAAGTCGAGGTAGCGCCCGAGGTCGCGACGGTACGCCTGCAGGGTGTTGGCCGAGAGGCCACGCTCCACCGAGAGGTGGTCGAGCCACAGACGGACGGCCCGAGCGGGCGGAAGGCTCACAACTGGCCGCGCCGCGACATCACGTTGTACGCCAGGACGGCGTTGATCAGGGCGCCGTCACGCACCCGACCGGAGACGACGTCGTCGAGCAGGTCGACGAACCGGATCCACTCGGGAACCAGGTCGATCTCCTCGTGCTGGAGCTCGAAGTCACCGCGGTCGACCGGGGTCAGGTCCCGGGCCAGGAAGAGGCTGTAGCGCTCGTTGGTAATCCCCGGGGAGACGAAGTAGTCGAGCATCGGGGTCCACGAGGCCGCAGCGAACTGGGCCTCCTCGCGCAGCTCGCGCTGGGCGACGTCGAGCGGGTCCTCGCCGGCCCCGTCGATCACCCCGGCGGGCAGCTGCACCATCCGGTGCTGGACGCCGTGCCGGTACTGGCGCAGCACCAGCACCCGGAATTCGTCGTCGAGCGCGAACACGATGGCCGCACCGGGGTGGTCCACGACCAGCCGGCTGAAGCTCTCGCCGCCCTCGGGGCGGGTGATCACGTCCTTGCGGACGTCGATCACCCACTCCGAGAAGACCACCTCCGAGGAGAGGACCGGCCAGGACTCGGGTACGTCCATCGGGTTCGCGCTCATCGTCACGACCTCACACAGCCGGGGCGTCGACCGTCTCGGCGGTCTCCGCCTCGCGGTAGAGGCCGCTCTCGTCGATCGGGAAGCGCTGCTCCTTCTGGCGGGTGATCGCGGCAGCGATCAGTCCGGCGAAGAGCGGGTGCGGGCGGGTCGGACGCGACTTGAGCTCGGGGTGCGCCTGGGTCGAGATGTAGTACGGGTGCACCTCGCGGGGCAGCTCGACGAACTCGACCAGGTTGTTGTCCGGGCTGGTGCCGGAGAAGACCAGGCCGGCCTCCTCGAGCCGCTCACGGTAGGCGTTGTTGACCTCGTAGCGGTGACGGTGACGCTCGGAGATCGTCGCCTCGCCGCCGTACACCTCGCGGGCGATCGAGCCCTCCTTGAGGGCTGCGGGGTAGGCGCCCAGACGCATCGTGCCGCCCAGATCGCCGGCACCCTCGACGTACGCCATCTGCTCGGCGATCGTGGCGATCACCGGCTCCGGCGTCTCGGGGTCGAACTCGGTGGAGCCGGCCTTGGTCAGGCCGAGGACCTCGCGGGAGTACTCGATCACCATCGACTGCAGGCCCAGGCAGATGCCCAGCGTGGGGATGCCGTTCTTGCGGGCGTAGGTGAGGGCGCCGAGCTTGCCCTCCAGGCCACGGATGCCGAAGCCGCCGGGGACCAGGACGGCGTCGACGTCGCTGAGGTTCTTGGCGGCACCAGCCGGGGTGGCGCACTCGTCGGACGGGATCCAGCGGATGGTGACCCGGGCCTCGTTGGCGAAGCCACCGGCCTTGAGCGCCTCGGCGACCGAGAGGTAGGCGTCTGGCAGGTCGATGTACTTGCCGACCAGGGCGACCTCGACCTCCTCCTTGGGGTGGTGCACCTTGCGCAGCAGGTCGTCCCAGATGGACCAGTCGACGTCGCGGAACGGCAGGCCGAGCTTGCGCACCAGGTAGGCGTCGAGACCCTCGCGGTGGATCACCTTCGGGATGTCGTAGATGCTCGGGGCGTCGGCGCAGGTGATGACGGCCTCGTCGTCGACGTCGCACATCAGGGCGATCTTGGACTTGATCGACTCCGGCAGCTCCCGGTCCGAGCGGCACACGATCGCGTCGGGCTGGATGCCGATCTGGCGCAGCGCCATCACCGAGTGCTGGGTCGGCTTGGTCTTGAGCTCCTTGGACGGCCCGATGTAGGGCACCAGGGAGACGTGCACGAAGAAGACGTTGTCGCGACCGAGCTTCTGTCGGACCTGTCGCGCCGACTCCAGGAACGGCAGCGACTCGATGTCGCCGACGGTGCCACCGATCTCGGTGATGCACACGTCGATGTCGGAGCCGTGCATCGCCAGGATGCGGTCGCAGATCTCGTTCGTGATGTGCGGGATCACCTGCACGGTCTCGCCGAGGTAGTCGCCGCGGCGCTCCTTGGCGATCACGTTGGAGTAGACCTGCCCCGTGGTGACGTTCGCGTTGCCGACCAGGTCGACATCGAGGAACCGCTCGTAGTGACCGATGTCCAGGTCGGTCTCGGCCCCGTCGTTGGTGACGAAGACCTCACCGTGCTGGAACGGGTTCATCGTGCCCGGGTCCACATTGAGATACGGATCGAGCTTCTGCATGGTGACGCGCAGTCCGCGCGAGCGGAGAAGACGGCCCAGGCTGGATGCCGTGAGGCCCTTCCCGAGCGAGGAGGCGACGCCTCCGGTGACGAATACGTGCTTGGTACTAGACCCCGACCTCATGGAGTTCGATCCTATCCCAGAGGGAGCGTCCCGTCCGAACCGGACGCGCCAAAGGATCCCCCGGGCGACGTGATCTGCCTCGCGAGGAGCAGCACCGAACCGATCCGGCCGGCTGCGGTCTCGACGCCGTCGAAGGTGCCGACCGGGAGGGAGGCGGCTCGCACGGCGGCGACGTCCTTGGACCGGGCGACACCGGCCAGCACCAGGCCGCGGCTCTTGGAGCGCAGTCCAGTCAGCACGCCGGTGAGGATCGGGGTGTCGACATGGTCGCCACCGACGACCAGGGTCAGGGTGGCGAGGTTGCCCGTGATCGGTGCCGAGATCAGCTCACCGGCGTCGAACGTCTCGCGCAGGGTGGCCGCAGCGGGAGTCACCGGGGTAGGCGCCGCCGTGGTCGTGAGCGCGACGCCGAGCAGGGCGCCGATCCGCGGGTACGTCGTCAGCGTGGCGTCCACCACGCCCGGCGTCTGAGCGAGGATCTGGGTGCCCAGGGAGTCGATCAGCGCCTTCTCCCCGGGGTTGGTGAAGGTGTCGGTGAGCTTGGCGGTGGAGGCCACCGCTCCCCCGGCTGCGGTGATGTCGGCGCTCAGGCCGCGGACGGTGGCGTCACTGGCACCGGGCAGGACCACCAGGGTGACGGTCTGACCGGTGAGCTTGCCGGCCAGCACCGACGGCGCTACCGAGGTGGCCAGGGCGCTGTCGAGCGGGTCGGAGCTACGCGAGGCCGAGGCGGACGCACTGACCGGATGACGTTCCTCGTCGATCTTGTCGCCAAGTGGGCCGGTGCCCAGGGCGATCCCGATCGCGAGCGCGAAGAGCACCAGGACGGCGACGACGAGCTTCCGCATCAGAACCACCCCTGCAGGGTGTCGAGCCAGGCCTGACCGATCGGCGTGGCGGCGATCGCCAGCGCGAGACCGGCCACCCCGGCCACGCCGAGGGTGACGACGTGCCAGGGCCTCACCCGGCCGGTGTAGAGCAGAGGGACGGTGCTGGCGTCGACGTAGCGCCCGCCGATCGCCAGCCGGGCCAGGAACGCCCCGGCGAGACCGGGCCGCTGCCGGTCGAGGAAGTCAGCCAGCGAGGCCGGCAACCCCGCCCCGACCACGACCGAGGCCTGCAGGGCACCGGCCAGGAGGACCGCGACGTCGTCACCGTTGGCCTGGGTGCGGACCAGGCGTGGTTCGACGCCACTGCGTCCGAGGGCCTCGGCCGCCTCGGTCGACGTACCGGCGTCGTTGACCAGCACGACCACGCTGGCGGCCTTGAGCACCTTGCTGGCGGGCAGCCGGTCGGCTTCGGAGATGACGATGACGTCGGCCTGGATCCGGTGGGCGCGGAGTCGGTCCGCGGCCGCGTCGACGGCGATCACCGCCGGACGCTCCTGGGAGACGAAGGAGCGCAGGTGGACAATCTCGGCCGGGTGGGCCTGGCCGACGACCAGGGTCGGGCGTCCCTGCAGGGCTGTCGGCATCGCGGGCAGGCCCTCGCCCTCCAGGAGGAGGTCGAGGTCGCGGCGGATCAGCTCGGCGCTGTTGCGGGTGAAGGTCTCGACGTGCGCTGCCAGACCAACGTCGGCGCGCTCCATCTCGGCCTTGATGTGCTCGGCGGTGACATCACGTCCGGCGACGAGCAGGTCGGTCCCGGTGAAGATGCTGCCCTCGTGCAGCCGGATCTCCCCGGGGTTGTCGGCCAGTCGGGCGTACGCCGACGAGCCGACCCCGTCGACGACGACGATGCCCGCCTCGGCCAGCACCGCCGGTCCGAGGTTGGCGTAGCGCCCCGAGAACATCGGTTGGGCGTTGACCACCGCGACGACACCAGCGCGCACCAGCGCCTCGGCGGTCGGACGGTCGAGATCTCGGTGATCGATCACGGCGACATCGCCCCGGTTGAGCCGGGGAAGGAGCGACTTGGTCGGACGACCGACCCGCGCAGGACCGGTCACACCGAGAGCAGGAACGGTGGGCCGGGTGGAGATCTTCATAACCCCGTCATGGTCGCATCCGAGCCGTCCCCAATCCGCCAACCCGAGGTCGGTGGGCGTGTCAGATGCCGCCTGGCACCGCCGGTCCTGTGGGAAGCCTCACAGTGCGTTGCGGGCGACGTCGAGCAGCTCGCGGGCATGGGCCAGCGCCGTGTCGGAGTCGGCCATCCCGGCGAGCATCCGGGACAGCTCGCGCTCGCGACCGGCATCGTCGAGGAGCGTCAGACCCGAGCTGGTGACGGTGCCGTCGTGCGACTTCTCCACGATCACATGCCGGTCCGCGTACGCCGCCACCTGCGGGAGATGGGTGACGACCAGGACCTGAGCAGTGCGGGCGAGCTTCGCCAGCCGGCGCCCGACCTCGACCGCGGCAGCGCCGCCGACCCCGGAGTCGACCTCGTCGAAGACGAACGTGGGCACCGGGCTGGTCCCCGCCAGCGCGACCTCCAGGCCGAGCATGACCCGGGAGAGCTCACCGCCCGAGGCACCCTTGTGCAGCGGACGCGGGTCGGAGCCGGTGTTGGCCGCGAGCAGGAACTCGACGTCGTCGACGCCACCGGAGCCGAACCGCAGGTGACGCGTGCCGACGGCCAGCGGTGCCTTGCCGGTCGCGGGGTCCGCCTCGATCTGGGAGACCACGATGGTGACCCTGGCGTGCGGCATGGCGAGGTGCCCGAGCTCGGCGGTGACCTCGGCGGAGAGCCGGGCGGCGGCCTCGGTGCGGAGCGTGCTGAGCCGCTGTGCGAGGTCGGCCAGCTCGGACCTGACCTGGGCACGCCGGCGGCGCAGCTGCTCGATCCGCTCGTCGGTGCCGTCGAGGTCGAGGAGGCGGTCGGAGGACTCCGCGGCCCAGGCCAGCACCTCGTCGATGGTCTCGCCGTACTTGCGGGTCAGCGCGCCGAGCGCTGCGCGGCGCTCGGAGACGGTGGCCAGCCGCATCGGGTCGGTCTCGACCGAGGTGGCGTAGGACGCGACGTCGGCAGCGAGGTCGGAGAGCAGGTAGGTGAGCTCGCCGACCCGGTCGGCGAGGGTGGCTGCCTCGGGGTCGTGGGCGCGCACCCCCTCGAGCTCGGTGCGGGCCGCGGCCAGGGCGCCGAGCGCGTCGGGGTGACCGTCCTCGGAGGAGAGCGCCTCGCGGGCGTTCTCGGCGGCTCGGCGCAGGGTGTCGGCGAAGCCGAGCCGCGCCTCCTCGGTGGCGAGCTGGACGTCCTCGCCCGGCTGGGGGTCGACGGCCTCGACCTCGCCGACGCCGAAGCGGAGCAGGTCGGCCTCGCGGGCACGTTCACGGGCCGAGGCACTGACCTCGGCCAGCTCGGTCTCGACCGCGACCAGGTCGCGGTAGCGCTGGGTGTACTCCCCCAGCACCTCGGCCAGCGCGGGCCCACCGAAGCGGTCCAGGGCGTCGCGCTGTGCTCGGCCCTGGAGCAGCCGGTGCTGGTCGGACTGGCCGTGGACGGCGACGAGGGGCTCGCTGACGCCGGCAAGGGTGGTGATCGGCACCGCGGCGCCGCCGACGAAGGCACGGGAACGTCCCTCGGCCGCGACGGTGCGGGCCAGCAGGACGGAGTCGTCCTCGACCTCGCCACCGGCCTCGGTGACGGCGTCGACGAGGCCGGGCAGGCCGGCGGTGCTGATCAGTCCCTCGACCCGGGCACTCTTGGAGCCGCGTCGGACCGAGCCGGCGTCGGCGCGTCCGCCGAGCAGCAGTCCGAGCGCCGTCACGACCATCGTCTTGCCCGCGCCGGTCTCACCGGTGATGACGGTCAGGCCGGGTCCGAGCTCGAGCACGGAGGAGTCGATCACGCCCAGGGAGCTGATCCGAAGCTCCTCAATCATCGCTGCTCCCCCGGCGCGAGGCCACGCCGCGCCAGCCCTCGACGGGCAGGTCGAACTTGGCCACCAGGCGGTCGGTGAACGGCGCCTGGTGGAGCCGGACCAGACGGACCGGACGGTCACCGCGGGTGACCTCGATCCGGGCGCCGGGCGGCAGGTCGACGGCTCGACGGCCGTCGCACCACAGCACTCCGGCGCCGTTGGTCGTCTTGATCACCTCGACCGCCATCGTCGAGGTGGGCGAGACCACCAGCGGGCGGGCGAAGAGGGCATGGGCGCTGATCGGCACCATCAGCAGGGCCTCCACCGAGGGCCACACGATCGGGCCACCGGCAGAGAAGTTGTAGGCGGTCGAGCCGGTCGGGGTGGCACAGACCACGCCGTCGCAGCCGAACCGGGACAGCGGACGTCCGTCGATCTCGATGACGACCTCGAGCATGCGCTCGCGTGCCGCCTTCTCCACGCTCGCCTCGTTGACAGCGAAGGTGCGGAAGACCTCGTCGCCGTCATTGGTCACCTTCACGTCGAGGGTGAGTCGATCCTCGATGGTGTAGTGCCGGTGGACGATCGCATCGAGCACGGTGCCGACGTCCTCGACCTCGGCCTCGGCGAGGAAGCCGACGTGGCCCAGGTTGACCCCCAGGACCGGCACGTTGCTGCCGTGGGTGACCTCGGCGGCGCGCAGGATCGACCCGTCCCCGCCGATCACGAGGACCAGCTCGCAGTCCTCGGCGGTCTCGCCCAGCTCGACGCCGGGCACGAAACCGCGCGGCGCGAGGCCGAGCTCGGCCGACTCGTCGGCCGGCATCCGGACGATGATGCCGTGCTCCTCGAGCGCCTTGGTGAACTGTGCCGCGACCGCGCGCGCCTCAGGCCGACCCGTGTGGGTCAGCATCAGCACACGGCGGACGACATCCGCAGGGGTGGTCATGGCTGCAGCCTCTCAGACTGGTCCGACACTTCGGGGCGTTCTTCCCCAGGAAGGCTGAGGCCGACCTTGTTCACGACCGCCTCGGTGATCTCGTCATCGGTGATCGTGGGCTCGCCGCGACGCAGCCAGAGGAAGAACTCGACGTTGCCCGAGGGGCCCGGCAGCGGACTGGTGGTCACCGCCCGCGCACCCCACCCGCGGGCAGCGGCGGCATGGGCGACGGAGACGACGGCCTCGGCGCGGAGCGCGGAGTCACGCACGACGCCGCCCTTGCCGACCCGGTCCTTGCCAACCTCGAACTGGGGCTTCACCATCAGAGCGAGGTCGCCGTCAGGCTGCATCACGCCGAGCAGCGCGTCCAGGACGAGCTCGAGGGAGATGAAGGAGAGGTCACCAACGATGAGGTCGACGGGGCCGCCCATCGACTCCGGTGTGATCTCACGGATGTTGGTCCGGTCGTGGATCACCACCCGCTCGTCGGACTGGAGCTTCCAGGCCAGTTGGCCGTAGCCGACGTCGACGGCGAGCACCTGGGCGGCGCCGTTGCGCAGCAGCACCTCGGTGAAGCCACCGGTGGAGGCACCGGCGTCCAGACAGCGGCGTCCCTGGACGCTCAGCCCGAGGGCCCCGAACGCCGTCAGTGCGCCGACGAGCTTGTGCGCACCCCGGGAGACGTAGTCGGGGCTGAGCGGGTCGGGGCGGACCACGATCGCGACATCGGTGGTGACGCCGGTCGCGGGCTTGGTCGCCACCGCACCGGAGACTGTCACACGACCTGCAGCGATCAGCTCCGAGGCGTGTTCGCGGGATCGGGCCAACGAACGACGCACCAGCTCGGCGTCGAGTCGTAGGCGGCGGGGGCTTCCGGCATGGGCCATCGTCAGTCGTCTTCACTAGCGGCCGGAGCCGCATCGGTCGGTGCGTCCAGAGCGCGACGCAGTTGCTCGTGAGCCCGCTCGAAGACGCCCACCTGGGCCTCGGGCGGCAGGTCTGCCGCGGCTTCGACGGACTCCAGGATCGAGTCGACCAGCGGCACACCGGTACGCACCTGCGCTGCCGCCACCGTGGCCTCGATCCCCTCAGTCATGTCGAGAAGGTTACCGACCCGTCGGCGGGGTGAGGGCATCGACATTCGCGACCGTCCCGGTGCTGTCAGCGACCTGCCATGCCGCAGCGGCCACGGCCCGCCACCAGTCGTCGACGGCGCCCTCGCCCTCGACCTTCAGGGCACCGGCCTGGATCGTGACCCGCCAGCCGCCGCAGGTGACCTCGTCCGCAGCGCTCACGACCTCGCTCGGCTCGCGCACCAGACCGCCGAGGTCGGCAGCGACGTACGTCGGCCTCTCCTCGCCCCGGGCCGCAGCAAGGTCGGCGACGCCGGTGACCCCGGTCATCACCAGCAGCGTGTCGACCCCGGCATGGGCGCCACCGGCGATGTCGGTGTCGAGCCGGTCCCCGACCATCAGTGGACGCTCTCCCCCGACCCGGCGGATGGTCTCGTCCAGCAGCGGGCGGTCGGGCTTGCCCGCGACGACCGGGGTGACGCCGCTGAAGCCCTGCAGCAGCTCCACCATCACGCCGTTGCCGGGGGCGGTGCCGAAGGCGGTGGGGATCGTGAGGTCGGTGTTGGTGGCGACCCACCACAGCCCCTCCTTGATCCGGACCGCGGCCCGCATGATCTGGCGCCAGGTCACCTCGGGGGCGTAGCCGTTGACGATCGCGACGGCACTGACGTCGTCGACCGCGACCGGGACCAGGCCGACCGCCTCGAGGGCAGCCAGCAGACCGTCGGAACCGAGGGTGGCGATCCGGCTTCCGGCCGGAAGCCGGTCTGCCAGGACCCGTGCAGCGGCCTGGGCCGAGGTGACGACGTCGGCCGGCGTGGCGGGGACGCCGAGCTCCACCAGGTGATCGGAGACGGTCTCGGGACGCCGTGCGGCGTTGTTCGTCACGAACGCCAGGCGGGCCCCGGCGCCGCGGGCCTGGGCCAGGTACTCCGGTGCACCGGGCACCGCTGCCCCGCCGATGTAGACCACCCCGTCGAGGTCCAACATCACCACGTCATATCGGTTGATCAGGGCGCGGCCAGCGGTCGACTCCATGCCGGTCACCCTACGATGGTGCGATGGACATGCGAACGGTGGTGCCACCGTCCCTCGCGGGTCCACTCCAGCTCACGCCGTTCGCGGCGACCCTGATGCAGCCGGTCCTCGTCGGGGACCCTGCCTCTGCCCGGCTGTTCGCCCGCCCCTGGAAGGGCGTCGAGGCACGTATCGAGCAGTGGGACCGCCGACGTCGGCTGATGCAGGACTCCGATCCTGCCCTCTATCTGCACGAGTACAGCGACGGCGTCACCACGGTCCGTGGCCTGGTCGGTCTGCTTGAGCTCACTACCCGTGCCGTCGACGCGAGCGTGGCTGCGGTCGTCCCGCACGAGGAGATCCACCCGCGCCAGTCCGACGAGCTGGTCGACCGGATGGCGCAGATGGCACTGCAGCCGGCCCCGATCCTGCTGGTGCACCGCGGCTCCGCTGCCCTGAAGTCGCTGCTGGCTGCGGTCGTGCTGGAGGCACCCACGCGCCAGTACGCCGATCACGCAGGCCACCCACACCGGATCTGGGCCCTGCGCGATCCTGATCTCCTCACCTCCGTCAGCGAGGCGATGGCGTCGTCGCGAGCGATGATTGCCGACGGTCACCACCGCTACGCGGCGTATCTGCGGATGCAGGCACGCATCCCCGGGGGTGCCTACGACCGAGGGCTGGCGTTCCTGGTGGACCAGGACGTGACGCCGTTGGCGGTCGGGGCGATCCATCGGGTCCTCCCCCGCGTGACGCTAGCCGACATCCAGGCGGCGGCCCGGTCGATCGGCGCGCCGTTCCAGTTCCGTCCGCACGAGCTGCGCCCCGACGCGAAGCGTCAGCGCGTCGTGGTGACCGACGGCCGTCGGTGGGCGACACTCGACCTCACCCCGACCAACGGCCGTGCGCTGGTCGAAGCGCTCCACGAGCGTCTGATCCCGGCGCTGCCCCGGGGGCCGTGGGACATCGAGTTCCACCACGAGCACGACGCAGCCCTGGACGCCCTGCGTCACCGGAGCGCCGTGGCGCTCCTGCTTCCTCCCCCGGCCTTCGACGACATCTCGACAGCAGCCTTCAGTGGCCGCACGCTGCCGGAGAAGGCGACCTCCTTCCAGCCGAAGCCGGCGGTGGGATCGCTGATGCGCATCATCCGCTGAGCGCGACGGCTTTCGAAATGGCAGCAGGGCCATCCCGTGAACGGGATGGCCCTGCGCATAAAGTATGTCCGGCGGCGTCCTACTCTCCCACAACCTCGCGGTTGCAGTACCATCGGCGCTGAGAGGCTTAACTTCCGGGTTCGGGATGGGACCGGGTGTTTCCCTCTCGCTATGGCCGCCGTAACTCTAGCGATC
>NZ_JASLGR010000016.1 GCF_030150155.1 Nocardioides sp.
CGGGGCGAAGATCGAGGCGATTCAGGCTGATACGCAGGGTGCTGTGTCGGCGATCAGTCGGATCAGTGGTGTGATCGCGAAGATCAACGACATTCAGACCACGATCGCTTCGGCGGTGGAGGAGCAGACCGCGACGACGAATGAGATCGCGCGGTCGGTGACGGAGGCTGCTGCGGGGGCCAATGGGATTGCTGAGGATGTGACGCAGGTGGCCTCGGCTGCCGCCGACACCCGCCTGGGCGCCCACAACACGCTGCAGTCGGCGACCGAGCTCACCGGCATGGCTGACGACCTCAAGCAGCTGGTCGGCCACTTCAAGCTCTGAGTGGACCGGCGCCGTTCTGCGGCCCGGACAACGCACAAGGCGCTCGCCCCGATCGGGGCGAGCGCCTTGTGCTGTCGCAGTGCTGGACCTGCTGCGCGCAGATCGGTCTCAGCGGGAGAGCTCCGAGAGCAGGCTCGAGGAGCCGCCGTCGCGCTGCATCGGGACCGGGGCGCCCGTCGACGTGGTCGGGGTGCCCTGCTCGCCACGGAACTTGAGAGCCAGCACGGCGGCCTGGGTGCGGTGCTGCACCCCGAGGCGCGCCAGCAGGCCGGTGACGTGGTTCTTGACCGTCTTCTCGGCCAGGAAGAGCCGCTCGGCGATCTGGCGGTTGGTCAGACCCTCGGCGATCAGGAAGAGGATCTTCGACTGCTGCGGCGTGAGGTCGGCCATCAGGTCGAGGGTGCGGCGGTGGAACTGCACCTGCTGCACCACCCGGGCCGCGACGGCGGGGTCGATCAGGCTGTGGCCCGAGGCGACCAGCCGCACGCCGCTGATCAGGGAGTTGCCCTCGATCTGCTTGAGCACGAAGCCGGCGGCACCGGCCAGGATCGCCGCGGAGATGGCGTTGTCGTCGTCGTACGACGTCAGGATCAGCGCCTTGATCTCCGGGTCGGCGGCGCGCACCTCACGGCACACGTCGATGCCCGACCCGTCAGGGAGACTGGCGTCGAGGACGCAGACATCGGGGCGCGCAGCCAGGATGGCGGCAGCGGTGCCGGTCGCCATGCCGGCCTCGCCGACGACCTCGATGTCTCCCTCAGACTCGAGCAGGCTCTTGACCCCACGGCGGACGATTTCATGGTCGTCCACGAGAAACACGCGGACGTTCCCTCCCTGTGACATGTCTAGATCATCGGCACTCGGGACGAAAGTCGCAGCATTTCCGAGGTTCTCACCGTGAAAATGATGCGGTCGGCCGCTCATCACCCCCGGGTGATAGCCCAGATGGACTAGTCATCTCCGGCCATCCCCAGGGAGTGGGCCGGTCCGGGGGAGCCTGCGGGCCGGTCGGGGAGCCCTGGGGTGGAGGCTAGGTGGCGCGGAGCACCCGGTCGCGGCCCTCGCCGGTCCGGGTCGGCACGGCGGCCACCGGGGTGGTCAGCCCGCGCAGCAGGTCGACCACGTCGCCGGTGCTGAGCGGCACGCCGGCCAGCGGCTGGGGGACCGTCGAGGAGGTGCCGAGCTCGAGCCGGTAGAGGGTGTCGGTCAGCTCGAAGTCGATGTCGCGGACCGTCGCGGTCCACCGGGTCGCGCCGTCGCGGACCTCGACCCGCTCACCGGGCTCCAGGCCGCGGGTCAGCGGGGTCTGGGTATGGCGGACCAGCAGCGAGCGGGTGCGACGGGTGAACGCACTGATCGTGAGCTCCAGCGTCTCCATCGTCTCTCCTCTCGTGCCGGGGTTCGACGCCTGACCTACCCACTGGCCGGGGCCGTAAACCTCGGCCGCCACAATGAGGACGATGGTCCCGGGGGTGCGGATTCGAAGTCGGCAGGCATGTGCGGGAGGATGGCGCACGCCGCCCTCGTAGCTCAGGGGATAGAGCGTCGGTTTCCTAAACCGTGCGTCGCAGGTTCGAATCCTGCCGGGGGCACCGCTTGGACTCTTCTCAGGTCGGCACGTCACAATGTCAAGATGAACGACGCATGGGACCGCGCCGACGACACGCCGGGCGATCCCGTCGTTCCTTCCACAGACGACTCCACCCGCGAGAACCCGATCGTCCGGGCCGCCGCCGGGTACGGCGACGACGCGCCCCGTGACCCGCGTGTCGAGCGCCGCTCCTCCTCGCGTGCCGGCAGCCGCCGCGCGCACAGTGCCAAGCGGCACACGGTCGGCAAGGTGCTGCTCTCCACGCTGCTCACCCTGGCCCTGGTCTCGGCGATGTCGGTGGCGTTCTTCTACCGGCACCTCAACGGCAACCTGAACACCGTCGATATCTCCGGAGACATCCTGGAGCCGAAGCCGACAGTGCCGGCCGATGTCGGCCCCACCGGCGCGCTCAACATCCTGGTGATGGGCTCCGACACTCGCGATTGCGCCGGCTGCAACATCGACGGCATCCCCGGGGGCGACGGCGCCGACACGACGATCCTGGTGCACCTCAGTGCGGACCGGAAGACGGCGTACGGCATCTCGATCCCGCGTGACTCGCTGGTCGACCGACCCGAGTGCAAGGACAAGAAGGACAAGTCGATCATCCATCCGGCCGCCACCAACGTGATGTGGAACGCGGCCTACTCGATCGGCGGCGAGGCCTGCACGGTCGCCCAGTTCATGCACGACACCGGGATCCCGGTCGACCACTACGTCACTGTCAACTTCGGCAGCTTCAAGAACATGGTCGACGCCATCGGCGGCGTCGAGGTCTGCGTGCCCAAGGACATCCACTCCGAGCAGTACGGCATCTTCATCAAGGCCGGCACCCGCAAGATCCAGGGCAAGGCCGCCCTGGCCTACGTCCGGGTGCGGCACGGCATCGGTGACGGCTCCGACATCGGCCGGGTCAAGCGCCAGCAGGCGTTCATCGGCGCGATGGTGAGCCAGGTGCTCTCCGCCGACACCCTGGCCAACCCGATCAAGGTGACCAAGTTCCTCGACGCGGCGACCAAGTCGCTCACGCTCGACATGAACCTCACCGACCTGGTCAAGCTCGCGCTCCAGTTCAAGAACGTCGGCGCCGGCGGGATCAAGTTCATCACCATCCCCAACGGCCCCGCCCCCTCGGACCCGAACCGGGTCGCCTGGACCTCGGAGGCCGACGTGGTGTGGAAGCGGATCCTGCACGACAAGACCCTCCCGACCGACCTCACCGGCCAGGCCGTGATCAGCGTCGACCACCTGCCGGGCCAGTCCGAGTCGCCCAACCCGACCCCGTCGGCCACCGCATCGGACTCGCCGTCGGCCACCGCCTCGGGCAGTGCGTCCGGCAGCCCGTCGGGCTCGGCCAGCGGGTCGGCGACGAAGAGCCCGTCGGCCTCGCCCTCGTTGGAGGCCAACGGTCGTACGGCGGCCGACAACGCCGCCCTCGAAGCGGCAGGCCTGTGCACGTGAGCGAACCCCACGACCCCAGCGACACCAACGACACCAGCCAGCCGGAGGAGTCCGACGCCCCGGCCAAGCCGGCCAAGCCGGCGAAGCCCGTCGAGCCGGAGTGGAAGCGCAAGGCCCGCCTCGCGCGGATCTTCGGCGACGCGCTGCCCGAGAGCACCCTGGACGACCGCGACGAGCCGCGCGACCAGCGTGATCGCGAGGAGGACGCCTGGCTGCGCTCCCAGGTCCCGCCGCACCACGGCAAGGTCTGAGGCACGCCCCACCCGGGCCTGTGGATAACGTCCGACGCCTCCGGCCGGATCGGCCTAGCGTCGGGGCATGGCACCGTCTCGGGTCTCTCGTACCTCGCTGGTGCGGCGTGTGCGCCGCGTCGTCCTCGGTCATCGCCGGCTGCTGGCGGCACTGTTGAGTGCTGTCGCGGTGCTCGCCGGTCTCCAGGCGGTGCGGCCCGATCCGCCACCCGGCCCGGTGCCGACGGCGGTGGCCCGCACCCTGGGGGAGCGGCTGCTGGCTGACCATCCCGGCCTCACCCCGCTGCCGGTGCGCCTGCCCGACGCGGAGATGGCGGCCCTGCTCGAGCCAGGCGACACGGTGACGCTGCTGGCGACACCGGCGACGGGCGAGAGCACCGCCGCGCAGGTGGTGGCGAGTGGCGTCACGATCTTGCAGACCGTGCCAGAAAGTTCTCAGAATCGCGTCACGGGAGCCGCTGGGGGCCGTCTGATCATTGTCGGGGTGACCAGAACACAGGCCTCATCCGTCACTGCAGCAGCGGTGCGGTCGGTTCTCACGTACGCGTGGGACCGTTAGGGTCGGGTGTGCTCGGGGGTCACTCCGCACTCCCCACTGGACTACAGGAGTTACATCATGAACGGGTTCAAGAAGTTCTTGCTCCAGGGCGACTTGGTGGCCCTGGCGACTGCCGTCATCATCGCGACCGCCTTCGGGAAGGTCGTCACCACCTTCACCAGCTGGCTGACCAGCCTCATGCCCGACAGCGCCTCCAAGGTGTTCAGCGATGCCCCCAACAGCTTCGGTGCGTTCCTGAACGCCGTCGTCGCGTTCGTGATCATCGCCGCGATCGTCTACTTCTTCGTGGTGGCGCCGTACACGAAGGCCAAGGAGCGGTTCTTCCCGGACCCGGAGCCCGGCGAGACCGAGCTCGACGTCCTCAAGGAGATCCGCAGCAGCCTCGCTGCCAAGTGAGCTTGCGGCTGCACACGCAGCCGACACGCACCAGGCCCGGACCGCTCAGCGGTCCGGGCCTGTTCGCGTCGTGGACGCCGTGTCGGGGGCTCTACTCGGAGGACGAGGAGCTGGACGACGCGCTCGAACGCGAGTCGGTCCGGTAGAAGCCGCTGCCCTTGAACACCACACCCGCGGCGCTGAAGACCTTGCGCAGCTTCCCGTGGCACTGGGGGCACTCGGTCAGCGCCGCGTCCGAGAACGACTGCACCTGCTCGAAGTCGTAGCCGCATTCCGTGCAGGCGTACTGATAAGTCGGCACGTCACTCTCCTTCGCTCTGGCACTCTCGGTTTTCGAGTGCCAAGGATACAAACATCGGGACGGCTCCGGTTATTCGCCGCCCGCCCAGCGGCACCCGCCGAGGCTCAGACGAAGAGCGTCACGCCGTGCGAGGTGAGCGCCCCGGTGACGGGTCGGTCGTGCTCCTCGACGGGCACCGTGAGGCCCACCTCGCTGGGGTAGAGCACGATCCAGACGTCGGTGCCGCGCGGCACCCGGGCCAGCGCCCGGTCGTAGGAGCCACCCCCGCGGCCCAGCCGCTCCCCGGCGTGCGACACGCCCAGCCCGGGCACCAGCACCAGGTCGGCGGTGGCGATCGCGTCGGGGCCCAGGAGTGGTCCGGTGGGTTCGAGCAGCCCGCGGCTCGCCGGGACCAGGTCACCGGTGTAGACCGCCCAGTCCAGGTCGTTGTCGCGCTGGAGCACGGGCAGGATCACCCGCTTGCCAGCGGCGGCCAGAGCGTCCAGGAGCGGTCCGGTGCCGGGTTCGGCGCCGATCGACACGTAGGCGGCCACGGTCGCAGCCCGGCGTACGGCGGCAGCGCCTTGCGCCACCTCGGCGAGGGCGGCCGCGGCGTGGCGGATCTCGCCCACCGAGAGGCGCTTTCGGCCCGCCAGGATCTGGTCACGCGCCGCAGTCTTTCGAGGGTCCGGTTCCCGCAAGGTCACCACTTCACCTTACGATCCCCCTTATGGGTAACGCAGGGCTGCAGAAGGCCACCGTCAAGATGCGGGAGGCTGGCGTCGACAAGGTCGCCATCGAGACCTTTGCCCACTACTACCGCCTGCTCGAGCTCGGAGAGACCGGTCTGATCCCGGAATCGTCCATCGAACCCGTCGAGATGCCGTCCTTGTCCGATGTCGAGGTCGACGACGAGACGGCGGCAGAAGCGTTGGCGAAGGTCGTCGTGATCAAGCTCAACGGTGGGCTGGGCACCTCCATGGGGATGGACAGGGCGAAGTCCCTGCTCTGTGTCCGCAAGGGCCTCTCCTTCTTGGATGTCATCGCCCGCCAGGTGCTGCACCTGAGGGAGAAGCACCAGGTCGCCCTGCCCCTGCTGTTCATGAACTCCTTCCGCACCAGCGGCGACACGCTGGCGGCGCTGGCGCGCTACACCGACCTCCCGGTCGAGGGGCTGCCGCTGGAGTTCCTGCAGAACATGGAGCCCAAGCTCCTGCTCAGCGACCTCAGCCCGGTCACCTGGCCCAAGGACCCCGACCAGGAGTGGTGCCCGCCCGGTCACGGCGACCTCTACACCGCGCTGCGGGGCACCGGCTTGCTCGACCAGCTGATCGACGAGGGCTTCCGCTACGTCTTCGTCTCCAACTCCGACAACCTCGGTGCGATCCCGGACCCGCGGGTGGCTGGCTGGTTCGCCCGCTCGGGAGCGCCGTTCGCGATCGAGGCCGTGCAGCGCACCGCCAGTGACCGTAAGGGCGGCCACTTCGCCCGGCGCAAGTCCGACGGCCGGATCGTGCTGCGCGAGACCGCGCAGACCGCACCCGAGGACCTGCAGGCGCTGGCCGACCTGGACCGGCACCGCTACATGAGCACCAACAACCTCTGGTTCGACCTGGTCGCGATGCGCGAGACCCTCGACGCCCGCAGCGGCATCCTCGGCCTGCCGATGATCCGCAACGTGAAGACGGTCGACCCCGCCGACGGCACCAGCCCCAAGGTGGTGCAGGTCGAGACCGCGATGGGGGCGGCGATCGAGGTCTTCGAGGGCGCCCAGCTGATCGAGGTCGACCGGGACCGGTTCATCCCGGTGAAGACCACCAACGACCTGCTCGTGCTGCGCTCCGACGTCTACGACATGGCCGGTGACTACCGCCTGGAGCAGACCGTCGAGGAGGTGCCGTTCGTGGACCTCACCGGTCGGCACTACAAGGTCGTCGCCGAGTTCGAGAAGCGCTTCCCCGAGGGCACCCCGAGCCTGCGCAAGGCGACCTCGTTCACGATCAAGGCCGACGCCACCTTCGGTGCCGGCGTCCAGGTGATCGGCGATGTGGTGGTCGACGGAGCGGGGCCCGTCCGGGTGGCCCCGGACTCGGTACTGTCGTCTGGTGCCTGACACCCCCACTGCTCCTGCCTCGGTCGAGGAGTATCGCGCCAGGATCCTGGAGGACCTGGCGCCGTTGCCCGCCTCCCCGATGCCGCTGCTCGACACCCTCGGCCTGACCGCGGTCGCCGACGTCACGGCGCGGGTCTCGCTGCCGGGCTTCGACAACTCCTCGATGGACGGCTACGCGGTGGCCTGGGAGGACGTCCGCGGCGCGGCGCCGCTCTACCCGGTGACGCTGCCGGTCGTGGGGGAGAACGCCGCCGGTGCGGCGACCCTGCTCGCGCTCGCCCCGGGGACGGCGGCCAAGATCATGACCGGTGCGCCGCTGCCGATCGGCGCCGACACGGTGGTGCCGTACGAGTCCACCGATCGTGGCGTGGCCGCCGTACAGATCCGGCATGCGCCCGACCGGCTCGGGCACTACGTCCGCTCGCGCGGCGACGACGTCGAGGCCGGGGACCTGGTGCTCCCGGCCGGGACCCGGATCGGGCCGCGCCACCTCGGGCTGCTGGCCGCCACCGGTCACGCCTCGGTGCTGACCCGGCCACGGCCGCGGGTGGTGGTGCTCTCCACCGGCTCGGAGCTGCGTGACCCCGGTCAGCCGCTGGGCCCGGACTCGATCTACGACGCGAACTCGTTCCTGCTCGCCGGGGCCGCCAAGGCCGCCGGTGCGATCGTCTACCGGGTCGGTCTCGTGCCCGACCAGCCCGACGCCTTCCTGGAGGCGCTCGACGACCAGCTGGTCCGTGCGGACCTGGTGGTGACCTCGGGCGGTGTCTCGGCCGGGGACTACGACGTGGTGAAGGAGGCCCTGGCCGGCCGCGGCGTCTGGTTCGGCCCGCTGGCGATGCAGCCCGGCAAGCCGCAGGGCTTCGGGTACGTCGGCCCGGACCGCACCCCGCTGCTCGCGCTGCCCGGCAACCCGGTCTCGGCGTGGGTCTCCTTCCAGCTGTTCGTCAGGCCGGCGCTGCGGCGTCTGCAGGGGATCTTTCCCGAGGAGCCGACGCTGACCTCGGCCCGGCTGGCCGAGCCGCTGACCTCCATCCCGGGCAAGCGCCAGTTCCTGCGCGGGATGCTCACCGCCGGTGCCGACGGGGTGCCGACCGCGACCCTGGCCGGAGGCCCCGGCTCGCACCTGCTCGGCGACCTGGCCCTGGCGACCTGTCTGATCGTGGTGCCCGAGGAGGTCACCGAGCTCGACGCCGGTGCCGAGGTGGAGGTGCTGGCGTTCGATGACTGACCGACTTCCGGGTTCACCACCGCCGACTTCCGGGTTCACCACCGACGAGATCCGGCTCACCCACATCGACGAGACCGGGGCGGCCCGGATGGTCGACGTCTCGGCCAAGGACGTCACCGCACGGACCGCCATCGCGACCGGGCGGGTGCTGGTCTCGGCCGAGGTGATCGCGCTGCTGCGCGGCCCCGGCGTGGCCAAGGGCGACGCGCTCGGCGTCGCCCGGATCGCCGGGATCATGGGTGCCAAGAAGACCCCCGACCTGATCCCGCTGTGCCACCCGCTGGCGATCAGCGGCGTCACCGTCGACCTCGCCCTGGCCGACGACGCCGTCGAGATCGCCGCCACCGTGCGCACCACCGACCGCACCGGCGTCGAGATGGAGGCGCTGACCGCCGTCACCGTCGCGGCGCTGACCGTGATCGACATGGTGAAGGCGGTCGACAAGGCCGCTGTGATCACCGACGTCCGGGTCGAGTCCAAGACCGGTGGCCGCTCGGGTCAGTGGCAGCGCGATGAGATCCACGACCAACCCGAGGGGGACCAGCGGTGAGCTCGATCAAGGCCGGAGTGGTGGTGGCCTCCAACCGTGCCTCCGCCGGCGTGTACGCCGACCTGACCGGCCCGATCCTGGTCGAGGCCCTGACCGCACTCGGGTTCAGCGTCCCGGCTCCGGCGGTGGTGCCCGACGGTCAGCCCGTGGCCCAGGCCATCTCGGCGTACGTCATCGGCGGCGCACGGCTCGTGCTGACCACCGGCGGCACCGGTCTCACCCCGACCGACCAGACCCCCGAGGTCACCGGGCCGCTGCTGGACCGCGAGGTGCCCGGCATCGCCGAGGCGATCCGCGCGGCCGGTGTCGCCCAGGGCGTCCCGACGGCGATGCTGTCGCGGGGCCTGGCCGGCACCATCGGCGATGCGCTGGTGATCAACCTGCCCGGCTCGCGCGGTGGGGTCACCGACGCCCTGGCCGTCCTCACGCCGGTGTTGGAGCACGCGCTCGCCCAGATCCTGGGGAGTGACCACCGATGACGCGTCCGCTCGGTCGGGCACGGCTGTGGCCGGTGGTGCTGGAGAGCCGTGAGGTGCGGGTGCGCCCGCTGTCGCTGCGCGACGGGCCCGCCTGGTCGCAGGCCCGCCGGCGCAATGCGCACTGGCTGGAGCCCTGGGACGCGACCGTTCCGCCCGGGGGAGAGGCCCGCCCGGCCAGCTTCGCCGCCCTCGTACGTCGTCAACGCCGGGCCGCACGCCGTGGCCAGGCCCTGCCCTTCGCGATCGAGGTCGACGGTGCCTTCGCCGGCCAGGTGACGGTCTCGAACATCGTGCACGGCTCGGCGCACTTCGCCTCGATCGGCTACTGGCTCGACGAGCGGTACGCCGGCCGGGGTGTGATGCCCCGCGCGGTGGCGCTGGTGATCGACCACTGCTTCGAGGCCGGGCTGCACCGGATCGAGGTGTCGATCAGGCCGGAGAACCACAACTCGCTGCGGGTGGTGGAGAAGCTCGAGATCGGCCAGGTCGGGTACTCGCCGCGGTACCTGCACATCGACGGGGACTGGCGTGATCACATGAACTTCGCGATCACCGCCGAGGAGCTTCCGCCCGGCGGATTGATCACTCGAGTCCCATAAACCTCAGGCGCAATTTGCGACACACCAGCCGACCTCCCGGGCGTGTCGCGCGTCCCCTCCTAACCTCGTTCCGTGGACCTCAGCCCGTTGATCTTCGTCGCTATCGCGATCGCGTGGGGCGCCTATCTGATCCCGAAGGCCCTCGAGCATCACGACGCCGGTGCCCGCACCCGCACGATCTCCACCTTCTCCGAGCGGATGCGGGTCCTGGCCCGCCGTGAGGCGGTGAGTCGTCGACGGTCCACCCTGGTGACGACGAAGGCCGCCACGGAGGGTGCCGAGACCGAGGCTCCGGCCGCCGAGCGCCCGGTTGCCGAGCGTCAGGCAGCGATGCCGGTCGAGGATCTCCGTCCGGTCGAGGTGATCGTCTCCGAGACCCTCAACGAGTCCATCCTGGAGACCACCCAGTCGGGCCGTCTGCACCTGCCCAGCGAGCGCCCCGCGGTGCGCCGCGACACCGGGCCGCTCTCGGCCGCCGGTGTCGCGGCCCGTCGCCGTCGTCGCGTCCTCGGCGTCCTGGTCTTCCTCTTCGCCGCGACCGCTGCGATCGCCGTCGGCCACGTGATCGCCTGGCCGTGGCTGATCCTGCCCACCCTGCTCGTCGCCGGCTGGCTGGTCGCCTGCCGGATGATGGTGACCGGGGAGCGTGCCCGTCGCACCGCCCCGGTCGTCGTACGCCGTCAGCGCACCGAGTCCACCGCCACCGTGGTCGTCCACGAGGCCGTGACGACGTTCACCGACGACGACACCACCTCGATCCCGGCGATCGTGGACGAGGCCGTCGAGGCCCCTGCCGCCGACGCCGCCGGGACCTGGGAGCCGGTGCAGGCCCCGTTGCCGACGTACGTCTCCAAGGACGTCGCGCCGCGTCGGACCGTCACCATCGACCTCGACTCCACCGGTGTCTGGACCTCGGGTCCGCTCGAGTCGGACTCGGCTATCGCACGCGAGGCGCGCGAGGCCGACGCTGCCCGTGCGCAGGCCGAGCAGGCACCGATCAAGCGCGCAAGCGGGGCCTGATTTCAGGTCGCCGAGCCGCCGGTGCTAGCCTTCACGGGCACTCACCGAGACGACTCGGGAAGCGCGGTTCGGGGGTATGGCGCAGCTGGTAGCGCGTCTCGTTCGCATCGAGAAGGCCAGGGGTTCGAATCCCCTTACCTCCACCGAACAGAAGGGCGGTCCACAGGGACCGCCCTTCTGGCATTTCACGCCGGCATTGCACGCCGGCATCTCGCGGCGTCGGTGGTGAATCGCCCATCTGGGGGAGGGTTGTACCTTCACAGCGGCGAGCCGGTCGCCGAGGATGGTGGGGTCGTCCCCAGCTCGGGTGGACGAGGACATCTGGAGGCTGTGATGAAGGTTCGTTCTCTCGTAGCGTCGACGGCGGTCGCCGTCGCCGGTCTGACGGTGGTGGCACCCGCGTCCCATGCGGCCGCGCCGCTCGCCCCGAAGGCAGGCGTGGCAGGGGGCGCGGGGATCGCGACCGGCACGACGGCCACGACCACCGACAAGGTCAAGCCGAAGATCCGGATCAGCGTGCCCCGCAAGCCGTCGAAGGTCAGGTCGTGGCGCGTCGTGCGCGGTACGGCGTCCGATGCGGGCAGTGGGCTCTCGATGGTCGGCGTCTTCGTGGCGCAGAAGCGCGGCTCGCGCTGGTGGACCTACGACTTCGCGACCAAGAAGTGGCTCAAGGGCTACGCCAAGCTCGGCCCGACGGAGAAGAAGTCGAAGGCCAGCCCGGCGTTCGTGCAGGCTCCGCAGGGGAGGTGGGCCTCGCCCGCGATCAAGGGTCTGCGCCGCGGCTCGACGGTCTTCGAGGCGGCCGCGTTCGACAAGGCCGGCAACATCAAGGCGGTCCGGCTCGGACCGCGTCGGCTGCGCTGAGCCCCTCTCATCGTGAACGACCGGGGGTCGGCCCGCACGGGCCGGCCTCCGGGTCGTGAAAGCAAAGGAAATTCTCAGATTCCACCCTCACGGACGCCCGCGATCGACTTGAATTGAGGCTCGGCGTCTCCGAACTGGGGCCGCCGCCATGATCGATGGAGGCAGTTCGTGAAGGTTCGTTCCCTGATGGCAGCCGGCGCCCTGGTGGCGGCCGGTCTCACCCTGACGGCCCCGGTGGGCGCGTACGCCGCCTCCACCGACCCAGTGACCAACGTCCAGGCGTCGGCGCTGCAGACGCTGGGCACCCCCGGGACCTGGACCGTGACAGCCTCCTGGACCGCCAACCCTGACGCGACCGGCTACACCATCCGGCTCGCAAGCGAGTCCGGTGAGGAGCTCGGCACGTTCGGGCCGTTCACCACCACCAGCGCCACCTTCACCACCACGAAGCTCGGTGCCAGCGGTCAGTCCTACCGCGTGTTCGTGTCGACGACGGCCCCGAACGCCGAGGAGAGCGACTTCGCTCCGTTCGACTCGCCGCAGCTCGACACGACCGCCCCGGTGGCGACGTACAAGGTCAACCGCTCCAGCGCCGTGCTGGTCCCCGCCGCCGCGTACAGCTCGGTCCGCAGCACCTCGGTCGTCCTGACCCAGGCCAGCGCCGACGACACGATCGCCTCGCGCCAGATCGTCCCCGGTGACGGCAGTGCCGCTGTCGCGTGGCCGCTGAACAAGCCGACCGCGACGATCCGCTACACCAAGGCCGGCGTCTTCACGCCGAAGGTCCGGGTCGCCGACATCTACGGCAACGTGGCCGAGATCGCCGCCGGCAAGGTCTCCGTCATCCGTGACACGGTCGCCCCGAAGGTCTCCATCATGACGCCTTCGAAGGCCACCAAGCTCGCCTCCTGGAAGGTCGTTCGGGGCACCGCCTCCGACGCCGGCACCGGGGTCCTGGCCGTCGGCGCCTTCGTGATGCAGAAGCGTGCCGGTGTCTGGTGGGCCTACGACTTCGCCACGAAGAAGTGGCTGAAGGGCTACCGCTCGATCACCACGACCGAGAACCGCACCAAGGCCAACGCCGCCTTCGTCACCGTGCGTGCCAACGGCACCTGGGTGACCCCGGCGATCAAGGGTCTGAAGAAGGGCTCGACGATCTTCGAGGCCGCCGCCCTCGACCTCGAGCTCAACCAGGGCTTCGCCCAGGTCGGCCCGCGCACCTTGCGCTGACCCCGTTCTGCGCCCGAGCCGGTGTCGCCCTCGTGGGCGGCACCGGCTCGTGGTCTTCTCGGGGCCAGACGGCGTCGCGCCCAGGTGCCTGACAGAAACTGACAGTGAATTCTCAGAATATGCCTGCGGGGGTCCTCCGGATCCGCTTGACTAGACGAATTGTCGGTTCCGGTCGGAGGCGGCTGTGATCGACGGAGGAACCGTGACGTCTCGTTCCCTGGCTGTGCTGTGCTCCCTGGTGGCCGCCAGTCTGGTGGCGACCCCGCAGGTGCACGCCGACGAGCCGGTCGACACCACCGCGCCGACCGGCAGCTACCGACTCGCCCAGACCACGACGTACCTCGCCTCCTCGCAGTGGCGGTCGACGACGTTCGAGGCACCGCCGTTGACGGCGACGGTCACCCTCGTCCAGACCGCGTTGGACGACCCCTCCGCCCTGCGCTGGGTCGACCTGGGGGACGGCTCCGACGCTGTCGCCTGGCGGGCCGGTACGTCGCTCACGCTGACCTACGATCAGGCGGGGGTCTTCACTCCGTCGGTCTCCCTCAGCGACGCCGTCGGCAATGCCTCCACGGTGCGGCTGCCCGCGGTCACGGTGCGGCGGGACACCGTGCGTCCGACCGTGCGGCTCCGGAAGCCGAAGAAGCCGAAGAAGATCTCGTCGTGGAAGGTGGTGCGCGGCACGGCCTCCGACCGGGAGACCGGCATGGCCTACGTCGACGTCTACCTGATGCAGCGCGACGGCGGCCGCTGGTGGGGCTATGACTTCCCGCGCCGGCGTTGGTTCAGGATCACCGACCCGGCCGCCGAAGGTCGGAGATTCCACCACACCGTGCGAGCGGCCGAGCTGACGGTGCGGGCCGATGGCACCTGGGTGACCCCGCCGATCAAACGGATGAAGAAGTTGCGGCTCCTCGTCGAGTACCACGGACGGGACCGGGCCGGTAACGCCGCACGCACCTGGTATCCGGAGTACGACGTCCGCTGACCGCTGCGACCACCGGTCGCGACACCCCTCAACCTCGGTCGCCCCATCCTGGGCCGGCCCGCTTCCCCTGGAGGATTCTCGTGAAGTTCCGTTCCCTGGCCGTCCTCGGCTCGCTGCTGGCCGCCGGCCTCGCAGTGACCCCGAGCGCCGCGCACGCCGCCCCGACCGATCCGGTCACCGACCTGCACGCGACGGCGGTGCAGACCCCCGGTTCGCACTCCAGCTGGACCGTGACCGGCACCTGGACGAAGAACCCTGACGCGAGCTCGTACGAGGCGTACATCGCTGACAACGCGTTGGGCGTCAAGACCAACGACTACGACTGGACTGACACTCCTGACGGCGCTGCGGTCTTGACGAGCAGCAGGTTCGCCGCTGGGGTCACCTACTACCTCGCCGTCGTCTCCAAGGCGGCGGGCAGCGCGATCGTCACCACCCCGTTCACCGTCCCGGCGCTCGACGTCACCGCCCCGAAGCCGACGTTCAAGGTCAACCGCACCCGCGCCGTGCTGATCCTCGACTTCCAGAGCACCGACTTCAGCCGCCGTGCCCCGGTCGTGGTCAGCCAGGCCAGCACCGACGAGCCGATCACCTCGCGTTCGCTGCTGCCCGGTGATGGCAGCGCCGCGGTCGCGTGGCCGGTCGGCAAGCCCACCTCCTCGATCGTCTACACCAAGGCCGGCATCTACTCGCCGAGCGTGCGGGTCCAGGACGCGTACGGCAACGTCCGCGACGTCGCCCTGCCGAAGGTGACGGTCCTGCTCGACACCGCCAAGCCGCGCCTGACCATCACCAAGCCCGCCAAGGCGCAGAAGGCTGCCTCGTGGCGCGTCGTGCGTGGCACCGCCACGGACAGCGAGAGCGGCGTCTACATGGCTGCGGTCATGCTGATGCAGAAGCGGGCCGGCATCTGGTGGGCCTACGACTTCAAGACCAAGAAGTGGCTCAAGGGCTACGCGGACCGCAAGAAGACCGAGCGCAAGACCAAGGCCAACGGGGCGTACTTCACGCCGAAGGCCAACGGCACCTGGTCCTCGCCGACGATCAAGGGCATCGCCAAGGGTCAGCTCCTGGTCCAGGCTGCGGCCGTCGACTACGAGTTCAACGAGGCCGACGCCCAGGTCAAGGTCACGATCCGCTGATCCGCGCCCCGACGACGTACCGCCGACGCCGGCGCCTCCACCCGGAGGCGCCGGCGTTGTCGTCGGTGGGTCGCCGCTAGGCTGACCCGTCCTTGTCCGGCCGTCCCTGGAGCCCGTACGTCGTGTCTGTCGCCGTGTCCCGTCCGCTCGATGTCGCGACGGCGCTGAGGTCGCCGGCGGCCTTGCGCACCGAGATCCTCGGCGGCCTGGTGGTCGCCCTGGCCCTGATCCCCGAGGCGATCTCGTTCTCTGTGATCGCCCACGTCGACCCTCGGATCGGCCTGTTCGCGTCGGTCACGATGGCGATCACGATCTCCTTCGTCGGCGGTCGGCCCGCGATGATCTCGGCGGCCACGGGCGCTGTCGCGCTGGTGATCGCGCCGGTGGCGAAGACCTACGGGCTGGACTACCTGATCGCCACCGTGCTGCTTGCCGGGGTGTTCCAGATCGTGCTGGGGCTGCTCCAGATCGCCCGGCTGATGCGGTACGTGCCGCGCTCGGTGATGGTCGGCTTCGTCAACGCGCTCGGGATCCTGCTGGCCTGGGCGCAGTGGGACAACCTGCATGACGTGCCGTGGCTGGTCTATCCGCTCGTGATCGCCACGATCGTGACCATCTGGGGGCTGCCGAAGCTGACCCGCGCGGTGCCCTCGCCGCTGGTCGCGATCGTGGTGCTGACCGCGGTGACCTGGGCGGCCGGTGCCGGCGTACCGACGGTGAGCGACAAGGGTGAGCTGCCGGACTCGCTGCCGCCGTTCGGGCTTCCCGACGTGCCGTGGACGTGGGACACGCTCTCCACGATCGCGCCGTACGCGCTCGGGATGGCGCTGGTCGGGCTGATGGAGTCGCTGATGACGGCGACCCTGGTCGACGACCTCACCGACAGCCGGTCGGACAAGCGCCGTGAGTCGTGCGGTCAGGGTGTGGCCAACATCGTCACCGGCCTGTTCGGGGGCATGGGCGGGTGCGCGATGATCGGCCAGACGATGATCAACGTCCGCCAGTCCGGCGCCCGCACCCGGATCTCGACGTTCCTCGCCGGGGCGTTCCTGCTGGTCCTGCTGCTCGCGCTCGGCGACGTCGTCGGGCACATCCCGATGGCGGCGCTGGCCGGCGTGATGATCATGGTCGCGGTGGCGACGTTCGACTGGCACAGCCTCCGCACGCTGCGTCGGATGCCGCGCTCGGAGACGGCCGTGATGGTCGTGACCGTCGTCGTGGTGGTCGCCACCGACAACCTCTCGATCGGTGTCGTGGCCGGGGTGGTCGTCGCCTGCCTGCTCTTCGCCCGCCGGGTGGCCCACCTGGTCGGGGTCGAGCGGCACCTGGAGGAGGGCGGCGCTGTCGCGCGGTACGTCGTCACCGGGTCGCTCTTCTTCGCCTCCAGCAACGACCTCTACCGGCAGTTCGACTACGCCGGTGACCCGGACCGGGTGGAGATCGACGTCAGTGGCGCCCACATCTGGGACGCCTCCACGGTGGCGGCGCTCGACGCCGTCCGCACCAAGTACGGTCGGGTGGGTACGGAGGTGGGACTCCGGGGGCTCAACCCGGAGAGTGCGGCGATGATCGAGCGGCTCTCGGGCCATCTAGTCACGGAGGGGAAGTAGATGACTCGGATCGTGCGGGCCCTGGTGCCGATTCTTCTGGTCGCGGCCTGGCTTGCGGCCGGAGCGTTCGGAGGGCCCCTCTTCGGCCGGGTGAGCGAGGTCGCCACCAACGACGCCACGACGTTCCTGCCCAGCAATGCCGAGGCGACCGAGGTGCAGCGTCAGCTGGGCGACTTCCTGGGCAAGGACGCGGTGCCTGCGGTCGTCGTGATCACCGGTTCCGGGCAGATGACGCCCCAGACCCGGAGGGTGATCGACCATGCGTCCGCTGGCCTGCGCGAGTCGGTCGACGGAGTGGTCGCGGTCAGCCCGATGATCCCGTCCGACGACGGGCACGCCGCCGAGATCTTCGTCGAGCTCGATGCCTCAGGGGAGACCTCGGACCAGGTCGATGCGCTCAACCGTCACCTCGACGCGGCCTTGGCCGACGCGCCGGGCCTGCGACACTACGTGACCGGTCCGGCGGGATTCAGTGCGGACCTGTCGGGTGCCTTCGCCGGGGTCGACCTGCTGCTGTTGGGAGTCGCCCTCGGCGCGGTGATGATCATCCTCTTCATCGTCTATCGGGCGCCGTTGGTCGCGCTGGCGGTGGTGGCGACGAGCATGATGGCGTTGTGCGCGGCCCTCGGCGTGGTCTGGCTGCTGGCCCGCGAGGGGGTTCTGCTGCTCAACGGTCAGAGTCAAGGGATCCTCTTCATCCTGGTGATCGGTGCTGCCACCGACTACGGGCTGCTCTATGTAGCGCGCTACCGCGAGGAGCTGGCCCGCCATCGTGCCCGTACCCCGGCGACGCTCGCCGCGTGGCGAGCGTCCTGGGAGCCGATCCTGGCCTCGGCCGGCACCGTGATCGCCGGCCTACTCTGCCTGCTCTTCTCTCAGCTCCAGTCCAATCGGGACCTGGGGCCGATCGCGGCGATCGGGATCGCGTTCGCCATGCTGGCGGCCTTCACCCTGCTGCCGGCCCTGCTGTGGATCGGTGGTGCGACGGCGTACTGGCCCGGGCGGTTGCCGCACGACCACCGGGACGGGGTGCTGCCGAGTCGCGGCGTGTGGGCCCGGCTGCCTCGGTCGCTGGAGCGGCGGCCTCGACGGACGTGGATCGGGGTGGCGCTGCTGCTCGGTGTGGCGTGCCTGGGGGCATTCGGCTTCAAGGCTGGCGGCGTGGCGCAGAGTGAGCTGGTGCTCGGCACGTCCGACGCGCGCACCGGTCAGCAGGTGTTGGCCGAGCACTTCCCGGCAGGGTCCGGCAGCCCGGCGTACGTCGTCACCGGCGCCTCTGAGGCGGTGGCGGTCGCCCGCACCCTCGTGGCGCACGACGGCGTGGCCGCGGTGACCGCGGTGTCACCGGACTCGCCGGCGGGCACGATCCGCTTCGTCGGTGGTGTGTTCAAGGGTCAGCCTCGCGAGGTCGGCGGGCGGGTGCTGCTCGAGGCCACGCTGACCGATCCATTCGACTCGCCGGCCGCCGAGGCGACGGTGCGTACGCTGCGCTCCGACCTGGGTGCCCGGGCGCAGATCGGTGGCTCCACGGCGACCGAGATCGATACCAACGCTGCCTCTGCCCATGACCGCAAGCTGATCACCCCGTTGGTGCTGCTGGTGATCCTGGTGATCCTCGCGTTGCTGCTGCGTGCGGTGGTCGCGCCGCTGCTGTTGATCCTCACCACGGTGCTCTCCTTCGGGGCCACCCTCGGTGTGTCCGCTCTCGTGTTCAATCACCTCTTCGACTTCCCTGGCGCGGATCCTGCGGTGCCGCTGTTTGCGTTCGTCTTCCTGGTCGCGCTCGGCGTGGACTACAACATCTTCCTCATGACCCGAGTGCGCGAGGAGGCGGTGCGACACGGCACCGCTGCCGGTATCGGTCGGGGCCTGGCGATCACGGGGGGAGTGATCACGTCGGCGGGCCTGGTGCTGGCCGCGACGTTCGCCGCGCTCGCCGTACTCCCGATCCTGTTCCTGGCGCAGATCGCGTTCATCGTGGCCTTCGGTGTACTGCTCGACACCTTCGTGGTGCGCACCCTCCTGGTGCCGGCCCTGGCCTTCGACATCGGCCGTCGGATCTGGTGGCCATCGGCGCTGGGTCGCCCCGGCCAGGCACCACAGAGCGACGAGGGTGCTACTGCGACCTGATCCTTCTTGAGATACATTCGCAATAGATGCATCTCGAAGGGGGATCCGCGTGACGGTCACGACCCGGTCGACCACGGCCGCCTCCGGTGGCGCTGGGCGCTTCCGGCAGTTCCGTGACTCCCTCGACGAGCGCGACAAGCGGTCCCTGATCGCGATGGCGACCGTGATCGTGGTGCTGCACGTGGTCGGCTTCGGGGTGCTGCTCGGCCTGGTCGTGCCCGGGCACTACCACCTCGGCGGCGACCACCCGGTCTTCTCCGTCGGAGTCGGCATCCTGGCCTACACCTTCGGTCTGCGGCACGCCTTCGACGCCGACCACATCGCCGCCGTCGACAACACCACCCGCAAGCTGATCTCCGACAGCCTCACCGCCCAGGTCGAGGGCCGGGAGCCGGGACCCAAGCCGCTCGCCGTCGGCTTCTGGTTCTCCCTGGGACACTCCACGATCGTCTTCACGCTCTCGTTCCTCTTCGCGCTCGGCTTCCGCTCCCTGGTCGGCCCCGTCGCCGACGACTCCTCGACCCTGCACACCCTCACCTCGGTGATCGGGCCGTCGGTCTCCGGACTCTTCCTGTGGGTGCTCGGCCTGCTCAACCTGGTAGCCCTGCTGGGCATCCTCAAGGTCTTCGGCGACATGCGCACCGGGCGCTACAGCGAGGCGGAGCTGGAGCGGCACCTGGACTCGCGCGGCTTCATGAACCGCTTCCTCGGCGGCCTGACCAAGACGGTCCGCAAGCCGTGGCAGATCTACCCGATCGGGGTGCTGTTCGGCCTCGGCTTCGACACCGCCACCGAGGTCGGCCTGCTGGTGATGGCCGGGGGAGCAGCAGCGTTCCACCTGCCGTTCTACGCGATCCTGGTGCTGCCGGTCCTCTTCGCCGCCGCGATGTGCCTGATGGACACCATCGACGGCGTCTTCATGAACTCCGCCTACGACTGGGCCTTCGCCCGGCCGGTGCGCAAGGTCTTCTACAACCTCACCATCACCACGATCTCGGTACTGGTCGCCCTCGTGATCGGGACGATCGAGCTGGTCGGCGTGCTGGCCGACCGCTTCGACATCACCACCGGCCCACTGGGCTGGATCGCCCGGATCAACCTCGACTACGCGGGCTATGCGATCGTCGGCCTCTTCGTCCTCACCTGGGCCGTCGCGATCGCGATCTGGCGTCTCGGGCGGGTCGAGGAGCGATGGTCGGCGCATCTGAGCGAGTGACCGCCGAGGCTTGGCGCTGCGGCTGCCTGCCGTTCACCTGAGCGCACCGCGCCGGACGTGTGACCTCGGCAGCCTCGGCGCGTGTCGTCGAGCCTGCTTCGCCTGATCGGCGCGGGCCTGGCCGCCTGGGTGGTGGTGAGCACCGCCGTCGTGCCTGCCCATGCGCACCCCTTCGGGCCGCCGCAGACCGTCACGATCAGTGCAGCGTCCGACGGTGCCGCGGGCTTCGTACGGGTGCGGTGGTCGCCGGGAGCCGTCGACGATCTCGCCTTGCTGTGGCGCCACCTCCGTGAGGGGTCGGTGTCGGCCGCGGAGCTGGCCGACCCGTCGGCGATCTCGCTGAGCGACTCCGCCGCGGCGGCTCGGGCGCTGCGCGCCGACCCGGCCTTCGCCGCCTACCTGGCCGACCACATCGACGTCACCGCCGCCGGACACCCGTGTACGTCGTCCCTGGAGCCGATCTCCAGCCTCCCGCGCGAGGGCGCCACGCTGGCGTTCGACTGCGGGACGTCGGTGGCCGAGGCGGAGGTACGGGTCAGCACCCTGACCGACCTCCACCCGGCGTACCGCGCCTTCGCGACCGGTCCGGGTGGCGCCAAGGCGGTCTACGACGGCGACCATCCCGTGCACCGCTGGTCGTTGGACGCTGCCGGCTCCGTCCCGGAGTCGGCCGGCCGGAGCGCACTGCTCCAGCTCTCTGTCACCGGGGTCGGCCTGGTGGCCGGCTCCGCCCTCCTCGTCGGCGTGCGTCGCCGACGTACCCGAAAGGAAGCCCGCCCGTGAGCGCGCTCAGCCCGACCCTCGTCCGTCCCGATCTCGCGGTGCCCGCTGCCGGGCTGCCGGCGGGGTTGCCTGCGGGGCTGCCTGCCGGGATCCCGGGGGCCACCGAGCTCGGCGACCGGATGGTCAACCTGATCAGTGCGCCGGGGTTCATCCCGTTCGCGATCGCGCTCGCCTTCGCTGCCGGTGCCGCCCATGCGGTCGCCCCCGGGCACGGCAAGACGCTGGCGGCGGCGTACCTCGTCGGGGGAGAGGGGAGGGTGAAGGACGCGGCCGGGCTCGGCCTGAGCGTGGCGCTGATGCACACCCTGTCGGTGCTGGTGATCGCGGTGCTGTGGACGTTCTTCTCGCTCTCGGACCTGGTCACCCTGCAGTCGCTGACGACCGGGATCCAGCTGGTCGCCGGCGTGCTCACCATCGGTCTGGGGATCTGGCTGATCAGGCGGCATCTGGCGCGGCGGCGGGCCGGGCTGGTGGGCCACGGACACGGACACGGACACGGACATGGCCTCGGGCATGGACATGGGCATGGGCATGGCCACGGTCACGGGCACGAGGGCGGGATCGCGGCGAGCAAGCCCGGCCTGCTCCTGCTCGGGATGTCCGGCGGTCTGACCCCGTCGCCGTCGGCGTTCCTGCTGCTGGTGACGGGCTTCTTCACCGGCCACTCCGGCCTCGCCCTGATCCTGGTGCTGTGCTTCGGGCTGGGGATGGCGGTGGTGCTGTTCGCCGTCGGCCTGCTCGCCCTCGGCGGTCGCAACCTCGTCACCCGGTACGCCGGCACCGGCGTCCTGATCCGCCGGATCAGCACCATCACCCCGATCCTCGCAGGCCTCGGCGTGACGATCCTCGGCGTAGGCCTCAGCTCCGCAGCCGTCACATCCCTCACCGGCGCCTAGCCGACTTCCGGCTTCACCCCCGCCGACTTCCGGGTTCACCACGCGCGACTTCCGGGTTCGCCACGCGCGAGTTCCGGGTTCGCCACGCGCGAGTTCCGGGTTCGCCACGGTCGAGTTCCGGATTGCTCACATGGTCGTACGTCGGGCAGTGGGTCGATCCCGTTCCTGTGCCCGATCCGGGAGACACGCCGAAGGTGTCGGCGTGTTGCGGCCCGAGCACGCACGAACGGACCCGCTGGTGGTGAACCCGGATCTGGGCGGTGGTGAACCCGGATCTGGGCGGTGGTGAACCCGGATCTGGGCGGTGGTGGACCCGGATCTCGCGCGTGGTGAACCCGGAAGTGGGCTAGATCCAGCGACTGAACCAGATCCGCTGGAGCCATTCCTGATGGGTCAGCAGCCCGTTGGTGTAGATCGGCCAGAACCAGGCGAAGTTGGCGACGACGGCGATCACGAACGTGCCGGCGATCGCCGTACCGATGATGCGACGGCGGCCGGAGCGGGCGGGGCCGATCAGATGCCCGATGCCCAGAGCGAGAGCGACGACGGTGAACGGGAGCGCCACGATCGCGTAGTAGCTGAAGATCGGTCGGTCGTCGTACAGGAACCACGGCAGCCAGCTGGCGGCGACGCCCACCACCGCGACGCCGAAGCGCCAGTCGCGTTTGACCACCCACATCACGACGGCGAAGAGCAGTCCGACCACGCCGCCCCACCACAGCGCCGGCGTGCCCAGCAGCAGCACCTGGCGCAGGCAGTCGGGGTTCGCGTCGGCCGGACAGGTCTGGTCGCCGCTGACGGCGCCGGGCTTGATCCCGGTGTCGGCCGCGACGCCGACCGGACGGTTGAGGATCAGCCAGCCCGATGGCTTCGAGGCGTAGGTGTGGGTCGCGCAGTTGAGGAAGTGGGTGTGGAAGGTCTGCACGTCGCGGTGGTAGTAGTACAGGCTGCGCAGGTCCTGCACGACGCCGGCGACACCGCTCTTGTCGGGCTCGGTCGCGGTGGGCCACTTCTTGGTGTTGTCGGGATCGGTGGCGACCCAGGTCTCGCCGTCGCACTTCCCGTGGCCGGTGTAGTGCGTGTACTGCGTGGAGGACAGGTTCTTCACGTAGACGTCGGCGTGCGCCAGCCAGCCACCCCAGCTGGCGACGTACACGAAGGCCGCGACCACGACGAGGTGGAAGAAGGCCGGGATGCCGTCGGCGATCACGGACTTGGGCAGCGCCCACCGTACGCCGAACGAGCGGCGGGCCCCGGCACTCCACAGCCACACCAGGATCCCGAAGGCGGCCAGCGGGACCAGGGCGGTCCACTTGGTGCCGATCGCGAGCCCCCACAGCAGGCCGGAGGCCAGCAGCCACGGCCGCCACAGCACGCGCGGGCCCCAGCCGGTGGCGGGGCCGTGCAGGCGGGTGGCCAGCCGGTTGCGGTACCAGTCCCGGTCGGCGACCAGGCAGCTCACCGCGGAGAGGGTGAACAGCGCGACGAAGATGTCGAGCAGGGCCAGCCGTGACAGCACGAACTCGAGGCCGTCGAAGCAGAGCAGCACACCGGCGACGCAGCCGAGCAGGGTCGAGCCGGAGAGCCGGCGGACCAGCCGGATCAGGACCATGATGAGCAGCGCGCCGGCGATCGCCGAGGAGATCCGCCATCCGGTCGGGTCCATCCCGAAGACCTTCTCGCCCAGCGCGATCATCCATTTGCCGACCTCGGGGTGGACGATCATCTCCGGGGTGTCCTTGAAGATCCCGGTGGTGGTGCCGTCGAGGATCTTCTGGTTCGCGCCGTCGACGTAATCACGGGCGTAGCCGAAGTGAAGCAGCGACCAGGCGTCCTTGGCGTAGTACGTCTCGTCGAACTCGAACTCGCGCGGCGTACCGAGGTGCCACAGCCGCATCACGAACGCGAAGGCGGTGACCAGGATGGTGGCGCACCAGCCGACGACGGCGTCGTGGCCGGCGATCGCGCTGCGGGCCCGCTGCCAGGCGTTGGGGACGGGGTCCCCGTCGCCCGGGCTGCCCAGACCCCGGGTGCGGGAGATCGGCTCGTGCGGCTCGCCATCGATCAGCAGGGTCACGGATGCCAGCGTACGGCGTGCCGACGGACCCACGCTGCACCTGCGCGCAGGAGTGACCTGTGAGACGGCCCCGGGCCGAACACGGCACCCCGCAAGGACCGGACGCGTGGCGGTCAGTGGGAGGATCAGGGGGTGAGCGCAGAGGTAGGGGTCCTGGTCCTGGCGGCCACACCGATCGGGCGGATCGAGGACGCGCCGCCGCGGCTGGCGACCGAGATCGCCGCCGCGGACGTGATCGCCGCTGAGGACACCCGCCGGTTCAAGCGGCTGGTCTCCGAGCTCGGCGTCGAGCTGCGCGGACGGGTGGTCTCCTACTTCGAGGGCAACGAGGTGGGTCGGACCCCGCAGCTGCTGGAGTGGCTGCTCGCCGGGGAGCGGGTCGTGCTCGTCACCGACGCCGGGATGCCGTCGGTCTCCGACCCGGGCTACCGGCTGGTGGCCGCGGCGGTGGAGGCCGACGTGACCATCACCGCGGTGCCCGGCCCGAGCGCGGTGCTCACCGCCCTGGCCGTCAGCGGCCTGCCGGTGGACCGGTTCTGCTTCGAGGGCTTCCTGCCGCGCAAGGCAGGCGAGCGGTCCCGGCGGCTGGCAGGCCTGGCCACCGAGGAGCGGACGATGGTCTTCTTCGAGGCGCCGCACCGCACTCTGGCTGCCCTGGAGGCGATGGCCGAGGGGTTCGGGCAGGAACGTTCGGCGGCAGTCTGCCGGGAGCTGACCAAGACCCACGAGGAGGTCATCCGCGGTTCACTGGCCGAGCTGGTGGCGTGGGCCGGCGGCGAGGTACGGGGCGAGATCACCATCGTCGTCACGGGCTATCAGCCGGGCGAGATCGACGCCTCGCCGGAGGCGCTGCTGGCGCTCGTCGGTGACCTGGAGGCCGACGGGATGACCCGCAAGGAGGCCATCGTGGCGGCGGCCAAGCAGGCCGGCGTGCCCAAGCGCGAGGTCTACGACCTGGTGCACAAGAAGGAGAGCTGATGAGCTTCCCGCCGATCCCCGAGGCGCTGCCGCACCCGGTCGTCGACAACCACTGCCACCTCGACATCGAGCGCAACGGCGACCACCTGGAGGTCGCCGAGGCGCTCGCCACCGCCGCGTCGGTCGGCGTCACCCGCTTCGTCCAGGTCGGCTGCGACCTGGCCTCCTCGCGCTGGGCGGTCGAGGCGGCGGCGACGTACCCGCAGATGATCGCGGCGGTCGCGCTGCACCCCAACGAGGCACCCGCGCTGGGCGCGGGCCTGGATGCGGCGCTGGACGAGATCGAGGCCCTGGCGGCCGCCCACGACCGGGTCCGCGCCGTGGGGGAGACCGGGCTGGACTTCTTCAGGACCGGGCCTGAGGGGATCGACGCCCAGACGCACAGCTTCCGGCGCCACATCGACATCGCCAAGCGGCACGACCGCACCCTGCAGATCCACGACCGGGAGGCGCACCAGCAGATCCTGGAGTGCCTCGACGCCGAGGGGCTGCCCGATCGCTGGGTGATGCACTGCTTCTCCGGCGACGCCGACTTCGCCCGACAGTGCCTGGACCGGGGTGCGTACCTCTCCTTCGCGGGCACGGTGACGTTCAAGAACGCCCCCGAGCTGCGCGAGGCGCTGGCGATCGCCCCGCTGGACCGGATCCTGGTCGAGACCGACGCGCCGTTCCTGACGCCGGCGCCGCACCGGGGTGCGACGAACAGTCCGTACCTGATCCCGACCACGCTGCGGGTGATGGCCGAGACCCGGGGGATGGACCTGGGTGACCTGTGTGCCGCGGTCGACGCGAACACCTCGGCTGCCTTCGGCGGCACCTGGTAGCCGAGATCCGGGTTCGCCACCGTCGAGATCCGGGTTCACCACCTCCCAGATCCGGGTTCGCCACCGTCGAGATCCGGTTTCGCTACACCCGCACCGACCCCGCGCGCGAACCGAAGGACCCCTGAAATCGTGTGGGATAGGTCACATTTTCCGCCTGAGTGGGGGCTGTGGGTTTGATTTCGGGCAGATCGTCACGTTCGGTGGGGTGTCATGTTCACACGCACCCAGCGCCGAGCCGCGATCGCAGCCACGGGACTCACCCTCGGGGCGGTCACCGTCGGAGTGCTCGTATCGCAGCAGTCGACGCCTGCGGAGATCACCGCTGACGCCGCCTCCCTGAGCTCGGCGACGACGACCCCGAGCACCGCGTCGAGCTCGACCTCGACCACCCGCGACGACGAGCTCTCGCGCTCGATGAGCCGCCGCGCACCGCTCGCCACCCAGACCGTCGGAGCGGTCACCTCCCAGCGGGTCTTCAACGCCGACGGGCAGCGCACCTGGCGCCAGCTCGAGCTGCACTCCATCATCGAGCGCACCGAGGCCGTCGCCTACGACACGGTGAAGAAGAGCTCCTCGACCCTGTACGTCGGCGAGACGAAGGTGTCCCGTGCCGGTGTCGCCGGCTCGCGCCTGGCGACGTACGACGTCACGCGTCGCGCCGGGAAGGTCACCGACCGCACCCTGCTGCGTGCCGCGCTCAAGCGCAAGGCGGTCGACAAGATCGTGCTGGTCGGCACCAAGGAGCGTCCGGCGCCGGTCGTCGACACCTCGGCCAACTCGGGTAGCACGGGCAGCTCGGGCGGCTCCGGCAGCGTCTCCGGCGGCAGCACCTGGGACCGTCTGGCCCAGTGCGAGGCCGGCGGCAACTGGCACATCAACACCGGCAACGGCTACTACGGCGGCCTCCAGTTCAACCTCGGCACCTGGCGTGCCAACGGTGGCTCGGGTCGCCCCGACCAGGCCAGCCGTGAGGAGCAGATCCGGATCGCGACCAAGGTCCGCGACGCCTCGGGCGGCTACGGCGCCTGGCCCGGCTGCGCCGCGAAGCTCGGCCTTCCGCGTTGAGCCGATAACCTGGCCCGCATGTCTGCGCCGCGTCTGTTGGGTCCCACCGAGGTGCGGGCGCTCGCGGCCGAGCTGGATCTGCGACCGACGAAGCAGAAGGGTCAGAACTTCGTCATCGACCCGAACACGGTCCGCAAGATCGTCCGCGAGGCGGGCATCGACGAGACCGACGTGGTGGTCGAGGTCGGCCCCGGGCTCGGCTCGCTGACGCTGGCGATCCTGGAGTCCGGCGCGCGGGTCACGGCGATCGAGATCGACGAGCTGCTCGCCGGCCGGCTGCCCCGCACGATCGCGGAGCTCGCCCCCGACCAGGCCGACCGGTTCCAGCTCGTCCTCTCCGACGCGCTCAAGGTGACCGAGCTGCCCGACCCGGCACCGACCGCCCTGGTCGCCAACCTGCCCTACAACGTCTCGGTGCCGGTCCTGCTGCACCTGATGGAGCTGCTGCCGAGCCTGCGCAAGGGGCTGGTGATGGTCCAGGCCGAGGTCGCCGACCGGCTCGCCGCCGCGCCCGGGTCGAAGGTCTACGGCGTGCCGTCGGTCAAGGCCGCCTGGTACGCCGACGTGCGCAAGGCCGGGGCGATCGGCCGCAACGTTTTCTGGCCCGCCCCCAACGTCGACTCCGGCCTGGTGGCCTGGACGCACCACGCACCGCCGACCACGCGGGTCAGCCGCGAGCAGGTCTTCGCCCTGATCGACGCCGCCTTCGCCCAGCGCCGCAAGGCGCTGCGGGGCGTGCTCAAGGGCGCGGGCGTCACCTCCGACCACCTGGAGGCGGCCGGGATCGACCCGCTCGCCCGGGGGGAGTCGCTGACGATCGAGGACTTCGTCCGTCTCGCCGAGGCCGTCGCCTGATGAGTCTGGCTCCGACCTCCGAGGGCGTCGCCGTCACCGTCCGGGCCCCGGCCAAGATCAACCTGCACCTGGGGGTCGGGCCGGTCCGCGCCGACGGGTTCCATCCGCTGGTGACCGTCTATCAGGCGATCGGGCTGTACGACGACGTGACGGCCACCCCCGCAGCGCCCGGTGCGGCGTGGACGATCCACACCGTCGCCGACGCCCACATCGACCTGGCCACGGTCCCGACCGACGCCGACAACATCGCGATCCGTGCCGGCCGGGCGCTGGTCGCCCACCACGGCCGCCCCGACCTGGCCGCGCACCTGGAGATCCACAAGGGGATCCCGGTCGCCGGTGGGATGGCCGGCGGCTCCGCCGACGCAGCCGCGGCCCTGGTCGCGATCGACCGGCTCTTCGACCTCCAGACCAGTGACGACGACCTGCTCGCGCTCGCCGCCGACCTGGGCAGCGATGTGCCGTTCGCCCTGATCGGCGCCACCGCGCTGGGCACCGGCCGTGGCGAGCTGGTCGACCCGGTCGCCGACGCCAGCACCCTGTGGTGGCTGGTCGTGCCGCACGAGGTGGGCCTGTCCACGCCGGTGGTCTACCGGCACTTCGACACGATGGCCGAGGCCGGCATGCTCTCCCCGGTCCCGCCGGTGGTGCCCGAGCCGCTGCTGGCGGCGCTGGCCGACGGCGATGCTGCAGGAGTGGCGGCCGCGCTGCACAACGACCTGGCGGTGCCGGCGTACGACCTGCGGCCGGATCTGGTGGCGTTGCGCGATCAGATCGTCGAGGTCGCGCGTCCTGACGCCGTCCTGCTGTCGGGGTCGGGCCCGACCCTGCTGGCGCTGGTCTCCGGTGTCGAGGCGGCCCGTGCCGCCGCCTCGCGTCTGACCGAGGCCGGTATCACTCATTGGCTCGCACCGGCTCCGGTCGCGGGCGCTCACGTGGTGGAGATCCTCTAGTGGCCAATCTGCTCAACCTGGAGCACGTCTCGAAGTCGTACGGCATCAGGCCGCTGCTCGACGACGTCTCGCTCGGCGTCAACCTCGGCGACCGGATCGGGATCGTCGGGCGCAACGGCGACGGCAAGACCACCCTGCTCGAGGTGATGAGCGGGATCGAGGAGCCCGATCGGGGCCGGGTCTCGCAGCAGCGCGGCCTGCTGCTGGGCTACCTGCACCAGGGCGACCAGCTCGACGACACCCACAGCGTTCGCGAGGCGGTGCTCGGCGGTCGCGACGACCACGAGTGGGCCGCCGACGGCCGCACCCGCGAGGTGGTCGAGGTGCTGCTCGCCGGGATCGGCCTGGACCGGGTGGTCGAGGGGCTCTCGGGTGGCGAGCGCCGTCGGTGCGCCCTGGCGCAGCTGCTGCTCGGTGACCAGGACCTGCTGATCCTCGACGAGCCGACCAACCACCTCGACGTCGAGGCGGTCGCCTGGCTGGCCGAGCACCTCTCCAAGCGGGCCTCGGCGCTGGTGGTCGTGACCCACGATCGGTGGTTCCTCGACGCGGTGTGCCAGTGGACCTGGGAGGTGCACGACGGTGTCGTCGACGTCTACGAGGGCGGGTACGCCGCCTTCGTGCTGGCCAAGGCCGAGCGTGCCCGTCAGGCCGCCGCGTCGGAGGCGCGTCGGCAGAACCTGATGCGCAAGGAGCTGGCCTGGCTGCGCCGCGGAGCGCCGGCCCGGACCTCGAAGCCGAAGTTCAGGATCGACGCCGCCAACGCCCTGATCGAGAACGAGCCGCCGCCGCGCGACCGGCTGGAGCTGGAGCGGTTCGCCACCCAGCGGTTGGGCAAGGACGTGATCGACGTCGAGGACGTCGACGTCTTCCGCGGCGAGCGGCAGCTGCTCGACCACGCCACCTGGCGGATCGGTCCGGGGGACCGGATCGGGATCGTCGGCGTCAACGGCGCGGGCAAGACCTCGATGCTCGCGGTGCTCGACGGCACCCTGGCCCCGCGGGTGGGCACGGTGAAGACCGGTCGGACGGTCGCGTTGGCGCACCTGACCCAGCAGCTCGACATCGTCGACCCCGACAAGCGGGTGCTCGACGCGGTCGAGGAGATCCGTCGGGTGAACAAGACCGCCGACGGCCGTGAGATCAGCGCGACCTCCCTGCTGGAGCGGTTCGGCTTCACCGGCGACAAGCTGACCACCCGGATCGGTGACCTCTCCGGTGGTGAGCGGCGCCGGTTCCAGCTGCTGCGGCTGCTGCTCGACGAGCCGAACGTGCTGCTCCTGGACGAGCCGACCAACGACCTCGACATCGACACCCTGACGGTGCTGGAGGACTTCCTCGACGGCTGGCCGGGCACCCTGATCGTGGTCTCCCACGACCGGTACTTCCTGGAGCGGGTGACCGACTCGATCTGGGCGCTGATGGGCAACGGGCAGATCCAGATGCTGCCGCGTGGGGTGGATGAGTATCTGGAGAAGCGCGCCGCCGCCGCGACTTCCGGGTTCACCACCCCCGAGACCCGGGTTTCCCACAGCCCAGTTCCGGGTTCCTCACCGACCTCCGTGGCGAACCCGGAAGTCGAGCGTGGCGAAGCCGGATCTCGGCGGGCGAAGGCGGGCTCGGCCGAGGAGCGCGAGGCGAAGAAGACCATCGCCCGCGTCGACCGCCGCCTGGCCAAGATCGCCGAGGCCGAGGCGGCACTGCACGTCCAGCTCGAGGCCCACAGCGCCGACTACGAGCGCCTCGCGGACCTGGGTGCCCAGCTGCAGACCCTGATGGAGGAGAAGGACGAGCTCGAGCTGGAGTGGCTCGAGGCCTCGGAGATCCTGGAGTGAACTCCCGTCGAGCCCGCCCTGAACAGTGCCGCCGCCGTCGTGGCCCGAGCACCGCAGGGGCTAGGCTCGCCGGGTGATGCCGACCCGCGGCGCGCATGGACCTCAGGAGCCGATCATCGACCTCTCGATTGTGATCCCCGCGAAGGACGAGGCCGCCAGCCTCGCCGGCCTGATGGAGGAGATCGCGGGGGTGATGACCCACGTCGATCGGATCGCCGAGTACGAGGTCATCCTGGTCGACGACGGCAGCACGGACGGCACCTGGGCCGCGATCGAGGCGGCCTGTCAGCGGTTCGGCCAGGTGCGCGGCGTACGGCTGCGCACGAACATGGGCAAGGCCGAGGCGCTCGCCGTCGGCCTGAGCGAGGCCTGCGGGCGGATCATCGCGACGATGGACGCCGACGGACAGGACGACCCCGCCGAGCTGCCGCACCTGCTGGCCAAGCTCGACGAGGGGTTCGACCTGGTCACGGGCTACAAGAAGGTGCGCAAGGACCCGCTGCACAAGCGGCTGCCCTCGAAGGTCTTCAACCGCGCCACCGGCGTCGTCACCGGCCTCAAGCTCAACGACCACAACAGCGGGCTCCGGGTCGGGTACGCCGAGATCTACGACATCGTCCCGCTGTACGGCGAGCTGCACCGTTACGTCCCCGCGCTGGCCCACGCCAACGGGTTCAAGGTCACCGAGCTCGCGGTCAACCACCGGCCGCGGCTGCACGGTCACTCCAAGTACGGCTGGGAGCGCTACACCCGCGGTGCGCTCGACCTGCTCACCGTCGTCTCGATCACGCGCTACGACCGGCGCCCCTCGCACCTCTTCGGCGGGTTCGGGCTGCTGTTCGGCTTCATCGGCACCCTGATCCTGCTCTACCTGACCGGGGTCTGGCTCTTCACCGACCACGCCATCGGGACCCGGCCGCTGCTCCAGCTCGGCATCCTGCTCGACATCCTGGCCGTGCAGCTGCTGGGGATGGGCCTGATCGCGGAGCTGGTGATCAACCGCACCGACGACCGTCGCTCGACGGCGACGCCGGTGACGTCCTACGTCAACCGCGCTCCGGCGGTGTCGGGCTCACTCCCCGGCGCTGAACGGGATCAGCAGGCGGCGCAGTAGCCCCGCGAGCTCGTCGGCCTGCTCGGCGCTGAGCCCCGCCATGAAGGCGTGCTCGGCGTCGACCAGCCGGGTGAAGGCGGCGTCGACGGCGCTCTTGCCCTCCGGGGTGAGCCGGACCAGCACGCCGCGGCGATCCTCGGGATCGGGGTAGCGCTCCACGAAGCCGCGCGCCGCCAGTCGGTCGACCCGGTTCGTCATCGTGCCCGAGGTCACCAGGGTCTCGCGCAGGAGGCGGCCGGGCGAGAGCTCGTACGGCGACCCGGCACGTCGCAGCGCGGCGAGGACGTCGAACTCCCAGGCCTCGACGCCGTTGGCAGCGAAGGCCTCACGCCGGGCGAGGTCGAGGTGACGCGACAGCCGCGAGAGCCGGGAGAAGACCGCGACGGGGGAGAGGTCGAGGTCGGGCCGTTCGCGCGCCCACGCCTCAGCCAGCTCGTCGACCTCGTCTCGCATGGCTCCAGCATACGGCGAATCGAGATTCTTGATGTCGAGAAAGCCGGATGGCGGGAGGGGCGATGGGTGATCGGCGGGGGGCCGCACGGGTGATCGGCGGTGCTGGCGTGGCGGGGGAGCAGGGGCCACGGGGCTGGTGAGCAGTGGTTACTCGTGAGTAATATCGAGCGCATGATGAACATCGGCACCCTGTGGCAGCGCACCACCACCCTCCCCGTGGTCGGCGAGCGGTTCGGCAAGAAGGCGTTCTCCGTGCTGTACAGCCAGGTGGCGCCGTACTTCTCCTCGATCGGCGCGACCGTCACCGTGCTCGAGCCGAACCATGCCGAGCTGGTCATCCGCGACCGCCGCAAGGTGCACAACCACATCGGCACCGTGCATGCGATCGCGCTGTGCAACGGTCTGGAGATGGCGATGGGCGCCCTGGCCGAGGTCACTGTGCCCTCGACCAAGCGCTGGATCCCCAAGGGCATGACCGTGGCGTACACCGCGAAGGCGGCGGGCAACGTCACCTGCATCGCCGAGACCGACCAGGTGCAGTGGGACGAGGCCGAGGGCGACCTGCCGGTGCGGGTGCGCGGCGAGCTGGCCGATGGGACCGTCGTGATCGACGGAACGATCAACCTCTGGGTGACGACCAAGAAGTCGAAGGGCTGATCCGCGGGTCGGCGTACGGCCACGCTGGTGGCGAACCCGGAAGTCGCCGGTGGCGAACCCGGATCTCGGCGGTGGCGAACCCGGAAGTCGGCGGTGGCGAACCCGGAAGTCGGCGAAAGTAAAACCTGAGGCGAAATCTGAGACCGCCAACGAATCACCTGATAGTCACCTAATCTTATCGTGTTAATCGATCAGAGGGGTGCTGATGGTGTCGGAGGCAGTGGGAGCAGTGCGCGTCGCAGAGCCGGCGCCACGCGTGCTCGTACAGCGACATTCGCGGGCCGATCGGCTCTTCCTGCACGGGGTGCGGGCGGTCGGCTACCTCACCTTCGTGCTGGTCGCCTCGATCGGCGTCTTCCTGGCACTGCAGGCCAAGCCGACGCTGTCGCACTACGGCCTGGGGTTCTTCACCGAGCAGCGCTGGCTGCCCAGCCAGGACATCGTCGGCATCGCCGCGGTCCTGGTCGGCACCATCGAGGTAGCTCTGATCGCCCTGATCATCGCGCTGCCGCTGGCGATCGGCACCGCCCTGTTCATCACCGACTGGGCCCCGCCCGCGCTGCGCCCGACGCTGGTGCGCGCCGTCGACCTGATGGCAGCGGTCCCCGGGATCGTCTTCGGCCTGTGGGTGCTGCTCTTCATCCAGCCGCATGCCGCGCACGTGTCGCACTGGCTCTCGGCGCACTTCGGCTGGATCCCGTTCTTCTACGTCCACACCGACGTCGACTACCCGATCTGGAACCAGGCACCCGGGTACGCCGCCTACCAGGGCAGCGCGTTCATCGCCGCGATCGCGGTCTCGATGATGATCTTCCCGATGGCCACCTCGGTGATGCGCGAGGTCTTCGCCGAGGCCCCGGCCGGGGAGAAGGAGGCGGCGATCGCCCTGGGCGCCACCCGCTGGGCGATGGTGCGCAAGGTCGTCCTCCCGTTCGGCAGGTCCGGCATCGTCGGCGGCTCGATGCTCGCCCTGGGCCGGGCGCTGGGTGAGACGATCAGCGTCGTCCTGATCATCAACCAGGCCTTCCACATCAAGGTCAACGTGCTCGAGTCCGGCACCGCGACGATCTCCTCGATGATCGCGATCGGCTACAAGGAGGCCACCCCCGCCCAGCTCAGCGCCCTGCTGACCTGCGGCTTCGTGCTCTTCGTGATGACCCTCGCAGTCAACACGCTGGCCTCGCGGATCGTCGCCCGCAGCCGGAGCGGAGCGGGGACCGAGCTGTGAGCCTGACCGCCCTGCGCCCGGCTCCCGACAGCCCGGCCGAGCCACCCGCGACCCCCGTCGACCCGCACGTCGACCCGCCCGCCGAGCGGCTGCGCGTCACCCGCGCCAGCACTCGCGAGGACCGCCTCACCCTGCTCGGCGCGGTGATCGGCAGCCTCGCCACCACCTGGCTGCTCTACGCCCAGATCCTGCCCTTCAGCGGCAGGATCGGCTTCGTCCTCTTCTGGTACGCCGTCTTCATCGTGTTCTACGCAGGCCTGACCGCCCTGACCCGCCCGCTGGCGGTGGTCAGCGACCGGGTGGCGAGCTGCTTCGTGGTCGCAGCCCCGGTCGTGATCGGCACCGCGCTGGCCTCGACCGTGGTGGTCACCGTCGGCAAGGGGCTGCCGGCGCTGGTGCACCTCAACTTCTTCACCTCCGACATGGCCGGGGTGCGGCCCAGCGACGCGTTCTCCTCGGGCGGGATCGCGCACGCCATCATCGGTACCCTGATCGAGGTCGCCATCGCGGTGGCCATCGCGCTGCCGCTCGGCGTCACCACCGCGGTCTTCATGTCCGAGGTCGGCGGCCGTGGCGCCCGGCTGGTACGGACCATCATCGAGGCGATGACGGCGCTGCCCTCGATCGTGGCCGGCCTGTTCGTCTACACCACCCTGATCGTCGGCCTGGGGTTCCCGAGCAGCGGTCTGGCCGCCGCGCTGGCGCTGGCGGTGATGGGCCTGCCGATCATGGCGCGTGCTGCCGACGTGGTGCTGCGGGTCGTGCCCGGGGGCCTGCGGGAGGCGTCGTACGCCCTGGGTGCCGGGCAGTGGCAGACGGTCTGGCGGGTGGTGCTTCCGACCGCGCGACCCGGTCTGGCCACGGCCCTGATCCTCGGCATCGCCCGGATGGTGGGGGAGACCAGCCCCCTGATCCTGACCAGCGGCGCGAGCACCTTCTTCAACGCCGACCCGCTGCACAACCCGATGAACTCGCTGCCGCTGTTCATCTACAACGCCGTCTCCTCGGGGGAGCCCGGCTTCGAGACCCGCGGGTACGCCGCAGCCACGGTGCTGCTGGTCCTCGTCCTGGTCCTGTTCGTCCTTGCCCGCTTCGTCGCCCGGAGAGCCCGATGACCCGCCCCCGACCCAGTTCTCGCCCCAGGTCCGGACCCGGAGCCCGTTCCCTGACCCGCACCGTGCGGGCCCTCGCGCTCAGCGCGGCAGCGACGGCGCTCGCCCTCGGCGGCCCGACGGCGGCCAACGCCGTCACCCACTCCCTGATCCTCGGCTCGGGCTCCAGCTGGGCGGCCAACGCGGTCAACCAGTGGGTGGCCGACGTGGCGACCCAGGGGATGCAGGTCGTCTTCACCGCCAACGGCGCGGCCCAGGGACGCCAGGACTACGCCAACAAGCTGACCCACTTCGGTGTCTCCGACATCGGCTACCGCGGCGCCGACCCGACCACCGGCACCGTCGACGACCCCAAGGGCCGCTCCTACGCCTACCTGCCGATCGCCGCCGGTGGCACCGCCTTCCCCTACCACCTGGAGGTGGGCGGTCAGAAGGTCCGCAACCTGCGGCTGTCGGGGGAGACGATCGCGAAGATCTTCACCTCGGTGATCACCAACTGGAACGACCCCCTGATCACGAAGGACAACAACGGGCATGCGCTGCCCTCGATCCCGATCATCCCGGTGGTCCACTCCGAGGGCGCGGGCGTGACCAACCAGTTCACCCGCTACCTGTCGAAGCGCTACCCGGCGATCTGGAAGGCCTGCAACGGCGGACAGGTCGCCGAGACGGAGTACTTCCCGCTCAACTGCGGGCGTGCAACGGGCAACCAGAAGGCGATGGCCGGCTCGGACGGGGTGATGAACTTCCTCAAGGCGGCCGGCGCCAACGGCGCGATCGGGATCGAGGAGTACTCCTACCCGCTGCTGGCCAACTACCCGGCCGCGAAGGTGCTCAACCAGGCCGGCTACTACACCCTGCCGACCCAGTACAACGTCGCCGTCGCGCTGACCAAGGCGGTGATCAACAAGAACCCGAAGGACCCGAACTACCTGACCCAGAACCTCGACGGGGTCTACGTCAACGCCGACAAGCGGACCTACCCGCTCAGCTCCTACGTCTACGCGATCATCCCGACCAGCGCCGATGACGCGAAGCTCACCCAGACCGGGCAGCGCCAGACGCTGGCGGACTTCCTCTACTACGGGATCTGCCAGGGGCAGTCCGAGATCGGGCCGATCGGGTACTCCAGCCTGCCGGTCAACCTGGTCACCGCCGGGTTCGAGCAGATCGCCAAGATCAAGGCCGCCGACCCGAAGGTCGACCTGACCCAGCGCGAGGTCAGCACCTGCCACAACCCGACCTTCGTCGCCGGCCACCCCGACCAGAACCACCTGGCCAAGATCGCCCCCAACCCGCCGGCGTGCGACAAGATCGGCGCCGATCCGTGCGCTGCGGGCGTCGGCTCCTACAACGGCTCGGCCCCGACCGACGCCAAGAACAACGCCGCCGGCTCCCCGTCCGGTACGACGACCACGGGCACGACCGGCACCGGCGCCGGCTCCGGGAGCGTCGGCAGCGCCCCGAGCGCGGGTGCGGCCCCCGCCACCGGCACCGGCTCCACGACCGTCGCCGCCGGGACGACCGGCACGCTGAGCGACGCCTCGCTGGCGGCCGGGTCGATCACTCCGACCACCCTGTCCCCGGACCGTGACTCGGGGCCCTCGGGGGCGCTGACCGCCCTGGTGATCGGGCTGCTCGGCATCGCCGTGGTCGGTCCGTCGGTGCTCTCGCGGGCGCTGCGGAGGCGGTCGTGAGGCGGGTATGGGGGTCCCTGATCGCGGCGCTGGCGGCGGGGTGCGCCTCGTTCGTGGTGCTGCTCCCGGCGGCTCCGGCGGCCAGCTCGGCGACCGGTGTGACCGTCTCCGGGGAGGTCTCGCGGACCTTCTACGACGAGACCGGCACTGCCACCGAGGCCGACCGGCGCACCGTGCGGCTGACGGTCTCGGCCACCACCAACCTGCGCAGCCGCCAGCAGATCGACGTCTCCTGGAGCGGCGCGCACCCCACCGGCGGGGTGGCGCTGGACCTCACCTCGGCCACCGCGGCCCGCGAGGAGTACCCGTTCGTGCTGCTGCAGTGCCGGGGCCAGGGCGCTGCGGTCACCCCGAAGACCTGCTGGACCGCCAGCGACGGGGAGCGCTACCAGCGGTCCAGCCCGACCGCGTTCAAGTGGCCCGCCTGGCGCTCGGACGCGGCGGCCACGGTCGCCGAGCGCGCCCAGTTCGTCGGCGCACCCGACCCGATGCCGTCGGCCTGCCCGACGGTGACCAGCGGGGCGTCGCGGTGGGTGCCGTTCGTGGCCGCCGACGGCACCACGTACGCCGGTGGCCCCTCCGGCTGTGCCGGGACCGCACCGGAGTCCGCGGAGGTCTCCGACATCGGACTGCCCAGCAACACGACGTACGGCGTCACGGGTGCCAACGGCAAGGGGAGCACCCGGTTCAGCATCTGGACCGGCGACGACAACGGCTCCCTGGGCTGCTCGGCGAGCACCGCCTGCTCGCTGGTCGCGATCCCGATCGAGGGGCTCAGCTGCGACGCGTGGGGGACGCAGCTGCCTGCGAGTGCGGCCAAGCCGACCGGCAACGACGCCACCCGTGCCGACGCCGCCTGCCGGGGCACCGACGCCTACCAGGCCGGGGACCTGCAGCGGCCCGGCGACTACAACCTGTCCACCTCGGGGCTGCTGTGGTGGTCGGCGTCGAACTGGGACAACCGGATCCAGGTGCCGCTCTCCTTCGCCCTGACCTCCAGCGTGTGCGGCGTGGTCAACAAGACCAGCCCGCTCTCGCTGTACGGCTCGATCCTGTTCAACGAGGTCGCCGCCCAATGGACCCCGAAGTTCTGCACCACCCGCAGCCTCGACCCGATCATCCAGGTGCAGGCCGCCGACGGCGCGGCCCGCTCGATGATCGACGCCGGCACCGCGACCGTCGCGCTGTCGACCTTCGCCCCCGACGACGGCTATCAACGCCCCGCGGTGCAGGCACCGGTCGGGGTGAGCGGTTTCGCGATCGCGTTCACCGCCGACGACGCCGACGGGCAACGGCTGACCTCGCTCCGGCTCGACGCCCGGCTGATCGCCAAGCTGCTCAGCGAGTCCTATCCGGGCAACACCCAGCTGGCCCGGGCCTACGCCCCGCTGGCGGACAACCCGCTCAACCTGCTCGACGACCCCGAGTTCCAGGCCCTCAACCCGGACGCGCCGCACCTGGGCGTCTTCGAGGCGGCCTCGACCCTGCTCACCCTCAACACCGACTCCGACCTGATGCGGGCACTGACCAGCTACCTCGACCAGGACACCGAGGCCCGCGACTTCCTCAACGGCGTCCCGGACCCGTGGGGGATGAAGGTCAACCCGAACTACCGGCACATCGAGCTGCCGGTCTCGCAGTGGCCGCAGCTCGACACGTTCACCCTGGAGCACGACACGCTCTGCTACAACTACAGCCCCGCGCCGTATCTGGGGCTGATCGCGAGCCCGGTCGGCCAGCTCGCCACCCTGATCCAGGACGTCCAGTACGCCATCTCGAACGTCACCCTGCTCTGCTCCGGTGACGCCGACGCCGGCAACCCCGCCACCCTGAAGCTGCGTCCGCAGGGCCGCCAGACCCCCGGGCGGCGGTTCCTGCTCGGCCTGGTGCCGCTCTCGGCGGCCTCGCGCTACGGCCTCGATGTGGCCGACCTGCAGACCACCAGCTCGGTGCCGCTGGCCGACACCTTCACCAGTGCTCAGGGCAGGACCTTCGTCGCCCCCGACACCGCCGGTCTGAAGGCCGGAGCGGCCCTGCTGACCCCCGACACCGACCGGGGGCTGTGGACGCTGCCCTACGCCAGCCTGCACACCGCCGCCGGGGCGCGGGCCTACCCGGGCACGATGCCGATCTTCGCCACCGTGCCCGTCGAGGGCCTGAGCAGTGCCACCGCGGCCCGGGCGGCGCAGTTCCTGCGCTACGCCGCGGGGCCCGGGCAGAGCACCGGGATCGCGATCGGCCAGCTGCCGGCCGGTCTGCTGCCGCTGACCAAGGCCTCGGGGCTGGGGGCGCTGGCGACGTACACGACCTGTGCGGCCCAGGCCGTCGCCGCCCAGAGCGGACAGGTGCCGCGGGTCGGGCTGACCTCGTGCCCGACCACCGCGTCGGCGAGCCCGAGCGCGAGTACGTCGGCCACGCCCGCCGTCGTCCCGGCGGCACCGTCCCTGGCGATCCCGGACGTGGTGCCCTCCGCGCCCGCCGCCGGGGGCACCGTGCCGGTCGCCGCCCCCGGCGTCGCCACGGTCGCCGAGCCGGTGCTGACTGTCGCCGCGACCACCGGGTTCGGGCGCTACGGGCTGCCCAGCGCCGCCTTCGCCGCGGTCGCGCTGTTGGTCTTCGGTGCCGGGCTGCGCTGGGGTGAGGCGCTCTCGGCTCAGCTGGTGGGGGCACTGCGGCGGGTGCGGCGGGTGCGGCGGTGAGCGCGACCGACACGGCTTCGGCCGAGGCCTCGGCCTCGGCTCAGGTTCCGGCCCCGACCCGGACCCAGGTTCGGAGCGAGGGTGTCGACGCCCGACCGCTCCCGCCCTCGGGGCGGGAGAACCGCCTGGTCGTCTCCGAGATCGCCCTGGCCGTGGCGATCGTGCTCGGCTGGGGGCTGCTCTACCTGGTCGTGCTCAGTGGCTTCCAGGCCGGTCACACCCAGTCCCGGCTCTATCCCGAGCTCCGTTCGGCGCTGGCCGAGGGGGTCGCCCCGACCGGTGCCCCGATCGCCGCCGGGACACCGGTGGCGCTGCTCGACATCCCCGGTGCGGGGCTGCGCGACGAGGTCGTGGTCGAGGGGGCGACGTCGTCGCTGCTGCGTGGGGGAGCGGGGCATGTCCGCGGTTCGGTGCTGCCCGGCCAGGTCGGCACCAGCGTGGTGCAGGGCCGTTCGCTCAGCTTCGGGGCGCCGTTCGGCTCGATCGCGGCGCTGCCGGTGGGGTCCCAGATCGCGGTCACCACCCAGCAGGGCGCCTTCACCTACCGCGTGATCGGCGTACGCCGGGCTGGTGCGGCAGTGCCGACGCTGGCGGCCGGGGCGGGGCGACTGGTGCTCGTCACCGCCGACGGCCACGGGCTGAGCAGGTCGGGGACCGTCTACGTGGACGCGGACCTGGTCGGGAAGGTGGCCCCGGCGGGTGCCGTGGCCGCGGTCGATCCCGCCGACGCCCCGATGAGTCGTGACACCGGCGTGGTGACGGTCGCGCTGCTCGCGCTGGCCCTCCAGGTGCTGATCCTGGCGGCGGGCTGGGCGGTGTGGGCGCGGCTGCGCTGGTCGCTGGTCGCGGCCTGGACGACCGGGCTGCCGGCAGTGCTGGCGGCGTTGTGGCTGGTCTCGTCGGTGGGGAGCCGGCTGTTGCCGAGCCTGGTCTGAGGGCAGGCCGCGCGGGTCTAGACCGCTCGTCTCACTCCTGTCCACATCCTGAACTTTTCCTATTAAGTCCAGTTTTCTACTCTACTTTATGTCGTGTTACCGCGATCCGATCCGTCGGACGACAGAAAGGCACAGCCCATGATTCAGCGACGCACGCGCGTCGGCGCCGCCGTCCTCGGGTCCCTCGCCGTCGCCGGCCTGGCCCTGAGCCAGGCCGCTCCCGTCCACGCCGACCCCGCCGCCCAGGCCGGCGACGTCGTCGGCGTCGGGTCCGACATCATCCAGAACTCGGTGAACTTCCTCGCCGACGGCTACGCCGGCCTGCCCGGCTACAACACCGCAGGCAACCGGCACCGGGTCTTCAACTACGACGCCACCGGCGACGCCAACAGCCGCAACGCGTTCACCGACCCGGCCCTGGGCACCGCCGAGAACCTCAACGCCACCGTGGTGGTGCGCGGTGGCACCTCGCCGATCCGGCGCCCCAACGGCGGCGGTAAGGGCATCACCGCCCTGCTCAACGACGGTGACCCGACCAACGGCAACCGGATCCAGTTCGCCCGCACCCCCAACGCGCTCAGCGCCACCCAGAAGTCCACCGCGCTGGGTACCGGCGGGATCGGCAGCTATCGCACCATCCAGTTCGCCAAGGACGTCCAGTACGTCGCCACCGCGACCACCACCAACGCGCCGCCGGCCCTCTCGGTCGCCGACCTGGCCTGGATCTACACCCACTCCGGCGCCACCTGGGCCCAGCTCAAGGCGGGCGTGAGTGACCTGGGGAGCTGGACCCCGCCCGCCCCGAACGCCACCATCGTGCCGCTGCTGCCGCAGGACGGCGCCGGGGTGCAGCAGGTCTTCCTCAAGGCCCTCGGCCTGTGGAGCAGCGGCTCCAAGGCCTCCACGGTGAACTGGGTGCAGCAGGTCAAGCAGAACGACCCGACCACGATCACCACGCTCAGCGCCGAGGAGAAGCCCAACGCGCTGGTGCCGTTCCCGCAGGGGCGCTACACGCTGCTCAACGACCACTACTTCTACCCGGCCACCAAGACTGAGGCGATCGCCGCCGGCACCGGCACCGCCGACCCGGGCGACTACAACTCGGCCAACCTCGGCACCCCGCTCGGCACCGGCGGGATCGCGCTCCAGACCGGCACCGGCGCGTTCAAGACCGACATCCGCTACCTGGTCGTGTTCCGTGAGTCCGACGCCACGTCGACCACGCCGTGGCAGCCGGGCAGCACCCTGAACTGGGTGCAGTCGCTCTTCTACAACGAGGACTACGACGCCGACTCCACGTCGAACACGGTGCTGCCGCCGTACGTCCAGAGCCCGGCCGGCAAGCAGATCCTCACCCAGCTCGGGTTGACGCCGACGTACAAGGACTTCGGCACCGACTACACCGAGTAGCCCCAGACTCCGGTCGGCCCGACGCGGCGCACCCCCGCCCGGGCCGGCCGGACCCCTCCCGCGCCTCCCGCCCAGCCCCACCACGGACACGAAAGGACCGCCATGACCTTGCTCGAGAACCCCGACGTTGTAGCCGTCCCCGGTCGCTCCCGGCGGCCCGTGGTCGCTCTGGTCGTGGCGGTGCTGCTCGTCGGCGCCGTGGCCGTGGGCGTGGTGCGGTTCGTGCATCGGAGCCCGAGCACGCCGCCGTACGCCGACGCCGCGGCGACCGGGCGGATCGCGCTGTGCACCTCCGACGGCGCCGCGGTGACCTCGGGGTCGACCACCGCACCGCTGGCCGCCGTGGTCCGTGGCCACGCGGCGATCCCGGCAGGGGAGGGGCAGACCGCGACGTTGTTCGCGTTCCAGCCGCGCCAGGGCGCCGAGTCCTCGGAGTGGAGCGGCCTCGCCCTGAGCGCCGCGACCCTGGTGCACGGGGAGCCGACCGCCAGGCTCACCCTCGGCGCCGACACCATCACGCTGCGTCAGTTCCTGGCCGGCTACCCGGCGACCTGGGACGGCTGGGTGCAGCTGCGGCTGCTGGTCGGCTCCACGGCCGACGGCGTCGGCACGGCTACCTACGACGCACTCGACCTGACCATCGACGGGGATCGCTGGCGCGCGGTCGACCCCGGCAGCTGTGCCTCCTGACCCGCCGCCCCCGATCTCCCGAGAGGAACTCCCGTGAAGAACACCCACCGTCTGCGGCTCCCCGCCGTCACGCTCACCCTGGCCGGCCTGCTCGCCGGCGGCGGCCTCGCCGCTGCGGGGATCACCGCCGTCCACGCCGCCAGCGAGGCGCCCTGGCAGGCCGCCTCGGTGAAGAGCCCGAACGCGGTCGGCACGATCAGCCTGGTCGACGCCGCCGGCCAGCCGGTCACCTCGGGCTCCGTCGACGCACCGCTGGCCGCCTACGCGGTGGGCTCGGGCGGGCTGCGCTCGGGCGACACCATCGCCTCGCTCGCCCTCTACACGCCGTACGCCGCCTCCGGCACGCCCGCCAACGCCGACGCCTGGAGTGGCGTCACGATCGCCGCCCCGACCGCGCAGACCGGCCTGCCGGGCTTCGCCTCCGGGCCGAGCGTCAACCTGACCGGGTCGGTGCCGCTGGCGCAGTACCTCGGCGGCTTCTCCAACACTGTCAGCACCGCGGGCTACGAGGGCAGCTACGAGCTGAGGCTGACCACCGGCGCGCCGGGCCGTGCGTTCAGCACGTCGTACGACGTGCTCGACCTGCAGGTCTCCCAGGGGCAGTGGCATCTGTATGGCGAGACCACGGTCGAGCCGACCGGCCCCGCCTCCCCGACGGCGACCACCACCACGAGCCCCGGCCCGTCGGCGGCCTGCCAGGCGGCGACGGCGGCCGCGAAGTCCGCCAGCGCGACCCTGGCCACCGCCACCACCGCGTCGGCGAAGGCCGCCGGTGCGCTCGCCAAGGCCTCCTCTCCGGCGAGCGTCAAGGCCCTGATCAAGGCCAACGCGAAGGTCACCGCGGCCCAGGCCAAGGTCGCCACCGCGCAGGCCAAGGTCAAGGCCGCCACCTCGGCAAGCGCCAAGAAGAAGGCCGCAGCGGCGTTGACCAAGGCGAAGAAGGCACTCAAGACCGCCCAGAAGAGCGCGAAGAAGGCTGCCACCAAGGCCGGCTCGGCCGGGCGGACCTACACCGCCGCGGTGAAGACGGCCGCGACCGCCCTGGCTGCCAAGACCCGGGCGGCGAGCGCCGCCGCGAAGGCCGCCGCAGCCAAGGCGGCTGCCTGCAAGTGAGCACCCTGACCGCCTCCAGCGCGACCCCGGCAGCCGCCGGGTCGACCCCGCCTGGGGCCGACTCCGGCGCTGACGGTGCCCTCACGCGTGCGGTCGCAGGACCTGTCTCGGGAGAGCCCGCGCCGCTCGTCGCCACGACGGCGCGCGCTCTGGAGGCGGACTCCGTCTCGGCGTGGTTCGGTCGGCGCAAGGTCCTGGACCGGGTCTCGCTGACCATGCCCGCCGGCCAGGTCACGGCCCTGATCGGCCCCTCGGGGTGCGGGAAGTCGACGTTCCTGCGGATCCTGAACCGGATGCACGAGCTGGTCCCCGGCGCCGCGCTGGCCGGGTCGGTGATGCTCGACGGGCACGACCTCTACGACCCCGAACGGCCGCTGACCGAGGCCCGCCGCTCGATCGGGATGGTCTTCCAGAAGCCCAACCCGTTCCCGGCGATGTCGATCCGGGACAACGTGCTCGCCGGCCTCTCCCTGACCGGGGTGCGGGTGCGCAAGGACGAGGCCGCGGCGCTCACCGAGGTGTCGCTGCGCCGCGCCGGGCTGTGGGACGAGGTCAAGGACCGCCTCACCCAGCCGGGCTCGGCACTCTCGGGCGGGCAGCAGCAACGGCTGTGCATCGCCCGCTCCCTGGCGGTCTCGCCCCAGGTGCTGCTGATGGACGAGCCCTGCTCCGCCCTCGACCCGACCTCGACCCGGGTGGTGGAGGAGACGATCCTGGCCATCGCCGCCGACGTCACGGTCGTGATCGTCACCCACAACATGCAGCAGGCCCGCCGGGTCTCCGACCAGTGCGGCTTCTTCCTCGCCGGGGCCGGCGAGCCCGGGGTGATCGTCGAGCACGGCGACACCGAGGCGATGTTCACCGACCCGATCGACCCTCGGACCGCCGACTACGTCCACGGTCGGTTCGGCTGAGGCCCCGTGAGCGCCGTACGCTTGCAGGCGTTATGTCGACGTCTGCCAACACCCCTGTGAGCGCACCCGCGAGCGAGTCTGCGAGCACGCCGCGCACCTACGAGGTCAAGACCTACGGGTGCCAGATGAACGTCCACGACTCCGAGCGACTCTCGGGGCTGCTGGAGGGCGCCGGCTACCTGCGCTGGGATCCCGAGCAGGGCGAGGCCGCCGACGTGGTCGTGTTCAACACCTGCGCGGTGCGGGAGAACGCCGACAACAAGCTCTACGGCAACCTCGGCCACCTCTCCTCGGTGAAGGCCAAGCGACCCGGCATGCAGATCGCCGTCGGTGGCTGCCTGGCGCAGAAGGACCGCGACACCATCACGACCAAGGCCCCCTGGGTCGACGTCGTCTTCGGCACGCACAACATCGGCTCGCTGCCGGTGCTGCTGGAGCGCGCCCGGGTGATGGAGGAGGCCCAGGTCGAGATCCTGGAGTCCCTCGAGGTCTTCCCGTCCACGCTGCCGACCCGTCGCGAGTCGCCGTACGCCGCCTGGGTGTCGGTCTCCGTCGGCTGCAACAACACCTGCACCTTCTGCATCGTCCCCGCGCTGCGCGGCAAGGAGAAGGACCGCCGCCCCGGCGAGATCCTGGCCGAGATCGAGGCGCTGGTCGCCGAAGGGGTCTCCGAAATCACCCTGCTGGGCCAGAACGTCAACGCGTACGGCGTCGAGTTCGGCGACCGGCAGGCGTTCTCCAAGCTGCTGCGCGCGTGCGGCCAGATCGAGGGCCTGGAGCGGGTCCGGTTCACCAGCCCGCACCCGGCCGAGTTCACCGATGACGTGATCGAGGCGATGGCCGAGACCCCGAACGTGATGCCGTCGCTGCACATGCCGCTCCAGTCCGGTTCGAGCAGGGTGCTCCAGGAGATGCGCCGGTCCTACCGGCAGCAGAAGTTCCTCGACATCATCCACAAGGTCAAGGCCGCCATCCCGGACGCCGCGATCACCACCGACATCATCATCGGCTTCCCCGGCGAGACCGAGGAGGACTTCCTCGAGACGCTCAAGGTGGTCGAGGAGTCGCGCTTCGCCAGCGCCTTCACCTTCCAGTACTCCAAGCGTCCCGGCACCCCGGCGGCCACGATGGAGGGCCAGATCGACCCGGCCGTCGTCACCGATCGCTACCAGCGACTGGTCGCCGTGCAGAACCGGATCAGCCACGAGGAGAACCAGGCCCAGGAGGGCCGCACCCTCGACGTGATGGTCGCCGAGGGCGAGGGCCGCAAGGACACCGAGACCGGACGTCTCTCCGGTCGCGCTCCCGACAACCGGCTGGTCCACTTCGCCGCCGGCTCCCTGGAGTACGGCGTCGACGTCCGCCCCGGCGATGTCGTCACCGTCACCATCACGCGTGGTGCGCCGCACTACCTGGAGGCCGACTCCGGGGTGCACGCGGTGCGTCGTACGAAGGCCGGCGACGTCTGGGAGCGCAGCCAGGGCAAGCCCGCGCAGGCAGAGACCCGCACGGTCGGCCTGGGCCTGCCCACGGTCGGGGTACCGGCTCCGCTGCCGGACGCACCTGTCTGCGGCTGATCCACAGCCGTGATCGGCGTAGCGTGAGCGTCACCCAGTGACTGTCACGCTACGCCGATCGGCGCGGTTCAGGCCTCGGGGTGCTCCTTGAACACCTCGGCGGCGTCAGCGGCGTTCTCGGTCGGCTCGGTGCCGAACTCGGTGGAGTACTCCACGTCGGTGACCTTCTCGCCCGTCTCCGGATCGCCGGCGTCGGTGACGAGCTTGCCCATCGTGCCCTTGGTGCCGGTGGCGACCTTGTCGATCTTGTCGGTGTACTTGCCGTGCGTCTTCTCGTCGATCTTGGCGGCGGCCTTGTCCACGTAGCCGCCCTCGTCGATCTTCTGGGCGGCACCTGCCGCAGCCAGCTTGATCGACTCCCCGGCCTTGTCGGCGGCCTCCTTGGCGATGCCGGCGGCCTCGGCGGCGCGCTCCTTGGCCTTGTCGAAGAAGCTCATGGGTTCTCCCTGGCGTCAGGCGGCCCGAGTGGCCGCGCCTGAGGCCAGCGTAGGTCGTCGGGTGAAGCGCGCCCAGAGGCTGCGACTAGTCGGTCGAGGAGAACCCGAACGTGAGGTACGGCGCCACCGCCACGCCCGAGGCGACCTGAGCGTGCAGCAGGCTCAGCAGATGGGCCTCGTGCGGCACCATCGGGGCCGGCAGCGCGTCCAGGGCGAACCAGTCCAGCGCACTGGCCTTGTCCGGCTCCTGGATCGCGGGCTCGCCGGCCCAGGTCCGGGCGGTGAAGAAGAAGTCGATCCGCTCGTCGATCGCCTCACCGCCCGCGGTGCGGTGCATCGAGGCGAGGAACGTGACGTCGATGTCGTGCAGGCCGAGCTCCTCGACGGCCTCCCGCGCCACCGCGACGTACGCCGTCTCGCCCTGCTCGACGTGGCCGGCGGCCGCAGCGGCCCAGTGTCCGGCCATGTAGGGCACCCCGGGTCCGCGCTGCTGGAGCAGCACCTCGGTGGTGCCGGCGTCGGTGGTGCGCAGCAGGTACAGGTAGGCCGCCGGGACCACGACGAAGCGGTCGTGACTCACCGGCGGCCTCCCCGCGTCAGATGGAGAGAGGTCACTCCAGGCCGAGCTTGTCGGTCAGCTTGTCGGCAGCGGCGTCGACCTTGTCGTCGTACTTGCCGCCGGTCTTGTCCGAGATGACGTCCTTGGCCTTCTCGATGCCGTCCTTCACCTTGTCCGGGTTCTTCTGCGCCAGGTCCTCAGCCTTGCCGAGCGCGTCGTCCAAAAAGCCCATGCTTCCCCCTCGGGTCGTCGGCCCGTCCGAGTGCGGACCGTGTCGATGAAACACTAGGCCCATGCACGAAACGGCGGCCACGCCCGGGTCCGAGAATCCATCAGATCCGGGGACGACGCCGATCGTCGCGGTGGTGGGGGCGACGGCCTCAGGCAAGACCGGCCTCTCCCTCGATCTGGCCGAGGCGCTCGGCGGGGAGATCCTCAACACCGACGCGATGCAGGTCTACCGCGGCATGGACATCGGCACCGCGAAGCTCCCGCTCGCCCAGCGCCGGGGCGTCACGCACCACCTGATGGACCTGCTCGACCTCGGTCAGCAGGCCAGCGTCGCCGACTTCCAGACCCTGGCTCGTGACCTGATCGCCTCGCTCCGGGCCAGCAGCGTGACCCCGATCCTGGTCGGCGGCAGCGCCCTCTACACCCGCGCCATCGTCGACCGGTTCGACTTCCCCGGCACCGATCCGGCCGTCCGGGCGCGGCTGGAGGCCGAGCTGGAGGAGTCGGGCCCGGCGGTGCTGTTCGCGCGGCTGCGCGAGCTCGATCCGCTCAGCGCCAGCCGGATGGAGCCCGACAACGGTCGCCGGATCGTGCGGGCGCTGGAGGTGATCGAGCTGACCGGGGCGCCCTTCTCGGCTCGCCTGCCCGTCGCCGAGTACGTCGACCCGCACACGATCCAGATCGGGGTGGCGATCGAGCGCGAGGAGCTGGAGCCCCGGATCGTGCAGCGTGTCCTGCAGATGTTCGACGACGGCTTCGTCGCCGAGGTCGAGGCGCTGCTGGCACGCGGGCTGCTCGAGACCCGGACGGCCGCCACCGCGATCGGCTACCGCGAGGTCGCCCAGCTCCTGGCCGGCGACCTCACCCGGGAGCAGGCGATCGAGCGGACCGTGATCAAGACCCGCCAGTTCGCCCGCCGTCAGGACCAGTGGTTCCGCAAGGACCCACGCGTGGTCTGGGTGCGGTACGACGATCCCGCGCGGGTCCAGAAGGCACTCGACGCGATCGCTACGCTGGAGCGGTGAGCCAGCAGCCGAGCGAGCAGCCCGAGCAGCCCGAGCCGTCAGGGGAGTGGACCGACGTCCGCTCGGTCGACGAGCTCGTCGCGATCCTGGGCGAGCCCAACGAGCGGGCCGCGAACAAGGGCCGCCCGGCACTGCTGGAGGTCGACCGTGCCTGGCTGGCCGCCTCCCCGTTCTGCGTGCTGGCCACCGCCGATGCCGAGGGCAACGCCGACGCCTCGCCGAAGGGCGATCCGGCAGGGCAGCTGGTGCACGTCCTGGACGACACCACGATCGCGATCGCCGAGCGGCCGGGCAACCGGCGGGCCGACGGCTACCGCAACATGCTGGCCAACCCGCACGTCGGGCTGCTCTTCCTGATCCCCGGTCGCACCGACACGCTGCGGATCAACGGCCGCGCACGGCTGGTCTCCGACGCCCCGTTCTTCGACGAGATGGTGGTCAAGGGGCATCGCCCGGTGCTCGCGGCGGTGGTCGAGATCGACGACATCTTCTTCCACTGCGCCAAGGCGTTCCTGCGCAGCGGGCTGTGGGAGCCCGAGACCTGGACGCGGGCGCCGCAGGTGCCACGCCGTGCGGTGATCGCGAAGGAATACGAAGGCGCTCGCGAGAGCGTTGAAGAGCTGGACGCCTACTACGGCGACGCGTACAAGAAGGGCCTCTACGGATGAGCTACCCGTTCCTCAAGGGACACGGCACCGAGAACGACTTCGTGCTGCTGCCCGACCACGACGGCACCGTCCACGGTGACCTCGCGGTCGAGCGGATCGTCGCGCTGTGCGACCGCCGGGCCGGGATCGGCGCCGACGGGGTGCTCCGGGTGGTGCGGACCTCGGTGATCGACCCGTCGCTGGCAAGCGAGGCCGAGTGGTTCATGGACTACCGCAACGCCGACGGCTCCATCGCCGAGATGTGCGGCAACGGCACCCGGGTCTTCGCCCGGCACCTGATCGCCGAGGGCCTGGTCGACGCCGGTGCCCCGATCCCGATCGCCACCCGCGCCGGGATCAAGACCGTCGCGGTGGTCGGGGACGAGCTGGTCGTCGACATCGGGGAGCCGCAGCTGCTCGGCTCCAGCGCGGTCTCGGTCGGGGACTGGACCTGGCCCGCACGCCACGTCGACATGGGCAACCCGCACGCCGTCGCCTTCGTCGAGTCGCTGGCCGCCGACGGTCCGGTCGGACCGTTGAGTGCGGAGCCGGGCTTCGACCACGACGTGTACCCGCACGGGGTCAACGTCGAGTTCGTCCAGCGGATCGCCGAGCACCACGTCGCGATGCGGGTGCACGAGCGGGGCTCGGGGGAGACCCGGTCGTGCGGCACCGGGGCGTGTGCGGTGATGGTGACGACCGCCGACGCCGACGGGGCGCCGCGGGACACGGCGTACACGGTCGATGTGCCGGGTGGTCGGCTGACGATCACCTGGACCGCAGCCAACCGGGTCCTGCTGCAGGGGCCCGCCGAGATCGTCGCGGCGGGGACGACCGACCTCTAGCCCTGGGCCGGTCGGAGCTCCGGCTCAGCCGCGCAGCAGTGCCTGGCGATGGGCGATCACGCGCTTGAGCTTGGTGAGTCGGCCGGCTTCGAACGGAAGCAGGCCGACGCCGTCGAGCCAGTGGTCTGCGGAGTCGGCGACCCGGGTGAGCGTGCGGTCGATCGTGCGCGCACCGAGGCCGAGGGAGTCGCCGAGCGCTGCGAAGCGAGCGCGGGAGAGGTTCCCGTCGCGTCGACCTCCCAGCGACAGGGCCATCGTGCTGTCGCCGTACACCTGGGAGGAAGGCAGGTCGTAGGCGGGCGAGGGCTGCCAGCGGCCGGAGGCATCGCGCAGGATCGAGAAGTTCTTGGCGTGGGCGTCGCCGTTCCCGCTCAGGTAGGCGAAGGCGATCTGGGCGAGGAACTCCATCGCGGCCGGGCGCGGCGCTTCGCAGCGGGCTGACAGCGCGGCGAGCAGAGTCTCGGTGCTGACGCGGTACTTCGAGGCCGGATGGAGGTCGAGGACCTGGCAGCCGTCCTCGACAGCGAGGGAGGTGGTGGCTCCGTCGACGCCGAGCCTGTCGAATCGGGTGACGGCGAGTCCAGTGGCGCCGGCCCGGTCGTGGACGAGGTCCGCCGTCACGGTCGAGATCCCTGCCTCGCGTGCTGCCGCGATGAAGAAGGCCTCGTTCTCGACGAGATGGCGGAACTCGGGCGGGTTGAGCTTGAGCAGGAACGACGATCCGGCGGTGGCGACCGGCAGGGTGAGCATCGCCGCGCTCACCTTGTCCTGGACGCCGGCCAGCCCGACCCGATCGGCTCTGACGCCGATGCTGCGCAGCACCTCACTGAAGTCAGCCTGGGCGAAGCTCGACAGGGTGAGGAGCGGCTCGACGGCGGTGAGTGGCTCGCCCTCGGGGACGACGCGGACGTCACCGACCGTGTCGGCCCCGATCCCCAGCACCAGGCTGAGCTCGTCGTCAGCGGACGTCTTCACACTGGCGCGCAGCGCAGTCAGGCGCCGCCCCTCTGGGAGGAGACCGGCGAAGTACGTCGGCACCGCACCGCCCCGGGTGGTGACCGGTGCCGCGCTCAGCGGCAGGGTGCTCGCGACGGGGTCGCCGCCCTGGGCGAGCCACTGCGCGGTGTAGGCGAACTCGATCTCGTCGCCGGAGGTACGGGTGAGGTGCGCCGCGAGCAGGCCGCCCTTGTAGACGTCGGCGCGATCGATCGAGGTCGCTCGCGCCAGATCTGACTCGGCCTCGGGGGAGTGCTCACTCATCGGCGGGGCCATCGAGTCGATAGATGGCGGTCAGCTCGGGTGAGACGCCGACGGTCGGGGAGGCCCCGCGGGTCACCTCGAGCCGCAGTCCGAGTGCGTTGAGCACGGCCGTCAGGATCTCGATGCGGACGGGGCGACCGGCCTCGAGGTTGACCACCGCGTTCTGGCCGACCTCGGCCAGATCCGCCAGCTCTGCCTGGCTGAGCCGCAGGTCCAGGCGACGTTCTGCGACCAGCGCGGCCAGCACGCCGTCGCGTTCCACCCGGGCGAGCGGGGTGCGCTGAGACTTTCGCCGGAGGGCCACTGCTTCTCCTCAAACTTTGGGACAAGCAATATTAAGGGCGCAGCGCCGGGGCTGCCAAGGGTGAGGGCTGGCTAAACCTCGGCGTGGCAATGATGAGGGATCAGGAGTGGGGCTCCAGCGCGCCCAGCAGCTGGTCCAACAACCCACGCAGGGTGGCCCCGTCGGCCTCGCTCATCCCCATCGACTCCACCAGTCGGAAGGGGACGTCGGTGACCCGTTCGCGCAGCGCCCAGCCTGCCGGCGTGGCCGAGACCAGGACGCGGCGCTCGTCGTGCGGGTCGCGCTCGCGGCTGACCAGGCCCATCGTCTCCATCCGCTTGAGCAGCGGGGTGAGGGTGCCGGAGTCGAGGTGCAGGCGGGTGCCGAGCTCGCCGACGGTGAGCGGTCCCTCGGCGTCCCACAGGCCGAGCAGGCAGAGGTACTGCGGGTAGGTGAGGCCCGCGTCGGCCAGGAGCTGGGTGTAGCGCCGGGTGACGGCGCGCGAGGCGGCGTACAGCGGCAGGCAGACCTGGTGGTCGAGCTCCAGCTGTGGGTAGTCGGTCACGCCCCCATCCTACGGCGAGATTTTGATTGCACAATTCGATTGTGCACAATACAGTTGTGCACATGACACCTATTTACACCGCCACCGCCGTCGCCACCGGGGACGGCCGCAACGGCCACATCGAGTCCACCGACGGGATCCTCAACGCCGACGTCCGGATGCCGGTCGAGCTCGGCGGCTCCGGGGGAGCGACCAACCCCGAGCAGCTCTTCGCCGCGGGCTACGCCGCCTGCTTCCACTCCGCGCTGCGCCTGGTCGCCCAGCAGGCCGGGGCCGACGTCAGCGAGTCCGAGGTCGTCGCCGACGTCTCGATCGGCACCGTCGAGGGTGGCGGGTTCGGCCTCGCAGTCGCCCTGGAGATCACCCTGCCCCGCGTCGAGCGCGAGCAGGCCGAGGCACTGGTCGCCCAGGCCCACCAGGTCTGCCCGTACTCCAACGCCACCCGCGGCAACATCGAGGTCGCGCTGTCGGTGGCCTGAGCCGCACCCGCGCCGCGGTTCACCTGATCGGAACGGGGCATCGGATCGACCCCCGGTCCGCGCTACCCTGCGGCGCATGGAGCTCACCAACAGCACTGCCATCGTCACCGGTGGCGCGAGCGGGATCGGCGCAGCGAGCGCCCGTGTCCTCTCCGCCGCCGGTGCCACCGTCGTGATCGCCGATCTCAACGCCGCCAAGGGCGAGGAGCTCGCCGCTGAGATCGGCGGCATCTTCATGGCTCTCGACGTCACCAAGACCGAGCAGGTCACCGAGGTCGTCGAGCACGCCGCCAGCATCGCGCCGCTGCGCTCGCTGGTGAACTCGGCCGGCATCGCCAACGGCATCCGCACGATCGGCCGCGACGGCCAGCTCGACAGCGCCTTCCCGCTGGACAAGTTCGCCGCGGTGATCAACGTGAACCTGATCGGCACGTTCGACATGATCCGCCAGGCCGCCACCCTGATGAGCCGCAACGAGCCCGACGCCAACGGCGGCCGTGGCGCGATCGTCAACATGGCCTCCGTCGCCGCCTTCGACGGCCAGATCGGGCAGGCCGCCTACAGCGCCTCCAAGGGCGGCATCGTCGGCCTCACCCTGCCGCTGGCCCGCGACCTGTCGGCCGCCGGCATCCGGGTCAACACCATCGCGCCGGGCCTGATCGACACCCCGATCTACGACTCCTTCCCCGAGCCCGAGGAGTTCAAGGCCAACCTCGGCGCCGGCGTGCTCTTCCCCAAGCGCCTGGGTCGCCCCGACGAGCTGGCCAGCATGGTGCGCGAGCTGATCACCAACGACTACATGAACGGCGAGACGATCCGCGTCGACGCCGGCATCCGGCTCCCCCCGAAGTGACAATAAGGAGTACGTCGGGCACCCCTGCCCGACGTACTCTTGTCGTCTCATGACTTCACGCAAGAACACCACCCGAGCAGGCGCGGCCGAGGACGAGTTCACCCTCGACGCCGAGCTCGACGCCACCGAAGGGTGGGAGGACCGGCTCGACGACGAGCCCGAGTTCGAGCCGTTCGACGACGACGACCCCGAGATCGACCCCACCGTCGGCGCGATGGAGCTGGCCGAGCGGCACGCCCTGCGCCGGGTCGCCGGGCTGCGCACCGAGCTCGAGGACATCACCGAGGTCGAGTACCGCCAGCTGCGCCTAGAGCGCGTCGTGCTCGTCGGGGTGTGGACCAGCGGCACCCAGACCGACGCCGAGAACTCGATGGCCGAGCTCGCCCTGCTCGCCGAGACCGCGGGCTCGGAGGTGCTGGAGGCGATCTACCAGCGCCGCCAGGCACCGGACCCGGCGACGTACATCGGCCGCGGGAAGGTCGAGGCGGTCAAGGAGATCGTCCAGTTCACCGGTGCCGACACCGTGATCTGCGACGGTGAGCTCGCCCCCTCGCAGCTGCGCAACCTGGAGGACAAGGTCGGGGTCAAGGTCGTCGACCGGACCGCCCTGATCCTCGACATCTTCGCCCAGCACGCCAAGTCCCGCGAGGGCCAGGCGCAGGTCGAGCTCGCCCAGCTGACCTACATGAAGCAGCGTCTGCGCGGGTGGGGTGGCAACCTCTCCCGCCAGGCCGGTGGTCGTGTCGCCGGCGGTGCGGGCATCGGCTCGCGTGGTCCCGGTGAGACCAAGATCGAGAACGACCGTCGCCGGATCAACACCAAGATCGCCAAGCTCAAGCGCGACCTGGCCGAGATGAAGGGCACCCGCGACACCAAGCGTCAGGAGCGCCAGCGCAACAAGGTGCCGGCCGTCGCGATCGCGGGCTACACCAACGCCGGCAAGTCCTCCCTGCTCAACCGGCTCACCGGCGCCGGCGTCCTGGTCGAGGACGCCCTCTTCGCGACCCTGGACCCGACCACCCGGCGCACCCAGGCCGCCGACGGCCGGGTCTACACGATGAGCGACACCGTCGGGTTCGTCAGGCACCTGCCCCACCAGCTCGTCGAGGCGTTCCGCTCGACCCTGGAGGAGGTCGCCGACGCCGACCTGATCGTGCACGTCGTGGACGGCTCGCACCCCGACCCCGAGGGCCAGCTCAGCGCCGTGCGTGAGGTCTTCGCCGAGATCGGTGCCGCGAACATCCCCGAGCTGGTCGTGATCAACAAGGCCGACATCGCCGACCCGCTGGTGCTCGGTCGGCTCCAGCGCGCCGAGCCGCACCACGTGGTGGTCTCGGCCCGCACCGGCGAGGGCATCGAGGCGGCGATCAAGGCGGTCGAGGCCGACCTGCCGCGTCCGGCCGTCAGCTTCACCGCACTGGTGCCGTACTCCCGGGGCGACCTGGTCAACCGGATCCACCAGGCTGGGGAGATCGATTCGCTGGAGCACACCGCCGAGGGCACCCTGATCGCCGGGCGGACCTCGGAGGACCTCGCCGCCGACCTGGCCGAGTTCGCGGTCTGAGTCTCTGACCGGGCCTGCCCGGCCTGGTCCGGGCGGTTCGGCGGCTCGGGTCTCGTCGGTGGCGACAGCTAGGATGAACCGGTGAGTGAGTCCCCGGTCCGCACCCTGCTGGCCGAGGCGGTGGAGGGCCTCGGCGGCTCCACCCGCGAGGGCCAGATCCAGATGGCCGAGGCTGTCGGCGCCGCCCTCGTGGATGAGGAGCACTTGATCGTCCAGGCCGGCACCGGCACCGGAAAGTCGCTGGCCTACCTGGTGCCGAGCCTGCTGCACGACAACCGGGTCGTGATCGCCACCGCCACCCTGGCCCTGCAGCACCAGCTCGTCGAGCGCGATCTGCCGCGCCTGATGGGCGCGCTGGAGCACCGCAAGGAGCTCGACACGTCGTACGCCGTGCTCAAGGGCCGCTCCAACTACGCCTGCCTCCACCGGATCCGCGAAGGCGTCCCGGACGACAACGGCACCATGACGATGGACGTCACCGTCGGCGGGATGGCCGGCAAGGTGCTCGAGCTGCGCGAGTGGGCCGAGTCCCAGGCCGAGAGCTCGGACCCGGCCGCGACCGGCGACAAGGACTCCGCTCCGCGCCACACCGAGCGCGAGTGGCGTCAGGTCTCCGTCTCGGCCCGCGACTGCCTGGGTGCCTCGAAGTGCCCCTTCGGGGAGGAGTGCTTCGCCGAGCGGGCCCGCGAGAAGGCCTCGAAGTCGCACCTGGTGATCACCAACCACAGCCTGCTCGCGATCGACGCGATCGAGGGCATCCCGATGATCCCGGAGTACGACGCCGTGGTGATCGACGAGGCCCACGAGCTGGTCGCCCGCGTCACCCAGGCCGCTACCGACGAGCTCAGTGCCGGCGACGTGGAGCGCGCCGCCCGTCGCGCCCGGCGCCACGTCAACGAGTCCCAGGCCGCCGACGAGCTCTCTGAGGCCAGCGATGCCCTCCAGCTGGCGATGGCCGAGACGAACGTCGGTCGGATCGACTCCATCGGCGCCGACCTGCTCGACGCCCTGGCCCGCGTCCGTGACGCCGCCCGCGCCGCCGTCAGCGCCTTCCCGAAGCAGAGCTCGGAGGCCGGCGACAGCGCCGACGCCGGGGTGCAGCAGGCCAAGGGCATGGTCCAGGACATCTTCACCATCGCCGAGCGGATGGCATCGGGCGCCCAGTCCGACGTGCTCTGGCTCAACGACGGCGGCGACCGCGGCGGGTTCCGGCTCTACGTCGCTCCGCTCCAGGTCTGGGGGCAGCTGCGCGACAAGCTCCTCACCGAGAAGACGGTCGTCTTCACCTCGGCCACCCTCAAGCTCGGCGGGGACTTCTCCGCCGTCGCCTCTACCCTCGGACTCAAGCCCGGGGAGCAGGGTCTGGAACAGCGCACCGAGGATGTGCTGCCGTGGAAGGCGCTCGACGTCGGCAGCCCGTTCAACTACGGCCAGCAGGGCATCCTGTACGTCGCCAAGCACCTGCCCGCCCCGGGGCGCGACGGCCTCACCCAACAGCACCTCGACGAGATCGTCGAGCTGATCGACGCCGCCGACGGTCGTGCGCTGGGGCTCTCCTCCAGCCGCCGCGCTGCCGAGCAGGCCGCCGAGCACGTCCGCACCCGGCTGCCGCACCTGACCACCCTGGCCCAGGGCGAGGCCCAGCTCGCCGAGCTGCAGCAGCAGTTCGTCTCCGACCCGCACACCGTGCTGTTCGGCACCCTGACGCTGTGGCAGGGCCTCGACGTCCCCGGCGACACCTGCCAGCTCGTGCTGATCGACAGGATCCCGTTCCCGCGCCCCGACGACCCGCTGATGAGCGCCCGCCAGCGCGCCGCGGACAAGGCCGGCGGCAACGGCTTCATGCAGATCGCGGCGACCCACGCCGCCCTGCTCCTGGCCCAGGGTGCAGGCCGCCTGATCCGGACCACGTCGGACAGGGGAGTGGTGGCGATCCTCGACGCCCGCCTGGCCACCGCCCGCTACGGCGGCTTCCTCAAGGCGAGCCTGCCGCCGATGTGGCCGACAGTGGATCCGGCGATCGCCCGTCAGGCGCTCAAGCGGCTCGCTGCGGGGGCCTGAGCCTCACTGAGCCTCACTGGGCCTCACCGTGCCTCAGTCGCCCGAGCCGCCCAGACAGACGAAGTGCCGGGACCCACCCCCCGTCGCCGTACGGCGACCTCGGGGCAGATCCCGGCACTCGGGGGCCAGGCTCAGGCCTGGATCTTCCACTTCTCCTTGACCCGGTCACGGACCGGCGTACCGCCGCAGGAGTACGAGCTCTGGTTGGTCGAGCAGTCGGTGTAGCGCCGGTTGGCGTTGACCAGGGTCAGCTCGACGTAGGCGATCCGCTTGGACGAGAACGCGATCTTGATCGCGCCGTTGCCCAACTTGTTGAGCTTGATCGACTTCACCGTCGCGCGACCGTTGCGCTGCACGATGGTCACCAGCGCCACCGAACCGGCGCTGCGGTTGGCCATGTCGACGCTGATCTTGGCGCGACGGTTGCCCGGCGAGATCTTCTTCGGCTTGAACCGGAACGTCGCCGAGGCGAGGTGGTTGATCTTCACCGTGCCGGAGCGCTTGGCCTTCTTGCGCAGCGTGAAGGTGCGGTTGGCCGAGGCCACCGGGTAGGCACCGCCACCGAGGTACGACGACGGGCGCCGGTTCGCCGCAGCGAACTGTCCGTAGGTGGTGGCGAAGTCGAGACGGCGGGCGGCCAGCGCGGAGGCGATCGCCTGCATCGAGTACTGGTCGGCGCCCAGGCTGTCGGCGCGCTGCCACATGTTCAGCACCAGGTTCGGCATCGAGCCGGTGCGGGCAGTGCTGCGCTTGGTGAGGTACTCGAAGTAGATCCAGTCGGCGTACTGCAGCAGGCCGCGGTTGCCGCCGTAGGTGTCCAGCGAGGTCGACGGGTAACGCAGCTGGCTGTAGGGCAGGTACTGCCGGTTGTCCGGGATCCCCGGGTAGACCTGGCGCTCGGCCCAGGTCGCGGTCGCCTCCATGAACCAGGCGTCCTCGAAGGAGTCGTAGGCGAACTGGGTGGCGTGGAAGTACTCGTGCGCCGCGGTCACCTTGAGCATGTCGGCCGGGGTCTCGCCGGCGTAGGTGGCGCGGTACTGGGAGAGCGCGAAGTCGTTGTCCAGGACGCAGAACGCCGGCACGGCGCCGGCCCCACGGGCCGGGTAGTAGACCAGGCGGCCGTCGTCGTCGAGGTCGAAGGCGCAGTAGCCGTAGATCCCGGTGCCGCCCAGGTCCTCGAGGTAGATGTCGGTCGCCGAGGAGCCGCCCCAGTTGGTCGGCCGGCCGTAGTAGCGGGAGTACGGGTTGGTCACGTAGGAGGCGTCGGCGACCGGCTTGCGGTAGCCCGAGCGCTGGTACGTGGTGGTGATCTGGGACAGCACCGGCAGCACGGTGCCCTGGGCCCAGGCGGTGTTGGTGATGTCGGCGCTCTTGCCGGTCGCGGCCGCGCTGGTCGCCCAGTGCAGGCAGAGGTTGTCGGTGCACTGGCTCGCGGTGCCGCCCTGGCCGTCGTCCCACGGACGCTGGTAGGACGCCAGGCTGGAGCCCGCCGGGGCGCGGCCCGCGGCGTTGAGCCGCAGCGCGAGGTCACGCAGGGCCAGCGTCGGGTCGGCAGCGGTGGTGGTCTGCTGCCGGGCGGCGGCCCGCGACTTCGGAGCGAACAGGTCGGTGACGGTGGACTGCGCCTCGGCGGCAGCGGCCCGGTCCGAGGCGGTGACCGAGTCGGCCGCGGCACCTCCGGTGAGGAGATCGGCGCTGCCGCCGTCCTCTCCGGTCAGCGAGGGTGAGGCCACCCGCGGGTTCGCTGAGGGCTCGGCCCACGCGCTGAGAGTAGGACCACAGACGAGGGCGATCGCGGTGACCGCGACCAGACCGAGACGACGCATGGCCCTGACTATAGGCACTCGACCTGTCAGGACCATCACAGCCGCGACCGGCCCTCCCAGCCGCCGGCCGGCGCGCCGACGCCGAAGTACGCCCCGATCGTGGGTGCGACATCGAGGGTGCTGGCCAGCTCCGAGCGGACCGCGGCATTCGCCACCGCACCGCCGGTGAGGAAGAACGGGATCGGCCGGGTGGTGGGGTGTCCGTGGTTGCCCGGGATCGGGTTGGAGACCAGTGTCGGGTCACTGAACCGCCAGCCGGCGCGGGCGTAGGCGACCAGGTCGCCGCCGGCCGCACCGAGGCGCAACTCGGCCGGCGTGTGCACGCTCAGCACGCCCTTCGTCGCCTCGGCTGCCGCCCGCATCGCCGCGAGACCGGCGGTCTTCGCGCTCGCCGGGCCGGTCCAGTAGATCAGGTCGGCACCGCCGTTGTCGGCGATCTGGAACCGTCCCTTCAGGGTGCTGTCCTTGGTGAAGACCGAGGTCAGCGAGACCACGTTCTGCGCGGCCGACCAGTCCATCGAGTGGTCGGCGAGGACGATCACCAGCGCGTCGTCCCAGTGCCCGGTCGACTTCAGTGCGGTGACGAACTGCTTGACCACCTGGTCGGTGGACCCGAGCACCAGGCGGCGCACCACCGGCAGCGACGTACCGCCGGTGAGGAACTCGGTGAGACCGGCGCTCAGATCGGCATGACCGAACCGATCGATATCCCCGAGATTGATGAACAGGAGGTGGGGATCCTGGGCCTTGATCATCGAGATCGCCGCCGGCATGGTTAGGGCGTCGACCTCGTGGTTCGTGATCGGCAGCGTCAGGGTCGGCTCCCACTGGTAGGTCGCCTGGCCCAGGAACGCGTTGTAGAGGTAGGTCTTGGACAGCACCGTCCCGGTGCGCAGCCCGCGGGCGTCGAGCTGGGCCAGGATGGTGGCGCCCTTGCTGGCCGCCAGCCCGGCGGCGAGATCACGGTCGTCGGCGTCCCGGGTGGCGCCGGTGGTGGGGTCGTAGATGGTGTTGGCCGGCACGCCGTTGCGGTCGGGGTGCACCCCGGTCATCATCATCACGTGATTGGGGATCGTCTCCATGATCGGCTGGGAGACGGCGCGCGGGTAGCGCGTCCCGGCGTCGCGCAGCGCCGTCAGCGTCGGCGTGATGCCGAGGTCGAGCTCCTCGGGGCGGGTGCCGTCCAGGACCAGCACGTAGCACCGCTTGGCGGTGCTGGCCGCGGCTGCCGGACGGGCCCCGGCGGCCTGGGCTGCCGCCGAGACCGCGATCCCCGCCGCGCCCACCTTCAGCAACGTACGTCGACCCGTGGCGATCTGGGCCAGCCCGCGGCTGAAGCCCGCAGGGTCGGTGGTGTGGGTGTGGCTCATGCCGTCGGCCCTCCAGCCACAGGGGCCGCGACCTGGCGCACCTGTCCGGTTCCGGTGCGGGTCTCCCAGGAGGTCGCCCAGGTGATCGTGGCCTTGCGGTCGGCGCGGTCGGAGATGAACCACCAGTCGCACTGCACCCGTGCCGGGGTGATGTCGACGACCATGAAGCCGTGGTTGTTGAAGTCGAGGTACTTCACGTGCGGGTTGGCCAGCCGCACCGCTGAGGCGGCCAGCTGCCCGGCGGCGAGGCCGGTCGGGGTGCCGGCCTGGCTGGGGATGTAGTCCTTGATGTTGTTCGAGGTGATCGACGGGCCGACGAACTCCACCCCGGCGGTGCCGCCGAGCAGGGCGTAGAGGTTCGCGTTGGCGACCGGGTAGGGCAGCTCGTTGCACCACGAGGTGTGGATGTCCCCGGTGAGGAAGACGACGTCGCGCACGCCCTGGTCGACGATGTGGTCGAACAGCTCGGTGCGATCGGCGGTGTAGCCGTCCCACTGGTCGGTGTTGAGGCCCTGCGGGTTGGGCAGGTAGGCGCCGCCGCCGAGGCCGTTGAGCAGGTCCTGGACGCTGGCGGGCAGGCTGAGGACCTGGAGCGGGGCGATCGTCACCGGGTTGCCGACCAGGCGCCACTGGGCGGCGGTCGGGGTGAGCCCCTGTTTCAGGAAGGCCATCTGCGCGGCACCGGTGATGGTCCGGTCCGGGCTGGTGGTCGCCGGGCTGGCGGCACTGACCTGCTCGTCGCGGTAGGAGCGCAGGTCGAGCATGGTGAGCTCGGCGAGCTGGCCGAAGCCGAACCGGCGGTAGATCGTGGTCCCGTCGCCCACGGTCGCGGTCCCTTCGAGCCGGACCGGCATCCACTCGTCGTACGCCTTCATCGCGGCGGCCTTGCGGGTCGCCCACGCGCCCTCGGTCGCCGGGGTGTGGTTGGCGGCGCCGTCCTTCCAGGAGTTGTCGGCGCTCTCGTGGTCGTCCCAGGTGCTGATCATCACGTAGCGCTGGTGCAACGCGGCGAGGTCGGGATCCTGCTTGTACTGGGCGTGCCGCTGTCGGTAGTCGCTCAGCGACACCATCTCGCGCGCCGGCACGTGGGCGCGGATATCGACGTCGTCGGCGCCGTAGCCGTACTGGCCGGGGGCGTACTCGTAGACGTAGTCGCCCAGGTGCAGCACCGCGTGCAGGTCGTCGCGCTCGGCCAGGTGCCGGTACGCGCTGAACCAGCCGGCCTGCAGGTTCGCGCAGCTCACCACCCCCAGGCGCAGGTGGGTCGGGGTCGCGCTCGGCGCCGGCGCGGTGCGGGTGCGGGCGATGGGGGAGACCTGGGCGGTGCGCCACGGGCCCTGGAAGACGAAGCGGAAGAAGTACGTCGTGTCCGGGGCGAGTCCGGTCACGTCGAGCTTGACGGTGTGGTCGCGGGAGGCGTCGGTGGTGACGCTGCCCGAGCGGAGCACCCGGCGGAAGGTGCGGTCGGTGGCGACGTGCCACAGCACCGTCGCGGTCGGGCCGGCGCCGGAGCCGGGGGTGGCCTCGGGGCTCGGCGTGACCCGGGTCCACAGCACCACCCGGTCGGGCAGCGGGTCACCGGAGGCGAGGCCGTGGGCGAAGAACGTGTGGGTGGCCGGGGGCGCCTTCGGGTTGGGCGGCGGGACGACAGCGGTGCTGGGGCCGCCCGGTGTGGCGAGGATCCCGCCGTGGGCGCGGTGCAGGCGGGCCAGCTCGCGCCGGTGCCGGCCGATCTCGGCACGCAGGCGTCGGCGGGCCGCGGCGCGGTGGGTGCGTTCGAGGCGCCAGGCGTCGTAGGCCAGGTGCTCGTGCAGCCAGCGGTGCCGGGCGCGCACCGAGCGGGGCAGGCCGGACTCGGCGAGGTCCGAGTGCCAGACCGGCTGGTAGCGACGTTTCCACCGTGCGAACGAGATCACGCGCCCTCAACGACTTCGCCCCCGTCGACGTGACGGGGGCGAAGGTGAACGTTTCGTGACCGCCCGATGAGGGGGCGACGCTCAGGTCACAAGCTCCGCAAGACCGCGGTGACCTTGCCCAGGATCGTGGCGTGGGTGCCGTCGATCGGCTCGTACGCCGGGTTGTGCGGCATCAGCCAGACGTGGCCGTCCTTGCGCTGGAAGGTCTTGACCGTCGCCTCGCCGTCGATCATCGCAGCGACGATCTCGCCGTTGTTGGCGGTCGGCTGGCTGCGCACCACGACGTAGTCACCGTTGCAGATCGCCGCGTCGATCATCGAGTCGCCGCGGACCTCGAGCATGTAGAGCTCGCCGTCGCCGACGAGCTCCTTGGGCAGCGGCATCACGGTCTCGGTGTGCTGCTCGGCGAGGATCGGGCCACCGGCCGCGATCCGTCCGACGAGCGGCACGTATTGGGCCGGCGGGGCGGTGTCGCCGATGTCGGTCTGGTCGAGGTCGGAGTCGTCGGCCGAGCCCATCGCCTTGCGGGCCGCCATCACCTCGGGCAGGAAGACCTCGAGCGCGCGCGGCCGGTGCGGGTCGCGGCGCAGGAAGCCCTTCTCCTCGAGGACACGGAGCTGGTGCGCCACCGAGCTGGTGGAGGTGAGCCCGACCGCCGCGCCGATCTCCCGCATGCTCGGCGGGTAACCACGCTGTTCGATCGAGTCCTTGAGGGTGGCGAGGATGCGCTGTTGACGCGGGGTGAGGCCCGTGGCGTCGGCCGGCCCGTCCGGCAGTTCGGCGATCTTCTTGCTCATGGGCAGGACTCTAGCGCCTGTGTTCGAAAAAATGTTCGATGACACGCTTGTCATTGTTCGAACACGTGATCTAGTCTCGTACATGTGTTCGATCGAACGTGTGATCGAACGCGGTGGAGGAAGCGATCGACAGCTTTTGTCGGTGGTCACCTCTAGAACTGAGTCAGACAGCAGCAACGCCTACTTCCCCAGGAGCTTCCGATGACCACGATGACCCTCAGCCCCCAGACCCGCATGATCCCGGCCTCGACCCGCCCGGTTCGCCGGTCCAGCGCTACCCAGGTCCGCCTCACCCGGCGTGGTCGCGTCGTCGTCCTGGGAAGCGGTCTGCTGCTCTCGCTCGGTCTCGGTCTCGGCCTGGCGGCCAACTCCACGGCGACCGAGCGGCCGGACTCGCTCGCGACGATCACTGTCGCGCCGGGGGAGACCCTGTGGAGCATCGCGGGATCGGTGGCCGTCGATGGTCACACCGGTGACATGGTGGAGCAGATCAAGGCGCTCAACCACCTCCACGGCGGTTCGCTCCAGGCGGGTCAGACCCTGCGCGTGCCCAGCGCCCACTGACTTCGCGCGGGCCCGGACGCCTGCGCGCATGAATCACAACTGAATAGTGACTTCCTGTCGGGTGACTCGACCCCGCTCGGCGGGATCTACGGGAAGACGAGGGGTGTGGCGCCGAAAGGGAAGACGGCGCTGCGCCCCTCGTTCCGTCCCCTCATGTCGCGGCTCGTGGCTTCGGCCCGTCGCCTCAGCGGGCTGCGCGCTTGCCGCCCTTGGCGTGGCCGCCTGCGGCCGGCGCCTCGGTGGTCCCGCTCGCGGTGTCACCGACCGGCCGCGTCGACTGGGCCCGCATCGACTGCGTGAGCAGCACCAGACAGCCGAAGAGTGCGGCGACGGCGCCGACGGTCATCAGACCGGCCCACCACCAGTCGCTGTGGTCGCCGCTGCGCGCCTGGGAGCCGAAGTGGATGGCGGCCCAGACCAGATATGCCCACAGCACGAGTGCTGCCACGCCTGCGCCCGCCAACGCGATCGCACGGGGCGGAAGGGACCGCTTCGGCCGTGCTCCTGCCCGCTTTCCATGACCGCCCACGAGGCCATTGTGCCTAATGGCCGGGTGGTTCACGCGCGAAGGTGACGACATGTGCGCGCTCACTTGACTCGTGCCGCAGGGGCGGGGTTAGGGTTACCACTACATCTAGTACTTACAGGGATGTAGTTCTCCACATCTAGTTCACAGAGCGGGGCTAGATGTGCACACCTGAACCGGCTTTTGCACAGGTTCGTCCACAGATTCGTCCACATTCGGCCAGAGCCGGAGGGTGGGCGACCGCCATGAGAAGGAGTTGAGACCACGATGCACTGCCCCTACTGCCGGCACACCGACACCAAGGTCCTCGACTCCCGGGTCGCGGACGACGGCGGCTCGATCCGCCGACGTCGTACCTGCCAGAGCTGCGAGAAGCGCTTCACCACGGTCGAGCTGATGCAACTCACCGTGCTCAAGCGCAGTGGCGCCACCGAGCCGTTCACTCGGGACAAGGCGATCGCCGGAGCGCGCAAGGCGTGCAAGGGCCGCCCGGTCACCGAGGACGCCCTGGCCTGCCTGGGCCAGGAGGTCGAGGACGCGCTGCGCGCCGCCGGTGCCGCCGAGATCCCCGCCCACGACGTGGGCATGGCGATCCTCGGCCCGCTCCGCAAGCTCGACGAGGTCGCGTACCTCCGCTTCGCCAGTGTCTACCGACAGTTCGAGTCGGCCGACGACTTCGCAGATGAGATCGCGATGCTGCGCTCCGAGCGCGCTCCGATCGATCCCGCCTCGATCCCTGAGGCGGAGATGCTCACCCCGGTCTCACCGGGCTGAGCCCCAGGCCGGGCCGGGCAGGTTGTGGGGAAGCGACCTGCCCGGCCCTACCAACGCACACGCACCACCCAGCATCACCGCAGTACCAGCGGCATGAGCCATCACCAATCACCACCACCAGACGGGACTGAGGAATGACCGAGGGATCGATCGACACCGCGAACGGGACGGCCGGATCGGCCGGCGCGGGCCTGACCATCGAGCGGGTGTTCAGCACCGAGGGTGTGCACCCGTATGACGAGATCACCTGGGAGCGACGCGACGTCGTTCAGAAGAACTGGAAGACCGGCGACACCGTCTTCGAGCAGCTGGGTGTGGAGTTCCCCGACTTCTGGTCGGTCAACGCGTCCACCATCGTCACCACGAAGTACTTCCGCGGCGCCGTCGGCACCCCGCAGCGTGAGTGGAGCCTCAAGCAGCTGATCGACCGGGTGGTCGACACCTACACGCAGGCGGGCGCCGACCACGGCTACTTCGCCTCCGAAGAGGACGCGATCGTCTTCGAGCACGAGCTCAAGTGGCTGCTCGTCCACCAGTACTTCGCGTTCAACTCCCCGGTCTGGTTCAACGTCGGCACCGAGGCTCCGCAGCAGGTCTCGGCCTGCTTCATCCTGTCGGTCGACGACTCGATGGACTCGATCCTGAACTGGTACAAGGAAGAGGGCTTCATCTTCAAGGGCGGCTCCGGCGCCGGCCTCAACCTCTCCCGCATCCGCTCCTCCAAGGAGCTGCTCACCTCCGGCGGCACCGCCTCGGGTCCGGTCAGCTTCATGCGCGGCGCCGACGCCTCGGCCGGCACGATCAAGTCCGGTGGCGCGACCCGTCGTGCGGCCAAGATGGTCGTCCTCGACGTGGACCACCCCGACATCGTCGAGTTCGTCGAGACCAAGGCCCGCGAAGAGGACAAGATCCGCGCCCTGCGCGACGCCGGCTTCGACATGGACCTGGGCGGCAAGGACATCACGTCCGTGCAGTACCAGAACGCCAACAACTCCGTCCGCGTCACCGACGAGTTCATGCGCGCCGTCGAGGAGGGCAAGTCCTTCGCCCTGCGCGGTCGCCAGCACGGTGAGGTGATCGAGGAGATCGACGCCCGCGAGCTGTTCCGCAAGATCGCCGTCGCTGCCTGGGAGTGCGCCGACCCGGGCCTCCAGTACGACGACACCATCAACGACTGGCACACCAACCCCGAGACCGGCCGGATCACCGCGTCCAACCCGTGCTCGGAGTACATGTCGCTGGACAACTCCTCGTGCAACCTGGCCAGCCTTAACCTGCTCAAGTTCCTCACCGACGACGACCAGTTCGACGTGGTGCGGTTCCAGAAGGCCTCCGAGCTGGTCTTCACCGCGATGGACATCTCCATCTCGTTCGCCGACTTCCCGACCGAGGCGATCGGCCGCACCACGCGTGACTACCGCCAGCTGGGCATCGGCTACGCCAACCTCGGCGCGCTGCTGATGGCCCTCGGCCTCGGCTACGACACCGAGGGTGGCCGCACCCTGGCCGCCGCCATCACCTCCCTGATGACCGGTGCCGGCTACAAGCGCTCCGCCGAGCTCGCCGGCGTCGTCGGCCCGTACGCCGGCTACGCCCGCAACGCCGAGGCGCACAAGCGCGTCATGCGCAAGCACCAGGCCGCCAACGACCAGGTCCGCTCGGTCAACTCGGTCGACGCCCCGGTGATCAAGGCCGCCGAGAAGGCCTGGGCCGACGTCGTCGCCATCGGCGCCGAGAACGGCTTCCGCAACGCTCAGGCGTCGCTGCTCGCCCCGACCGGCACCATCGGCTTCATGATGGACTGCGACACCACCGGCATCGAGCCCGACTTCTCGCTGGTGAAGTTCAAGAAGCTCGTCGGCGGCGGCTCGCTCCAGATCGTCAACCTCACCATCCCTCGCGCGCTCAAGAAGCTGGGCTACCTCGACGAGCAGGTCGAGGCGATCGTCGACTACATCGCCGAGAACGGCCACGTCGTCGACGCGCCCGGTCTCAAGACCGAGCACTACGAGGTCTTCGACACCGCGATGGGCAAGCGCTCGCTGGCCCCGATGGGTCACGTTCGGATGATGGCTGCCACGCAGCCCTTCCTGTCGGGTGCCATCTCCAAGACGGTCAACCTGCCGGAGTCGGCCACGGTCGAGGAGATCGAGGACGTCTACCTCCAGTCGTGGAAGCTCGGCCTCAAGGCCACCGCCATCTACCGCGACAACTGCAAGGTCGGCCAGCCGCTGTCGGACGCCAAGGGCGACAACAACGGTCAGGACAACGCCGCGCCCAAGGCCGCTGCTGCGCCCGAGGCCGAGGTCGTGGAGAAGGTCGTCGAGAAGATCGTCTACGCCCCGACCCGCAAGCGTCTGCCGAAGTCCCGCGTCTCGCGCACCACCTCCTTCACGGTCGGCGGCGCCGAGGGCTACATGACCTCCGGTGCGCACGAGGACGGCCAGCTCGGCGAGGTCTTCCTCAAGCTCGGCAAGCAGGGCTCGACCCTGGCCGGCGTGATGGACGCCTTCTCGATCGCCGTCTCGATCGGCCTGCAGTACGGCGTCCCGCTGGAGACCTACGTCTCGAAGTTCACCAACCTGCGCTTCGAGCCCGCCGGTCTCACCGACGACCCCGACGTGCGGATGTCGCAGTCCCTGATGGACTACGTCTTCCGTCGCCTGGCCCTGGACTACCTGCCGTTCGAGCAGCGTGCCGCCCTCGGCATCTACACCGCCGACGAGCGCCAGCGCTACCTCGAGACCGGCTCGTACGAGCCCCTGGAGGAGACCGGCAGCGCTGCTGAGCTGCTGGCCGCCCCCGAGGCCCCGGCCCACGCCGAGGTGCTGACCAAGGACGAGCTCGACGTCGTCGAGACGCCTGCGGAGGAGTCCGTCACCGCGGCCGCCACCGAGGCGCCCAAGGCGGCCCACACCACCGCCGAGCTCCTCGAGCTGATCAGCGGCTCGGCCATCGACAGCCCGCTGTGCTTCACCTGCGGCACGAAGATGCGTCCCGCCGGCTCCTGCTACGTCTGCGAGGGCTGCGGCTCGACCAGCGGTTGCAGCTGATCTGAGCGATCACATCACGCCGAACGGCGGTCACCCTTCTGGGGTGGCCGCCGTTCGGCGTCTCCGGGCATGAGTGGTGGCCTCGCCCGGATCCGGTGCGGCACGTGCCACAGTGGCGGGGTGAGCGACGAGCTGGCAGCGATCTCCTGGCCGATCAGCACCGAGCGGCTCACGCTGCGCCGGGTGCGGGTCGGCGATGCGGCGCTGGTGTGGCCGTGGCGTCGGCTGCCGGAGTCCTACGCCTGGGTGACCCATGCGGCGACCAGCCGGGAGGCGTTCGCCGAGCGGTTCGAGAGCCCTGAGGGGCTGCGCTCACGGCTCGTGATCGACCTTGAGGGGCGGATCGTCGGCGACCTGATGGTGCGGATCGGCGACGCCTGGGGGCAGACCGAGGTGCGGGACCGGGCGGCGCGGACCGAGGCCGAGCTGGGCTGGAGCCTGGATCCGGCGTACGGCGGGCGAGGGATCGCGACCGAGGCGGTGGCGGCGGTGATCGACCGCTGCTTCACCGATCTGGGCCTGCGCCGGGTGACGGCGGCCTGCTTCGCTGCCAACGAGCCGTCGTGGCGGCTGATGGAGCGGCTCGGGATGCGACGTGAGCAGCACGGTGTCCGGGACTCCCTGCACCGGTCGGGGGACTGGATGGACGGGCTCACCTATGCGCTGCTGGCCTCGGAGTGGCCCGTCTCCCAGCCGTGACTCGGCCCTGACCGAGTGGCCTGAGCCGAGCCCGATCCTCGGCGTGTCGCCGACCCCAGGGCGGTCCACGTCCCCCAGATAGGGGAAGTCCGTCCTGAACCCTCGATCGGCCGAACCCGGCCGGTGACGATGGCGCCCGCGCGGGGGAGCGCGATCGACTCGGGGAGTGGTGCATGTCAGGGCGCGTCGGATCGGCGACCGTGGAGTGGTGTCGGTCTAGACCTGCGACACGTTTTTCGGCATCAGCGGGCGCAACTGCTGGCCGTGCCCCGCTCAGATCGACCGAATGTGAGATAGATCACATTTGTCGTGCGTGGAGATTCAGCGGGAGCCCCGTTGGACACACAAGGCCACATCGGGCGTACCTCGCTCGCGAGCCCCGTTCCCTGCTCCGGGACGAGCCTCGCAGAGGTACGTCGAGGCAGTGCATGGGGGAATCATGATCGAACGTATCCACCGCTCGGCGACGCTGGGCGCGAGCGCGGTCGCCGTACTCGCGCTGACAGCGGCCTGCGGTTCTGAGGCGGCCACGTCGCCGGCACCGTCGGCCTCGCCGACGTCCGGCTCGGTGTCGACCTCTCCGTCCGGCACCGCCGATCCGGGGGCGATCTCGCCCACCGATCTGGCCAGCGTGCCGACCCTCCAGGGCGCGCGCGGGGCGATCAGCGACCTGGCCGGGCAGCAGTGCAACGTCGGCTCGGGGCACCAGGTGGCCCGGGCCGAGATCACGTCCTCGGCGACGGGGACGGCCGACTATCTCGTCACGGTGAGCTGGACGACCAACGCCGGTGACGTTCTGGCCCGCGGCTACGACCGGCTCGCCGGTGTGGCCGCCGGGGAGCAGCGCAAGGTGACGATCAAGGCGAAGGTGCCTGCCGGCGCCCGCCGCTGTGTGTGGGGGGTTGAGCGTGCGCAAGCCAAGTAACGGAGCCGGCCGGCATCGGGCCCGGACCGCCGATCCTGGAGCCCGTGCCGTGCGTCTGCTGGTCGCGGTGCTGCTGGCCGTGCTCTCGGTCGCCATCGTCACCCCGACCGCTCGCGCCGACTACGCCACCGGCGGGACCGGCAGCTACAAGGGGTCGATCGACTGGTTCACCTGGGGCACCAACGGTGCCGCCATCGCCAACGGCACCACCCGCACCAACACCCGCACCATCGGCGGTCAGACCGTCACCACGAGCTGCACGATCAACGGCCTCGGTGGCGGCTCGGGCGGGATCAAGGCCTACCGCCCCGGCACCTGGGCGGGCGACGCGCTCGACAACCTCTACAACATCGGTGGCGCCAACGCCGCCAACACCCTGGTCGACGGCATCGCCAACGTCACCGCCGGCCAGATCGTGAACTTCCATGTCTCCTGCTCGGCCACGATGGACGGCAACACGATCCCGCTGCAGGGCCTGGTCGTGGCCGACGCCGAGGCGAGCAACTACTTCCCGAACAACCCGACGGCCAACGAGTACATCACCGTCACCCCCGACACCGCGACGACCTGGCGGCTGCTGGACCGCGGCAAGAGCGCAGGCTGCGCCACCGACGCCCTCGGCCTGTTGGCCGGTACGGCGCTCACGCTGCGCCCCAACGGCACGGAGTGCTACGCGTCCTCCTCGACGGGCTACGGCCCGATGGCGGTCATGTTCATGGAGGGCTCGACCGCCGCGAACGTGATCCTCAAGGGCGGCGGCAACTCGGCCGTCGCGCTCGGCGTCGTGCTCCAGTCCGACTTCGGTGACGCGCCCGCCTCGTACGGCGCCGCCGGGTCGATCTACGACCCGGGCTGGGTCGGCGGCACGCTGTCGCAGGGCACCAACAACCTGACCTCGACGATCACCCCGGCCACCCCGGGGGAGCCGCCGCTGCACCTGGGCGCCCTGATCGACTCCGAGGGCAACTACCAGCCCAGCGTCGGCGCGAACCTGGACGACACCACCGGCATCGACGACGAGGACTCGATCCCGATGCCATCGCCACTGGTGGCCTATCCAGGCCTGACCTACTCCCAACCGAACGTGGTGTGTGCCGGGAACGGCTACGTCACCGGATGGGTGGACTGGAACGGCGACGGCACCTTCGATGCGGGGGAGGCGAGCAACACCGCGCTCTGTTCGGGCGGCTCGGTCTCCCTGACCTGGACGGTCCCCGCCAATGTCGCCACCTCGTCGTCGTACCTGCGACTGCGGATGGGCTCGACGGCTGCCGCCTCCCAGCAGGCGACCGGCCTGGCGGCGACGCCGGGCGAGGTAGAGGACTACCCGATCAGCATCACCAAGGGTGCCGCCGCGATCAGCCTCACCAAGACGGCCAACCGGACCACCCTGGTGCAGGGGCAGACCATCACGTTCACGATGGTCGCCACCAACACCGGCAACGTGACGCTGACCAACGCCCACATCGACGAGGTCTCCTTCAACGGCAGCGGTGCGCTCTCGCCGCTGTCGTGCAGCCCGGCGCAGCCGACCACCCTCGCGGTCGGTGCCACCCTGACCTGCACGGCGACCTACGTGGTGACCCAGGCCGACGTCGACGCGGGACAGATCAAGAACGTCGCGACCGCTGACGGTACGCCGCCCACAGGCGTCGCCCCACCGACGAAGCCGACCGCCCAGGTCGGCGTGCCGTCGATCCCCGCCCCGGCGATCAGCCTGACCAAGAAGGCCGGGACGCCCAGTGGCAACACGGCCGGGTCGACGATCGGCTACACGTTCGTGGTGACCAACACCGGCAACGTCACGCTGTCGGCGGTGAAGGTCACTGACCCGAAGGTCGGGACCGTGAGCTGCCCGGTGACGACGCTGGCACCCGGAGCCTCCACCACCTGCACCGCCGCGCCGTACGTCCTGACCCAGGCCGACGTGAATGCGGGGAAGGTGGACAACACCGCCACCGCGACCGGGACCCCGCCGAGTGGGACGCCACCGACCGCGACGGACTCGACGCACACCCCGATCACGCAGTCGCCCAGCATCAGCCTGAACAAGAAGGCCGGCACGCCGAGCGGCAACACCGCCGGCTCGACGATCGGCTACACGTTCCTGGTCACCAACACCGGCAACGTCACCCTCGACACCGTCAAGGTCGCCGACCCGAAGGTCGGACCGGTGAGCTGCCCGGTGACGACCCTGGCCCCCGGCGCCTCGACGACCTGCACGGCGACGTACTCGGTCACGCAGTTCGACGTGGACTCCGGGCACGTGCCGAACACGGCCATCGCCTACGGCAACCCGCCCGGTGGTGACCCCTCGACGACGACCGACGACGTGAGGGCCTCGGACTCCACCGACACTCCGCTCGTCGCCGGGCCCGCGATCAGCCTGACCAAGAAGGCCGGCACGCCGAGCGGCCAGACGGCCGGGTCGACGATCGCCTACACGTTCACGGTGACCAACACCGGCAACGTGACCCTGACCTCGGTGAAGGTCACCGACCCCAAGGTCGGTGCCGTGACCTGCCCGGTGACGACCCTGGCGCCCGGTGCCTCCACCACGTGTACGGCGGCGCCGTACGTCCTCACGCAGGCTGACGTGAACGCGGGCAAGGTGGACAACACCGCGACCGCGACCGGCACCCCGCCGAGTGGGACGCCGCCCACGGCGACGGACTCGACGCACACCCCGATCACGCAGTCGCCCAGCATCAGCCTGGACAAGCAGGCCGGCACCCCGACGGGGAACACTGCCGGGTCGACCATCACGTACACGTTCGTGGTGACCAACACCGGCAACGTCACCCTCGACCCGGTGAAGGTCACTGACCCGAAGGTCGGACCGGTCACCTGCCCCGTGACCTCGCTCGCCCCGGGCGCCTCCACGACCTGCACGGCCCCGGCCTACAGCCTCACCCAGAACGACGTCGACGCCGGCCATGTGGCCAACACCGCGACGGCGTACGGCAACCCGCCGGGCGGTGACCCGACGACCACCACCGACGACGTGAAGTCCTCGGACTCCACCGACACCCCGCTGCTGGCGGGCCCCGCGATCAGCCTGGACAAGCAGGCCGGCGCCCCGACCGGGAACACCGCCGGGTCGACGATCACGTACACGTTCCTGGTGACCAACACCGGCAACGTCACGCTCACCACGGTGAAGGTGACCGACCCCAAGGTTGGTGCCGTGACCTGTCCGGTCACGACCTTGGCTCCCGGTGCCTCCACCACCTGTACGGCGGCGCCGTATGCCGTGACGCAGGCTGACGTGAACGCGGGCACGGTGGACAACACCGCTACCGCGACCGGCACCCCGCCGAGCGGGACGCCGCCCACGGCGACCGACTCCACGCACACCCCGATCACGTCGGCAGCGGCGATCAGCCTCGACAAGAAGGCGGGCGCGCCGACCGGCAACACGGTCGGCTCGACCACAACCTACACGTTCGTGGTGACCAACACCGGCAACGTGACGCTGTCGACGGTCGGTGTCACCGACCCCAAGGTGGGGACGGTGACCTGTCCGGTGACGACCTTGGCGCCCGGCGCGTCGACGACCTGTACGGCGGCGCCGTACGCGTTGACGCAGGCCGATGTGGATGCGGGCAAGGTGGACAACACGGCGACCGCGACGGGCACGCCGCCGAGTGGTCCGAAGGTGACTGATGATGACTCGACGCACACCCCGATCACGTCGGCGGCGTCGATCAGTCTGACGAAGAAGGCGGGCGCTCCGACGGGGAACACCGCCGGCTCGACGATCACGTACACCTTCACCGTCACGAACACGGGCAACGTCACCCTGTCGACGGTCGGTGTCACCGACCCGAAGGTGGGGACGGTGACCTGTCCAGTGACGACGCTGGCGCCCGGGGCGTCCGCGACCTGCACAGCGGCGCCGTACGCGTTGACCCAGGCCGACGTGGATGCGGGGAAGGTGGACAACACCGCGACCGCGACGGGCACGCCGCCGAGCGGGCCGAAGGTCACCGACGACGACTCGACGCACACCCCGATCGCCTCGGCGCCGTCGATCAGCTTGACGAAGAAGGCGGGTGCCCCGACGGGGAACACCGCCGGCTCGACGATCACCTATACGTTCGTGGTGACCAACACCGGCAACGTGACCTTGTCGACGGTCGGTGTCACCGACCCGAAGGTCGGCACCGTCACCTGTCCGGTGACGACCTTGGCGCCCGGTGCGTCGACGACCTGCACGGCGGCGCCGTACGCGTTGACCCAGGCCGACGTGGATGCGAGCAAGGTCGACAACACGGCGACGGCGACGGGCACGCCGCCGAGCGGTCCGAACGTCACTGACGACGACTCGACGCACACCCCGATCACCTCGGCGCCGAGCATCAGCCTGGACAAGAAGGCGGGCACGCCGTCGGGCAACCACGTCGGCGACACCATCGTCTACACGTTCACCGTCACCAACACCGGCAACGTGACGCTCAACCCGGTCAGCGTGAGTGACCCGAAGGTCGGCACCGTCACCTGTCCGGTCACCGCCCTGGCACCGAGCGCGAGCACGACCTGTACGGCGGCGCCGTACCAGCTCACGCAGGCCGACGTGGATGCGAGCAAGGTCGACAACACCGCGACCGCGACCGGCACCCCGCCCACGGGCGTGCCGGTGACCGACGACGACAGCACGCACACGCCGATCACGTCGGCCCCCGGGATCGGGCTGCAGAAGCGTGCCGGGTCGCCGACGGGCAACACCGCCGGGTCGACCATCACGTACACGTTCACCGTCACCAACACCGGCAACGTCACCCTGGACCCGGTTGCGGTCACCGACCCGAAGGTCGGCACCGTGACGTGCCCGGTCACCTCCTTGGCGCCGGGCAAGGCCACGACCTGCACTGCGGCCCCGTACGTCCTGACCCAGGCCGACGTGGATGCCGGGAAGGTGGACAACACCGCCACCGCCACGGGCACCCCGCCGAGTGGTCCGAACGTCACCGACGACGACTCGACACACACCCCGATCGACTCGGCGCCGGGCATCAGCCTGGACAAGAAGGCCGGCACCCCGACCGGCAACACCGCCGGGTCGACCATCACCTACACGTTCACCGTCACCAACACCGGCAACGTCACCCTGGACCCGGTTGCGGTCACCGACCCGAAGGTCGGCACCGTGACGTGCCCGGTGACCTCACTGGCGCCGGGCAAGGCGACGACCTGCACGGCCGACCCGTATGTCCTGACCCAGGCCGACGTGAACGCGGGCAAGGTGGACAACACCGCCACGGCGACCGGCACCCCGCCGAGTGGTCCGAACGTCACCGACGACGACTCGACGCACACCCCGATCACGGCCTCGCCGTCGCTGACCCTCGACAAGCAGGCAGGGGCACCGACCGGGAACACCGCCGGTTCGACCATCACGTACACGTTCGTGGTGACCAACACTGGCAACGTCACCCTCGATCCGATCGCCGTCACCGACCCGAAGGTCGGCACCGTGACGTGCCCGGTCACCTCCCTGGCGCCGGGCAAGGCCACCACCTGCACCGCGGCCCCGTACGTCCTCACGCAGGCCGACGTGAACGCGGGCAAGGTGGACAACACCGCCACCGCCACCGGCACCCCGCCGAGTGGACCGAAGGTGACCGACGACGACTCCACCCACACCCCGATCACCCAGACGCCGTTGATCAGCCTGGACAAGCAGGCCGCTGCGCCGACGGGCAACGACGAGGGCGACACCATCACCTACACGTTCGTGGTGACCAACACCGGCAACGTGACCCTGGACCCGGTCTCGGTGAACGACCCGAAGGTCGGCGCTGTCACCTGTCCGGTCACCACCCTGGCACCGGGCGCTAGCACGACCTGTACGGCGGCGCCGTACGCCCTCACCCAGGCCGACGTGGACGCCGGGACCGTGAAGAACACCGCCACCGCCTTCGGCAACCCGCCCGGTGGCGACCCGGCCGACCCGTCCGACGACGTCACCGCGAAGGACTCGACCGTGACGCCGATCGTCGAGGGCCCGGCGATCACCCTGGACAAGGTCGCCGGTATGCCCAGCGGCCACAGTGCGGGGGACACCATCGCCTACACCTTCACCGTCACCAATGTCGGCAACGTGACCCTCACCTCGGTGACGGTGACGGACCCGAAGGTCGGCGCGGTGACCTGCCCGGTCACGACGTTGGCCCCGCGCGCCTCGACGACCTGCACCGCAGCGGCGTACACGCTAACCCAGGCCGACGTCGATGCCGGGAAGGTGGACAACACCGCCACGGCGACAGGCACCCCGCCCAGCGGGACCCCGCCGACCGCGACGGACTCCACCCACACCCCGATCCCGTCGGCTCCGGCGATCACCCTGGACAAGGTCGCCGGTGCTCCGTCGGGCAACACCGCGGGCTCGACGATCAGCTACACGTTCACCGTCACCAACACCGGCAACGTGACCCTGGACCCGGTCTCGGTGAGCGACCCGAAGGTCGGCACCGTGACCTGCCCGGTGACGTCGCTGGCGCCCGGCAAGAACACCACCTGCACCGCCGACCCGTACGTCCTGACCCAGGCAGACGTGGACGCCGGGAAGGTGGACAACACCGCGACCGCGACCGGCACCCCGCCGACCGGGGGAGACGTGACCGCGACCGACGGCACCCACACGCCGATCATCTCCTCGCCCGCGATCACCCTGGACAAGAAGGCCGGAGCCCCGACCGGGGTCCGGGCCGGGGACACCATCACCTACACGTTCACCGTCACCAACACCGGCAACGTGACCCTCGACCCGGTCTCGGTGAACGACCCGAAGGTCGGCACCGTGACCTGCCCGGTGACCACGCTGGCGCCCGGTGCGTCCACCACGTGCACGGCGGCGCCGTACGTCCTGACCCAGGCCGACGTGGATGCCGCGAAGGTGGACAACACCGCGACCGCCTCCGGCACCCCGCCGAGCGGCCCCGACGTCACCGCCACCGACGGCACCCACACCCCGCTGACGCCGGCCCCGGCGATGGAGCTGGTGAAGAAGGTCGCCAAGACCGTCGACACCAACGCCAACGGGAAGACCGACCAGGGCGACGAGCTCTGGTACGCCTTCGACGTCACCAACACCGGCAACGTCAGCCTCGACCCGATCACCGTGACCGATGCGATGCTGGCCAGCGCCGGGATCACGATCACCTGCCCGGCAGGTCCGCTCGCGCCCGGTGCGTCCAGCACCTGCACCGCCGATGCGGGGTACGTCGTCACGCAGGCCGACATGGACGCGGGCGCGGTCGACAACACCGCGACCGCGACCGGGACGCCGCCGACCGGACCGCCGGCGGTGACGCCGCCGTCCACCACGACGACGCCCCTGGACAGCGTGGCCGCGCTCGGTCTGGTCAAGCGGATCGCGTCGATCGACGACGTGAACCGTGACGGTCTGACCAACAGGGGCGACCGGATCTGGTGGGTCTTCGACGTCACCAACATCGGCAACACCACGGTGGCCGACCCGCGTGTCTCCGACCCGCTGCTGGCGGGCCTGAAGATCTCGGTCACCTGCCCGGCTGGCACCCTGGTCCCGGGCGCCAAGGTCACCTGCATGGCGACCACGGCGTACGTGATCACCCGCGCCGACCAGAAGCGTGGTCGGGTGGTCAACGTCGCCACCGCGTCGGCGCACCCCCTGATCTGCTCGGGCTGCTCGCCGGTGACCACCCCGCCGTCGAGCACCCTCACCGGGATCAACACCCTGACCGTCACCCCGATCCACCACGGTGGCGGCGGGACGTCCGGCGGTGGCGGAGGCAGCGGCGGTGGCCTGGCCAGCACCGGTGGGCCGAGCTTGTACGCCGGGGGCCTCGCCCTGCTGCTGATCATCGGGGGAGCAGCGCTGATCGGACTGTCCCGACGCACCCGCTAGCCGACTTCCGGGTTCACCACCGCCGAGTCCCGGGTTCACCACGGCCGAGTCCCGGGTTCACCACCGCCGACTTCCGGGTTCACCACCGCAGCCCCGCCCACCGTCACCGGTGAGCGGCGCCCGGGGCGGCGGTGACTAGTGGCTCGTGTCAGACGTTGTTGGTCGGTTCGCGCACTCGGGGCACGCACCCCGAGCACGCCCACCATCCCCAAACCTCTGACACGAGCCACTAGGCTCGCCACCGTGCTGGAGGCGATCGGATACGTGGGGAGCGCCGGGGCGGCCACGATGTGGATCCCGCAGGCGGCGCGAGCCTGGCAGCACCGCCGTGATCAGCACGCTCTGGGCGGCATCAGCGCCTCGGCGTACGCCGTCGCCATCGTCTTCAACGCGTTGCTGCTGACCTACGGGATCACCACCGACGCCCCGCCGGTGATCGTCGCGGCGGTGGTCAACCTGCTGTGTGCGTGCACCATCGTCACGATCATCAGGGTGGCATCGAGGCAGCGGAGCGAGCCGTGGGCCTGATCCTCGGCTGGCTGGTCGGGATCATCGACGTGGTCCAGTTCGTCCCGCAGGCGCGGCACACGATCGCGCACCGCGCCAACGCGCTGGCGATGCGCGGGGTCAGTGCGTGGACCTGGGGGATCGCGACGGTCCAGGGGACCGCCTGGGTGATCTACGGACTGGGCACCCACCACTATGCCGTGGGGGTGCCCAATCTCGTGATCACACCGATCTGCGCCCTGATCCTGGCGCTCAAGTTGAACGCGGACCGGCAGGCCCGGCGCGCCGGGTAGCCGCAGGCTCAGTCCAGACCCGGCTCCGCGGCCTGGGCCGGAATGGACGGCGCGGCCATCGCGGCGTCCAGACCCGTTGCGGGCTGCCCCGTGAGGGTGGCAAGCATCTGGCGGACGTTGGCCAGCTGGGCGTTGATCGAGTCGCGGCGCTGGGTGGCGGCGGCGACCTCGCGGTCGGAGTCGGACTTCACCCGAGCGGCGAGGGCCTTGGCCTCGCTGACCACCGAGGAGGCCTCGAGCTCAGCGTTGTCGACCAGGCGGCGGGCCTCCTGCTGGGCCTCCTTGCGCAGCGTCTCGGCCTCGCTGCGGGCGTCGTCGACCAGCTTGTTGGCGTGGTCGAGCCGGGCGTTGGCCTCGGCGACGCTGGCGGCGAAGTCGGACTCGTGCTGCTGGCGGCGCTCGTTGAGGGTGGCCTCGAAGTCGGCGGCGGCCTTGGCCGCGGTGGCCTTCTGCTCCTCGTAGACGGCCTGGGCCTCGTTCATCCGGGCGTCGGCGTCACGGCGGGCGGCGTCGAGGATCTCGTCGGCCTGACGGCGGGCGTCGGCGATCGAGCGCAGCGCCTCGGTGTCGGCGTCCTGGCGGACCCCGGCGGCGTACGCGTCGGCGTCGGCCTTCGTCGCGGCGACGTGGGCCTCGTGGGCGGCGCGCGCCTGGTCCACCTCGGCCAGCGCCCGGCTCTTGAGCTCATCGGCCTCGTCGCGGGCCAGGGCGAGGATCGAGCCGACCCGCTCGCCGAGGTGCTCGAAGGAGGCGGGCTCGGAGGAGATCGGGGCGGCGGGCGCGGGGGCTACCGGGGGCGCGGAGTTCAGCTGGACGGCCAGCTGGTCGCGCTGGGCGGCCAACTCCTTGATGGCCCGGGCGAACTCGGTCAAACGCTGGTCCACCTCGTCGGGGTCGTAGCCGCGACGGACGAAGGTGAACTGCGACGGCTGCTCGGTCATCGCCGGATTCCTCTCACTTGATGCTGCCTAGCTGGGGGTAGCGGGCAAGCGCTGTAGGTCTAACGGGGCTGATGCGTTGTTGTTATCGGCTGTCTCACCTGGTGTGCGGGACGGCCAGTGCCTGGATCACTCCCGAGAGCTGTCCGAGTTCTGTGGTGATGGCCTCACGCCGGGTCTCGAGGGCGGCGAGCTCGGCCCGGGTCTGGGCGACCGAACTGTGCGCGCTCTCGATGATCTTGTCGGCCTCGGCACGCGCCGACGTGAGGTACTGCATGGCTTCGGCACGCGTGCGGCGTGCCTCCTCCTGCTGTTCACGCTGGCGGCGGGCGGCCTCGTCGACGGCACTCTGGCGCAGCAGCCGGGCACTCGCCTCGGCTTCGTCGGTACGCCGTTGGGCGCGCGTCTCGATGGTGGCGGCCGCGTCCTCGGCGGCGGCGAGACGACGCTCCGCCTCACTGGTGGCCTCGGCGACCAGCCGTGCTGCCTCCGCCTCGGCCTCGGCCAGCCGGCGCGAGGCATCCTCGTGCAGGGCCGCGACGTCGGCGTCGTGCTGGGCCCGGTCCTCGGCCAGGGCCGTAGCGGTCGCCTCGGCCAGGGCGGTCGCCTCGTCCCGGGCGCGGGCGAGGTGAGCCGCTGCGGCGGCCTCGCTGTCGCGTCTCATCCGGGCACGCTCCAGCTCAGCCGTCTCCATCAACTTCGCGACCGCCTGGCGCGACCACTCCATCTGCTCGCCGGTCTCGGTGAGGTGCTGCTCGGCCTCGGCGTGGGCGGCGGTGACGATCCGGCCGGCCTCAGCCTCGGCGGCGGTCACGATCTCGGCGGCCCGCTCCCGAGCCTCGGCGCGCAACCGGTCGGCATCGGACCGGGCCTCCTCGGTGGTGGCCGCAGCCTGGGCCTGGAGGGTCTCGGAGTGGTTGGCGGCCTGCTCCATCAGCGCCTGCACGTGGGCGGCGGCCCCGGCGGCGATCCGCTTGGTCTCCGCACGGGAGGCCTCCTCCTCGGCGGCGGCGCGCTGCCGGGCCTCGGCCAGGATCTGGTCGGCCGCGGTCTGGGCGGCGGCCACGATGGTGCGCCCGCGGCCCTCGGCGTCGGCGACGATCTGGTCCACCTCTGCGGCCCGTGCCCCGGCCCGGGCCTCGGCCTCGGCGACCACGGCGGCGGCCTGCTCCTCGGCGGCGGCGATCAGGTCGCGGGACTGCTCGACCGCGTCGGCGATCACCTGCTGGGCGTCGGCGGCCGAGGCGGCGTAGAGCGCCTCGGCGCGCTGCACTGTCCGCTCCGCCTCGACCCGGTCGGTCTCGGCGGCGGCCTGGAGCTCCTCGGCCACGCGCTGGGCGCGCTGCAGGACGGTCGCAGCCGACTCAGGCTCGACCATCCCCCGGTAGCTCTCGAGGGCCTCTTCAGGCACCGCGACACCCACTTCCTGACTGTGCGTTCGCGGCGATTCTAGGGGCATCGGGAGAGGTCTGGGTCACGTTCGTGTTTCTCACAGTGTTGATCGGGTGTTTCTCTGCTGTGGATGTGGTGTTGCTGTGACAGGTGGGGCGTCCGGGCTGCGTGGGACCCGCCTCAGCGCATGAACCCGACCGTCTCGGGAACGAAGCCGGGGAAGACCCGGGCGGTCGAGGCCGACGTACGACGGCGGACGACCTCGGCCAGGACGCTGCGGTAGTCCAGGGTCACCGCGACGTCGGCGTCCAGGGTGTTCGCCAGCGGTGCGACCGAGCCGTAGTAGCCGCCCCGGACCCCGGCGCCGAGCACCCACATCACGTTGCCCCAGCCGTGGTCCAGGCCGCCCGAGGCGTTCTCCTGCACCCGCCGACCGAACTCCGAGAGCACCACCAGGGTGACCGTGTCGGCGGCGGCCCCCAGGTCGGTGAAGAACGTCGCCACCGCCTTGGCGAGCTGGCCCGCCTGGGTGACCATCGGCCCATGCGTCGGGGTGCCCAGCGCGGTGTGCATGTCCCAGCCGCCGTGGTCCACGGTGATCACCTGGGCACCGACGCGACCGCGGATCGTGCGGGCCACCATCGCCAACGCCTCGCCCAGCTGACCGGCCGGGTAGAGCGAGGTCCGGTCCGCTGCCCGACGGGCCGGGGCGAGGGCCGCATCGGCGTCCAGGGTGGTGCGCCAGGCCGCCCCCATCGGACTCCGGTCGGTGGCCCACACCGTCGACAGCGACCCGACCCGGCCGATGCTGCGGTCCTCGGCCGGGTCGTTGCCGGCGATCCCGGTGTCGAGGTCGGCCAGGGCCAGGTACGGCTCCGTGCCGCCCAGCGAGGTCGGCGGGCTGCCGCCCACCGCGATCCCTTCCAGCGGCGAGGTCAGGGCATCGGTGCCGATCAGGCGGTTGAGCCACCCCGAGCGCAGGTCGCTGCCGGGAGCGGCGTTCTCCACCACCTCCATCGCGGCGAAGTGGCTCCGGTTCGGGATCGCCATCCCGGTGCCGTGGATCGCCGCGATCCGCCCGGCCTGCCACAGCGGCAGCAGCGGCGCGAGCTGCGGGTGCAGTCCGTAGGTGTCGTCGGCGGCCAGCAGTGCCGTGCGGGGCACCCCGATCGTGGGGCGGGCCGCGTAGTACGCCGGGTCGGTGTGCGGCACCACCAGCGACAGGCCGTCGCAGGCACCGCGCAGGGAGAGCGTGACCAGCACGTTTGCCCCGAGCGCGGTGGCCCCGGCGGCGGGGGCGCCGGTCACGGTCACCACGGTGGTGCCGAGCAGGATCGACGTACCGCCGACAGCGGCTGCGCCGCCGAGGAACGTACGCCGGCTCAGGGCCGTGCGGGGAGCGGGGACAGGCATCGGCGGACTCCTCGGTCGTCGGCGGTCAGGGGGAGACGGTCAGTGGTAGTAGTGCGCCGGGGTGTCCAGCAGCACGATCAGCAGGTTCGGGAAGTCGACCCCGGTCCACGACCCCGAGCGCCGCACCACGTCGGTGGGCAGCAGGCCGGTCGCCCGGCAGCACGCCTCCAGCAGGGTGCGGGTCGAGCGGCGGCCCAGGAAGACCCGGGAGAGGTGGTCGACCCACGCCCGGAACGCCATCTTCTTGCGCGGCATGAACCGCCGCGGGTCGGGATAGGTGACGCCCGCGGACGGGAACCAGCCACCCGCCGCGGAGTAGTGCACGTCGGCCGAGACCAGCGCCCGCACCGGGGTCGCCCACGGTGCGCCCACGATCGGGGCGCCGTTGGGACTGGGCCAGGTCATCGGGGCGGCGCCGATGCCGTCGAGCTGGTGGTAGAGCTGGTTCGCCGCCGACTGCCAGTCCACCGGCCTGGCGAAGCGGGAGCCGAGCACGCGGTGGGTGGCGACCAGGTCGTGGGCCGGATCGCGCAGCTTCGCCCCCGCGCTCGCGGCCAGGTACGGCGAGGTCACCAGGGCCCGCAGCACCGGCACGATCTCGGTGTCGTGGGCCAGGTAGACCTCGGCCAGCTCGGCGACCAGCGCCGGCGGCGGGGAGTCGCGGACGAAGACCATCGCCAGCCGCTGCGCGATCCGCCGCGCGGTGGCCGGGTGCCGGGCCAGGTAGCCGAGGTAGTCGCTCACCACCGCCCTGCCGTCGGGGTCGGCGTTGTCGCTGCGGAACGGGGCGGGCCAGGCGGCCCGCTTCGCCATCACGGTGACCGGCCCGGTCCAGTGCCGCTGAGGGTCGTAGCCGGCCGCGGTCGCCGCCGACGGATCGACGGTGAAGCCGGTCAGGATCCGGGCCGAGTTCTTCACGTCGGCCTCGGTGTAGTTGCCCACCCCGACGGTGTGCAGCTCCAGCAGCTCGCGGCCCAGGTTCTCGTTGGGGTGCTCGGCGGCCGACAGGTTGCCCGACAGGTAGAGCTGCATCGCCGGGTGGCAGATCGCTGCGGTCAGCAGGTCGGCGTAGGAGCCCAGCGCCCCGGCACGGATCGTGCGGCCGTAGTCGGCGCGGTAGCGCACCTGCGCGTCGGGCCGTGCCGGCACGTGCAGCAGGTTCTCCCAGAACTCCGTCATCCGCTCCAGGACCTGATGCGGGCTGGTCATCCGGCGGGCCAGCAGCGAGCAGGAGTACGCCGCGGCCAGGTCCCAGGCGTCGGCACCGCGCACGGTCGGGCTCGATGGGTCGGCGCTCAGCGCGGGCCACCAGTCCTCGACGTCGTCGCGGCCGTCGTACGCCGTCGCGAGCTGCTCCTCGAACCAGTCCAGTCCGCTGCCCGCAGCCTTCACCTCCCGGGCCAGGTCCGGTGTCACGCCGTAGCACCAGCGCGACACGACGGCGCGGTCGGCGCGGCGCAGGGTGGGGCTCGTCCGGGAACGGCCCGGGGTGTAGAGCGTGGGCTGGAGTGTCTCGTCGGTGCTGATGGCTGCCATCGAACGGTCCTCATGACCAGGGGATAGGGCGTCTTCCTTGACGCCCCACCACTCGACGCGCTCAGCCCAGAGTTGAGTAAAGGTCCCGGGTCTGGGCGGCGATGCTAGACCAGCTGAAGCTCTCCACGGCCAGGGCGCGCCCGGCCTCGCCCTGCGCGCGGGCCCGGTCGGGGTCGCTCAGGGTGGCGATCAGGGCGGCGGCGAAGTCGGCCACGTAGCGGTCCGGGTCCAGCGGCGTGCCGGTCCCGTCGACGGCCTGCTCGATCGGGACCAGGGTGCCGGTGGTGCCGTCGACGACCACCTCGGGGATGCCACCGGTCGCGGTCGCCACCACGGCGGTGCCGCACGCCATCGCCTCCAGGTTGACGATGCCGAGCGGCTCGTAGATCGAGGGGCAGGCGAAGACGGTGGCCTGGGTCAGCAGCGTCATCACGTCGGCGCGCGGCAGCATCTGGTCGATCCAGACCACGCCGTCGCGGGTGGCCTTGAGGTCGTCGACCAGGGCGCTCACCTCGGCGGCGATCTCCGGGGTGTCGGGTGCCCCGGCGCACAGCACCAGCTGGACCTCGGGCGGCAGTGCGGCAGCGGCCCGGAGGAAGTAGGGCAGCCCCTTCTGCCGGGTGATCCGGCCGACGAAGATGACGCTGGGCCGGTCCGGGTCGACCCCGAGCGCGCGGGCACGGTCGGGGTCGTGGGTGGGCTGCCACAGCTCGGAGTCGATCCCGTTGAGGATGGTGTGCACCCGGGCCGGGTCGACGGCCGGGTAGGCCCGCAGTACGTCCTCGCGCATCGCGTTGCTCACCGCGACGATGGCGTCGGCGCTCTCGTACGCCGTCCGCTCGGCCCAGCTGCTCAGCGCATAGCCGCCGCCGAGCTGTTCGGCCTTCCACGGCCGCAGCGGCTCCAGCGAGTGCGCGGTGATCACGTGCCTGCTGCCGTGCAGCAGGGCGGCGAGGTGGCCCGCCAGGTTGGCGTACCAGGTGTGGGAGTGGACCAGGTCGCCGTGCGCTGCCTGGGCGATCTCCAGGTCGACGCCGAACGTGCGCAGTGCCGGGTTGGCCTCGGCGAGGGCCGGGAGCTCGGCGTACGAGCTGGTCTGGGGGGCCGTGCGCGACGCTCCGAAGGCGTGCACCCAGAACTCGTCGGAAGCCTGTCCCGGCACCCCTCCCGGCACCGGCGGCAGCGCCCGTAGCGCCCGGACCAGTTCGGCCACGTGGACCCCGGCCCCGCCGTAGATCTCCGGGGGGTACTCACGAGTGAGGATGTCGACGCGCACCCCTGCACAGTAGCGTGGGGTCATGGTCGTCAGGCTCCGCAAGAATGTGATGGCAATCGTCCTCGCCGGTGGCGAGGGCAAACGACTCATGCCGCTGACCACGGACAGGGCCAAGCCCGCGGTGCCGTACGCCGGGATCTACCGGCTGATCGACTTCGCGTTGTCCAACGTGGTCAACTCCGGCTGCCTCCAGGTGGTGGTGCTGACCCAGTACAAATCCCACTCCCTGGACCGGCACATCACCCAGACCTGGCGGATGTCGACGATGCTGGGCAACTACGTCGCCTCGGTCCCGGCCCAGCAGCGGGTCGGGAAGAACTGGTACCTCGGCTCGGCCGATGCGATCTACCAGTCCCTCAACCTGATCGGTGACGAGCGGCCCGACCTGGTGATCGTGGTCGGCGCCGACCACGTCTACCGCATGGACTTCGCCCAGATGGTCAACCAGCACCTCGAGCTCGGCGCCCCCTGCACCGTGGCGGCGATCCGGCAGCCGATCTCGATGGCCTCCCAGTTCGGGGTGATCGAGGTCGACCAGACCGACCCGCGCCGGATCACGCAGTTCCTGGAGAAGCCCGCCGACCCGGTCGGTCTGCCTGACAACCCCGACGAGGTGCTGGCCTCGATGGGCAACTACTGCTTCGACACCGACGCCCTGGTCGAGGCAGTCACCCGCGACGCCTCCGACCTCGGTTCGGCGCACGACATGGGCGGCGACATCGTGCCCGGATTCGTCTCCCGCGGCGAGGCGGCGGTCTACGACTACCGCGACAACCTGGTGCCCGGGGCCACCGACCGCGACCGCGGCTACTGGCGCGACGTGGGGACGATGCGCTCGTACTACGACGCCCACATGGACGTAGTTTCACCGCTGCCGGTGTTCAACCTCTACAACTACGAGTGGCCGATCTACACCTCGCACGGTCCCTACCCGCCCGCGAAGGTGGTGCAGTCCACCGTCGACGAGGTGCTGCTCTCACCCGGTGTCGTGGTGACCGGGGGATCGGTGACCCGGTCGGTGCTCTCGCCGGGCGTCTACGTCTCGGCCGGGGCCGACGTGACCGGCTCGGTGCTGATGAATGACGTGTCGATCGGTGAGGGGGCCGTCGTACGCAACGCGATCCTGGACAAGAACGTGATCATCCCGCCCGGTGCCCGGGTCGGGGTCGATCCGGAGGAGGACGCCCGACACGGTTTCATCGTGATCGACGGCCTCACCGTCGCAGGCAAGGACCAGCCCTATGACTGAGAGCTCCGCAGCGTCGCTGCCGCCCTCGCTGGCGGGACGCACGGTCGCCTTCCTGGGCGGCACCGGCCAGCTCGGCCGCTCCCTGGGCGGACGCTTCGCGGCGGCCGGGATCCCGGTCGTGCTCGGCAGCCGCAGCCTGGAGCGGGCCGAGGCCGCTGCCGCCGAGGTGCGTGCCCGGCGGGGCGGGACGGTGATCGGGGCGCTCAACGCCGATGCCGCCCAGCATGCCGACATCACTGTGATCGCGGTGCCGTTCGGGGCGCAGGCCGACGTACTGCACACACTGCACGGGCCGCTGCGGGGCAAGCTCGTGATCGACGCCGTCAACCCCCTCACCTTCGACGCCCACGGCGCGACCGCCGTGCACGTCTGGGAGGGCAGTGCGGCCCAGCAGGCAGCGGCGCTGCTCTCCGAGAGCACCGTGACCAGCGCCTTCCACACGGTGGCCGCTGCCGCCCTGGCCACCGACCACCCGCTCGACTCCGACGTGCTGGTGCTCGGTGACGACCGGGCCGCCGTCGCGACCGTGATCGACCTGGTCGGCGTGGTCGACGGCCTCACCGGCCTGCACGCCGGCGGGCTGCGCAACTCCGCCCAGGTGGAGGCGCTGGTCGCCAACCTGATCGCGATCAACAGGGCCCACGAGGCCGCCACGGGGGAGCAGATCCACGCCGGGATCAGGATCACCGGGGCTTCTGACAGGTGAGAGAGGGGGTTCGATGCGCCCCCGGACCCCGGTAGGTTGGCAGGCGTGACCCTGACGATCGGATACAAGGCCTCTGCCGAGCAGTTCGGACCGCGCGACCTCCTGGACTTCGGTGTCCTCGCCGAGAAGGTCGGGCTCGACTCGGTCTGGGTGAGCGACCACTTCCAGCCGTGGCGCCACGTCGGCGGCCACGCACCGGCCGCGATGCCGTGGATGGGCGCGCTGGCGGCCAGCACCGAGCGGGTCCAGATCGGCACCTCGGTGCTGACCCCGACGTTCCGCAACAACCCCGCGATGGTCGCTCAGGCCTTCGCCACCCTCGACGGCCTGGCGCCGGGCCGGATCGCTCTCGGCGTCGGCTCGGGTGAGGCACTCAACGAGGTCGCCGTCCTCGGCGACTTCGAGTGGCCCGAGTTCAAGGAGCGCTACGCCCGGCTGCGCGAGGCGGTCCGCCTGATCCGCACGCTCTGGTCCGAGGAGCGGGTCACCTTCGACGGGGAGTACTACAAGACCGTCGACGCCACCGTCTACGACCGCCCCGCCCAGCAGATCCCGATCTACATCGCCGCCGGTGGACCGCAGGTCGCCAAGTACGCCGGCCGCGCCGGGGACGGCTTCATCTGCACCTCGGGCAAGGGCATGGAGCTCTACACCGACAAGCTGCTGCCCGCGCTCGCCGAGGGCCGCGAGCTGTCGGGTCGCCCCGGCCAGCCGGACAAGATGATCGAGATCAAGCTCTCCTACGCGCACAGCCGCGAGGAGGCCCTGGAGAACTGCCGGTTCTGGGCACCGCTCTCGCTCACCCCCGAGCAGAAGCACTCCCTGCAGGACCCCGCTGCGATGGCGGCGGCCGCCGACGCGCTGCCGATCGAGCAGGTCGCCAAGCGGTGGATCGTGGCCACCTCCGTCGAGGAGGTGCTGGCCGAGGTGACGCCGTACGTCGACGCCGGCCTCAACCACCTGGTCTTCCACGCCCCGGGGCACGACCAGGAGCGGTTCCTGCGTGACTTCGGCTCCGAGGTCGTCCCGGCCCTGCGGGCGTTGCAGGCCTGACCCGGTCCGGTGCTGCTAGGCGAGGGTGAACGCCCCGTTGCGCAGCACCGGGACCGCTGAGGAGACCGACAGCTCGGCGGCGATCGCGACGTCGGCCTCGAACTCGGCGGCGATCAGCTCCCGACCGCTGACGCTGGCGTAGATCCGCTCGGCCAGGGCGGGCCTGACGACCTCGAAGAGGTCGGCCGCCGCACCGGCCTCCGGGCTCATCGCGAGCCGGTGGCCGGTCGCGGCCAGTGCCGCCAGGATCGCTCCGGCACCGAGCTGGTCCTCCAGCGCCGGACGGAGGGAGTCGTCGGAGTCCCAGCGCTCGCCGGCCGCCACGATCGCCACCGACTGGCCCGACTCGATCTGCGGGGAGAGCCAGGCCGCGACCGCTGCGGCGTTGCGCAGGCAGCCGGCCGCGACCTCGGTGCCCTCGGCGGCCGCCGCGATCGACGAGCCGTTGGGGGAGGGCAGCACCAGCCGCGGGGTCGGCACGCAGGTCATCAGGCTGGCCGGGGAGAGCGAGGGCCGCGTCGGGCCGGAGTCGCCACTGGCCGCCTCCCTCCGGCCGACGGCCAGGATCGCGTCCCGCTCGATCGCGAACGACTCGGCGCGCTCGTCGCGCCACGGATGGGGGAAGACCTCCATCCCGCGCTCCACCGCCACACAGACCGAGGTGGAGAAGCTGAGCACGTCGACCACCACCGTGATCGCGGCCTTCGCCCGCGCCGCGCCGACAGGACCCCACTCCATCCTGATCCCGTAGGCGGACTGCCCGAAGTGGTCGGTCATGGAGCGACGTTACCTCCCCGCCTGGTTGCGCCGCGAGAAAGACAGAATTGGCCCTTCCGGCGAACCGGAAGGGCCAATCTGGTCAGTCTGCAGAGTCAGAGACTCACTTGTTGGCCTTGCGGGCCTTGCTGGCCGTCGACGACCCCTTCGGGGCCGTGACCGCTTCGCCGTCCAGCCCTTCGGGCTGGGGCTCGCTCACTCGGCACAACCAGACGAGCAAGCTCGCTGGTTGGCCTCACTCACTCGCCTCCCACGACAAGGCCAATCAAGCAGGCCTCCGCTGGCGCTCCGGCCTACTTGTTGGCCTTGCGTGCTCGGCTCGCGGTCTTAGCCCGAGCGTTGGCGTCCAGGACGACCTTGCGGATGCGCACGGTGTCCGGGGTGACCTCGACGCACTCGTCGTCGCGGCAGAACTCCAGGGACTGCTCCAGGGAGAGCTGCTTCGGCGGGGTGAGCTTCTCGAAGTTGTCCGACGTCGCCGAGCGGATGTTGGTCTGCTGCTTCTCACGCGTGATGTTGACGTCCATGTCGTCGGCGCGGGAGTTCTCGCCGACGATCATGCCCTCGTACACCTCGGTGCCCGGCGGGACGAACAGGGTGCCGCGCTCCTGCAGCGAGGTCATCGCGTGCGCGGTGGCAGCACCGGCGCGGTCGGCGACCAGCGAGCCGTTCTGGCGCGAGCGGATCTCGCCGGCCCACGGGGTGTAGCCCTCGGAGATCGAAGACGACATACCCGTACCACGGGTCTCGGTGAGGAAGTCGGTGCGGAAGCCGATCAGGCCACGAGCCGGCACCACGAACTCCATCCGGACCCAGCCGGTGCCGTGGTTGGTCATGCCCTCCATGCGGCCCTTGCGGACGGCGAGGAGCTCGGTGATCGCGCCGAGGAACTCCTCGGGGGCGTCGATGGTGAGGCGCTCGAGCGGCTCGTGCAGCTTGCCGTCGATTTCCTTGGTGACGACCTGCGGCTTGCCGACGGTGAGCTCGTAGCCCTCACGACGCATCTGCTCGACCAGGATGGCCAGAGCGAGTTCGCCACGGCCCTGGACCTCCCAGGCGTCGGGACGCTCGGTCGGGAGGACCTTGAGCGAGACGTTACCGATCAGCTCGGAGTCCAGGCGGTCCTTGACCATCCGGGCGGTGACCTTGGAGCCCTTGACCTTGCCGACCAGCGGCGAGGTGTTGGTGCCGATGGTCATCGAGATGGCCGGGTCGTCGACGTGGATCAGGGGCAGGGCGACCGGGTTCTCGACGTCGGCGAGGGTCTCACCGATCATGATGTCGGGGATACCGGCGACGGCGACGATGTCACCGGGGCCCGCGATCTCGCCGGGCTGGCGGTCCAGGCCCTTGGTGATCAGCAGCTCGGTGATCTTGATGTTCTTGACCTCGCCGTTGCGCTGCATCCACGCAACCTGCTGGCCCTTCTTCAAGTAGCCCTGGTGGATGCGGACGAGCGCCAGACGGCCGAGGAACGGGGAGGCGTCGAGGTTGGTGACGTGGGCCTGGAGCGGCGCGCCCTCGTCGTACTCCGGCGCGGGGATCGTCTCGAGGATCGTCTTGAACAGGGGCTCGAGGTTGTCGCCCTCGGGCAGGGTGCCGTTCTCCGGCTTGGTCAGCGAGGCGATGCCCGCCTTGCCCGAGGCGTAGACCACGGGGAAGTCGATCGCGTCCTCGCCGTGGGTGTCGTCGATCAGGTCCATGAAGAGTTCGTAGACCTCGTCGATGACCTCGTCGATCCGCGCGTCGTGGCGGTCGACCTTGTTGATCACCAGGGCGACCGGCATCTTCGCGTTGAGCGCCTTGCGCAGCACGAAGCGGGTCTGGGGGAGCGGGCCCTCCGAGGCGTCGACCAGCAGCACGATGCCGTCGACCATCGACAGACCACGCTCGACCTCGCCACCGAAGTCGGCGTGACCGGGGGTGTCGATGATGTTGATCGTCATCCCGCCCTCGGGGGCGTACTCACCGTTGTAGTGGATCGCGGTGTTCTTCGCGAGGATGGTGATGCCCTTCTCGCGCTCGAGGTCACCGGAGTCCATCACGCGGTCGGAGACGGACTCGGCCTCGTGAGCCGAGAAGGCGCCTCCCTGGCGCAGCATCGCGTCGACGAGGGTGGTCTTGCCGTGGTCGACGTGGGCGACGATGGCGACGTTGCGCAGATTAGCCTTCACAGTCTCGAAAGTTTAGGTCGGCCGAGGCCGATGAACCGCATCGGCGAGACTTGCCCTGCCGCAGTGTGACGCGCGCGACACCGTACGACGGGCGCCTGGATGCACCAGGAGCCGCCTCGTTCGGCAGGGTTCGCGCGAGAGCCTCAGGCGAAGGCGCGGTCGAGGGCGTCCTCGACGTGCACCGTGATCACGTCGAGCACGGGGATCTCCACGTCGGTCGGACGGACCAGCAGGGAGAGCTCGCTGGCGGCGAAGATGACCGCCTCGGCACCGGCGTCGGTGAGCTCGTCGATGATCCCGAGCACCCGCTTGCGGGAGCTGGGGTTGATGGTGCGGAACACGAGCTCGTCGTACACGATCGAGTCGAGGGTCTCGGTGTGAACCTCGTCGGGCATGTTGACGCTGATGCCGTGGGACGCGATCCGCTCGGCGAAGAAGTGGTCGGTCAGGGTGAACGCGGTGCCCATGAAGCCGACGGTGCTGATCCCGGCGGCCTGGAGCCGCGCCGCCATCAGGTCAGCGAGGTGGACGACCGGGATCGCGACGGCGGCCGCGACCTGGTCGTAGACCCGGTGGAACGTCGTGGAGGCCAGCAGCAGGAAGTCGGCCCCGGCGCGCTCGGCGCCCTGGGCGGCGGCGATCAGGATCGCCGCGACGGCGTCCCAGTCGCCTTGAGCCTGGAGGTCCGTCAGCTCGGCAAGGTCGACTGAGATCAGCACGACCTTGGCGGAGTGCAGCCCGCCCAGACGTGCCTGCACGCCCTTGTTGAGACCTTCGTAGTAGACGGCGCTGGATTCCCAGCTCAGCCCACCGATGAGTCCGATCGTCTTCACCCCGGCAGTGTCCCACCGCACACGGGTGGGCAAAGAATCCTCGGATGCTACGCCTGGTCTGTGAGCAGCCCGACACCGACCCGGCGCGGAGGGCCCCGGGCCGAGCGGACTCAGATCCGGTGGACCTTGTGCGGGGCTGCCTGCACGCGCGGCTTGATCACCAGCTCGTCGATGTTGACGTGCGCCGGACGGGTCACCATCCACACCACCGCTTCGGCGATGTCGGCAGCCACCAGCGGCTCGGGCACCCCCGCGTAGACCGCGTCCGCAGCGGCCTGGTCACCGTCGTAGCGCACCAGCGAGAACTCCTCGGTCCGCACCATCCCCGGCGCGATCTCCATCACCCGGACCGGCTGGTCGACGATCTCCAGACGGAGCGCCTCGGTCACCATCCGTACGCCGCTCTTGGCCGCGTTGTAGCCCGCGCCACCCTCATAGGCGCGGCGCCCGGCGATCGAGCCGACGTTGACGATCGCGCCGTCACCGCTCGCGATCAGGGCCGGCAGCAGCGCCCGGGTGACCTGCATCAGGCCGACCACGTTGACGTCGAGCATCCGGCGCCACTCCTCGGCGTCGGCCTGGGCCACGGGCGACGCACCGAAGGCACCACCGGCGTTGTTCACCAGCACGTTGAGGGTCGGTCCGACCGCCTCGGCCAGGGCCGCCACCGAAGCGGGGTCGGTGACGTCGGTGGTGACGGCGACGCCGTCGATCTCGGAGGCCAGCTCCTCGATCCGGTCGGTGCGGCGGGCGGCCAGGAAGACCCGGTAGCCGGCGGCTGCCAGCTGGCGGGCGGTCTCGGCGCCGATCCCACTGGAGGCTCCGGTAACGACGGCGGTCTTGCGGGGCTGCGTGGGCTCGGAGGACATGGTCCTATTCTGGGGCGCATGGGTGAGGGAGCGGTACGCCGGGTGGCGATGGTGAGCCTGCACACCTCACCGTTGGATCAGCCCGGCACCGGCGACGCCGGCGGGATGAACGTCTACGTGCTGGAGCTGGCCCGCCGGCTGGCCGCCCAGGACGTCGAGGTCGACATCTTCACCCGCGCTACTTCCTCGGCCCTGCCGGCCCGGGTCGAGGCCGCCGACGGGATCGCGGTGCACCACGTCGCCGCCGGTCCCTACGAGGGCCTGTCCAAGGCCGAGCTGCCCGGCCAGCTGTGCACCTTCGCCCGCGAGGTGCTGCGCGTCGAGGCCACCCGACCGGTCGGCTGGTACGACGTGGTGCACTCGCATTACTGGCTCTCGGGCCAGGTCGGGGCGCTGGCCCGCGACCGCTGGCGGGTGCCGCTGGTGCACTCGATGCACACGATGGCCAAGGTCAAGAACCTCGCCCTGGCCGAGGGCGACACCCCCGAGCCCGCCGCGCGCGTGATCGGCGAGGAGCAGGTGGTCGAGGCCGCCGACGTGCTGCTGGCCAACACCGAGCTCGAGGCCGACCAGCTGATCGACCTCTACGACGCCGACCCCGCCCGGGTCGCGGTCGTCCACCCCGGCGTCGACCTGGCCCGCTTCACCCCCGCCGACCAGGCGTCCGCACGGGCGACCCTGGGCCTGCCGGCCGAGGCTCTGGTCGTCCTCTTCGCCGGTCGGATCCAACCGCTCAAGGCTCCCGACGTGCTGCTCCGAGCGATCGCGGTGCTGGTCACCCGCTCCCCGGAGCTGCGTAGCCGGCTCGTCGTGCCGATCGTCGGCGGCCCGTCCGGCTCCGGCCTCGACCGCCCCGAGTCACTGGCCGCCCTGGCCGCCCAGCTCGGCATCGCCGACCTGGTCCGGTTCGTGCCGCCGGTCTCCCAGACCGAGCTGGCCACCTGGTACGCCGCCGCCACCGTCGTCGCCGTGCCCTCCTACAACGAGTCCTTCGGCCTGGTCGCGATCGAGGCCCAGGCCTGCGGCACCCCGGTCGTCGCCGCCGCGGTCGGCGGCCTCACCACCGCCGTCGCGCACGGGGTCTCCGGGCTCCTGGTCGACGGCCACGACGCCGGCCGGTGGGCCGACGCCCTGACCTGCGTCCTGCTCGACGAGCGGCTGCGTGCACGGCTCCAGGTCGGTGCGCTCGCCCACGCCCAGGACTTCTCCTGGGAGGCGACGGCGTCGAAGACCATCGCGCTCTACGAGAAGGCGCGAGCGAGCATGCGAGAGGCAGTGTCATGAGCGCAGACGATCAGGCGGCCGCCGTACGGACGTGGCTGGAGACCAACGAGATCGAGTACACCGAGGAGGCGCCCGAGACCGGGGAGCGCACCTTCTCCTTCGCGCTGCCCGGGGAGCGCAAGCTCTCGGTGCCGATCCGCCTCGACCTGGGCACCCACGCCCTCGGCGTGCATGCGTTCGTGTGCCGCAAGCCCGACGAGAACTTCGAGGGCGTCTACCGCTGGATGCTGGAACGCAACCTCAAGCTGTACGCCGTCGCCTTCGCGCTCGACGCAGCCGGAGACATCTATCTCGACGCCCGGCTGCCCCTCGCGCTGGCCAGTGCCGACGAGCTCGACCGGCTGCTCGGCTCGGTGCTGACCTACGCCGACGAGTCGTTCAACACCCTGCTGGAGCTGGGCTTCGCCAGCTCGATCCGCAAGGAGTGGGCGTGGCGGCTGGAGCGGGGGGAGTCGACAGCCAACCTCGCCGCCTTCGAGTCCCTCCGCCCTGCCGACTGACGTCAGTGGCGCGTCGCCGGCGTTGCCGGCGCTCGAAGGCCGCTCCGCTCAAAGGCCGCCTTCGCGCCGGCGCCTGGGCGCCGCGCGCACTGACGTCAGCCGGCCAGCGTGCGCCGGATCAGGCGTCCCCGCCGGCGTTGCCGTCACGCTGAGGCAGGTCCGAGCATTGCGTGACTGAAGGGTGCCAGCGCGTGCGGCGCCAAGGCGCCCGAGCGAAGGCGGCCTGAGAGCGAAGCGGCCGCCGAGCGAGGGCAACGCAGGCGACGCACCGCCATCACCCTGGACGCGCCAACCGCGAGTTCTGAGGCGTTGGGAGCGACCGCACGAGCAAGCTCGACGGTCGGCCTCACTCACTCGCCTCAGAGGTCGAGCTTGTAGCCCAGGCCTCGGACGGTGACCAGATACTTCGGCTCGCTCGGGTCGGGCTCGAGCTTGGCGCGCAGCCGCTTGACGTGGACGTCGAGGGTCTTGGTGTCGCCGACGTAGTCGGAGCCCCAGACCCGGTCGATCAGCTGGCCGCGGGTGAGCACCCGGCCGGGGTTGCGCAGGAACATCTCCAGGAGCTCGAACTCCTTGAGCGGGAGCCGCTGCTCGCCACCGTCGACGGTGACGACGTGGCGCTCGACGTCCATCCGTACCGGGCCTGCCTCCAGCGTCTGCGGGGACAGGTCGGGCTCGGCCCCGCGACGCAGCACGGCGCGGATCCGGGCGACCAGCTCGCGCGGGGAGTACGGCTTGGTGACGTAGTCGTCGGCGCCGAGCTCGAGGCCGACCACCTTGTCGACCTCGTCGTCCTTGGCGCTCACCATGATCACCGGCACGGCCGACGTGGTGCGGATCTGCCGGCAGACCTCCGTGCCGGGGATCCCCGGCAGCATCAGGTCGAGCAGGACGATGTCGGCACCGTTGCGGTCGAACTCCTTGAGCGCGTCGTCGCCGTTCTCGGCGATCGCGACCTCGAAGCCCTCCTTGCGGAGCATGTAGGACAGCGCCTCCGAGTACGACTCTTCATCCTCGACGACCAGAACCCGTGTCACGGGCGTACCTCCTGGGGGAGAGTGGCGGACGTGTGCGCCACATGTTGCGGGAGAGTGAGGGTGAAGGTCGAGCCCTGTCCCTCGACGGACCAGACCTTCACCTCGCCACCATGCGTGGCGGCGACGTGCTTGACGATGGACAGGCCGAGCCCGGTGCCGCCGGTGGACCGGTGGCGGGCCGGGTCGACCCGGTAGAACCGCTCGAAGATGCGGTCGAGCTCGTAGGACGGGATGCCGATGCCCTGGTCGACCACGGAGATCGAGACGGTGTCGGTCTGACCCGAGATCACCTTCGTGGTGATCGAGACCGACGATCCCGGCTCGGAGTAGTTGACCGCGTTGGCGACCAGGTTGGTCACCGCCGTCATCACCTGCTCCTCGTTGCCGGTGACGAAGAGGCCCTTCTTGCCGCCCGTCACGACGCTGATGTGCTTCTGCTGCGCGTCGACCCGGACGACGTCGACAGCGTTCTCGATGACCGCGTCGATGTCGACGGCGACCGGCCGCTCCAGCGGCTCGTCGCCCTGGAGTCGGGAGAGCTCGATGATCTGCTGGACCAGCTCGGTGAGCCGGTCGGACTCGATCAGCATCCGGGAGGAGAACCGCTTCACCGCGACGGGGTCGTCGGAGGCCTCGCCGACCGCATCGGCCAGCACCCGGATGGCACCGACCGGGGTCTTGAGCTCGTGCGAGACGTTGGCGACGAAGTCGCGGCGTACCGCCTCGATCCGGCGCTCGCGGGTGCGGTCGTCCAGCAGCGCCAGCACCAGGCGGGTGCCCAGCGGAGCGACCCGGGCGACGACATGGCGGTCGGGGCCGCCGGTGCGGCCGATGACCAGCTCGGTCTCGCGGATCTGACCGTCACGACGTACCTGGCGGACCAGTGTCGCGAGCTCGTCGGAGAGCAGCGCGGTGCCGCGAACCAGCCCGAGAGCGTACGTCGGCGCGCTCGCCTTCACCACGACGTCGTCGTCGTCGACGACCAACGCGGAGGAGCGCAGCACCGACAGCACGGTGGCGACCTCGGGCGGGACGACGGGCGGTGCCGTGCTGGGGGACCGACGCTGCTGGCGCTCGCTGATGTGCCAGGCCAGCACTGCCGAACCTGCCACCACGGCCCCGAGAATCGCGGCAAGAAATGCCTGCGTCGTCGGGTTCACACCCCCAGCGTAAGGCTCCGCTTCACCCCCTCTTCGCCACCTGAGACGCGAATCCGGCAACGTTCACCACCCGTTCACCCAGTGGACCCTGTTCTTCACGGACTATCCGCTTGCGCCTGCGTACCGTGGTGACCATGCGTGAAGCGTTCCGTGAGGAGCTTGAGGCCGTCTTCGGCGCCCTGGCTGCCATCTGCGATCAGGTCGAGGAGGCGGTCGCTCAGGCGACCCAGGCACTCCTCGGTGCCGACGAGTCGGTGGCGCAGAGCGTGATCAGCGCCGACGAGTCGATCGACGACGCCCGCACCTGGGTCGAGGAGCGCTGCTTCGAGCTGCTCAGCCTGCAGGCACCGGTGGCAGGCGACCTGCGTGTCGTCGTCGCCGCGCTGCGGATGGTGAGCGACCTGGAGCGGATGGGCGACCTGAGCGTCCACGTCGCCAAGATCGCCCGCCTGCGGGTGCCGAACTCGGCCGTCCCCGACGGCGCCCGCGAGACCATCGCGCGGATGGCGGAGGTCGCCGAGTCGATGGTGCACCGCACCGCGGAGATCATCCGCAGCCGCGACGTCTCCCAGGCCAGCGAGCTGGCGATCGACGACGACGAGATGGACAAGCTGCGCCGCGCGAACTTCGCCGAGCTGCTCTCCAACGACTGGCAGTACGGCGTCGAGGCGGCCGTCGACCTGGCGCTGCTGGGCCGCTACTACGAGCGCATCGCCGACCACGCGGTCTCGGTCTCGAACCGGGTCGTGTTCGTGGTCACCGGCGAGGCGCCGGTCTGAGTCTGCGCACCACCCCGCACACGACAGTCGGCCTCCCGGTAGCCCGGGCCTGAGGCCGGCTGTCGTGCTGCGCTGGGAGGGCGTCCCTCAGCCGACGTACCCGGGCTTGATCACCCCGAGCACAGCGGCCAGGGCGACCAGGAACCAGATCAGGTAGACCCACGGCTCGGAGCGGCGGATCGAGCCGACGATGCCGTCCTCGATCTCGGGGGTGGATCCCTCGGTCATCAGCCGGCCGAAGGACGGACCGAAGGGGCGTAGCGCGCGGCGGATCATGATGCCGCAGAAGATCGAGAAGCCGTAGGCCATCACCTTCACCCCGAGCCACTTCGGGTTGGTGTCGACCCCGAACGGTTCGGACGCCACCACGGTGTAGAGCCCCATCCCGAGTAGGAACGCCGAGGCGACATAGCGGATCGCAAGGTCCGCGGTGTGGAAGACGTGGTGGGATCCACGGCCGCTGGTGCGGTGCTCCTGCAACGAGACGACGACCCAGGTCAGGGTCGCCACCCAGGCCAGCGCCACCATCCACCAGGTCAGGAAGGACTTCTCGCCCATCGGCCCGGCGTACATCAGGGTGACGCCGCTGGCGCCGAACAGGATCAGGGAGAACCGTGGCGCCATGTCGCAGCCGACCATGATCTTCGCGGCGATGGCGCGGGTCTGCGGGGAGAGCTCGGGCTTGATGATGAACCGGCTGGAGTAGTAGACGCCGAGGTCGCCGCCGAGCCAGTACACGAACAGGCCGATGTGCAGCACGATCGCCACGGTGAACAGGGACAGGCCGTGGACAGGCACGGCAGCGGCGGCCGAGGAAGCCTCGACCGCCGCCGTCGCCGCCCCGGTGAGGGCAGAGGAGATCACTCAGCTGCTCCCGATCACATACCGTCGCCGTCCCAGCGGCCGCGGGAGCGGCTGCGGACGGGCAGCGAGGAGAGGATCGGGGCGGGGACGGGGTCGCCCTCCTTCCAGGTCACCGGACGGCCCCAGTTGTGGGCGTCGCGGTGGGTGCGGTCCTCGGGGTGCTCGGTGGCGCGCCCGGACCAGCCCCAGTCGAGGTCGATCAGCTCGCGTGCCGGAGCGGCGGGCGTCTCGTCGTGGCTGTGCTCGTGCTCATGACTGTGGTCGTGGTCGTGGTCGTGACCGTGCTCATGGTCGTGGTCATGCGAGTGCGAGTGACCGTCGCTGTGCCCGCCCTGCAGCTGGGCGGCGTCCATCGCCTTCATCATCGCCATCGTGATGGCGCGGCTGGACGGGTCCGTGCCGACCCCCTGGTGCTTGACCGGGGTGTTGTCCTGACCCTGGTCGATCTGGAACTGCCACGAGGCCTGCATCTGACGCATGTCCTCCTCAGTGCGCCACGGCTCGGCCAGGTCGTGCGTGGAGTGCGCGTGCCGGATCGGCGGGTGCGGCTCCTCCTGGACCGAGTTCGGGCCGTAGTTGACCGCGTCGCCGCCCCAGCGCACCCACTCGTTCTGGGTGTACCAGTTCTTCAGCTCACCGTCGGAGCGCAGCAGCCAGGTGGCGCCGCCCTCCATCGTGGTGAAGTGGCCGTGCTTCACCCGCGCGGGGCGGAAGAAGTAGGTGCCCAGGTCGAGGGTGCCGAAGTTGTACTCCATGTGGCCCTGGGTGGTGTAGGCCTCCTCGTAGCACGGGTGGTGGGCCAGGCGGTGGTCGCTCCAGCCCTCCTGGGCGTGCACGAGGCGGGTGTAGAACCCGGTCACCGGGTCGACGTGCAGGTACTTGATGAAGAGACCGGGCATCGGGCCCGGGTTCGGCACGGCGTCCCACTGCATGGCCTCGGAGTCGATCACGATGACGTCCTCGCGGGCGTCGTTCCAGCGTCGGGCCGGGTCGCCCAGATCGGCGCCGTCGATCGGGTCGAAGCCGGCGTCGCCGTACTCGCGGTAGTGCAGCAGCTTCGTGCCCTCGGCGACCTTGAGGTAGTCCATCGGGACGCCCTTCGGGGCGTAGACGTAGCCGCCCTTGCCGATCCTGCGGCCGCCGTAGTCGATCTCGCCGTCGAGCACGTAGTACTCGGTGTTGGCGTGGTGGATGCCGGCGCTGCGGCCCCACTCGGTGTGGAAGTCCACGCGCAGCGAGGAGGAGCCGTCCTCCTCGTCGACGGAGAGGCGGCGCTCGCTGGCGCGTCCCTCGCCGCCGGGGAGCTCGGCGCCGTGCCAGACGTAGTCGTCTTCTTGGATGAGTTCGACGTGGGGTCGCAAGTCAGCCTCCTGAGATGAATGTGATGAAAGAATATATGATATTGAGTCGGGTGGCTACGGGTGGCTACGGGTGCCCGACCGGGGGAGCGAGCTCGCGCTTGACCACCTTGCCGCCGGCGTTGCGGGGCAGCGCGGGAGCGACGTACCAGCGCCGCGGGATCTTGTAGCCCGCCAGGCTCACCCGGCAGTGCTCGGCCAGCTGCTCGGCGATCTCGTCGGCCATCACCGCCGCCGAGCCGGCCGGGATCGTCATCACGACATGGGCCACGACCGTCTCTCCCCAGGTCTCGTCGGCCTCGCCGACCACGGCCGCCTCGACCACCTGCGGGTGGGCGGCCAGCACCTCCTCGATCTCGCGCGGGTAGACGTTGGTGCCGCCGGAGATGATCAGGTCCTTCTTGCGGTCCACGATCGAGATGAAGCCCTCGTTGTCGCGTACGGCGATGTCGCCGCAGGTGACGAAACCGTCGGCCGTGGTGCAGGCCTGCGTCGCCTCGGGGTCGTCGAGATAGCCGTTCATCAGGTACGGCGAACGGCTGAACAGCTCACCGGGCGTGCCGTTCGGCACCGGGACGCCGGCCTCGTCGAGCAGCCGGATCTCGGTGTGGAACCAGGGGTGGCCGACCGAGCCGGGCTTGGCCCGCATGTGCACCGGGCGCAGGTTGGTGATGATGCCCGACTCGGTGGAGCCGTACAGCTCGTGCACGTCGCGGCCGGGGAAGCGCTCCATCACCCACTGCTTGAGTGCCCACGGCAGCGCGGCGGCGTTGAAGTAGAGGGTGTCCAGGCTGGCGAGGTCGTAGGAGTCGATCACGTCGTCGCCCAGCGAGCGCAGCGCCTGGGCCATCGTGGGGACCAGGAAGGCCGACTGCACCCGGTCACGGGCGACCAGGTCCAAGAACGCGGTCGGGTCCCACTTGCGCAGCATCGTGACGGTGCCGCCGGTGTAGACCGGCGCGTAGCCGAAGGCGAACCCGGCGCCGTGGTACATCGGCGCCACGGCTGCCGAGACCCGGCCGGCGGCGAGCTTCCACTCCAGGGCGCTCATGGTGAAGGTCAGGGAGCGGCTGCGGTGCGAGATCACCACGCCCTTGGGGCGCCCTGTGGTGCCCGAGGTGTAGGTGATGCAGAACGGGTCGCGCTCGTCGACGACCACCCCCGTCTCCTCGTCGGGGGCCGACGCCAGTGCCTCCTCGTACGCCGACCCGAGCGTGGTCCCGTCGATCGACAGGCACGGCATCCGGGCCGCCCCGACCGCGTCGGTGACGATCGGGGCCAGGGCGTCGTCGAGGATCAGCGACCGCGCGCCGGAGTGACCCAGGATGAAGGTCGCCTCGGCTGCGGTCAGGCGCGGGTTGAGCGGGACCATCACGCCGCCGGCCGCCGCGATCCCGGCGGCGATCTCCGGATACTCCAGGCGGTTGCCGAGCAGCACGCCGACCCGGTCGCCGGGAGTGAGGCCGGTGGCCTGGAGGTGGCGTGCGAGTCGACGTACGCGGGAGAGGAGAGCGGCGAAGGTGAGCCGGCGCTCCCCGTCGATCACCGCGACGGTGTCGGGGGTGGCCTCGGCGAACTCACGCAGGCCGTTGACGATGGACAGCGGCGCACCGCCGGGGATGAGGGACATGCGGGTCTCCTTGCGGGCAGGTGGTCAGGCGGGGAACCAGCCGGCGCGACCGAGCTGCGCGGGGGCCTGTGGCAGGCCGAGCTCGGTGGCGATCCAGGTGCCGGTCGCGGCGATCGCCGCATGGTCGAGCGGGCGACCTGCGGGCTGCGCCACCTCGACGTCGGCGGAGCGGTCGAGCAGGTAGAGCAGGTCCTCGGTGGCGATGTTGCCGGTGGCGCCGGGGGCGAACGGGCACCCGCCGATCCCGCCGGTGGACGCGTCGAGCACCGTCACACCGGACTCGATCGCGGCCACGGCATTGGCGTAGCCCGTGTTGCGGGTGTTGTGGAAGTGCGCCCGCAGCGGCGTGGCGGGATCGAGGTCGGGCAGGGCGCGCAGGCCGGCGACGAGGGCCCGGACCTGCGTGGGTACGCCGACCCCGATGGTGTCGGCGATGGCGAGCTCGTCGGGGGCACCGGCCAGGCAGCGCCGGGCGACGTCGATCACCCGCTCGGCGGGGACCTCGCCGTCGAACGGGCACCCGAACGCGGCCGCCAGGATCACCGAGGTCTTCAGGTCTGCCGAACGGGCGTCGGCGGCGATCTGGAGCCAGGCCTCGATCTGGGCGGCGGTGTCCCTGCCCTGGTTGCGCAGGGCGAGGCCGTCGCTGGCCACGACGACCGCGGTGATCTCGTCGCAGCCCGCCGCGATCGCCCGCTCGACGCCGCGACGGTTGAGCACCAGACCGATCATCGAGAGTCCCTCGAGGTCGGCGACCCCGGCCAGGACCTCGGCGGCATCGGCCATCTGGGGCACCAGGTCCGGACGGGCGAAGGCGGTCACCTCGACCCGGCGCAGGCCGGCGTCGACGCTGCGGCGTACGAGCTCGATCTTGGTCTCGGTCGGCAGCAGCCGCTTCTCGTTCTGCAGGCCGTCGCGGGGCGCGACCTCGACGATCTCGATGATCGCGGGACCGGGCGGGTCGGGGGTTGCGTTCATGTCCACTCCTCCAGGCTGACATCTACAGCATATCGGATATATGATTTGCGCATGACTGGTGCAAACGGATCCCTCGCCGGAGTCCGCGTCCTGGAGGCCGGGCAGCTGCTCGCCGGGCCGTTCGCCGCCACGTTGATGGGCGACCAGGGTGCCGACGTGATCAAGGTCGAGCCGCCGGGCGTCGGCGACCCGATGCGCGCCTGGGGCCGGACCGACGGCACCTCGCTGTGGTGGCCCGTGGTGGGCCGCAACAAGCGGTCGGTGACCCTCAACCTGCGCGAGAAGGAGGGTCAGGAGCTCTTTCTCCGCCTCGTCGCCGAGGCCGACATTGTGGTCGAGAACTTCCGCGCCGGCACCTTCGAGAAGTGGGGCCTGGGCTACGAGCAGCTCAAGGCGATCAACCCGGGGATCATCATGGTGCGGGTCTCGGGCTACGGGCAGACCGGTCCCTACGCCAGTCGGGCGGGGTACGGCTCGATCGGCGAGGCGATGGGCGGGCTGCGCTACATCCTCGGCGACGCCGACCGGCAGCCCTCGCGTGCCGGCATCTCGATCGGCGACTCGCTCGCCGCCATGCACGCCTGCGTCGGGGCGCTCTCGGCCCTGCGGCACCGTGACCAGACCGGCCAGGGCCAGATGATCGACGCGTCGATCTACGAGTCGGTGCTGGCGATGATGGAGTCGCTCGTCACCGAGTGGGACGTCGCGGGCTACCAGCGCGAGCGGACCGGGGCGATCCTGCCCAACGTCGCCCCGTCCAACGTCTACCCGACCAAGGACGGTCAGCTCATCCTGATCGCCGCCAACCAGGACACCGTCTTCTCCCGGCTGGCCGACGCGATGGGCCGCCCGGAGTGGTACGCCCCCGGGCATCAGTACTCCACCCACGTCGGCCGCGGGAAGGCCCAGGCCGAGCTCGACGACCTGATCTCGGAGTGGACCGCGACCGTGGTGGCCGACGAGCTGCTCGACGCGATGAACACCGGCGGCGTCCCGGCCGGACGGATCTACAAGGCCGCCGACATGCTCGCCGACCCGCACTTCGAGGCCCGCGAGTCGATCGTCCAGGTCCCCGACGCCACCTTCGGCACCCTGCGGATGCAGAACGTGGTGCCGAAGCTCTCGGCCACCCCCGGCACGATCCGCTGGACCGGACCGTCGCTCGGCCAGCACAACGACGAGGTGTACGGCGACCTGCTCGGCCTCGACGAGGCGGCCCGCGCCGACCTGCTGGCCCGGGGCGTGATCTGAGCCGATGGTGTCTCCGCTGGGAACCGAACGGTCCGCCGACTACGCGGCGGCCGGGTTCATGGGACGGATCGGGGGCGGGGCGGCGCCGGCCGTGATCGTCGTCGACGTGTGCCGTGCCTATCTGGGCGCGGGGCCGTTCGCCGATGCGGGTGGTCGGTTCGAGGCGGCGCGTGCCAGCGCCGACCGGATCGTCACCGCGGCCAGGGCCGCTGGGCATCCGGTGCTCTTCACTCAGGTCGTGCTGGCGCCCGGTGGTGCTGACGCGGGGTGGTTCGCGGTCAAGGTGCCGGGCCTGGTCGCGTTCGCGCGCGGGTCGGCGTACGGGGAGTTTCCGGCCTCGCCGGCTCCGTTGGCCGACGAGATCGTGGTGACCAAGCAGTACGCCTCGGCCTTCTTCGGCACCACGCTCGCCTCGACGCTGCGCCACCTCGGGATCGACACCGCCGTCGTGCTCGGCTTCTCCACCAGCGGCTGCGTCAGGGCCACCACGCTCGACGCGCTGCAGCACGGCTTCCGGCCGCTGGTCGCGCGCGAGGCCTGCGGCGACCGCGATGCCGAGGTGCACGAGCGCAACCTCTTCGACCTCGACGCCAAGTACGCCGATGTGCTGAGTGAGGCCGAGATCCTCGACTACCTGACCACCACCCCTGCCCCTGGAGGCGTCCGATGAATGCTCCTGCTGGTTCTGCTGCTGCTGGTTCTGCTGCTGCCGGTTCTGCCGCTCCGATCGTGGTCCGGCTGGACTCACCCGAGCTGACCTGGGGTAGGCACCAGATCGCCGGGGCCGAGCAGCCCGCCGACATCACCATGCTCCGGGCCGACGCCGAGCGCGGCACCCGTGCCGTGGTGGTGCGGTTCCCCAACGGGTGGACCCGTGACGCCGTCGGCCACCAGCCGGCGGGGGAGGAGATGGTGATCATCTCCGGCTCGCTCGCGATCAGCGGCCTGACCTGCGGCGAGGGCGAGATGCTGATCGTGGAGCCGCTGGCCACCCGTGCTGCGACCTCGACGCAGGACGGCACTGCTGCCCTGGTCTGGTTCTCCGGCCCCGGTGGCGGCTGGGCCGACGGCGAGGCCTCTGCCCCCGGGGCGGCGCGGGTCGTCGCGGTGGACGCCGCCCTGCAGCGTCCTGCCACCCCCGCCCTCGTCGGCACGGTGCACGCGCGCGAGCAGGCCGCGGGCGAGGTCTTCGAGGTCGACGTCGACCTGTTCTGGCCCGGTGAGCAGACCTGGGCCTTCGTCCCGGCCGGTGTCGCGGCCCCGCAGGTCCCCGGCTTCGCGATCGTCCACACCTGGTCCTAACCGCCGAATTCCGGGTTCACCACCGGCGAGATCCGGGTTTGTCACGCGCGAGATCCGGGTTTGCCACGGTCGACTTCCGGGTTCGCCACGCGCGAGATCCGGGTTTGCCACGCGCGAGATCCGGGTTCGCCACGGTCGACTTCCGGGTTCGCCACGGTCGAGTTCCGGATTGCTCACATGGTCGTACGCCGGGCAGCGGGTCGATCCGTTCCAGTGCCCGATCTAGGCGACACGCCGAAGGTGTCGGCGTGTTTCGGCCCGAGGGCGCACGAACGGACCTGCTGGTGGTGAACCCGGATCTGGGCGGTGGTGAACCCGGAAGTGGGCGGTGGTGAACCCGGAAGTGGGCGGTGGTGAACCCGGAAGTGGGCGGTGGTGAACCCGGAAGTCGGCTAGGGGTGGGCTGCGGCTACGTCGGCGTCGAACGTCTTCCTGGCGGCGCGCAGGATCACCACGCAGGCGAAGAGGGGCGGCAGCAGGACGAGCATCGCCAGCGGGAGCGAGTCGAGCAGGTCCGAGGTCAGACCGATCAGGAACGGACCGAACGCCCCGCCGAGGGTGGTGAGGAACTGCAGCACGGCGAACCCCATCCCGCGACTCTGTGACGGCACGACGTCGGCCGCGGCCGCCGTCAGGTTCGGTATCGCCCCCGCGAAGCCCGCGCAGGCGGCGGCGATCAGGGTGACGCGCAGGCCGAGGCCCGGCAGGGTGACGGCCAGGGTCAGCCCGATCGCGCCGGCCAGCAGGAACCAGGCGGCGACGGCGATCCGCCAGCCGTCGGCCCGTGCCCGGTCGCCCAGACGGCTCCCGAGGACGATGCCGATCACGATGCCGGTGCCGCCGACACCGCCGGCCAGACCCGCGGCGGCGTCGTGGTCGAGGCCCTCGGTCCGCTCCAGGAACGTCGGCAGCCAGTAGAAGAGGCCGGCGACCCCGAGCGCCAGCATCGCCTGGCTGGCGATCACGCCGCGCAGCGTCGCGATGGTGAGCAGGCCGCGGGCCTCGGCGATCAGGGCACCGCGCGCAGGGGTCGGGCCGTGCGTGGGCGGCGTACTGGAGAGAGATCCCTCCGCGCCCGCTGACCCCGACACCGCCGACCCCGACACCGACGCCGACGCGGCCACCCCCGAGCCCGCAGCCCCCGCCCGCCCCGCCCGGAGCGCGTCGATCTCGTCCCCGAGCCCGCGACGCGGCTCGCGTACCGTCCAGACCAGGGCGGCGACCAGCAGGCCCGGGATGGCGGCGACGAAGAAGACCGCCCGCCAGTCCAGGGCTTCGGCGACAGCGCCGCCGACGATCACGCCGGCGGGCAGGCCCATGTAGTAGCCGGCGCGCTCGAAGCCGAACGCCTTGCCGCGACTCGACGACGGGTAGTAGTCGGCGATCAGGCTCGAGGCCGGCGGGTTGTAGAGCTGGCCGGCGGCGCCGATGGCGATCCGGATCAGGAAGAACAGCGCGAAGCTGCTGGCCAGGCCGCTGAGCACCGAGCACAGCGCCCAGACCAGGACGACGATCGCGATCGCGCCGACCCGGGGAGCCCGGTCGGCCAGGCGTCCGGCCGGTAGCAGCAGCAGGGCGGCGGCGATGCTGGCCGCGGTCGGGATCGCGCCGGCGACGGTGTCGCTGATCCCGAAGTGCTCCTGGATCGCCGGGAGCGCCCCGGCGACGAGGTTGATCTCGACCCGGTCGACGAAGGCGACCAGGCCGATCACGATCGCGGGCCACCACCCGAACGGCGGGTCGCGGGTCAGGTCGACGTCGCGCGCCTCACCCCGGGAGTGCACCTGAAGCGTCGCCACGGCGCGCTCGGGTGGGATTGGATGGTCGGGCTGGGTCTCCGTCATGGGGGGACTCCTGTGCTCGGGGCCGGTTTCGTACTAGGCTGACGGAATCGTACAAGATATACGAAATGAGGTTCCGAGTGCTTCGCGTAGCTGCAGTCCAGTACGCCGTCGGTGAGGACGTCGCCGCCAACCTGGCCACCGCGGTGCGGATGATCGACGCCGCCGTCGCCCAGGGCGCCGAGGTCGTCGTCCTGCCCGAGTTCGGCAACCATGTCTCCTGGTACGCCGATCGCGAGCACGCCCGACGTGAGGCCCAGACCCTCGACGGGGAGTTCGTCGCCACCCTCGCGGCCCGCGCCGCCCAGCACCGCATCCACCTGATGGCCAACTGCACGCTGCTGCGCGAGGACGGCCGGGTCGGCGGCACGAACGTGCTCTTCGGTCCCGACGGCTCCGTGCTGGCGGTCAACGACAAGCAGGTCCTGATGGGCTCCGAGCGCGACCACATCGACCCCGCCGTCGACACCGCAGGCGTGATCGAGACCGCGATCGGCCGGGTCGGGCTCTACTCCTGCATGGACGGCGTCATCTACGAGACCCCGCGGATGCTCGCGGTCGGCGGCGCCCAGCTGCTGCTCAACAGCCTCAACTCCTTCGCCCTGGACGAGGCCTCGCTGCACGTCCCGGTCCGGGCTGCGGAGAACAAGGTCTGGGTGGTCGCGGCCAACAAGGTCGGCCCGCTCGTGCCCGAGCACTCCATCGCTGCCGTCGCCGAGAAGGTCGGCGTCCCGATCGACCGGCTGCACGGGGCGGGGGAGAGCCAGATCGTCGCCCCTGACGGGACCGTCGTCGCGATCGGTCCGCGCACCGGTGAGGCGGTGGTGATCGCCGACATCGACGTCACCCTCGCTGACGACAAGGCCCGCCCCGACGGCACCGACGTGATGGCAGCGCGCCGCCCTGACGCCTACAGCCCGATCACCGAGGAGCCGGTCGGTCGACAGGCACCTGCGGGTGCTGCGGCCCTCGAAGCCGTCGTGCTGGGGGCCGAGAGCGTCGATGCCCTGGTCGCCGACCTGCGCGCTGCGATCGCCGACGGTGCCGGACTGGTCGTGCTGCCGGAGCTGGCCGCCCACCCGGGCGGTGACCCGAGCGCCCCGGCCGACGAGCGTCTGGGAGTGGAGGCGCTCGGTGAGCTGCTGGCCGGCACCTCGACGTACGTCGTCACCTCGACGATCACCACCGACGACGCGGCTGCGGGCCAGCACGTCGGCGTCGTGGTCTCGGCCGACGGCGTCGAGCTGATCCAGTCCCAGCTGCACGTCAGTGCGCGCCACGGGGCCCTCGCACCGGCGGCCGGTCTCGGCATCGAGGTGCTGGAGACGCCGTGGGGCAGGCTCGCGGTCGTGGTGGGCGACGACGCGCTCTTCCCGGAGACGTTCAGGCTGGCGGCGCTGGCCGACGCCGACGTGGTCGCGGTGCCGTTCTCGGTGGCTGAGGCTCACGACGTCGACCTGCTCCTGCTGGAGCGGGCGGCCGAGAACCGTCTCAACCTGGCGGTCGCCTCACGCCCGCACGCCGAGTATGGCGGCGGCGCCCTGATCCCGCTGTCGTCGAACTTCACGCTGTGGGGCACCGAGTGGGACGGCCCGTTCGCCGGCGTCATCTCACGACCCGACCCGGTGCCGGCGACCGGCGCGGTCACTGCGGCGACCCTGCGCCCGGCCTGTGCGACCAACCGGATGGTCAGTCGCGGCACCGACGTCGTCGACGGTCGGCCCTGGCACCTGGCCGGGGTGCTGACCGCCTGAGGCCCGGCGCCGAGTCCCGCGACGCCAACGGCCCCCACCCCGACCTGGTCGGAGTGGGGGCCGTCGCGATTCTCGAGCCAGTCTCAGGAGGTGGCGACCGCCGGGGCCTCGCGGACCGCGAGCGCCTCGAGCAGTGCGGACTCCGTGCTCTCCAGGTGCGCCACCCAGGCGGCGCGGAGCTCGGCGACCTTGCCGGCGCGGGCCAGGTCGAGCAGCACGCGGTGCTCGTCGATCCGGCCCTGCTGGGTCTCGGGGGCGTGGTCGAGGTTGTCCATCAGCAGGTGCAGGTAGCGGTCCGAGGCCTTCCAGAGCACGCGCAGCACGTTGGAGTCGGCCGGGCCGATCACGTCGAGCAGCATCGCCTCGTGGAAGGCGTGGTGCTTGGCGGCCAGGGCGGCGGGCTCGCGCTCGATGCCGACGTACTCGGCCAGCGCCTCCTCGGCGTGGGCGAGGCGCTCCTCGGTCATCGCGCGACCGGCGCGCTCGCACAGGTCGCCCTCGATCAGCTTGCGCAGGTGGTAGATGTTCGCGAGCTCCTCCGAGGTCACCGTGGCGACCAGTGCGGAGCGGCCCGGGCGGAGCTCGATGACGCCCTCGCTCTCTAGGCGGCGCAGGGCCTCGCGGACCGGGATGTGACTGATGTCGAAGCGCTCGCACAGATCGACGATGGAGACGGTCGAGCCCGGCGGCAGGTCGCCGTTGAGGATCGCGCGGTGGAGCTCGTCGGTGACGCGGTCCACCAGCGAGTGGTGCGCGATCGGGCGGACGCCCTTGGCGTTCGTGGTTCTCCGGCTCATCGTCCTGTCATCCCCTTGTCCCGGATAGGGCTGTGTCGGCGGCCTCGCCGGAGGTGGCGACGCTGCTTCTGCCCCGAATCCTATATTCCGTGCCCAGAATCTCGCGCATCCGATGGGATTCCACTGGCGTCCGCAAAACAGATATCGTATATTCTGTACTCGAAGGGAGGCCGCCGATGGATGCGAGCACGTTCCGTGACGTGATGGCCCAATGGCCGAGCGGGGTGACCGTGGTGACCACGCTCGACCGCGCAGGAGCGCCGCACGGCATGACCGCCAGCTCGTTCTCGAGCGTCAGTCTCGACCCGCCCCTGGTCTCGATCTGCCTGACCAGGACGCTCTACAGCCACGAGCTGATCGAGGCCAGCGGCGTCTTCGGGGTCAACATCCTGGCCAAGGGACAGGCTGACGTCGGGCGCAGGTTCGCCGGGATGGACACCGGCGTCACCGACCGGTTCGCCGGGGAGTCGTGGACCCTGGCCGAGACGGGGGTGCCGCTGCTGGACTCCGCCCTGGGCTGGTTCGACTGCCGGGTGGTGCACGCCTACCCGGGCGGCGACCACACCATCTTCGTCGGCGAGGTCGTCGCGGGCAGGGCCGCCGGACGCTCCGCGCCGCTGCTCTTCCACTCCCGCGGCTGGGGCCAGTTCGCCGATGTCCTGCCCGACATCGCGACCCTGTCCGACTCCGGCCTGGTGGCCGCGCTGGTCCAGACCAATCGCGGGGATCGGGCGCTCGACGTCGCCGCGCAGGCCGCCGAGGCGGGCACCCGCGTCCGTGTCGCCGACCTCACCGGCGGTACGCCGACCCTGGTCGTCGGCGACACCGCGAGCCCCGTGGGACAGCCCTGGCAGACCGCGGAGAACTCCTCGGCGCTGGTGGCCGACCCCACCCAGGCCCGCGTCGTCCTCGACGCCGGGGTCGGTCTGGCCGAGCTCGCTCTCGACCCCACCGACGAGGCCGCCGTCGCGGCCCTGATCGAGGGCGTGGCCGGCATCGCCGACCGGGTCGTGGTCAATCTCGACGCACCGTTCGGCCCCGACCGGCTCGACGCCGTGGTGGCCTGCGTCGGCGCCCTGGTGGCAGCCGGCGTGGCCGAGATCGGCCTGGCCGACACCGCCGGGCGGGCCACCCCGCTGGAGGTGCGCGGTCTGCTCCAGGAGGTCGTCGCCCTGGCCCGACCGGTGCCCGTGCGGATGCGTCTGCACGACCGCGACCGGCTCGGACTGGTCAAGGCGATCACCGCCCTCAAGAGCGGGGTGCGTCACTTCGACACCACCCTGGCCGGCCTCGACGAGGCCGTCGCCACCGAGGACCTGATCCGGCTGCTGGCCGAGGTGGAGGTGGCGACCCCGGTCGACACCGCCGCCCTGATCGAGCTCGCCCGCACAGTGCGTCACCCCGTCGGCGCCGCCGACACCCCCGCCACCGGCGGGGCCCCGTTCTCAGCACCGGCGTCGCCTGACGCCACCGACATCGTAGGAGCCGTTGGATGAGCACGAAGCTGACCGCCGAGTATCTGCTTCCTGACCTCACGGAGGCCGAGCGCGCTCGGGCCGAGCGGGTCGAGTCGATCCTTCCGCAGATCGCCGCCGCCGCCGAAGAGGCCGACATCACCGCCGCCTTCCCGGCGGGCCACGTCAAGCTGCTCGCCGACGCGGGCCTGCTCGGCCTGGTCGTCCCGACCGAGTTCGGAGGACTCGGCGGCGGGCTGCGGGACCTCGCGGCGACGACGTACGCGCTGGGGACCGTCTGCGGCTCGACGGCGCTGGCCTACTTCTTCCACTGCTCGGCGTCCTCGCGGGGCATGCTGCCCCTGGCGGCGCTCGAGGCAGGCCTTTACACCTCCGAGGAGGAGGCCGAGGTCCGCGCCTTCTCCGAGAAGGTGCTGCGCCGGATGGGCAGCGAGCAGAAGATGCTCGCCAACTTCGCCTCCGAGGCGGTCAAGGCCTCCAACGCCAACGTGCTGATCTCGACCACGGCGACCAAGACCGACGGCGGCTGGCTGCTCAACGGCGAGAAGTCGTTCGGCTGCCTGTCGGGCACCGCCGACTACTACCTGGTCACCGCCCGCCGCGAGGACGTCTCCGGCATCGACGCGCTCTCGCTCTTCTTCGTGCCGCGGGACGCCGAGGGCTCCCGTCCCCGCACCGAGTGGCTGGGCCTGGGCATGCGTGCCTCGGACAACCACGGTCTGGTGCTGGAGAACTGCTTCATCCCCGACGACGAGGCGCTCACCCTGCCCGGTGGCTTCACCCGCGCCACCCAGATGTCGCGTGGCTCCTGGGTCGGCAACCAGATCGCGATCGCCGCGATCTACGCCGGCATCGCCCGCGGCGTGTGGGAGCACGCGATGGGGCGCGTGATGGCCGCGACCTTCGCCGACACCGGCAAGCCGATCGCGTCCTCGCCGATGCACCAGGTGCTGATCGGCGACGCCGAGGGCCACCTCGGTGAGGCCCACCTGTGGCTGCGTCGCCAGATCGACCTCGAGGCCAGCGAGCCGCCGCTGCTGCCCAAGGAGGACGTGGTGAAGAGCTGGAAGCTGGCCAAGGGCGCGATCTGCGAGCACTCCTTCGCCGTCGCCGTGGACGCTCTCAAGATGTGCGGCACCTCCGGTGCCCTGATGGGCAACCACATCGGCCGCGCGGTGCGTGACACGGCGATGGGACTGGTCCAGGCCTTCCCCGCCGAGCGCGGCAGACTGGACCTTGCCAAGATGATCGTCGACCAGCAGGGCTGGGCGGGTCTGACCACCCGCGACGCGATGTCCGATGCGAAGGGTGCCCAGCAGTGACCGAGACCATCCCGACCGCCGCACCGGAGCAGGACGATCTGCGTGCCGGTCTCCGGCTCCCCGAGCTCACCGAGCTGATCGACGGGGTCTGGTCGGCACCCGCCGACCGGCTCGACGTCGAGCTCGCCGACCCGTACCTCGGCGTCGGCCTCGGCCACGCCGTGGCCTCCTCGCCCGAAGCCGTCGAGGCGGCCCTGGCCGCGGCGGCGCGGGTGCACCGCTCGGGCTCGTGGCGCACCACGCCGGTCGAGCGGCGTGCCGAGATCCTCGATGCCGTCGGTGCCGCGCTCGGTGCTGCGGTGCCGCGGCTGGCGGCGCTGGAGTCGATGGCCACCGGTGTGCCGATCGCCCAGACCAGCATCGTCGGCGTGATCGTGCCCGGCGCGTTCCACCTCGCCGCCCAGATGCTGCGCAACGGCGTGCTGAGCGAGACCACCACCGCCGAGAGCGGCAACACCGTCGAGGTGCACCGCCTCCCGCTCGGCCCGGCGCTCGCGCTGGTGCCGTGGAACGCTCCGGCCCCGATGGCCGCGCACAAGGTCGCCAGCTCGCTGGCCGCCGGTGCGCCGACCATCCTCAAGCCCAGCGAGTACGCCCCGTGGGGCACCACCGCCCTCGCCCAGGAGATCGACGCGGTGCTGCGTGCCGAGGGCGTCGAGCCCGGCACCTTCCAGCTCGTCCACGGCGGTCCCGGTGTCGGCGGCATGATGGTCACCGACCCGCGGATCCGTGCGGTCTCCTTCACCGGCGGCCTGGGCGGCGGTCGTGCCGTCGCCGCCGCCTGCGCGGCGAATTTCACCGCCCTCCAGCTCGAGCTCGGTGGCAACAACCCGCTCGTGGTGATGCCCGACGCCGACCCCGAGGCCGCCGCCCAGCACGCCGTCGACCTGCTCACCACCCTCAACGGGCAGTGGTGCCGGGCGCTGGGACGCCTGGTCGTGCCCGAGGTGCTGGCCGAGCCGATCCTGGACGGCATCACCCGCCGCCTCGGCGAGCTCACCGTCGGCGACCCCCTCGACCCGGCCACCGATCTGGGACCGATCGTCCACGCCGGGCACCTGGCGCACCTGGGCGCCGCGATCGAGGCGCGGGTCGCCGCCGGTGGGACCGCGCACAGCGCCACCGCCCTGCCCGACGGGCCGGGCACGTTCCTGGCCCCGACGATCATCGCCGGGGTGCCGAGCGAGGCCGCCGTCGAGGAGGTCTTCGGACCGGTCGCGACGATGCACACCTACACCGACGTCGACGAGGCGATCGAGCTGGCCAACGCCACCCCGTTCGGCCTGGAGGGGTACGTCGTCGGCGCCGACACCGACGCTGCGCTGGCCGTGGCCCGGGAGGTCCGCGCCGGCGAGGTGAAGGTCAACGGGTCGACCATCATGAGCCTCCACCTGATGACCCCGCGCCCGGCGTGGGGACTGTCCGGGATGGGCGAGGAGGGCACCGTGGAGACGATCAGGATCTTCACCGGTGCTCGCGTCGTCGGCCTGGAGGGTGGCTTCGCCCTGCATCGGCGCTAGCGCCGTGACCGGCGATCACGGCACGGCGGCCGCACGGCTGCGGTCACTGCTGGCCGGCCCCGATCTGATCCGGCTCCCGGGTGTCTACGACGCCGTCTCGGCGGCGATCGCCGCACGCAGTGGAGCGCGCGCCGTCTCACTCTCGGGAGCGGCCGTCTCGGCGGTCGACCTCGGTCTGCCCGACCTCGGGTTCGTGCACGGCACCGACATCGCCGACCGCGCCCGGGTGCTGCGCAGCACGCTCGGCGCCGGTGCCGACGAGGTCCCGATCCTGGCCGATGCCGACACCGGCTACGGCAACGCCCTGCAGGCGGCTCACACCGTACGTCGCTACGCCGACGCCGGGGTGGCCGGACTGCACCTGGAGGACCAGGTGGCGCCCAAGCGCTGCGGTCACCTCGGCGGCAAGGAGGTGGTCGCCGCCGACGAGGCGGCGGCACGGATCCGGGCCGCCGTCGACGCCGCCGCGGCGACCAGCGCCGGGCTCGTGATCGTGGCCCGCACCGACGCGCTGTCGGTGCTGGGACGCGAGGCGGTGATCGAGCGGTGTCGTGCCTTCGCCGAGGCCGGTGCCGACGCCGTCTTCGTGGAGGGCGCCGGACTCGGTGATCTCGCGGCGGTCAACGACGCCCTGTCGCGAGATCACCGTCGGCTGCCCCAGGTGTTCAACCGCTCCGAGGCCGCCGGTCCGCTGCGGAACGGTCCCAGTGACGCCGACCTGGCCGCGACCGGCGTACGGCTGGTGATCCATCCGGTCTCGGCCCTGCTGGCCGCCGCCGACGCCGTACGTCGGGTGGTGGCGGCGATCACCGCCGACGAGCACGCCGACGCCGTCCCCCGGATGGGGTGGACCGAGCTGACCGACCTGCTGGGCCTGCCGGCCCTGCTGCACGACGAACAGAGCTACGCCGTCGCCCCGCCCCGGGGCACGGGACAGGAGGAGCACGCATGAACACCGCACACCACACCTCGGTCGTCGTCGTGGGGGCCGGCCCGGTCGGCATGACCGCCGCGCTGGTCCTGGCACGTGCCGGGGTCGCCGTCACTGTCCTGGAGGCCGGCTCCGAGCTCGCCGCCGAGTCCCGCGCCTCGACCTTCCACCCGCCGAGCCTGGAGATGCTCGCCGAGCTGGGCGTGCTCGACACCCTGCTGGAGCGCGGCATCACCTCGACCACGTTCCAGTACCGCGACCGGGTCACCGGCCCGATCGCCGAGCTCGACCTGAGCGCGCTGGCCGCCGACACTCCCTACCCGTTCCGGGTGCAGTGCGAGCAGTCCAAGCTCACCCCGATCCTGGCCGACGCGTTCGAGCTCTACCCCGGCACCCGGATCGTCTTCGACGCCCGGGTCAACGGCGTCGACCAGGGCGACGGCACCGGCCCCGTCGCGGTCACGACCGAGGCGGGGGAGACCTTCACCGCCGACTGGGTGATCGGCGCCGACGGTGCCAGCTCGATCGTGCGCAAGCAGATCGGTGCCGAGTTCGAGGGGATCACCTACCCCGAGCGGTTCCTGGTGGTCTCCACCACCGAGGACCTGACCGAGGCGCTGCCCGGGGTCGCGGCGGTCAACTACGTCTTCGACCCCGAGGAGTGGCTGGTCCTGCTCCGCACGCCCGAGCACTGGCGGATCCTGTTCCCGACCGACGCCGACACCGCCGACGAGGTCGAGGTCGCCGAGGAGCGGGTCCAGCGCCGGCTGCGCGGTGTGGCCGACCTCGGCCGGGACTGGTCGCTGCTGCACTCCTCGCTCTACCGCGTCCACCAGCGGGTGGCCGACACCCTGCGGCGTGACCGGGTGATGCTGGTCGGCGACGCCGCACACGTGAACAACCCGCTCGGCGGGATGGGGATGAACTCCGGCATCCACGACGCGTTCCTGGTCGCCGGTGCCCTGGCCGAGCGGATCGCCGCGACGGCGAGCGCCGACGAGGCCGCCACCGACGCCCGCCTCGACGAGGTGCTGGCCGCGCGGCGCGACGTGGCGCTGTCCTACGTCAAGGCGATCACGCACGACAACTGGAAGCAGCTGCGCGAGACCGACACCGCTGCCCGCGAGGCGCACCACGCCGAGCTGCGCACCCTGGCCGCCGACCCGGTGGCCAGCCGGACCTACCTGCGGCGCACGTCGATGATCGACTCGCTGCGGCCGGTGCGATGATCCGGAAGAACCCGGCCCGCTGCGCCGAGCCGGTCGGCGAGGTCGTCGAGGCGAGCCCGGCCGAGGTCGACGCCGCCGTCGTGCTGGCGGGCAAGGCGCAGGAGCGCTGGGCCGCCCGGTCGGTGGGGGAGCGGGCTGCGCTGCTGCGCGCTGCCGCCGACGCCCTGGACCCCGAGCTCGACGCGATCGCCGAGGTGGTGGCGCGTGAGACCGGCAAGGTGCTGAGCGATGCTCGCGGTGAGGCGGGCTTCGCCACCACCGTCCTGCGCTGGTACGCCGGTCGCAGCACCGAGCTGCTGGCCGACCGGCTCAGCGACGACGAGCGTGGCCGCCTCCTGATCCGGCAGCGCCCCTTCGGCGTGGTCGGGGCGGTGACGCCGTGGAACGCTCCGCTGATCCTGGCGCTGCTCAAGGTCGCCCCGGCGCTGGCCGCGGGCAACGCGATCGTGGTCAAGCCGTCCCCGCTGGCCCCGTTCGGGGTGGCGCGGATGCTGGAGATCATCGCCGCGGCGCTGCCCGACGACGTGGTGCACGTCGTCCAGGGTGACGCCGAGACGGCGGTCGCGCTGGTCGGCCACCCGGGCGTGCACCGGGTCGCCTTCACCGGTGGCGAGAGTGCGGGGCGGGCGATCGCGAGCCTGGCCGGACGCTCGCTCACCCCGAGCGTGCTGGAGCTCGGCGGCAACGACCCGGCGATCGTGCTGGCCGACGCCGACCTGGACGAGGCCGCCTACGAGCGCCTGGTGATGGCGACCTTCGCCACCAGCGGCCAGGTCTGCATGGCGATCAAGCGGCTCTACGTCCCCACCGACCGGATCGACGAGGTGGTCGCCGGGCTGGTGGCCGCCGCGCAACGGGTGCTGCGCCTGGGTGACCCGCTGCACCCCGGGGTGACGATGGGTCCGGTGGTCTCGGCCGCCTCGGCGCTGCGTCTGGAGTCGTTGATCGCCGCAGCCGCCGAGGCCGGTGGCACCGTGATCGATCTGGGCACCGTCGATCCCGACACCGTGCTCGACGCCGGCTACTACGTCCAGCCGCGCCTGGTCACCGGCCTGGACGACACCCATCCGCTGGTCGCTGCCGAGCAGTTCGGTCCGGTGCTGCCGGTGCTGGGCTACGCCACCGTCGACGAGGTCGTCGCGCGTGCCAACAGCGGTGAGCTGGGACTGGGGGCCTCGGTCTGGTCGGCCGATGAGGGGCGGGCCTTCGAGATCGCCTCCCGCCTCGATGCCGGGTTCACCTTCGTCAACACGCACAACCGCACCGGGATGGCGCTGCACGCCCCGTTCGGTGGGGTGAAGCGGTCGGGCTGGGGTCGTGAGTACGGCGATCACGGACTGCTCGAGTACGTCCAGGACTGTGTCGTCCACGCCCCCGCCGCGTTCCGGGCCGGGGGAGCGGGGCTGGGCGCGTCGGCGTACCCCGGTCAGGCCTGAGATCGGCCGGAGAAACCCTCCCATCGAGGGAAAAGATAGGATATATTTCTCGGACAAGAGCGTCCCAGGAGGAACCGCATGAGTCAGAACCTCAAGTCCGTCCAGGAGTACTTCGACGAGGCTGGGCCCACCGACGTCAGCCGGCTCTTCGCCGACTGGACGGCACTGGTCGATCGGCTGGCAGCGCGGGTTCATGATCGTTTCGAGCTGAAGCGCGACCCCTCCACCGACGACCTGGAGGCGTTCACCTCCGAGAACGGCCCCTCGGGCAGCGTCAGGGCCTACTCCGGCCCCGAGGTCGACTGGATGATCCACTCGCACATGGCCAACCCCGAGGCGGGGTTCGTCAACGTGCACCTCACCATCTGGCTCGGCCCGCAGGTCAGGGTGCCGCACTTCGGCATGGCGCTCGGCGCCTTCCCGCAGGGCTGGGTCTTCCTGGACTCGGTCCCGCGCAGCAACCTGCTCACCGACACCGACTCCTTCGACCGCTACTACGAGCCCTTCAACGGCGAGTGGGAGCAGGTCGCGGCCGAGCACGACTGGATCAAGCCGTTCATCAGCCGCAGCGCGTTCGTCCGCGCCAGCCTCTCGCCCAACGCGCACTGCTTCATGGCGCCCAGCGAGGACCGGATGACCGAGCTCGCCACCGAGCTCGCCGAGCGTGCCCTGGACCGCTGGCTGGCCTGGGTCGACGAGGCCGAGTCCGTGCCGCTCGACGAGCGTGCCGCCCTGGCCGAGTCCGACCTCGCCACCCGGCGCAACATCGCCGAGCGCGACCCCGCCAACAACATGGGGGAGCGGTTCTTCGGCCGGGAGATGACCGAGCGCCTGGTCCGGGCGCTGTGGGGCGGCGACCGTGAGCTGCCGCGCCCGCACGAGTCCTGAGCGTCGCCGTGACTGTCCAGGCCGATCCCACCGCCGCACCGGGTGCCGACCGCACCGGTGCTGAGCCCGCCCTGATCCGGTCCCACCGGTTCGCGGTCCGGGTGCCCGGAGCAGCAGCGCCCTACGACACCCTGCACGCCGTCGCGCGCCACCGGGCCCTGCCCGCCAGCACCGACGTCGAGCGGATGAGCGGGATGCTCCAGCCCGACCGGGCTGGAGCGCCCTACCCGGTGGTCGTGGTGCTGCCCGGGATCAACGTCGCCTCGGCGGGCTACCTCGACCTCGCGGTCGCGCTGGCCTCGGCCGGGATCGTCGCCGTCACCTTCGACTGGGTCGGGGAGCTCTTCCCCGGCCAGGTCGGACTGACCCCGGGCGTCGACCTGGCCGTGGTCGGGCCGCGCACCTACGGCACCGCACCGACCACCCCGGCGCTCGCTCCGCTGCTGGCCGCCCTGGCCGAGCTCGACGACCCCGCCTGCGGCGGTCCGCTGGCGGGGCTGCTGGACCTCGATCGGGTCGGCCTGTTCGGACACTCCGCCGGGGGCACCGTGGCCCTGCAGTCGGCCCGTCCGGCGTGGTTCGAGCAGGTGCGGGCCGTGGCGACGTACGGCTCGCACACGATGGCCTCCCAGCAGCTCGGCTTCGCTGCCGGGACCCTGCTGCCCGCACCGATCAGCGCCCCGGTGATGCTCGTGGCCGGCACCGCCGACGGTGTCATCGCCGCCAGCGCCATCCGGTACGGCGACACCGCGCACGCCCCGGCCCACGACCCGGTCGAGCGGACCTGGGTCGAGGCGATCCCGGCCGAGACCGAGGCCTGGCTGGTCCGGCTCGAGGGCGCCGGCCACCTGGCCGTCGCCTCCCCGGAGGACCCGACCTCGGCCCGCGGCTTCCTGGAGCCGCCGCTGAGCGCCGACCAGGACGAGCTGCGTGCCGACCTGTGCGCGCTGCTCACCACCTTCTTCACTGCTCATCTCGGTCTCGGGGAGACGGCCGCCGCCGCAGCCGACGAGCTTGAGCAGATCCTCGTCCAGCCCCGCCCCACCATCGCCGACATCCGTCGGCGCTAGGAGGACCCCTCATGTTCAAGAACTTCTGGTACGCGGTCGAGTTCAGCTCCGACCTCAAGGCCGGCGAGCTCAAGAAGGTCAAGCTTCTGGGCCAGCAGCTGGTGCTCTATCGCAAGCGGGACAACTCCGTGGTCGCGATGTCGGACCTGTGCGTGCACCGCGGCGCGGCGCTCTCGGACGGCGAGATCAAGGGCGACTGCGTGGTCTGCCCGTATCACGGCTGGGAGTACGACGCCGAGGGCGTCGTGCAGAAGATCCCCGCGCACCCCGACAAGCCGGTGCCCAAGAAGGCCCGCGTCGACCGCTACCCGACGCAGGAGAAGTACAAGTTCGTCTGGGTCTTCATGGGCGACCTGCCTGAGGAGGAGCGCCCGCCGATCCCGGACTGGTCGATCATCGACGACGACGTGAACTTCCGTGCCGTCACCGGTGAGTTCCTGTGGAAGTCCAACTACGAGCGGATCCTGGAGAACGGCGTCGACGTCGCGCACACCCCGTTCGTGCACGGCGGCGTCTTCGGCAACAAGGAGAAGCCGGAGGTCCCCGACTTCGTGGTCGAGGAGTCCGAGTGGCACTGCAAGGTGTCGATCGAGCTCAACCCGCCGCGCTCGAAGGGGCTGTGGGGGCTGATCAACCCGAACAAGCAGGCCCTGGCCGAACGGCCGCCGGTCCCGGTCTCCACCACCTGGTGGCTGCCGAACATGATCCTGCTCGAGATCGGCACCCCGATGGGGCCGATGAAGATCTTCGACGTCAACATCCCGATCGACGAGGAGACCACCCTGGTCAAGTTCGTCGCGCTGCGCTCGTTCTTCAAGGGCGCCTGGGCCGACCGCGACGCCAAGCGCCGGATCTTCAAGGTGCTGCGTGAGGACCAGAGCATCGTCGACGCGGTCCGGCCCGAGCTGCTGCCCTTCGACCTGTCCGCCGAGCTGCACGTCAAGAGCGACTACAACGCGGTCAAGTACCGCCGTCGCCGCGCCGAGCTGGTCAAGGCCGGCTGGGGCGTGGAGGACAACACCATCGTCGGCGACGGCCCGGCCCGGGTCGAGGCCCGCGTGATCCCGTCCCCGGCCCGCAAGGCCTCCCCGGAGCTGGCCAACGCCTGGAACTTCAAGGAGGCCCGCAGCCGCGAGATCCTCGCCGGTCGCAACGAGCTCCCGCCCCGCCAGGAACGACGCCTGGTGATGGACGACCCCGCAACCCCCACCCCGCCCGCCGCCGCAGCCGGTGCGCAGGGCGAGACCAAGGACGAGAAGGAAGTGACGGCATGAGCCTGCCCGAGAACCTCTGCATCAGCACCCTGGACGACCTGATCAAGCGCGGCAGCCTGAGCGAGATCACCGGCGCCGACGGCGGCCCGTTCCAGGTGCTCGGCTCCGTGATGGGCCCCGACCCGGTCGGATCGGTGCGCCTGTTCAGCGGCGAGAAGATCGCCAAGGCCGTGTACGTCGGCATCGTCGTGCCCCAGATCGGCCTGGACAGCCACATGGTGTTCGCGTTCATGCCCGACGGCTCCCCGGTGCCGCACTTCACCCTCGACTCCGTCGGGGCCGGCGGCCACCTCGCCTTCCACCTCGACCTGATCCAGCGCGCCGACGCCGGCACCCACATGGTCTACAACGACTGGGCGCACACCCCGCTGACCGACGCCTTCAAGGAGGCGCTCGCACTCGAGGGGCTCTCGAAGGCCGAGCTCGACCCGCGCCAGCTCACCGTGATGTCGTCGTGGATGCTCGCCAGCCGGGCCGACGAGGCCGCCTTCGGCCGGCTCGACCCGATCGTGACGGCGTACCTGGACCACTGGCTCACCCTGGTCGACGGCGATGTCCCGGCCGAGGTCACCGCCGACCTGGCCGACACCGACCTGGCCGCCCGCGACGCCCGCAACCGCGCCCTGCTGTTCAGCCCGGACGTGGACAAGGTCTGGGCCCAGATCTCCCGACTGATCACCGAGCCGGTCGCCGAGGGCATCCGCGCCCAGCTGATCAGCAACGAGCTGCCGGCGTGAGCGCCGAGGCGACCACCGACGTCGAGACCAGCGCCTGGCAGAAGAAGATCGAGGGGGAGTGGCACGGCATCCCCGGCCTCTTCGACGCCACCGGCAACCACGTCGGCTTCGAGTACATCGCCCGGGCCTCGGAGGTCACCGAGCAGGGCGCGCGCTACTGGATGGACTCGAAGCTCTCGGGGGCCGGTCCGCTGCGCAACCGCTTCGAGCTCGGTGCCCAGTTCGACTTCGGCGTCGTCGACTCCGACGAGAACCGGGTCTACACCGGCCCCGACTTCTACGGCACCGGCCAGCCCTACGGCCTCTTCGTCGAGGCGAACTACTACTCGCCGGGCTGGCAGGCCGACCTGCGCACCTGGAACCAGGTCCTCGCCGACGGTGAGACCCAGGTCTACTCCTCGGTGCTGCACGACGGCTGGGCCGTGTGTGCCGTCTTCAACGGTGTCTACAAGCGCACCCTGGACCGCGAGACCAACCCCGCCACCCAGGCGTACGTCGACGAGTGGCGCGAGCTGGAGAAGGAGCGCGGTCCACGCCCGCAGGTGCTGCCCACCAAGGAGGCCGGCGCCTGGACCGGGACGCTGTTCCTGAACGACGCCGACCAGGTCACCGAGGGCACGGTCGAGGTCATCATCGAGCACACCCCGACCTCGCTGCGCTCGGCGCGGCACACGATCACCTGGCGCGGCGACCTGGAGCGGGAGTACACCTTCGACCGCTACCGCGACGGCGCCCGCACGATGTACGAGGGTCCCGAGGTCTGGGGCAACGCCACGTCCTACGGTCGGGCGCTGTTCACCACCCAGCACCTGATGGGCGCCGACGGCACCGGGGTGGAGAAGATCCGGGGCCGGGAGTTCCTGATCGACCCGACCACCCGGGAGCTGGCGATCGTGTGGCAGCTGCTGCGCGGTGAGACCACCACCCACTTCGTGCACGGCTCCCTGCAGTGGGAGCCGCGCTGATGGCCGGCACCGCCGTTGGTGCTGCCGGCCGGGTCGTCGTCGTCACCGGCGGCACCCGCGGGATCGGCCTGGGCCTGGCCCGGGAGTTCCTCGCCCGCGGCGCCCGGGTCGTGATCTGCGGTCGCTCCGAGGCCTCGGTGCAGGCAGGTCTGACCGCCCTCGGCGGCGGGGACCGGGCCACCGGTCGGGCCTGCGACGTCAGCGATCGGGCCTCGGTGCAGGCACTGTGGGACCACGCGGTGGCGACGTACGGGCGGGTCGATGTCTGGGTCAACAACGCCGGGGTCTCCTCGCGCACGGCCCCGATCGTCGAGTCCGACCAGGCCGACGTCGCCGCGATCATGGCGATCAACGTCGCCGGGGCGATCAACGGCTGTGCCGTGGCCGCGGGCGCGATGGCCTCCCAGCCCGGCGGCGGCTGGGTGTGGAACATGGAGGGCTTCGGCTCCGACGGTCGCACCCAGGCCGGGATCGGCGTCTACGGCGCCTCCAAGCGGGCGGTGCGCTACCTGACCGAGTCGCTGGTCAAGGAGCTCAAGGGGGCCACCGGCGCTGCCGGTGCCGAGGTCAAGGTCGGCTTCCTCTCCCCGGGCATCGTCGTCACCGACCTGCTGGTGGGGGACTACGACGGCAACCCCGAGGGGTTCGCCAAGGCCAAGAAGGTCTTCAACATCCTGGGCGACACCGTCGAGACGGTGACGCCGTTCCTGGCCGAGAAGGTCCTGGCGGCCACCAAGTCCGGGACTCGGGTGGCGTGGCTGACCAACGGCAAGGCCGCCGGTCGGTTCATGACCGCCGGGTTCCGCAAGCGCGATCTCTTCGCCGACCTCGACGGCACCGCCGTGCCCGCCGGACGGTCCTGATGGCCGTCGACCCGTGCACCGAGTACAGCCTCGGCCTGGCCGCCTACGACTTCGTCCCGGTGATCCTGGCCGGGGTCGGCACCGTCGTGCTGGCCGTGATGACCGGCCGCCAGCTCCCGGCGCTGCGCCGCGGGGCCTTGGTCGCCGGGGCGTGCGTGACGCTGGGCGGTCTGGCCAAGGCGGTGTGGAAGCTGCTGGTCGCCGCCGAGCCGTGCCGCAACTACCCGTTCCTGGAGAACATGCTGTTCCCGTGCCTGGCGTTCGGCTTCGCCGGCATCGCCTGGGCCCTGGTCGGCGGCCGTCGTACGACGACGGTGCCGTGGTGGCCCTTCCTCGGCCTGCCGATCCTCGGTGCGGCGGCCTCGATCGCGGTCTGGGACACCTGGCCGCTGCTGATCGTCTCCGCGATCGGCGCCGTCGTGGTCGGGGTGCTCTGCACACAGCTCGCCCTCGACCATGACGACCGCTGGGGCGCACTGCTCTTCGTCGTCTACATCGTCGGCACCCTGGTGCTGCCGCCCCTGGCCGGCCGCCCCGAGCAGTCGGCCCAGGTGCAGTGGATGGAGGAGATCACCAACTCCGCCGTCCAGCTCTGCTTCGTCCTCGGCGCGCTCCGGCTGCTGGCCCGCGCGCCCCGCCACGCCGGCACCCGCCGCCTCGAAGGAGCCCTCCGATGACGCTGATCACCCCGCTGCGGCCGGTCCTGCCCACCCCCGTGGCCTCCGGCGCCGAGCCCGTCTTCGGTGCCCGCGACCGGCTCGGCTGGCGGCGGAAGTTCGGCGTGATCGCGCCGAGCACCAACACCATCGTGCAGCCCGAGTTCGACATGATGCGGGTGCCCGGCGTGACCTCGCACTACGGCCGGATCCTGATCCGCGACGGTCGGATCGGCGACGACGCCGGGATGGAGGCGCTGCTCGACCAGATCCGTGCCTCGATGGCCGAGTGCGTCGAGGGCATCATGACGATGCGCCCCGACTACCTGGTGATGGGGATGAGCGCCGAGACCTTCTGGGACGGGGTCGAGGGCAACCGCCAGTTCGTCGCCCAGATCAAGGAGCTCTCCGGCGGTCTCGATGTCGCCACCGGTGCCGAGGCTTGTGAGCGGGCGCTGCATCTCTTCGGCGCTCGGCGGATCGGCGTGGTGACGCCGTACACGCCGATCGGAGATGCGAACGTGCGGAAGTTCTTCACCGAGCTCGGCTTCGAGGTCGGACGGATCAAGGGCCTCAACGCCCCCGACGCCGTCTCGATCGCGCACGTCAGCGAGCAGGCCCTGCGCGAGTCGATCCTCGAGGTCGACGGCCCCGACGTGGATGCGGTCGTGCAGTGCGGCACCAACCTGTGCATGACCGAGCTCGCCGACGAGGCCGAGCGTTGGCTGGGCAAGCCGGTGATCGCGATCAACGCCGCCACCTGGTGGATGGCGCTGCGCGACAACGGCATCACCGACCAGCTGCAGGGCTACGGAAGCCTGCTGCGCGACCACTGAGTCGCCCCCGCTCCGCAGCCCACCCGGGCTGTGCACGGCACCACCCGCCCGGTATCCCCCACCTGGGCGGGTGGTGTCGTCTCCGGCCGTCGTGCTGCGGGTACGTCGTCAGCCGCGGACCCCGGCCGGGGGACCGGCCGCGGCGTCGCGCTTCTCGATCAGCCGGGCGCCGACCACGAGCCGCTCGGCCGAGCCCCAGCGCGGATGGCAGGTGACCAGGGTGAGGGTGCTCTGGGTGGCGGTGGTCTCGGGGTGACCCGCCACCGGTGCCACGATCGAGGTGGTGTCGGCGGCGACGATCCGGTTCCAGGTGACCTCGTAGGTGAACCAGCCCTCGGCGGTCTCGACGTAGATCCGGTCGCCCTGGTGCACCTTGTCCAGGTGGGCGAACGGCTGGCCGTGGGTGGCGCGGTGGCCGGCGACGGCGAAGTTGCCGATCTGGCCGGGCAGCGCGGTACCGGTGAAGTGGCCCGGGCCGAGCGCGAGGGCGGCGTCGGTGGTGCCCTCGACGACCACCCACTGCCAGCGGGCCCCGAGCGCGGGGACGGTCAGGATCGCGACCCCGCCGCCGGAGCCGGCGGTCTTGCCGGAGGTGGTCGCCGCGTGGAACGAGGTGCGCAGGTCGGCCTGGGCGGCCGAGGTGCGGTGCCCGGTCCAGACCAGCAGATACACGACCAGGAGCAGCAGCAGGACGCCCGCGGTGAGGGCCACTGCGGCCACCATCCGCATGGCGGAACGGAGTGACGAACCTGATGCGCTCTCCATACAAAAAATATATCATCTCTTCATTCGGGGCGAAGTAGGACGTTCGAGGTAGGAGGAGGACGACGTGGCGATCAGGTCGATCCGAACGACGGCAACCAGCCGCACGATGGCGGCGCTGCTGGTCCTGGGCGCCTCGGCGCAGGTGGGATTCGGGGCGTCGAGCGCGTCGGCGGCGACAGCCGTCCAGCCCTCGGGCGGATGCTGGTCCTATGCGCCCAGCGGCACCGCCCTGACGGCGCCGCCGACCAGTGACGTCTCGACGGCGTTGGGGCGCTGGTCACCCTCGGGGCAGGGGGGAGTGGCGCTGGTCTCCAGCGGCCCCACCGCCGACGGCAGCCAGCGCCATGTCACCCTCACCGTGACCGACGGGCCGGTGCTCTCGACCGCCGCCGTCGACGGCACCGCCTCGGTGCTGCTCTCCGTCGACGGCACCGCGGCGCCGAGCGCCGTCCAGGTCCCGTTCTCCCTCGCCGCAGGCCAGGCCGTCACCGGCCTCCAGGCCGACGCCGACCTGCTCATCGACGGCTCCGGCAGCCACGAGATCCGTCTGGTCGGGATCTACTTCGACGCACCGGCGGCCGGCCTCCGGGTGGCCTGCAACGGCCAGAGCGGTGCCGCCGCCTCGCCGGGCGTGAACCCGGCCACGACGCCGACCGCCACGGACCTGACCACCCGGTTCACCGCCGTGGACGGCCCGGTCGTCGAGATCACCGCGATCTCCGACCAGGCGGTCACCACCGCAGCCCGCCCCGCCGACGTCGTCTCGGTCGCTCTGACCGGCTTCGCCTCGGGTGCTGCCGCCGAGCTCCAGGCCTGCCCGACCTCGGGCGCATGTGCCACCGTCGGGGTCGCAGCCCTCGACGCCGACGGCGCCGGGACGGCCAGCTTCATGATGCCCGGCTCGGTGCCGGCCGCACCGGGGACGCTGCGGGTCAACGACGGCACCGCCGTCGAGGCCTCGACGGTCCTGACGGTGCTCGGCACCCAGACGATGGTGGCGAGCGAGAAGCTCAACGCCGCCTCCACCGCGATCACCTTCGCCGGCACCGGCTGGGATCCGCGCCGCGACGTGGTGCTCCAGGGCCACCAGGGTGCCAACGGCGCCTCCTCGAAGACCAGTGACAGTGACGTCGTGGTCCGCCCTGACGCGTTGGGCACGTTCACGGCGACGTACACGGTCAAGGACGCCGACACCGTCTCGGTGGTGGCCGACCAGGCCCGGGCGAGCACCCACATCGGCTCGATCTACCTGACCTCGGGGGTGGTCGGCTCCGGGTCCACGACCACCGACTCCGACGACTCCGACGAGGCCGACGACTCCGGCGACGGTGGCACCACGACCAGCACCGGCGGTGGCACCACGACCGGCTCGGGGACGACCACGGCGTCGAGCTCGGGCGGCATCACCACCACGCCGACCTCCACGGTCCCGCAGACCACGCCGGCCGCCGTGCAGCAGGTCACCGGCACCGTCGACGTCGACGGCACCCTGGAGATCTCCGACATTCGGCTCAACGGCCAGTCCGGGGTGGGCGACCTCTTCGGCGGCGCCCCGGCGCGGACGCTGGTCTTCGTGGTGACCAACACCGGCACCACGGCGGTCACGGCGCCGATGATCAGGGTCGCGGTGGCGCGCTCGTCCGACGTCACCCCGATGCCGGTCGCCGCACCGATCAGCGACCTGCCGGTCGGCGGTCGGGCGATCGTCTCGGTGCCGGTCCAGCTGCCCTCGGCGGCGCTGGGGACCTATCGCGTCGTGGTCCAGGTCGGCGACGCCGCCTCGGGCACCTTCGACCTGGCCTGGAGCTCGTTCCCGTGGGGGCTGCTGACCCTCGACGCGATCGGTCTGGCCCTGTTGATCGTCGGGGTGGTGCCGTGGGTGGCCGAGCTGCTGCCGAAGCGGACCGTCCGGTCGGTCCGCCCGCTCGCGCTCGCCGACGGCGACGCGATCGTCGACCTGCGCGCCGCCGAACGCTGGTGGGCGAGCCGGGGTGCTGATTCTCGGGTCTGACTCTCCCCAACAAGGTAGATATCGTATATTCTTTTGACTCCTGACCTGAGGGAGAATCGTGCGTAGCAAGAGGAGATGGTCCCGAGACCGCTCGGCACAGATCCGGATCGGCGCCGTCGGCGTCGTGGCGGCCCTGGTCGTGGCGGGTGCGGGGACCTGGTTGCCGGGCGGCAACGCCGCCGTCGATCTCGATGTCGCCGCCGCCGGTCCTGACGGACCCGGCGTGACGTCGGGCTCGGTCAAGGTCGACTTCATCGCCACCGACCTGGACGCGGTGAAGAAGTACACCGGCTTCAACACCGCCGCGGTCGGCGACCAGCGGGCCCAGGTCCAGGCCCTCCAGGACTGGGTCAACGCCCACGGCGGCCTGGGCGGCAAGAAGATGGAGGCCCTCTACCGGCTCTACGACGCGCAGAGCGACTCGCCCGCGGCCGAGGAGCAGATGTGCAACAAGATCACGCAGGACGACAAGGCCTTCGCCGTGGTCATGACCGGTCAGTACCAGACCAACGCGCGGCCCTGCTACACCGAGCGGCAGACGATGGTGCTCGACGCCTCGCTCTACGCGATGAGCCAGGACTACTTCGCCGACGCCTCGCCCTACCTGTGGACCGCGAGCTTCCCTGAGTACGACGCCTTCGTGCGCTCCTACGTGAAGGTGCTCAGCCAGCAGGCCTTCTTCCGCGGTCAGAAGTCGGTCGGCCTCGTCGCCGCCGACTCCCCGCTCAACCGCTCCACGATCGAGCGACTGGCGGTGCCGCTGCTGCAGAAGGCGGGCGTCACGCCGGTGGTCTCCTGGGTCGACACCACCGACACCGGCACCCTGTTCGAGGGCCTCACCCAGGCTGCGGTGACCTTCCGCAGCAAGAAGATCGACAGGATCATGTTCCTCGGCGGCTCCCGTCTGGCCAGCATCTTCGCCAGCGTCGCGGCCACCCAGGACGGCTTCGCGCCGCGCTACGCGATCTCGAGCTTCGACAACCCGACGTTCTTCGTCAACAACCCCAACACCATCCCCGCCGGCACGATGGACGGGATGGTCGGGATCGGGTTCCACCCGCCCCAGGACATCCCCGACTCCGAGGACCCCTTCCCCAGCGGGAAGGCCGAGACCCAGTGCCTGGAGATCTACCGGGCGGCCGGGATCACCTTCGCCTCCCGCGAAGCGGCCCGGATCGCGCTGCCCTACTGCGACGCCACCCTGCTGCTCAAGCTCGGCGCCGACAACCGTGCCGCCGACACCGGCTTCAACGCCGCCGCGCTGACCCAAGCGATCGACGCCCACGGCAGCGAGTTCCAGACCGCGTCCGGCTTCGGCAACAGGCTCGGCGCGGGTGGCCGCGCCGCCTCGGGCGCCTATCGCGTACTCACGTACGACGAGGCCAAGGGGCACTTCGTCTACGTCGGACCGGAGGTTCCTTTCGATGAGGAGTGACACCAGTGGCGTCGCCCTGGCGTGCGCCGGGATCCGCGCCTCCTACGGCCCGGTGCAGGCGCTCTTCGACGCCAGCCTGCACGTCGAGGACGGCGAGATGGTCGCCCTGCTCGGCCCCAACGGCGTCGGCAAGTCCACCCTGCTCAAGGTGATCGGCGGGCTGCTGCGCCCCGACGCCGGCACCGTGCACCTGGGCGGCACCGACGTCACCACGCTCGCCCCGCGCAAGCGGGTGGCGCACGGCCTGTGCCAGGTGGTCGGCCAGGCAACGTTCCCGTCGCTGACCGTCGCCGACAACATCGCCATGCACGCCTACGGTGCGCCCGACCGGCGCTGGGCCAAGGAGGCCGGCGAGGCCGCGCTCGCGGTCTTCCCGCGGCTGCACGCCCGCCGCGACCAGCCCGCTTCGACGCTGTCGGGCGGGGAACGTCAGATGCTCGCACTGGCCAAGGCGATCGTCGTCGACGCCCGGGTGATCGTGATCGACGAGTTCTCGCTCGGCCTGGCCCCCGTGGTCGTGGGCGGGCTGATGGAGCTCGTCCGACGGCTCAACCAGCGCGGTAGCGCCGTGCTGCTCGTCGAGCAGTCGGTCAACGTCGCGCTCTCCCTCGTCGATCGGGTCTACATGATGGAGAAGGGCGAGATCATCGCCGAGGAGCGGGCCTCCGTGCTCGCCGCCGACCCGGAGCGGGTGCAGGCGCTGATGCTCGGTGGTCACGTCGACAGGTCGGCTCCCGAGGCTGTCGTACCGGCACCGGCTGCGGCCCGGGCCGAGGAGGTGAGCGCGTGATGGGCGGCTTCGACGTCGGTCTGGACCGGCTGGTGATCGGCCTGTTCACCGGTCTGACCTACGGCATGCTCGCCGTGGGCCTGGTGCTGGTCTACCGCTCCAGCCGGTTCGTGAACTTCGCGCACGGCTCGGTGGGCGCCTTCGGTGCCTCGATGCTCGCGCTCTTCGTGGGCGACCTGGGGGCGCCGTACTGGGTCTCCTTCGTGGTCGCCATCGTGATCGCCGGCCTGCTCTCGGCCTTCGTCGAGATCCTGGTCGTACGCCGTCTCGACGGACGCCCCAGCATGGTCGGGATGATCGCCACGCTGGGTCTGTCCCAGCTGATCCTGGTGATGGCGCTGCTGGTGAACTCCGACGGGGTCAGCGGCTTCACCTTCCCCAAGCCCACCGGACTGCCGACCTTCAAGATCCAGTCCCTGCCGATCGGCACGCCGTACGTCGCGATGCTGATCCTGGCGCCGGTGCTGATGGCCCTGCTGGGCTGGTTCCTGCGCCACCACCGGATGGGCATCGCCATCCGTGCGGCCGCCGACGACCCGGCGATCGCCGCCCTGGAGGGCATCCCGGCCCGCTGGATGGCGACCCTGGCGTGGGCGATCGCCGGTGGCATCGCGGCGTTCTCGGCGATCCTGGTCACCCCGACCACGGCCGGCTCCGGGATGGAGGGGCTCGGCCCGGACCTGCTGCTCAAGGGACTCGTCGGGGCCGTGATCGCCCGGATGTCGTCGATCCCGATCGCGATCGGCGCCTCGCTGGGCATCGGCGTGATCGAGCAGATCCTGCTCTCCAACCCCGACACGTCGGGGCTGGTGACCGTCGCGATCGCGGTGATCATCGTGATCGCGCTGCTGCGCCAGCCCGCCCTCGGCCGGGCGGGCCAGGACAAGGGCCGCTGGCGTCGCGTGGTGCTGCCGCCGCTGCCGCCGGCGTACCGCGCCGTGCGCAGCATCGTGTGGCTGCCGCGGGTCTGCGTGGCCGTCGGCGTCGTGGTGGCCGTCGGGCTGGCTCGGGTGGTCAGCAACGACACCGCCTCGGTGCTCACCCAGGTCGCCGGCTACACCCTGGTCGGGCTCAGCGTGGGGCTGCTGACCGGCCTGTCGGGCCAGCTCTCGCTCGGCCAGTTCGCCTACGCCGGGATCGCGGCCGCGGCCTCGATCCACGTCGCCTCGGCGACCGGGAGCTTCCTGCTCGGCCTGCTCTGCGGCATCCTGTCCGGCGCCGTCGCCTCGATCCTGGTCGGCATCCCCGCGATGCGGCTCAAGGGGCTGGCGCTGGCGGTGTCGACGCTGGCGTTCGCCCTGGCGACCGCCTCCTGGCTGCTGCGTCAGGGCGCCTTCCTCGGTGACGGCCTGGCCCCGGCCAAGCCGACCTGGTGGGGCAACCCGCTGACCTACGCCGTCGACTACTACTACTTCGCCGTGATCGGGCTGTGCCTGGGCGTGTGGGTGACCAACAACCTGCGCCACGGCGGTTTCGGCCGGGTGCTGCAGGCACTGCGGGACAACGAGCACGCCGCCCGCGCGCTGACCGTCGGACACCGCCAGCGCTTCATGCAGCTGTACGCCGTCTCCGGCGCGCTCGCCGGCCTCGGTGGCATCGTGATCGGCCACGGCCAGTCCCAGCTGACGGTCAACTCGTTCCCGGCCGACGCCTCGATCGACGTCGTCGCGCTCACCGTGATCGGTGGCCTCACCGTCACCCTCGGGCCCCTGGTCGGCTCGCTGCTGATCGTCGGCCTGCCCGGCCTGTTCGGGATGAACACCGCCGGTCAGGCGGTGCTGGCGGTCTCCTGGCTGCTGGTCGTGATCTTCCTGCCCGACGGTGTCGGCGGCGTCCTGATCGCCTTCCGCGACCGGGTCTACGACTGGCTCGCCCGCCGCGCCGGCCTCGACCCGCTGCGTGAGCGGCACGGTGTCGGCGACGTCGACGACCCGACCGACTCCGTGTCGCCGCTGCGCGCCCGGCCCCGCCTCGACCGGCTCGGCGCGAGCGCTCCGCCGGCGCTGTCCGACGACGGCCCGATCCTCAGCGTGCAGGGTGTCGGGCGCCGCTTCGGTGGCGTGATCGCCGTCGACCAGGTCAGCTTCGACGTCGCGCCGGGGGAGATCCTCGGCGTGATCGGGCCCAACGGTGCGGGCAAGACCACCTGCTTCGAGATCGTGGCCGGCTTCACCGACCCCGATGCCGGCCGGATCGTCTACGACGGCATCGACGTCACCGGCGCGACCCCGGAGCAGCGCGCCCGCGAGGGCCTCGTCCGCTCCTTCCAGGACGCGGCGCTCTTCCCGACGCTGACGGTGCACGAGACGGTGATGGTCGCCCTGGAGTCGGCCGAGCCGACCCCGCTGTGGACCTCGGCCCTCGGGGTGCGCTCGGCCGAACGGGACAAGGCTGTGGCGGCCGACGAGCTGCTGGAGCAGATGCGGCTGACGCGGTACGCCCGGCACACCATCGGCGAGCTCTCCACCGGCACCCGTCGGGTGGTCGAGATCGCCTGCATGCTCGCGCTCAAGCCGCGGGTGCTGCTGCTCGACGAGCCCTCGGCCGGCATCGCCCAGTCCGAGAGCGAGGCGCTGGGTGACCTGCTGCTGGCGATCCGCGACGAGCTCGGCACCACGATGGTGATCATCGAGCACGACCTGCCGCTGCTGTCGCGGCTGTGCGACCGGATGGTCGCGATGAACCTGGGCCGAGTGATCGCCAGCGGCACCCCGGACGCGGTCCGCAGCGATCCCGCGGTGGTGACGTCGTACCTCGGTGCCGACGAGGCCGCGATCCACCGCTCCGGTGCCCGGCTGGTCGCCGAGCAGTGCGGCGGCGAGGGCTCGGTGAGCGGCGACAGCGTGACGAGCAGCGACAGCACCGTGATCGACGGCGACCCGGTGCCGGCCCGATGACCGAGACGACGGAGCGAGACGACTGAGATGACCCCGACGACCCTGCCTGAGGAGACCGCAGTGACACCTCGATCGACGATCCGGCGCCTGAGCGGACGCGCCGCAGCGGTGGCCGCCGCCTTCGGGCTGGTGCTGGCCAGTGCCGCGCCCAGCTTCGCGGCGCCCTCCCTGACCGTGGACGCGACCTCGGGGCTGAAGGACGGTCAGACGCTGACCATCTCCGGCACCGGCTTCGCGGCCAACCTGAAGAGCATCGCGATCGGCCAGTGCGTGCAGGGCTACACCGGCCCGGCCGACTGCAACACCAGCGGTGGCGCCCAGTTCAAGAACGCCGACGCCTCGGGCAACGTCGCCTCCTTCTCCATCGTGGTCAAGGAGAAGTTCGGCAACCATGACTGCGCCAAGGAGGTCTGCCTGATCGCAGGCGCTCCGCTGCCGACCGGCAACACTGCGGCGGTGGTCAAGGCCAACACCTACGAGGTGCCGATCTACTTCGGTGACGCGGGCCCGGCGGCTCCGGCCACCACCGCTCCCGCGGCCCCGGCGGCCACCACCGCCCCGGTCGCGCCGGCGGCCCCGGTCGCCACCACGATGGCGACCTCGGCCCTGGCGATGACCTCGACCGCGACCGTCACCGGTGCCGTCACCCCGACCGGCTCCAACGGGGCGATCGGCTTCCTTCTGCTCGGGGCCGGGGCCCTGATCGCTGGTGGTGCCGGCGTGATGCTGACCCAGTCACGCCGGGTCCGTCCGGGAGGGGAGCGGTGATGCGTGGTTCACGTGCCGTCCGGGCTGCCCTGGCCGTCGCGACCGCGGGACTGACGCTGGGGCCGTGGGGTGCGCTGACGGCGCCGGCCTCGGCCGCCCCGGCGGGCGCTGCGGTCGGCACGGTGACGTTCAGCTGTCGGATCGGGAGCTTCCCGGCGTACACCTGGACTCCGACCGTGACGGTCTCGGCGGTCCGCCCGGCGAACTCCACGATGACGTCGCTGACCGGCCACGTCACCGACATGGCCGGCAAGGCGCCGGTGAAGCTCAACTACGACGCCAGTGACTCCCTGACGCTCGACCTCGACGGCACCACCGCCACCCCGACCGGCTCGGGGCACGTCAAGACGACGGAGATCTACCAGGACTTCGCCCTGCCCGACGTGAGCGGCACCGTCAGCTCGGCCGCGGCGACGGTCACCGTGACGGCGAAGAGCTTCTCCTTCCTGGTCGATCCGACCGGGATGAAGATGAGCGGCGTCTGCACCCCGACCGGGGCGGGCACGGTCGGCACGATGAAGATCGTCACCGGCGTGGCCCCGACCCCGACCGTGCAGCCGACCACCACCAGCTCGGCGACCGCCACCCCGAGCGCGTCGGCGACGGCGACCGCGACGGCCAGCGCGGATGCCTCCGGCACCCCGGCGCAGGGCAAGGTCACCTTCGCCTGCCTCCTCAACCAGACCAGCAGCAAGTTCACCTACCCGGTCACGATCGCGGTCTCGGGCTACCGCCCCTCGGGGTCGAGCACGCTCTCCCTGTCGGCCACCATGAGCGACATCCCCGGGATCGCGCCGGTGGTGGTCGACGGCACGATGGACGTCACGCTCGGGGTCACGGTCGGCGGTGCCAAGGCGAGCCTGACCGGGTCGACGCACGCCAAGGCGTCGCCGTACCAGGTGGTGCCGGTGCCGACCCTGACCGGCAGCGTGACCACCAGCGGGGACGACCTCACGGTGGTGGCGCGCTCCTTCAGGTTCTCCTTCCCCGACATGAGCATCGACGCCGACTGCACCGCTGCCACGCGCCTGACCAAGGTGATGAAGGTCGGCACCAAGGCCAGTACGACGACCACGTCGTCGACCAGCACCAGCGGATCGAGCAGCACCAGCGGGTCGGGCACCTCCTCGACGCTGCCCAAGACCGGCGCCAGCAACCTCGGCCTGATGCTCACCGGTGGCCTCGGCCTGGTGGTGATGGGGGCTGCGGGTCTGATCCTGGTCCGCCGGCTGGGCTGAGCCTGAACGACACCTGGCCAGAAGAAGAGCCTCCTGGATCTCCAGGAGGCTCTTCCTCTGGCCATTCATCTCTCGGTGGGCCCGAGCCTCGGTGGGCTCAGTAGGCGAACGAGCGCGACGCGGTGAACCCGGTCGCGCTCAGTGCTGCCACCGAGATCGGGGAGGACGGCGAGGCGATCTCGTCGCGGTACTCCAGGGGCGGCAGACCGTTCTCGGCCGACAGCGCGTCGAAGAGCTCGGCGTTGCGCGGGCCGACCTCGGGGTGGGTGAGGTTGAACAGCCCGCTGATCGGGTGCTCGACGGCGTGCACGATGGCGTCGGCGGCGTCCTCGACCTGGAGCCGGTAGAGCAGGGCGTCGGCGGAGAACGGCACCGAGCCGCCGAGGTACTGGTGGGCCATCTTCACCTTCTCCGCGATCGGCGGGTCACCGGCACCGAAGATGTCGCCGCAGCGGAACACCACGGAGCGGTCCCCGGCCGCGGCGTACGTCGCCTCCATCAGCAGGAAGTTGGCCGGGCTCGGGTCGGTGGAGTCGGTGACGGGGGAGGACTCGTCGATCAGGTCGAGGTGGTTGGCGGCGTCGCCGTAGACCGAGAGCGAGGACAGGGCGATCAGGCGGGTGGTCGGGGCGGTCGCCGCGACCACGTTCTCGGCGGTGCGGACCAGGATCTCGTGGTAGGTCTTGGCCCGGCCTTCGGGGTCCATCGAGCCCTGCGCCGAGGGCCCGGCGGTGATCACGACGGCGTCCTTGCCCTCGACCGCGGCGGTGACCTCGTCGAGGTTCGAGCCGCGCAGCACCCGGGCCGAGCCGAACCGCTCGGTCAGGGTCGCCACCTTCTCGGCCGAGGTGGCCGTGACGGTGACGTCGTGGCCCAGCGCGATCAGCCGCTCGGCGGTGGCGGAGCCGACGAAGCCGGCGCCGATCACGAGGATCTTCATGAGGTCTCCTTCATCTGTGCCAGCCCGGCCCGAACGGCGACGAGCTCGTCGACCCGCTCGGCGCCGAGGAAGCGCTTGGACAGTTCGTTCATCGGGTCGAGGGTGTAGCCGTAGGTGCGGACAGCATGATCGCGGGTGCGCAGGGCGGCGCGGTCGGCGGCCGGGACCTGGCGCTCGGCGGTCGCCTCGGCGACCCAGCCCAGCCAGGTGTCGACCCGCTCCATCACCGCGGCGCGCAGGGTGTCCACGACGCCCTCGGAGCGCTCGGCCATGTAGGAGTGGCCGCTGGGGGAGAGGAAGGCGCGCATGTAGCTGCCGTGGCTGACCGACCAGGTCAGTCGGTCGTCGCCGCGCAGCGCGAGCCAGGCGTCGTTGCCCGCGGTGTAGTAGCGGTCCAGGTAGTCGATCTCGGTCATCAGATCCCGGCGCGGGACCAGGTCGGAGTAGAAGAAGATCTGGGGCACCGTGCCGAACACGATGATCAGGTGCGGCACGTCGATGTGCGGGCCGAGCCAGACCTGGAGGTTCATGTCCAGGATCGAGGCGCTGCGGTTGCCGATCCAGGAGTGCACCAGCCACTCCGCACCCGCCTCGGCGTCGCCCGCGAACGTGTTGAGCGAGCCCTCGTAGTCCCCGGCCTCGGTCGACCAGGAGTCGAGTCCGGCGCTGCTGGGGTGGGGCTGGACGGGCAGAGCCGCCGTGATCTTCGCCTTGGCCTCGCTCAGGATCTCCCAGAACCGGGCCCAGAGGTCATGGCTGTCCACGTCTGGCGCCTCGGCCAGGAACTCGTGGATCGTCTTCGTCTGCGTGCTGTTGCTCACTCCGGCAGGATAACGATATATGATCTATTCTACTAGGAGGTGAAGGGATGATCGTCGTCGCCAGCCAGGCATGGAGCCGCCCGTCGGAGGAGCATGCACAGGCCTACATCGCGCTCAGTGGCGAGTTCGCCCGCTTCTTCGAGGCGCACCCGGGCTACCGCGGCCGCCGGCTCGTGCGCAGCACCGAGGACCCGTGGCACTTCACCCACCTGCGCTACTTCGACACCCTCGCCGACTACGAGGAGTGCACCGCCGCACCCGGCTACGTCGCCCACACCGAGGCGATGTATGCCCACCTCCAGCCCTACGACGCCTCCCGCGGCTACCCGCGCGAGGTGCTCGAGGTCGTGCTCGACGACCCCGACCCCCGAGGCGGCCGCTGATGGCGACCTTCGTCCTCGTCCACGGCGCCTTCCGTGGGGGCTGGGCCTGGCGGCGGGTACGTCGTCACCTGAGCGCCGCGGGCCACGACGTCTACGCCCCCAGCCTGCTCGGTGCCGGTGAGCTCGCGCCCCAGATCGGTGCGGTGACGGGACTCGACGTCTGGGTCGACCAGGTCGCGGCCCTGATCGAGCTCGAGGACCTCGACGACGTGATCCTGGTCGGGCACAGCCAGGGCGGGCTGGTCACCACCAGCGTGGCCGCCCGGATCCCGGAGCGGATCGCGGCGCTGGTCCACCTCGACGCCGCCGTGCCCGAGCCGGGGTGGCGCGCCGTCGACCTGACCCCCGGCGGTGCCCCCGCGACGTTGCCGCCGCGGACGGCAGTCGTGCCGCCCAGTCCCGTGCTGGAGGCCGAGCACGGCGGGGAGCACAACGCCGTCACCGCCGCCTGGCTCGCCGCCCGCACCACCCCCTCACCGGTCGCTGTCGCACTCGATCCGGTGCCGGCCGTGCCTGCCGAGGTGCCTGAGCACTTCGTCTTCTTCACCGACACCCCTGCGGGCTATCCCGCGGGCGTCGTACGGGCTCGACTGGCGTCGGCCTCCCATCCGTTCCGGCTGATCGACGCCGGTCACGATGCCCCGCTGAGCGACCCGATCGTGGTCGCTGCGCTCCTGCTGGAGCTGGCGGAGGCGCCACACGCATCACCACACGCACAGCGAAAGGACCCCACGGAGTGAACGTGCAACAGGGCTGGCAGGGCCGATTCTTCGAGGACTTCACCGTCGGTGACGTCTACCAGCACCCGCTGGGCAGGACCGTGACGGAGTACGACAACATCTCGTTCTCGCTGCTCACGATGAACACCAACCAGATGCACTTCAACTCCGAGTACGCCGCGAGGTCGGAGTTCAAGCAGCCGCTGGTGGTCTCCACGCTGACGGTGGCGATCGCGGTCGGGCAGTCGGTCACCGACCTGACCCAGAACGCGTTCGCGAACCTGGGCTGGGACGAGATCCGGATGACCCACCCGGTCTTCGCCGGGGACACCCTCTACAGCGAGTCGATCGTGCTGGAGAAGCGCGAGTCCGACTCGCGGCCGCACGCCGGCATCGTCACGGTCAAGACCCGCACCCTCAACCAGCACGGCGACGAGGTCTGCTCCTTCAAGCGGACGTTCTACGTCTACAAGACCGGTGCCGAGCAGCTGGAGGGGATCTTCCCCGACGGCAAGCGTCCGATCGAGGCCGGCACGGACCTCGACCAGAAGGCCTGAACCATGCGGATCACCTTCGCCCCCTGGGGAGAGACCCTGGCCGAGATGGCCGACGCCTCCCGGCGCGCCGAGCGTGCCGGGGCGGAGGTGATCTGGGCGCCCGAGCTGCACCGCAGTGCCACCATCACCGCTGCCGCGATCGCCCAGGCGACGACGACCGCGCAGGTCGGCACCGCGATCGCCCTGGCCTTCACCCGCTCGCCGATGATCACCGCGCTGGAGGCACTCGACCTCGACGAGCTCTCCGGCGGTCGCTTCCTGCTCGGCCTCGGCACCGGCGTCCAGCGCCTCAACGAGGACTGGCACCACGTCACCTGGGGCAAGCCTGTGGGCCACCTGCGCGAGACGGTCCGCAACATCAGGGCGTTCTGGGCCACCGCCACCACCCCCGAGGACCTCGCCCTGGACGGCGAGTTCGAGCCGATCCGGATCCGCGGCTACGAGCGTCCCTACCCGATCGTGCGCGAGCAGGTCCCGATCTACCTCGCCGCGATGGGCCCGGCGATGACCCGGCTGGCCGGCCGGATCGCCGACGGCTGGATCAGCCACGAGCTGTGCTCCCCGGCCTACCTGGCCGAGCGCACCCTGCCCGAGATCGGCGCCGGACTGGCCGCCGCCGGTCGCAGCCGCGACGACATCGAGCTGGTCGTCTCGGCCTGCTGCTCGGTCGACGCCGACCCCGCCGCCGCGATCGACCGGGTGCGCGGCCACGTCGGCTTCTACGCCAGCGTGCGCTCCTACGCCGACTTCTTCGCCTTCCACGGCCTGGCCGAGGCCCAGGCCGACGTGATCGCCGCGTTCCGCTCCGGCCAGGGCGCCGAGCATCTCGCCGCCGCGGTCACCCCGGCGATGGTCGACGCCGTCACCCTCAACGGCGATCCCGACCGGGTCGCCGAGCAGCTCGCCGGCTACCAGGGGCTGGCCGACGCAGTGAAGCTCTCGGCCCCCACCCACGGACTCACCCCGGCCCAGATCAGGGCCGGCCAGGACGCCGTCATCACGGTGATCGGCACGCTCACAGGAGGACGGCGATGAAGCCGCTCGCAGACATCCGGATCATCTCGCTCGAGCAGTACGGCGCCGGTCCGTTCGGTTCGGTCCACCTCGCCGACCTCGGCGCCGAGGTGATCAAGATCGAGGACCCGACCGTCGGCGGCGACGTCGGGCGCTACGTGCCGCCGTACTTCGAGGAGGAGGACTCGCTCTTCTTCGAGACCTTCAACCGGAACAAGCAGTCGATCTCGATCGACCTCAAGACCCCCGAGGGACGCGCGGTCTTCGAGGACCTGGTCCGCAACGCCGACGCGGTCTACTCCAACCTTCGCGGCGACGTCCCGGAGAAGATCGGGATCACCTACGACCAGCTCAAGCACCTCAACCCCGCCCTCGTGTGCTGCTCGCTGACCGGCTTCGGCATGACCGGCCCGCGCCGCAAAGAACCCGGCTACGACTACGTCCTGCAGGGGCTGGCCGGCTGGATGGAGCTGACCGGCGAACCCGACGGCCCGCCCACCAAGTCCGGGCTCTCCCTGGTCGACTTCTCCGGCGGGTACGTCGCCGCCCTCGCGCTGATGGCCGGCCTGCACGCCGCCAAGCGTGACGGCATCGGGATGGACTGCGACGTCTCGCTCTACGACACCGCGATGGCGATGCTGACCTACCCCGCCACCTGGCACCTCAACGCCGGCTACACCCCGGCCCGGACCTCGCACTCGGCACACCCGTCCCTGGTCCCGTTCCAGGCCTTCGAGGCCTCCGACGGCTGGTTCGTGGTGGGGTGTGCGAAGGAGAAGTTCTGGGCCCGCCTGGCCACCGAGGTCGGTCACCCCGAGTGGGCCGCCGAGGGCTCGCCGTACGCCGACTTCTCCGGGCGTAACGAGCGTCGGGTCGAACTGCTGGCCGCCCTGGACGCGATCTTCGCGACCCGGACGGTCGAGGAGTGGCTGTCGCGGTTCTATCCCGCCGGGGTGCCGTGCGGGCCGATCAACGACGTCGCCCAGGCCCTCAAGGACGAGCACCTGGCCGCCCGGAACATGCTCGTCACCACCGACCACCCGCGCTACGGCACCCTCACCCAGCTGGCCTCGCCGGTCCGGGTGGGCGCCGAGGTGCCGACGTACGTCAGGGCCCCGCAACGCCACGAGCACGCCCAGCGCATCCTCACCGAGGTCGCCGGGTACGACGAGGCTCGGATCGCCGAGCTCAGCGCGGCCGGGGCGTTCGGGGACGAGAACCGATGATCGCTCCCGCGCTGGCGGCCTGGGCGGTCGGGCCGCTGCGGATCCCGGCCGCCGTCGACGCCGCCGCGCTGCGCCACCTCCTGGACGGCCTCGGCACCGCGATCGGTGCTGCCCGCACCGGTGCCGCCCGCCCGGCCGTGACGGTGGCGCTCGGCCTGGGTGGACCGGCCGAGGCGACCATCCTCGGATCCACCGACCGGGTGTCGGCGGTCGCCGCGGCGCTGGCCAACGGCACCCTGGTACACGCCCTCGACTTCGACGACACCCACGCCGGGGGACTGGTGCATGCCACCTCGGTGGTGCTCCCGGCCGCGCTGGCGGTGGGGGAGCAGGTCGGCGCGCCCGGACGCGAGGTGCTCGACGCCACCGTGGTCGGCTACGAGGTGGCCTGCCGGATCGCCGCCGCCGCACCGAACGCGTTCCACGCCGGGGGACTGCACGCCACGATGGTCGCCGGGGTCTTCTCCGCTGCGGCCGTCGCGGCCCGGCTGATGCGCCTCGACGCCGCCACCGCCGCCGACGCCCTGGGCATCGCCGGCTCCCAGGCAGGCGGGCTGCTCGCCTTCCTTGCCGGGGGCGCCAGCACCAAGCAACTCCATCCCGGGTTCGCCTCCCAAGCCGGGATCCAGGCGGCCCGCCTCGCGGCGGCCGGTGCCAGCGGACCCGCGAACGTGCTGGACGGTCCGCACGGGCTCTACGACGCGCTCGCTCCCGCCGCCGTCGCTGCTGGACGGGTCCACCTCGACACGATCCTCGACGGCCTGGGCAGCCGCGACCCGGACCGCTGGGAGACCACGCGGATCGGGATCAAGCCGTGGCCCACCTGCCAGCTCGCGCACGCCACCATGGCCGCAGCCCAGGTCGCCCTGCAGCATGCCGGGGTCGGCGCCGACCAGATCGTGGCGCTGCGGGCCACCGTGCACCCCGACTCCGCGGCCGTGGTCTGCGCCACCGACCGCGACCTGACCCGCCCGCTGAGCGCGTACGCCGCCAAGTTCTCGCTGCCCTGGAGCGTCGCCGCACTCCTGGTCGACGGTGCCGTCGGCGTAGAGACCTACGCCGCCGAGCAGCTCGACCGTCCCGAGATCGTCGCCCTGGCGCAGCGGGTGCAGTGGAGCGTGCTGCCCGAGTCCCGGGTGCGTGGTGTCGCCGCGGATGCTGCGGGTGACGTCGTACTCGCGCTGGCCGACGGCCGCGAGTTCGTCGGCCACGCCGACCGCAGCCCGGGCGGCGGCACCGCCCCGCTCAGTGATGCCGCGCTGCTGGCGAAGCTGGCTGGCAACGTCGGCGCCGCCGCAGCCGGCGGGCTCGCTGCCGCCGTGCGGGACCTGCCCTCGGCACCTGGCCTCGATCACCTGATCGGCTGTGCCGCCGCCGCCGCGGCCGCCGCCGACCTCCCTCCGCACGACCCCGACTCCGTTCCAGACCCCGACTCCGACCCCGACGAGGAGCGCTCCGCATGACCCTCTCCGCGATCACACCCGCAGACTTCACCTGGTTCCCCTACGACGGCTTCACCTTCTGCCTCGGCCTGAGCGAGGGGGAGAACGCCTGGACCTCGGGCCACACCTCGGCCCGCCAGGACCCGGCGATCGGGAAGATGACCGTCGACGGCACGATGGCCGAGCAGGCCCGGATCGCCTACGACAAGTGCCTCACCATCCTGGCCGCCGCCGGCTTCGGTCCCGAGGACGTCACCCGGGTGAGCGAGAACATCACCGCGGCCGGCTGGGAGTCCTACCCCGAGGCCGCCGCCGAGCGGATCTGCCGGCTCGGCGACCGGCCGACGGTGCGCACCGTCGCCGTCGAGCGCCTGGTCCGGCGCAACGCCCTGATCGAGGTCGAGCTGCATGCCACTCGGGGCGGTGGCCGTCAGCTGCTCGCCGCCTCGGCCGGTCGCCGTGACGGGAACCTGGTCGCCTCGGCCATCACCGAGGGCCCCGACGGCGTGGTCTACCTGCCCACCGTGGTGCCGATCGACGACGCCGGGGAGGTGGTCTTCCCCGGCGACTTCGTGGCCCAGTACCGCTACGTGCTGGAGAAGGCAGGCGAGCTGCTGGAGTCGGTCGGTCTGACGCTGGGCCATGCCGTCACGACCTTCGACTACTCCACGCCGGAGACCCGCGACGTCTACCGCAAGACGCACTGGGTCCGCAAGGAGCTGCTGGGCCACAACGACGGCCACGTCTTCCCCTGCGCCGGCGGCATCCTGATGAGCCGGCTGCACGCGCCGGGGGTGATGGTCGCGATGGACGTGACCGCCTCGCGCCGGCCGCTGGAGCTGGTCAACCCCGGCTGGTCGCGCTACGACACCCTCACCTACGCGCCCGGGATCAAGGCCGGACGGATGCTCTTCATGTCCGGCTTCGCCTCCCTCGACATGGAGTCCCAGAAGGCGCTGCACGACGGTGACCTGGGCAAGCAGGCCGAGGTGACCTACGGCGCGATCGTGCACCTGCTGGCCTCGGAGGGGCTCGCGGTCACCGATCTGCTGGAGACCACGGAGTACTGCGTGGAGTCCTACGTCGGTGACTACAAGGCGGTGGCCGACGTACGGGAGCGGCTGCTGAGCGCGCCGTGGCCGGCCTCGACCGGGGCGTTGTGCCACTCGCTGCTGCGCCCCGAGTTCGGCCTGGAGGTCTTCCCGACGGCCCTCTACCCGGCCGACCATCCGCGGATCGCGGGAGTGCCGGAGGAGGGACAGGCATGACGAACTCCCTGCTCACCGACGACGTCCTCGCCCTGCGCGGACGGACCGTGACCTACACCGCCCCCGACCCCGCCGGTGCTGCCGCCGGCCGCTACTTCGGGCTCGCGATCGGGGACGACAACCCGCTCTACAGCGATGGTGAGTACGCCCGCGCCCACGGTCTGGCCGGGCCGACCTGGCCGCTGACCCTGATCTGCGAGACCAACCAGTACGCCGCTCTCCCGATCGATGCCGACGGGTACGCCGGCCACACCTGGGGGCTCGACCTGCCGGGCACCCGCCAGGTCCGGGGTGGGAACTCCTACGTCTTCCACCGCCGGATCCGTCCCGACGACGTGATCGTGGCGACCTGGTCGATCGACGACGTCGTCGGGAAGGTGACCGGCTCGGGCAACGAGATGGTGATCATCACCTCCACGGCCCGCTACGCCACCGACACCGGCGAGCCGCTGGCGGAGAACACCGAGACGATCATCTTCGTCGGCCTGGCGAAGCGCCCTGCGACGACGGGACCGACGCGATGAGCACCGTGCAGCACGACACCATCACCGTCGGCGACACCGTCCCGGCACTGGAACGGACCATCACCCTGGTCGACATGGTCGCCTACGCCGGTGCCACCTGGGACTGGTACCGCTCGCACTACGACCCGGCCTTCGTCGAGGCGGCGAAGCTGCCGGCCCCGATGGTCGACGGCCAGGTCTTCGGTGCCCTGCTGGTCGAACAGCTCCAGGACTGGCTGGGGCCGCTGTGCTTCGTCAGCGAGCTCTCCTTCACGTTCAAGAACCTGGTCTTCGCCGGGGAGACGGTGCGCTGCGAGGGCACCGTCACCGAGGTCGAGGAGGGGCTGCTGCGGGCCGACCTGCAGGTGGTCGTGGTCGCCGAGGACGGCACCGCGGGACGGGTCGCGGCCGGGGCCGGGCGGGCCGTCGTACTGCTCGGAGTCGCCGACGGTCCAGGGGCCGGCCGGTGAGCGCGCTGCTCGACGCCCGCGGGGCGTCCCGGGTCGCCATCGTCGGGGCCGCCGAGTGCGATCTGGGCGTGACGAACAAGTCGATCCTCACCCTGCAGTCCCAGGCCGTCACCCGTGCCCTGGCCGACGCCGGCCTCACCCTGGCCGACGTGGACGGAATCGCCACCAACGGCATCTCGCGGTTCTCGGCCACCCACCTGGCCGACTACCTCGGGGTGGTGCCGACCTGGACCGAGTCCACCTTCGCCGGGGGCAGCGCCTTCGAGATGTACCTGGCCCGCGCCACCCAGGCGATCCAGGCCGGCCAGGCCTCGGTGGTGGTGATCTCGTACGCCTCCAACCAGCGCTCGGCCAAGTCGCGCAAGCTCGGCGGCGTCCACGAGCCGTGGGTGCCCGAGGCGATGTTCGAGGAGCCCTACGACATCCTCTATCCGCTGTCGTACTACGCGATGGCGGCCCAGGCCTACCTGCACCGCTACGGCGGAACCCGGGAGCAGCTCGCCGAGATCGCGGTCGCCGCCCGGGATTGGGCGCTGCTCAACCCGGCCGCGTTCCGCTTCGGCAAGGAGTCGCTCACCGTCGACGACGTGCTCGGCGCCACGATGATCTCCTCCCCGCTCACGACGGCCGACTGCTGCCTGGTCACCGACGGCGGCGGGGCGGTGGTGGTGACCTCCCTGGAGCGCGCCCGTGACCTGGCCCAGGTCCCGGTCGAGGTGCTCGGCTACGGCGAGCGCACCACCAACACCTCCTTCACCGCGGTCGCCGACCTGGCCGTGCCGGGCGCCCGGGGTGCCGTCCTCGACGCCTACCGCCGGGCCGGGATCAGCGCCGCCGACGTCGACGTGGCGCAGGTCTACGACTCCTTCACCATCACCGCCGCGCTCAGCGTCGAGGCGCTGGGGCTGTGCGGGGAGGGGGAGGCGCTCGACTTCATCGCCGAGGGCCGGATCCGGCCCGGCGGAGCGTTCCCGCTCAACACCTCCGGCGGTGGCCTGTCCTACTGCCACCCCGGCCAGTTCGGGGTGCTGCTGCTGGTCGAGGCGGTCCGCCAGCTGCGCGGGGAGTGCGGGGCACGCCAGGTCCCCGGCGCCGAGATCGCCGTCGCGCACGGCACCGGCGGCATCCTCTCCACCCACGCCACCGTCGTGCTGGGAACCGACCGAGGGAGTCGACGATGAGTGACCACAGCGGACACCTGACCTGGATCCCGGGCGAGATCCCGCCGATCGACGAGATCACCGCGGAGTACTGGGAGGCCACCGGCACCCACCGGCTGACCCTCCAGTTCTGCACCGCCTGCGCCCGGGTGCAGCACCCGCCCAAGGCGCTGTGCACCGGCTGCGGGGCGATGGAGCGCTTCGAGCAGATCGAGGCGGTCGGGACCGGCGTCGTGGACTCCTTCACCGTGGTCCACCGGGCACCGCGCCCCGACGTCGAGGTGCCGTACACGATCGCCCGGGTCCGCCTGGTCGAAGGCCCCGTCGTGCTGACCCGCCTGGAGCCCGCCGTACCCGCTCCGGACGGGTGGTCCATCGGCGACCCGGTCGCCGTGGACTGGCTCGACCTCCCGGGCGGTCGCGCCCTGCCGTACTACCGCTCGGCCGTCTCGCGCTGAGCCCCTGCCAACACAAGGAGTAACTGATGGACTTCACCCTCGATGAGGACCAGCGCGAGTTCAAGGCGCTGCTGCGTCAGTTCGTCGACAAGGAGATCGTCCCCGTCGCCCGGGAGTGGGAGCAGTCGGGGCGCTACCCGACCGAGATCGTCGACGGGATGAAGGAGATGGGCCTGTTCGGCATCACCGTCCCCGAGGAGTACGGCGGTCTCGACCTCGATCCGGTCGCGTTCGCGCTCGTCTTCGAGGAGATCGCGCGCGGCTGGATGGGGATCGCCGGGATCCTCGGCTCGCACTCGCTGGCCTGCCGCCTGATCACCATGCACGGCACCGAGGAGCAGAAGCAGAGGTACCTGCCCGACCTGGCCACCGGCAAGCGCCGCACCGGGATCGGACTGACCGAGCCCGACGCCGGCACCGACCTGCAGGGGATCAGGACGACGGCGCGCTACGTGGGCGACCCCGGCGACGAGCACTACGTCGTCAACGGCTCCAAGATGTGGATCACGAACGCCCGGTACGCCGACCCGCTGCCGGTCCTGGTCAAGACCGACCCGTCCGCGACGCCGGCCCACCGTGGCATGAGCGTGCTGCTGATCGAGGCCGGGACGCCGGGGTTCGAGGTCACCAAGGACATCCCGAAGCTCGGCTACAAGGGCACCGAGTCCTGCGAGATCACCCTGACCGACGTCCGGGTGCCGGTCGCGCAGCTGGTCGGCGGCGTGGAGGGCAAGGGCATGCAGCAGGTGCTCTCGGCCCTGGAGTGGGGGCGGGTCAACATCGCCGCCCGCTCGGTTGGGATCGCCCAGCGGGCCTATGAGGAGGCGCTGTCGTACTCCCAGCAGCGCAAGGCGTTCGGTCAGCCGATCTCGGAGTTCCAACTTGTCGCCGCCAAGATCGGTGAGCTCGGCACCCAGGTCCAGGCCGCCCGTCTGATGGCGTACTGGGCCGCCGACGCGGTGCGTTCGGGTCGCGCCGACGGGGCGACCGGGATGGCGAAGATCTTCTGCTCCGAGGTGGCGCTCCAGGCCGCGATCGACGCGCTCAAGGTGCACGGCGGCTACGGCTACTCCACCGAGTTCGAGGTCGAGCGGCTCTACCGGGACTCGATCCTGATGAGCATCGGGGAAGGGACCAACGACATCCTGCGCACGGTCGTGGCGAAGTCGCTGCTGAAGGGGGAGACCCGTGTCGGCTGAGGTGGGTGCGGGACAGGGGCAGTCGGCGACGCTCGCGCGGCTGGCCCGGCTCTCCCGCTCGGCGCTCTACGTCCCCGGGGATGCGCCCGACAAGCTGCGCAAGGCGCTCGACCGGGGCGCCGACGAGCTGATCGTCGACCTCGAGGACGCGGTCGTGGCCGAGCGCAAGCCCTTGGCCCGCGACGTGATCGCCGCCTGGCTGGAGGGGCTGGCGCCCAGCGACGTACGGATCTGGGTGCGGATCAACGCCGGGGCCGAGCGCGAGGCCGACCTTGCGGCCCTGGCCGGATGCGAGGGCATCGACGGCTTCGTGGTCGCCAAGACCGAGGGGGCCGCCGAGCTGGTCAAGGTCGACCGGCTGCTGGAGGCCGCCGGGTCGTCCGCGGTCGTGGTGCCGCTGCTGGAGAGCGCCAACGCGATCCTCGCCGCCCACGCGATCGCCGGGGCGCCGCGGGTGCACCGGCTCCAGATCGGCGAGGCCGACCTGCGCGCCGACGTCGGGATCACCCCCGGGGACGACGAGCGCGAGCTGCTCTACTCCCGCTCCCACGTCGTCTTCGCCTCCCGTGCCGCCGGCATCGCCCCACCGATCGCCCCGGTCTCCACCGAGTTCCGCGACCTGGACGCCCTGCGCGCCTCGACGGCAGCCCTGGCCCGCCTCGGCTTCGTCGGCCGTGCCTGCATCCACCCCGCCCAGGTGGCGGTGGTCAACGAGGTCTTCACCCCGACCCCCGCCGAGATCGCCGAGGCTCGGCAGATCCTGGCCGCCCTCGCCGCAGCCGGGGGAGGCTCGGGGGTCGCACTCGACGCGCGGGGCCGGATGATCGACGAGGCCGTAGCCCGCCAGGCTCGCCAGCTCCTCGCCCGCGCCTAGCCGACTTCCGGGTTCACCACGCCCGACTTCCGGGTTCACCACGCCCGACTTCCGGGTTCACCACCGCCCAGTTCCGGGTTCGCCACCCTCGGTGGCGGGCCCGGAACGCGAAATTAACGGCCTTGTTTCAACGGACCCCTAGCCGAAACGCAGATATCGTATATTCTCTAATGAGACCTAGGCCACATCGGAGAGTGACGTGGCCGTCGAGGAGGAATACATGCGTTTCCGCAAGATCGCGAGCCTCGCCTCTGGTGCGCTCGCCGCCGCGGCGCTGAGTGTGCCGATGCTCAGCGCGCCCGCGCACGCCGCCACCAACGTGACCCTTCCGGTCACGTCCAATTGCACCTACAACACCTACTCGCTGCCGTGGAACGACGACATCGCCGTGACCATCGACGGCACCTCGGTGACTGCCGTCATCGACACGCCCTTCAACCTGGGCGCGGCGAGCATCTATCTCAGTGCCTTCGGCGGCACGCTTGCGCTTCGTATCGACGACCAGCTGGTCAAGGTCTCTGCCAAGTCCACGTTCAGCCGCATCCCGGCCAACCAGGACTTCGTGGCCCCGACCCTGACCGGCACCCTGGCCTACGCGCCGAGCGCCAATCCGACGGTCCAGGTCCAGTCACTGAGCGCTGACATGACCGTCGACGTCAACACCAGTGGCACGAACTGGATCTCGGCCTCGGCCTCCGCGGTCTGCACGGGCTCGGGCATCACGCCGGAGCCGGTCGCCGTCTACGCCTCGTGCACCTACGGCACCTTCCCGTCGACCCCGTGGAACAGCATCGTCGACTTCACCGTCAACGGCACCGCCGTGTCGGCGTCGATCCGCTCCAAGGTCGCGCTCGGCTTCTCGTCGATCACGCTCCAGGAGATGGGCGCCGTGATCCAGGCGAACGTCGACGGCCAGTCGGTGACTCTGCACGGCAAGGAGTCGACCGGCCCGAGCGGCGTACCGGGCAACACCTTCCTCAAGGCTCCGGTCCTGACCGGCACCCTGCCGACCGCCTCCACCGCGACCACGCACGACATCTATGTCGAGAAGTTCGCGATGGACCTGACGCTGTTCAACATGTCGGCCGAGGCTCCGTGCGCCGGTTCCGGCATCGCCGCCACCACCACCAGCACGCTGACGGCCACCACCTCGGCCCCGCGTACGGTGAAGCTCGCCGTGGTGGTGGCTCCGGCCGCTGCCGGCAAGGTCGAGTTCTACGACGGTGCCACCAAGGTCGGCGAGAAGAACATCAGCGCTACCGGCTCCAGCGCCGGCAAGGGCACCCTCGACCTGACCGACGCTGCGGCGGGCTCCCGCTCGTACACGGCGAAGTTCATCCCGAACGTCCCGCGCTCCTTCAACGGCTCGGTCTCGGACGCTCAGGCGCTCGAGGTCGCGGCTCTGGCCACCACGACGACCGGCACCGCCACCTCGCCCGCCCCGGGTGCGGTCAGCTTCACCGCCACCGTCACCCCGGCCGAGGCCGCCGGCACGGTCGAGTTCTACGACGGCGCCACCAAGGTCGCCGAGGGCACCGTCGCCTCCGGTGCGGTGTCCGCGTCGGCCCCGCTCGTCGCCGCTGGGGCGCACAGCTTCGTGGCGAAGTTCGTCCCGGCCGACGCCACGGTCTACGCCCCGTCGGAGTCCGCGGCTGCCGCTGTCACGGTCGAGGCGATCGCCTCGACGACGGCTCTGACCGCCACCAGCCCGGCCCCGGGCAAGGTCACCCTGGCTGCCTCGGTCACCCCGACCGACGCTGCGGGCACCGTCGCGTTCTTCGAGGGCACGACGCAGGTCGGCCAGGCGAGTGTCGCTGACGGGAAGGCCTCGGTCGCGCTGACCGGCGTCGCTGCCGGTGCGCACTCGTACACCGCGACGTTCACGTCCACCAGTGGCGCGTACGCCGTCTCCACCTCGGCCGCTGCTGCGGTGACCGTGGCCAAGATCCCGGTGGTGGTGCTCCCGAAGGCCACCGCGTCGGCGGTCAAGGTCGCGTACAACAAGAAGAAGCGGACCGCGACGATCACGGTCACCGTCAAGGCCGGCGCCACCGCCGCGACCGGCGCGGTAAAGGTCTCGGTCAAGGTCGGCAAGAAGCAGGTCATCACCAAGACCGTCACCCTCAAGGGCGGCACGGCGACGATCAAGCTGACCAAGAAGAACCTCAAGAAGAAGGGCAAGTACTCCGTCTCCTCGGTGTACGCCGCCAACGGGTCCTTCAAGGGCAGTGCCGCCACCAAGACGTTCAACGTCAAGTGAGGCACGGTCGGCCCGCCCCTCGTGGCGGGCCGACCCCCACTGCTGCCACACGTGAACGCCCCGGAACCGATCGGTTCCGGGGCGTTCGTGGTGTGTGGGTGGTGCCTCAGAGCCCGTAGCGCCCCAGCACGTCGTGCCGGGCCGCGTAGCCCGGCGTCAGGAACCGCCTCATCATCCGGCCGGTGGTCAGCCAGGCGATCGCGTCGCCGTGCCGGGTGCTCGCCAGCATCCGCTCGACCAGCGTCGGTGCGACGTCCTCGGGGTGGTCGGAGAGGATGTTGAGGATCCGGCGCTGGCGGGAGACCTGCTCGGGCGCGAGGGCGGCCTCGCGCTGCCAGCCGTCGGTGATCAGGATTCCCGGACGCACCTGGCCGACGCGAACCCCGGTCCCGGCGAGCTCCTTGACCAGTGCTGCGGTGAACATGTCGAGGCCGCGCTTGGTGGCACCGTAGACCCCCATGTTGGGCCGGATCCGGCCGTCCGAGCCGCCGCCGAGGACGTTGAAGATCTGGCCGCCGCCCTGCGTCAGCATCCCGCGGGCGGCGGCCTGGGAGCCGAAGATGGTGCCGAGCATGTTGGTCGACACCATCGCGCGTACGTCGTCGGCCGCGGTCCCCACGATCGGCGCTGTGGTGTGCGCGACGCCGGCGTTGTTGATCCAGAGGTCGACCCGGCCGAGGGCGCCGACGGCGTACTCCCAGAGACCGACGCAGGCCTGGTCGTCGATGACATCCAGGGCGTGGCCGAGCACCTGGCCGGAGCCGGGCTCGCCGCCCAGGGTGGCGATCGCGGCCTCGACCGCGGTGGTGCTGCGACCGGTGATGACGACGCTGTGACCACGGCGGCGGAACTCGCGGGCCAGCGCGTGGCCGACCCCCTTGGTGCTGCCGGTGATGACGACGTTCTTCGTGTGCTGGGTGGGATCTGTCATGGGCTACTCCTGGGTCGACGCGGGGTCGACGATGACGACGACCTTCCCGCGGTTGCGTCCTGACATCAGGTGGGCGAAGGCCTCGCCCGCCTGTCCGAGTCCGAGATACCGGTCTTCGGGGGCGCGGATCGTGCCCGCGGCGAGCAGTGCGCCGACGACCTCGACGTGCTCGGCGGCCAGATCGGCGTGGTCGTAGACGACCATCCCGTACGCCGCTGCGTGGGCCGCCATCAACGCACCGGCACGCAGCCGGGTCGGAGCGGCGCCGTTCGACTGGTCGATCAGGCCGATCAGCGAGACCCGGGCACCGACGGCCAGCTGCTCGACGACCCCGTCGAGGGTCTCCTGGTCGCCCATGTGCAGGTAGCCGTGGATCCGGTCGGGGCAGGCCGCGCGCAGCTCCTCGATCCAGCCGGGCCGCCCGCGCACCACGGCGGCGTCGTAGCCGAGCTCGTCGACGGCGAGCGCCGCCTTGGCGGGGGAGCCGACGATCGCGACGGGGCGGGCGCCGGCCCGGCGGGCGAGCTGGCCGGCCAGGGCGCCGACGCCGCCGGTGGCCGAGGAGACCACCACCGTCTCACCTTCCGCCGGGCGGAGGTGGCGCGCGAGAGCGGCGTACGCCGTCAGGCCGGGCATCCCGAGGACGCCGAGCGCCGCCGAGGCGGGTACGCCGTCGGGGACCGTGATCGCCGTGGCCTGGTCGGCGTCGACGACGGCCTCGGCGCGCCAGCCGGTCTCGGCCAGCACTCGGGTGCCGACGGCCACGCCCGACGTGGTCTCGGTGACGGTGCCGATCCCGCGTCCGGCCATCACCTGGCCCGGGCCGAGCGGCGCATCGTCGAGGTGGCCGGTGCCGAGCAGGGAGCGCAGGTAGGGGTCCAGGGAGAGCGTCTCGACCTGGATCCGGACCTGGCCGGGGCCGAGGGGGGACCGCGGCTCGGAGGCGACCGTGAAGTCGCTGGCGCGGGGGAGACCCTCGGGTAGCGCGGCTACCTCGACGGTCTGGATCAGCGGGTCATCCATCATGACGATATAATATATTAATGGCCTCACGTCTCTACGGACCGCTGATCTCCACCGACGACCCGCAGGCCCACCGCGACCATCTCGCGGCCGCCTTCGGCCTGGCCGCGTCGGCCCCGACCCGGCTCGACGACGCGACGACCGCGGCGCTCTTCGGCAGGGCCGCCGGGGCGTGGACCGAGATCGAGGCGCTGCCCACGCCGGGCGTCCAGGCCGGCGTCGTGCTGGTCCGCTTCGCCGCCCCCGGGGAGCCACTGCGCGGCGAGGCGACCCGGCTCCACCTCGACGCCTTCCGGGTGATCGACTTCTACGCCCCCGACTTCGATGCCGCGCTCGCCCACATGGGCCGGGTCGGGTACCCGATGGCGAGCTCGACGGCTGCCTACGAGGTCGCCGAGGGTGCGTTCCGCGAGGCCCACCACGCCGGGGCGGACCACGTCATGACCGCCCTGCTCAGCGGGCCGCGGGAGTTCTTCGCCGAGTTCGCCGAGGTGCAGGACCGGACCGTCTCGGAGCCGCTGAGCATCTCCCTGCCACTCACCGACGCGGCAGCGACCACGGCGTTCTATGCCGATGTCTTCGGCTGGGGCGTGGTGTACGAGTGCGACTTCGACGACACCTCGTTCTCCCGGCTGATCGGCATTGAGGAGCGACTGCGGGTGCGCGCTCGCGCCTTCGGCCCGAGCCGGGAGCAGACCTACGTCAACCTGGTCGACTACGGCCTGCCCGCCGGGACCGGCGGCTCGCTGGCCGGTCGCAGTGTGGCTCCGGCCCGCGGGGTGCTGGGCCTGGTGATCGTGACCGACGAGCTGGACGACGTACGCGCCCGGGCGGGGCGCTCCGGCGAGGTCGTCGAGGTCGACCTGGCGCCGTTCGGGCGGTGTCGCGCGGTGGCCCTGACCTCGCCGATCGGGGCGCCGCACCTGGTGGTCGAGTGCCGGTGACGGCGTACGGCGTCGACGGGCTCCTCCGGGCGAGGTGACCGCCGGCCCTGCCCTGACCGGCCCCGCCCCGACACACCACAGCCCGGCCCCTGACGGGACCGGGCTGACGCGGTGGTGGAACCGATCAGAGGGGACGCTTCAGGTACTGCCCGCCCGGAGCGGCATCGGTGACGACGCCGTCGGTCAGGATCTGCGTCCCACGCAGGAAGGTGTCGGTAACCTTGGCGCTCAGGGTCGCACCCTCGAATGGGGTGTACTCCTGGCTGGACTCGGAGTCGGCGGCGTGCACGGTCCAGGTGTGGTCGACGTCCACCAGGGCGAGGTCGGCGTCCAGGCCGACCTTGATCGCGCCCTTGCGCCCGCCCAGGCCGTAGCGCGTGGCGGTGTTGGTCGCGCACAGCTCCGCGATCCGGCCGAAGGAGAGCCCGCGCTTGGTGCCCTCGGAGACCATCCCGGCGAGCAGGTACTCAGCGCCGCCGAAGCCCGACTTGGCCAGGAAGACGTCGTCGGCCGGGTCGCCGAACTTCAGCTCCTCCTTGCAGCAGGCGTGGTCGGAGACGACCCAGTCGATGGTGCCGTCGAGCACGTAGTCCCACAGCGCCTCGACGTCCTCGCGCGGGCGCAGCGGCGGGTTCACCTTGCCGCCGACGCCGTGCGCGGTGTCGCAGTCGGCCAGCAGGTGACCGACGGTGACCTCGCGGCGGAAGTCGATGTGCGGGAACGCCGCGGCCATCGTCAGCGCCGCCTCGACGGCCTTGCGCGAGGTCAGGTGGAGCAGGTTGATCGTGGGCAGCTGGGTCTCGTGGGCCAGGTAGGACGCGATCGTGACGGCCAGGCCCTCCGAGTGCGGCGGGCGGGAGGCGGAGTACGCCGGCAGGCCGCTCAGCGAGCCCTCCTCCTCGACGATCTTGGTGTACGCCGCCATGATCTCGGCCGTCTCGCAGTGCAGGGACAGCGAGATCTGGTCGGCGATCTCGGGGTGGGCCTCGCGGGCGCGCTGGATGCCCCGCATCACGAACTCGAAGTGTGCGTAGTCGTAGCGCTCGCCCTCGGGGGTCATCAGGAACGACGACTGGTCGGTGCTGCGTCCGTGCAGGCCGTGGCTGCCGTAGAACATGAAGACCTTGAACGAGGTGACGCCGTGCTCGGAGACCAGCGCCGGGATCTCCTCGATGTGCTCCTTGCTCATCGGGGCCAGGTGGTAGGCGTAGTCGACCAGGGCGTTGCCGTGGGTCTGGGCGAGCACCTCGGGGAAGAAGTCGGCGTACGCGCCGCCCTTGTTCAGGTAATACTGCCCGGTCCGCATGTACGACAGCGAGGTGGTCACGCCCCCCTGGGCGCACGCCCGCGACTCGCTGGCCACGTCGGTCGGCAGCGGGTTGTAGATCCCCCAGTGCTGGTGGCCGTCGACCACGCCGGGGAACGCCGTACGACCACGGCCGTCGACGACGGTGGCGGCCAGCGCGGGGTCGAGCCCGGCCTCGATCCGGGTGAACCGGCCGTCCGTGATCCCCAGGTCGACGGCCTGGGGCTCGGCCTGGCCGGGCAGGACCGCCAGGACGTTGGTGATGATCAGGTCGAGCTCGCTCACAGGGACTCCTCGTGGTCGGTGGTGTCGGTGGTGGGGATGAAGGTGGCAAGGGGGGCGAGGGCGGCGCTCAGGTCGTCGACCTCGGGGAGGCGGAGGATCTCGGCGCTGACCGCGGCGGCGGTGGCGGGCGCGAGCCGCCCGGCGACGTTGTCGGCGAACTTCCGGCCGAGCTCGGCGGCCGACAGTGGCCGGGCGGGCCCACCACGGTTGGTCAGCACCTCCTCGACCAGCTCACGGCCGTCCGTCGTCCGTAGCCGTACGACGGCCGGGAACTGGAACGGGTAGATCGCGTCGCACCGCTCGTCGGCGACCACGGTGACCTTGGCCATCAGGTCGCGCCGGAGCGGATCGGTGGCGAGCGCATCGGTGTAGTCGTCCAGCCCGGTCGCCAGGCCACCGCCGCCGATCAGTCCGGCGGCGAAGGCGTACGGCCCGGAGAACTGCGCCTGGTAGCCGGTCGCCGGGGTGCGCTTGACCTCCAGCGGCTCGCCGATGGTGCGCACCGTGGACCCGGCCACGCCGACCACCACCTCGGCCACGTCGGCCGGGGTGATCCCGGCCGCGGCGAAGGCACGGCCGGCGTCGACGGTGGTGTGGGTGAAGTGGTTGGCCGGGTAGGGCTTGAAGAAGATCCCCGGCACCGACCACTCGGTGCCCAGGCCCGACGTGATCGCCTCGGGGAAGAACTGCCCGTGCAGCCACGCCTGGAAGAAGCCGAAGCGTCCCTCCAGCACCGTCGGCGGACCGGTGAAGCCACGCCTGACCAGCAGCGCGGCGTTGATCCCGGCCTCGGCCGCGACACCGCAGTGCAGCCGTTTCACGGTGCCGCCGGTGCGGTTGGCCTCGATCACGCCCGAGGCCATCGAGGCGGTCAGGCCGAGGACGTCGGCGATGCCGGTCTCGTCAAGGCCGTAGGCGATCGCGGCGGCGACCGCCGACCCCATCGCCCCGGTGATCGAGGTTGCGTGCTGGCCGTGCTCGAAGAAGACCGAGTTGCCCAAGGTGGCGTCGTAGCCGGCCATCCCGAGCCGGACCGCCACCTCGAGTCCGGCCGCGATCGCGCGGGTGGTGATTTCGCCCGAGGCGCCGGCGTGCTCGGCGGCGGCCAGGGCCGCCGGGACGACGCTCGCGCTCGGGTGCAGCACCGACGGCAGGTGGGTGTCGTCGTAGTCCAGCGAGTGCGCCAGCACCCCGTTGGCGAAGGCCGCCTGCCCGGCGTTGACCCGCTGCTCCAGGCCGACGATCGTGGCCTGCGGGTGGCCGCCCTGGTCGAGCACGTGCCCGATCGCTGCGGCCGACGTCGGCAGCCGGTGCGCAGCCACGCAGAGCCCGAGGATGTCGAGCGTGCGCTGGCCCACCGACGCCGCCACCTCCTGCGGTACGCCGTGCACGGCGACGTGCCGGGCGAAGGCGGCGAGCTGCTGGGCCAGGGTCGGGCCACCGCCGGGCTCGCCGGTCGGGTTGCCGGCCGGCTGGGCATCGGCGGCGGGGGTGTAGCTGCTGAGGTCGGAGGTCATGCGCCGACCACCGCCAGCGGCCGCACCGGTGAGCCGGTCGCGCCGTAGAACTTCAGCGGGCTCAGCACGAAGAGGAACTCGTGCTTCCGGGCAGCGGCGACGGCCTCGAGGTCCATCGCCTCGATGATGTAGATCCCGCGCTCGACCAGCAGCACCCGGTGGGCAGGCAGCAGACCGTGGCCGGCGCCGGGGGCGAGCTGCTCGAAGGCGATGGTGTCCGCGCCCAGGGCGTGCACGCCGAGGTCGGCCAGAAAGGTGGCGCCGGCGGCGGAGACCCCGGGGACGCCGGTGGACAGGCCGCGGTAGGCGTCACCGTCGCCGGAGTCGAAGTGCTGGCCCCAGCCCGAGCGGATGATCACCACGTCGCCCGTGCCGATCCCATTGCCCTGCGCGGCCAGCGTCGCCTCCAGGTCGGCGACGGTGATCTCCTGGCCCGGCTCCAGACGCCCGACGCCGAGCGTGGTCGGGACGTCGAGGAGGTGGCCGCGCCGAACCATCGGCGCGATGGTGTGGGCACCGTGCTCGACGAACTTGCCGCCCACCTGTGCGGCCTCGGCGTCCGTGCCGCCGTACAGCCTGCCGTCCTGGGAGACGTGGGCGAGGGCGTCGACGTGGGTGCCGACGTGGGTGCCCATCGAGATCATGTCGTTGGCGGCCGAGCCGCCGTCGGAGCGGACCATGTCGCCGTGGCGGCGCGGCATCGCGTGCCAGTACGCCGGGTGGTTGGGCGACTGCGGCATCCCGACGGTGAGGGTGCGGCCGAGGTCGAAGATCTCCAGGCCCGCCGCGGCGGCGGAGAGGAGCTGGGCGGTGGTGGGGTCGATGCTGGTCACGAGGTCCTCGGGTCGGTTCGGGCGGGTCAGGCGATGATCTGGCGGTCGCGCAGGTCGGCGATGCGGTCCTCGGGCAGGCCGAGGCCGGCGAGGATCTCGTCGGTGTCGGCGCCGTGGCGGCGTCCGGTGAACCGGATCGAGCCGGGCGTGCCCGACATCCGCCAGAGCACGTTGTGCTGGAGCAGGTCGCCGAAGTCCTCGTCCTCGACCTCGGTCAGCATCTCGGTGGCGCGGATGTGCGGGTCGGCGACGATGTCGCGGGCCGAGTAGATCGGCGCGATCGCGGCACCGGCCTCGGTGAAGGCGGTGACCACGGCGTCGAGGGTGCGGGCACCGATCCAGGAGCCGACCATCTCGTCGAGCTCCTCGGTGTGCTCGGCGCGGGTGTTGCCCGCAGCGAACCAAGGCTCCTCGATCACCTCGGGGTGGCCGACCAGGACCATCACCCGCTCGGCGATCGCCTGCGCCGAGGTCGAGATCGCGACCCAGTGGTCGTCGGAGGTCCGGTAGGTGTTGCGCGGCGCGTTGTTGGTGGAGCGGTTGCCGTGCCGCATCCCGACCTCGCCGGTCTGGGCGAAGACGGTCGGGCCGGGACCGACGGCGGTCATGATCGGGGAGAGCAGGTCGAGGTCGATCACCTGTCCGGCGCCGTCCCCGGAGCGCTCGCGGGCCAGCAGCGCCATCGAGATCGCGCTGGAGGCGGCGATCCCGGCGATCGAGTCGGCCAGGCCGAAGGCGGGCAGGGTGGGCGGGCCGTCGGGCTGGCCGGTGAGGTGGGCGAAGCCGCTCATCGACTCGGCCAGGGTGCCGAACCCGGCGCGGGCGGCGTACGGGCCGCTCTGACCGAAGCCGGTGACCCGGACCAGGATCAGGCCGGGGTTGAGGGCGTGCAGCCGTTCGGGGCTCAGCCCCCACTTCTCGAAGGTGCCGGGACGGAAGTTCTCCACGATCACGTCGGCGGTCCGGGCGAGGGCGAGGAAGAGCTCGGCACCCTCGGGGGCCGAGAGGCTCAGCGCCAGGGTCTGCTTGTTGCGGGCGACCTCCTTCCACCAGATCGGGGTGCCGTCGACCGAGGGACCGTGGCCGCGCATCCCGTCGGGCTTGGTCGGGTGCTCGATCTTGATCACCTCGGCGCCGAAGTCCCCGAGGATCTGGCAGGCCAGCGGGCCGGCGAGGATCGTCGAGGCATCGATGACACGGATGCCGGTGAGAGGGCCGTCACTCATGGGTTGATCATATATCATCTATTGTCATGCGTGAGGCTGAGTTCACCGTCGATGTCGTCGTGGTCGGAGCCGGTGCTGCCGGCCTGGCCTGTGCCCTCCAGGCCGCCCGCGGTGGCGCCCGGGTGCTGGTGGTGGAGAAGGACCGTCGCCTCGGCGGCACCCTGCACCTGTCCGGCGGGCACCTGGCCGCTGCCGGCCCGCGCCGCCAGCGGGCCGCCGGGATCGAGGACTCCGTCGAGGCGCACCGCGCTGACATCGACCGGATCAGCCACGGCACCGCCCGGACCGACCTGCGCGACCTGGTCACCGCCCATGCCGCCGAGACGATCGACTGGCTCGACGAGCGTGGCTTCGCGTTCGCTCCCGAGACGCCGCGGATCGTCTACGGGCACGAGCCGTACGGGACCGCCCGGACGTACTACGGCGTGGACGAGGGGATGTCGATCCTGAGCGTGCTGGAGGCCGAGGTGGCCGCGTGCCAGGCCGAGGGTGACCTGGAGATCTGGCTGGACTCGCCGGTGACCGAGCTGATCGAGCTGATCGAGGGGGAGCCGGGTGCGGATGCGGGCGCCGGTGCGGGCGTTGGGGTGTCCGGGGTGCGGGTGCTCCGCTCGGGCCGGGAGGTCGCCGTCAGCGCCGGGTCCGTGGTGATCGCCACCGGCGGCTATGCCGGGGATGCGGAGCTGTTCGAGGAGCTGGAGGGCGCTCCGCTGGTCTCTGCCGGAGCCCGTACGTCGACCGGCGACGGCCTCCACCTCGGGCTGTCGGTCGGTGCGCGACTCCAGGGCGCCGGCACCTACCTGCCCACCTTCGGCGGCCTGCCCGACCCGACCAGCCCGGGCCGGGCGAACTGGAACGACCGGCAACGCCTCACCGCCGAGCGGCCCCCGGCCGAGATCTACGTCGATGCCGCCGGGCAGCGCTGGGTCGCCGAGGACGAGGAGTCGATCGACGAGAAGGAGCGGGCCCTGATCGGGGTGTCCGCCCAGACCTTCTGGACGATCTTCGACGATGCCGCCCTGGAGTTGGCCTCGGGCGGCACCCGCCAGATCGTGGTGGGGGCCGAGCCCGACGACGTACGGCGGATGTGCAACACCCGTCCGGGGGTGCATGCGGCTGACTCCCTGGAGGAGCTGGCGTCGGCCGCCGGGATCGACGTGGCGGGTCTCGCCGCGACGGTCGAGCGCTACAACGGGTACGTCGACGCCGGCGCGGACCCGGAGTTCGGGCGCACCCACCTGCCGTCGCGGATCGAGCACGGACCGTTCTACGCGATCCGCAACCACGCGATCACGCTGGTGACCTTCCAGGGGCTCGACATCGACGCCGGCTGCGCTGTCGTTGCCGAATCGGGGGAGACGATCCCCGGCCTCTTCGCCGTCGGCGAGGTGATCGGCGCCGGGGCGACCTGCGGCAACAGCTTCTGCTCCGGGATGATGCTCACCCCGGCCCTCACCCTGGGACGCCTCCTCGGCACCCACCTAGCCGAATTCCGGGTTCACCACCGCTGAGATCCAGGTTCGCCACGCGCGAGTTCCGGGTTCGCCACGCGCGAGTTCCGGGTTCGCCACGCGCGAGTTCCGGGTTCGCCACGGCCGAGTTCCGGGTTCGCCACACCGCCGGCCGCCGTGCCCCGATAACGAGTGGAGCACGGTGCCCGCGACTCCCTAGGGTGGATCGGTGCAACGCCCCTGGCTGCCGCTGGCAGCGGTCCTCACCACGCTCGTCTTCTGGGCCTCGGCCTTCGTCGCGATCCGCCACCTCGCCGACGACTTCCACCCCGGCGCCCTGGCTCTGGGCCGGATGCTCGTCGGCTCGCTCTGCCTCGGCGCCCTCGTGCTGGTCTCTCGTGCCCGCGGCCGTGCCCGACTGGTCGCACCCGCCCCCGGCCAGTGGCTGCGCATCGTCGTGATCGGCCTGCTCTGGTACGCCGTCTACATGGTCGCTCTGAACACCGGCGAGCGGCATATCGATGCCGGTACGGCGGCCCTGGTGCTGCAGCTCTCTCCGGTCGTGATCGCGGTGCTGGCCGCGATCTTCCTCGGCGAACGGTTCACCCGCTGGGTCGGCCTCGGACTCGTGCTGGCGTTCGCGGGCGTCGTCGTGATCGCGTTCTCCTCCGGTGGCGGGGGAGAGGGCTCGGTGGTCGGGGTCGCGTTGTGTCTGATCTCGGTGGCGGCGTACTCGATCTCGTTGGTCGTGCAGAAGCCGCTGGCCGGTCGGATCCCCGCGATCCAGCTGACCTGGCTAGCGTGCTCGATCGGTGCGGTCGCGACCCTGCCGTGGGTCGGCCAGCTGGTCACGGACCTGCGCGCGGCGCCGACGTCGTCGATCCTGTGGCTGGTCTTCCTCGGCGTGTTCCCGACGGCGGTCGCGTTCACCACCTACGGCTACGCCCTCGGCCACCTCTCAGCCTCACAGCTGGGTATCTCGACCTACCTGGTGCCGGTCATCTCGATCGCCCTGGCCGCGGTGTTCCTGGGCGAGACGCCGGCACTGCTGGCGTACGTCGGTGGGGTGATCGCCCTGGTCGGCGTCGGTGTCGCGCGGCACCGTCCGGCACCTCGCTGACACGTTCGGAGAACGACGAAGCCCCGAGCCAGGCGGCTCGGGGCTTCGTGACGTGGTGAACCCGGATCTCGACGGTGGTGAACCCGGATCTCGACGGTGGTGAACCCGGAAGTCGGCCGTGGTGAACCCGGAAGTCGGCTACTGCTTGCCCTGGTTCGCGACCGCGGCGGCAGCAGCGGCAGCGGCCTCCGGGTCGAGGTACTCGCCACCGGCGACGAGCGGCGTGAAGCTCTCGTCGAGGCGGTAGACCAGGGGCTGAGCGGTCGGGATGTTGAGCGCCGCGATGTCGGCGTCGGAGATCCCGTCGAGGTGCTTGACCAGGGCGCGCAGGCTGTTGCCGTGAGCGGTGACCAGGACGGTCTTGCCGGCCTGCAGGTCGGGCGCGATCTGCTCGTCGAAGTACGGCACGATCCGGGCGACGACGTCCTTGAGGCACTCGGTGGCGGGCACGTCGATGTCGGCGTAGCGCACGTCGTGGGCCTGGGAGAACTCCGAGTCGGCGTCCAGCGGCGGCGGCGGGACGTCGTAGGAGCGGCGCCAGAGGTTGAACTGCTCCTCGCCGAACTTCTGCAGCGTCTCGGACTTGTTCTTGCCCTGGAGTGCACCGTAGTGGCGCTCGTTGAGCCGCCAGTCGCGCTTGACCGGGATCCAGTGACGGTCGGCGGTGTCGAGGGCGATCGCGGCGGTGTTGATCGCCCGACGCAGCAGCGACGTGTGCACGATGTCGGGCAGGATGCCGCGGTCGGCGAGCAGCTGCCCACCGTTGGTGGCCTCGGCGCGGCCCTTGTCGGTCAGGTTGACGTCGACCCAGCCGGTGGAGAGGTTGAGCGCGTTCCACTCGCTCTCGCCGTGGCGGAGCAGGATCAGGGTGTACGTCATGGAGCTCAGTGGTCGCTCTCGGACAGCGCCGGGATCGACGGGTAGGTGCACGCGTACGCACCGGCGTCGGCCTCGGAGCTGAGCGCGGCGCTGGTGGACTCCGAGGCGCTCGCGGAGGCGTCGGCCGACGCGGTGGCGTCAGCGGAGGCAGTGGCGTCGGCGGAGGCAGTGGCGTCGGCGGAGGCCGAGGCCTTGCCCTTGGTGACCGACGGGGCGACCGACGGGTCGGCGTACTCGTGGCACTGGGTGACGACGACGGCGCCGACCTTGATCCGGGTGCCGTCGTTGAAGGAGACCGTCACGGGAACGATCTGGCCGGCCTTGAAGTCGCCGGTCACGGCGACGCCGCCCTCGGTGTAGAGGTTGGCGATGCCGTTGGGCTTGAGCTCGACCGGAGCGAACTTCTCCGCCGTGACGCCCTCGAGGCCGTCGAACTCGACGGTCTTCGAGGTCGGGTCGGTGGTGATCGTGGCGACGAAGGTGCCGGTGCCGTCGCTCGGCGCGATGATCCGCGCGGCGAGGACGTGGATCGGGCCCTCGATGTAGTAACCGCCGTTGGCAATCACGTTGGGGCGGTCCGTCGCGTAGTCGAAACCACTGAGGCTGCACGCGCTGAGAGCCGGAACGGCAACAGCGGCAGCGGCGACGGCGAGAGCGAGCTTGCGGCGAACGTTCATCACGGCCGACATGCTAGCGGTGTCCATAGGAATCTACGCACCCAGTCCACTCTGTTGGGCCACAACGGCGATCGCGGTGCCGATGATTCCGAGGTACACGATGCTCCCCAGGAGCACCGTCGTGGCGCCTGTACGACGTGCCAGCCACAGTGGCAGGTAGCGCCAATGATCAGCGTCGTCGGCGACCAGGCCCCACAGTGCGGTGAAGACGTGGACGCCGATCCCGAGCAGCGCCGAGAGCGCCGTCAGGGTGAGGGAGGGGGCCTCGCCGGTGGCTTGGCCGCCCCAGCCGCCGTACGACAGGAAGGCCGGATAGAGGCCGAACGAGATCGCCCACGGGACCCAGCTGAGCGGACCCATCCGGACCAGGCCGTTGCGCAGGTTGCCGAGCACCCCGACCAGGATCGAGACGCCGAAGCAGGCTCCGGCCATCAGGCCGTTGCTGACGGCCAGCGGGATCAGCAGCAGCACCGCGCAGCTGATCGCGAAGGAGAGCGTCGAGCGGTCCAGGCCGTCGACGATCGGCTTGATCCGCTGGTGGCGCTGGTCGGCGGCCGCGTCGACCAGGTCGTTCTGCCAGCCCAGGATGAGCTGCCCGACCAGGACCGTCGCGGCGACGAGCGCCACCTCGCGCCCGGGCCTGCCCGAGAGGGCCGCAGCCAGAGTCAGCGCCAGGGTGATGAAGAAGGCCTGGCGCGGATGAGCAGCGCGGATCAGGAGCGCGGCGGTGGTCGCGTTGATCCGCCTCAGGGCGGTCTGGGGAAAGGTCGCGGAGGCCATGATGAAGGCCTTTCCACCACAGGTCGCCCTCATCTGTCAACCCCTGGGTTGAGGGGCATATGGCCTCTGACCTGCAAAAACGCCGGAATCGACCCTGAGAATTCGTGGTAGACTGGCGGCCTTAGGAAGGGGTTCTACGACTTATGACTTTCACTGTCGGCGAGACCGTTGTCTATCCAAATCATGGTGCCGCGATCATCGAGGACATCGAGATGCGCACCATCAAGGGAGAGGAGCGGCAGTACCTCGTCCTGAGGATTATCGCTCAGCAGGACCTGGTCGTGAGGGTGCCGGCCGGCAACCTCGACCTGGTCGGCGTCCGGGATGTTGTTGACCGTGACGGCTTGGACCGTGTGTTCGAGATCCTGCGTGCCGCGCACGTCGAGGAGCCGACCAACTGGTCGCGCCGTTACAAGGCCAACCTGGAGAAGCTGCACTCCGGTGATGTGAACAAGGTGGCCGAGGTCGTCCGTGACCTCTGGCGCCGCGAGCGTGACCGCGGGCTCTCCGCGGGTGAGAAGCGGATGCTGGCCAAGGCGCGCCAGATCCTCGTGTCGGAGCTCGCCCTGTGCGAGAAGACCAACGAGGACAAGGCCGAGGCCATGCTCGATGAGGTTCTCGCGTCCTGAACGTGGGCACCATCGACATTCTCAGCATTGAGCCGACCCTCGGTTTCGTCGTCGAGACGGACCGGGGGTCGCTCCCATTTGGCCTCATCCACGGGGAGTCCCTGGTCGCCTGTGCGGCCTGGGCGCTCGGCGACGCCGGCGTCACCCTGGTCGACTTCGACACCCCGTGGCCGGCGCTGACGGTCTCGGGGGAGCGGGTCGCGATCCACGACGTGCTCTGCCCGATGACGCCGGCCTCCTTCATCGCCGAGGCGATCGTGCGCTCGGAGGAGACCGACGCGGTCGTCGTGGGTGTGCGCCCCGTCACCGACACGGTCAAGGAGCTGGCCGCCGGTGCGATCGGAGGGACCGTCGACCGTGACGGTCTCTGGCAGGTGGCCAGTCCGCTGGTGCTGCCCGCCGAGGCGGTCGCGGCATTGGGCGAGGGCCCCGGCACCACCGACTTCGCTGCCGTGGTGGGGCTCCTGGCCGAGCGTGGCTTCACCATCGAGACCCTGGAGGCACCGGCCGAGGCACGTCGGGTCGCCACTGCCGACGAGGTCCGCCTGCTGGAGGCCCAGACCGCCCAGGCTGCCCAGGGCCGCTCCGGCCTCTGAGGCCGGCGCGGAAGGCAGTGCTCAGAGCAGGGCTGCCACGGTCGTCACGTCCTCGGGGAACGTCACCTTGAGGTTCAGCGGCGAGCTCGGCACCGCCGCGATCGTGATCTCCCCGGCATGGGCCAGCGTCGCTGCCGTGTCGGTGCCCTCGAACCCCTCCGCAGCCGCCGCCGCGTAGGCCGCCAGCAGCGGCCCGGCACGGAAGGCCTGCGGCGTCTGTACGCCGACCAGGCCGGTGTGCGGGCGCAGCGTGCCGCGTTCGATCAGCCCGGTCACGGGCACTGCCGGGATCGCGCCGCCGACCTCGCCCGCGACGGCGATGGTGAGGTCGAACAGCTCCGGGGAAGCCAGCGGGCGGGCGCCGTCATGGATCGCGACCACGTCGATCTCGCCGGACTCGATCTCGGCACGGAGCACCTGCAGGGCCTGCCACTCCGACCCGTGCCGGGTCGCGCCACCGACGACCAGGCGGACCTCGCCGTCCCCGAGCTCGGCGCGGATCGCCTCGGCCACCGCCTCGGCCTCGCCGTCGCGGTGGACGACCACGATCCGGCGTACGTCACGGGTGCGCATCGCGGCCCGCAGCGACATCCCGAGCACCGTCGTGTCACCGAGCGGGAGGAGGACCTTGTTGACCGCTGCACCGACCCGGGAGCCCGAGCCGGCGGCGAGGACGACGACCGCGGCAGACATGGCCCCGACCCTAGAACCTCGGCGGCGTGGCACCCCATCCGGGCCGCGGCAGCGACGTCTCCGGGCAACGTTTTCCTGGCTGTAACAAGGCGTTACAGGCCCCGAACACGCGCTCCCTAGGTTCGTGTCACCTACACAGGAGGCAGCGATGGGGCTACCGCTCGGGAGGACCCTCGGGGCGACGACACGAGGGGGTCAGGTGGCATGAGTCCGCGCGCCCTCACCCGTACCGAGGAATGGCAGCCGGTCTGCAAGGTGGCCGACCTGGAGGTCGAACGCGGCGCGACAGCGCTCGTCCACGGCCAGGCGATCGCGCTGTTCCGGCTCTGTCTGGACGGCGAGGACCACGTCTTCGCCCTGGGCAACCACGATCCGTTCGCCAAGGCGTCGGGGATCGCGAAGGGGATCGTCGGCCTGCGCGGCGAGATCCCGTTCGTCGCCTCACCGGCGCACCGGCACGCCTTCGACCTGCGCACCGGGGTCTGCCTGGAGGACGCGCACTTCTCGGTGCCGGCCTACGGCGTCAGGCTCGAGGAGGGCACCGTCTTCGTGGGTCCGCGGGTCGCCTGACCTGCCCCGTCCGGGGGGCTCAGGCGGGCACGATCAGGGCCGTCGCCAGCGCGGCGACCCCCTCGCCGCGACCGGTCAGGCCCAGGCCGTCGGTGGTGGTCGCACTCACCGTGACGCTCGCGCCGACGGCGGCCGACAGCGCTGCCTCGGCCTCGGCCCGGCGCGGGCCGAGCTTCGGGCGGTTGCCGATCACCTGGACCGCGACGTTGCCGATCTCGAACCCGGCGGCCCGCACCCGCGCGGCGGTCTCGGCGAGCAGGGTGGCACCGGCAGCGCCGGCCCACTGCGGCTCGGCGGTGCCGAAGTTCGACCCCAGATCGCCCAGGCCCGCGGCCGAGAGCAGGGCGTCGCAGCAGGCGTGCGCGGCGACGTCAGCGTCGGAGTGACCCTCCAGGCCGACCTCGGAGTCGGGCCAGGCCAGCCCGGCCAGGTGGAGCGGGACCCCGGGGACGAGGCGGTGGACGTCGGTGCCGAGGCCGATACGGGGGATCACCTCCCCATCCTCCCATCGGGCGAGCACAATCAAGGGGTGGACCGACGAGTGCAGCGCCATCGCTGGCTGCGGGCCGGGGCCGGAGCGCTCACCGCGCTGCTCGGCCTGGCCCTCGCGCAGGTCGTCTCGCGGCTGATCAGCACCAAGGACTCACCCGTCGAGGCGGTCGGCACCTTCATCATCCGGCACGCCCCCGGCCCGCTGGCCGAACGCGCCATCCGGGCCGTCGGGCACGCCGACAAGCCGCTCCTGGTCACCGGCGTGGTGGTCGTCGTCACGGTCGTGATCGCTGCCCTGGCGACGTTGCGCACCCTGGTCTGGGCGATGACCGCGATGGTGGTGCTCGCTGCGGTAGGCCTGGCTGCGATCGCCGTCCAGCCGGGTCCGCTCGGCGCCCGACCGCTCTCACTCGCCGTCGGCCTGGTGGTCTGGCTCGTCGTGCTCCCGCACCTGATCGTGCTGCTGCCCGACCCCGACGACCCGCCGGCACCCGACGGCCAGGTGCGCTGGGACGCGAGCTCGCGACGCTCCTTCCTGGTCCGTGGCGGGCTCGGCGTCGGCGTCACGGTGGTCGCCGCCGTCGCCAGCCGGTACGTCGGCCAGGGACGGCGCCGGGTCGAGCAGGCCCGTGCCGCGCTCCGCCTGCCCGGCGTCACCCAGCCCGTCGTCCCTGCCGGGGTGGAGCAGCACGTCGCCGGACAGCCGCCGTGGCTGACCCCGGCCGGCGACTTCTACCGGATCGACACCGCCCTGCTGCCGCCGAGCCTCGACCCGTCGGGCTGGCGGCTGCGGATCCACGGGATGGTCGAGCGCGAGATCGAGCTGACCTTCGACGACCTGCTCGCCCGCACCCTGACCGAGGACTGGATGACGCTGTGCTGCGTCTCCAACGACGTCGGCGGCGGCCTGATCGGCAACGCCTGGTGGAGCGGGGTGCGGATCGCCCCGCTGCTGGCCGAGGCCGGGGTGAAGGCCGGTGCCGACGGGGTCCTGCAGACCAGCAGCGACGGCTGGACCTGCCTCACCCCGGTGGAGGCCCTGACCGACGAGCGCAACGCGCTGCTGGCGGTGGCGATGAACGGCGAGCCGCTGCCGATCGAGCACGGCTTCCCGGTGCGGGTGATCGTGCCCGGGCTTTACGGCTACGTCAGTGGCACCAAGTGGGTGGTGGACCTCAAGGTCACCACCTTCGAGGCCGACCAGGGCTACTGGACGCCGTTGGGCTGGAGCGCACAGGGTCCGATCAAGATCGCCTCGCGCGTCGACGTACCGGCGCAGGGGGCGACGCTGCGGCCTGCGGCCGACGGCAGGTGCGTGCTGGCGGGGACGGCCTGGCATCAGCACACCGGGATCTCCGCGGTCCAGGTCAGCGTCGACGGCGGCGCCTGGACGGCCGCTACCCTCGCCGCCGACCCGACCATCGACTCCTGGGTGCAGTGGCGCTACGCGGCCCGTCTCGCCGCAGGGTCGCACCAGGTCCGGGTGCGGGCCGTCGGCGCCGACGGGGAGGTCCAGACCGGGGTGGTCGCGGCCCCCGCACCCGACGGCGCCAGCGGATGGCACACGGTGAGCTTCGAGGTGTCCGGCTGATCGGTGGCCGATCCGGCCAGGAAAGGGCGGAACCGGCCCGGCTTCCCTAGACTTGCCGGGTGACACTCAGGCTGCACGACACCCAGACCGGCGAGGTCCGTGACTTCGTCCCCCTCGTCGACGGCACTGTCTCGCTGTACGTCTGTGGTCTCACCGTCCAGTCCGAGCCGCACGTCGGCCACGTGCGCAGCGGCGTCAACTTCGACGTGCTGCAGCGCTGGCTGCGCTGGAGCGGCTACCAGGTCACGTTCATCCGCAACGTCACCGACATCGACGACAAGATCCTGACGAAGTCGGCCGACCAGGGGCGAGCGTGGTTCAACCTCGCCTACGACATGCACCGCGAGCTCACCCGTGCCTACGCCAGCCTCAACGTCGCCCCGCCGACGTACGAGCCGCTCGCGACCGGCCACATCCCCGAGATGGTCACCCTGATTGAGACGCTGATCGAGCGGGGCCACGCCTACCCGGCGGCCGACGGCTCTGGCGACGTCTACTTCGACGTGCGCTCCTGGGCGCAGTACGGCGAGCTCACCCACCAGTCGATCAACGACATGGTCGACGCCGGTGACGCCGACCCCCGCGGCAAGCGGGACCCGCGCGACTTCGCGCTGTGGAAGGGCCGCAAGGCCACCGAGCCGGCGACCGCGTCGTGGCCGAGCCCGTGGGGCCCCGGTCGCCCCGGCTGGCACATCGAGTGCTCGGCGATGGCCGGCAAGTACCTCGGCGAGGCCTTCGACATCCACGGCGGCGGCCTCGACCTGCGCTTCCCGCACCACGAGAACGAGCTGGCCCAGTCCCGGGCCGCCGGGCACGCCTTCGCGAGCTTCTGGATGCACAACGCCTGGATCACCACGGCGGGGGAGAAGATGAGCAAGTCGCTCGGCAACTCCCTGACCATCCCGTCGGTGCTGGAGCGCTACCGCGGCATCGAGCTGCGGTTCTACCTGGTCGCCGCGCACTACCGCTCCCACGTCGAGTTCTCCTTCGAGTCCCTCGACGAGGCCGCCGCCGGCTTCCGCCGGATCGAGGGCTTCCTCGACCGCGCGTTCGCCGAGCTCGGCCCCGAGGACGCGGGCCTGGGCGCCGCCCTGCCCGACGCGTTCGTCACGGCGATGGACGACGACCTGGGGACGCCGGCCGCGGTCGCCGTCCTCTACGACACCGTGCGCGAGGGCAACAAGGCCCTGGCCGACGGTGACACCACAGGCCTGGAGGCCGCCGCCAGCTCAGTGCTGCTGATGCTGGACGTGCTCGGCCTCAACCCGGCGGACGACGCCTGGGGGACCACGGGGCCCGACGAGGAGAGCGCCAAGCTCACCGACGCCGTCGACGCCCTCGTGCAGGCGCTGCTCGCGCAGCGCGCCGCCGCCCGCGAGACCAAGGACTGGGCCGCGGCCGACGCGGTCCGGGACCAGCTCAAGGCGGCCGGCATCGAGATCACAGACACACCTAACGGACCCAAGTGGGGGCTGGCGTAATGGCAGGCAATTCTTCGCGTCGCGGCGCGATCCAGAAGTCGTCGAAGAAGGGCGCGACCGTCGGTTCCGGCGGCGTCCGTCGACGCGGGCTCGAGGCCAAGGGCCCGACCCCCAAGGCGAAGGACCGGCCGTACCACAAGGCCTACAAGGACGCGGCTGCCGCCGAGGCCGCCGGTCGTCGCACCCAGCGCAAGCGCTCCACCTCCGACGCCGAGTGGATCATCGGCCGCAACCCGGTCGTCGAGGCCCTGCGCGAGGGCGTCCCGGCCAACGCGCTCTACGTCGCCGAGGGTGCCGAGCGTGACGGGCGTCTGCGTGAGGCCTTCCAGCTCGCCTCCGAGCTCGGCATCGCCCTGCTCGAGGTGACCAAGACCGAGCTCGACCGGCTCACCGGCTTCAACGGCCACCAGGGTTTGGCGGCCCGGATCCCGGCGTACGAGTATGCCCACGCCGACGACCTGCTCGACACCGCCGCCGACCGTGGCGAGACGCCGCTGATCGTCGCGATCGACCACGTCACCGACCCGCGCAACCTCGGTGCGATCATCCGCTCCGCGGCCGCCTTCGGTGCCCACGGCGTCGTCGTCCCCGACCGCCGCGCGGCCGGGATGACGGCCGCGGCCTGGAAGACCGCCGCCGGTGCCGCCGCGCGGATGCAGGTCGCCCAGACGGTCAACATGACCCGCCAGCTCAAGGCCTACCAGGACGCGGGCTGCCAGGTGATCGGCCTGGACATGGACGGCGACTTCGAACTGCCCGAGATCGGCGAGTACGCCACCGACCCGCTCGTGATCGTGGTCGGCGCCGAGGGCAGTGGGATCGGTCGCCTGGTGCGCGAGACCTGCGACCAGATCGTCTCCATCCCGATGGTCAACGCAGTCGAGTCGCTGAACGCGTCCGTCGCCGCCTCCGTGGTGCTCTACGCGGTCTCCAACGCGCGTCGCTGACCGGTTCACCATGACGTCGTTGCCGACGTGGAGGAAGCCCAGCCGAGCCGTGGTCGGTCGGGTGACGGCGTACGTCGTCATCTGGCTGCTGCTGGCTGTGCTGGCCTTCTTCGTGGTGCTCTCACACACCTCCCGGAGGGCGACGTTCCTCTCCCACGAGGCCGTCATCGAGCCATCGCTGTCGCTGCGCCACCCCGGCCAGGTGACGGTCCACACCGGACCGGTGCTGCCCGATGTGCGGATCCCGGCCGGGGCCCCGGTCGCGGTCGAGGTGACGCTGGGCAAGACCACCACGGCCAGCATGGAGGAGCTCGTCGACCGGTACGCCTACCTGGCGTCCTCGGCCGACGGCGAGCGCGCCAAGCTGGCCTCGGTGCTGCGCTCGATGATGATCGACGCCGGGCTGCGTGCGGCCGTGCTCGGGGCGCTGCCGATGCTGGTCTGGGGCCTGATCGGGGCACGCCGCCGACGGGAGCTGATCGCCCACCTGCCGAGCCGTCGCGGGATCGCCGTGGTCGGCCTGGCCGGGTGCCTCGCTGTCGCCGCCTGGCAGCCGTGGGTCGACGCCTCGGAGACCGAGGAGACCAGCTGGATTCCGCTGCCCGAGTACCTCAACAACGAGGTCAGCGTCCCGTCCGAGTTGGCCAAGGTCTCCATCTCGGGTGACGTCTCGGGCACCGAGGCCAAGCGTCTGATCGAGTCGATGATCTCCTCGTACTCGCGCAGCCGGACGTTCTACGACACGGCCGCCACCACTGCGGCCGGCCTCAGCCTGCACCAGCCCGCCGAGGACGACACCGTGGTGCTGGTCGTCACCGACCGGCACGACAACATCGGGATGGACGCCGTGGCCCGCGCGGTCGGTGACGCCGGGGGTGCCACCGCCGTCTACGACCTCGGCGACGACACCTCCACCGGCTCGGAGTGGGAGGCGTTCTCCCTTGACTCGGTCTCCTCGGCCTTCGGTGACCTGCACCGCTGGGCGGTCGCGGGCAACCACGACCAGGGCTCCTTCGTCGCCAGGACGATGGCCAAGCACGGCTGGAAGGTGCTCGACGGCCAGGTCGTCGACGGCCCTGGCGGCTCCACCCTGCTCGGCGAGAGCGACCCGCGCTCCTCGGGCCTGGGTGACTGGAAGGACCAGAAGGGGCGCACCATCGCCGAGGTCGGCACCCAGCTCGCCGACACCGCGTGTGCCGCCAACGATGACGGCCAGCGGGTCTCGACGCTGCTGGTGCACGACGCCAACACCGGCACGGAGGCCCTCGAACGCGGCTGCGTCGACCTGGTCCTGGCCGGTCACGTCCACCTCTTCGTCGGCCCCGACCCCGTCACCGGCACCAACGGCCGGACCGGATGGTCCTTCACCACCGGTACGACGGGCGGTGCGGCCTATGCGTTCGCGCTCGGCTCCAAGCCGCGGCGAGAGGCCGGCATGTCCCTGGTGACGTACCACGGTGGCAAGCCGATCGGGGTGCAGGCGGTGCGGCTGGCCTCGAACGGGGCGTTCACCGTCGACCCGTGGAAGCCGTTGAACGCCGCCAACTGAGGCGTTCCCCAGCAGTCAACGCTGGGGTGAGACGTCGGTGATGGTCAGTCGCGGGCCGGTGGCGTCGGTGCTGAACAGCTCGATGCCGTCGAGCGGCGTGGGGGTCGGCGCCTGGGCGGTGCGGCTCGCGGTGATCATCAGGGTCTCCTCGGGGTGCTCGCGCAGGAACGCGATCGCGTCCGTGTCGACGTACGCCCACCGCAGGCTGCCCTCACGGAGCGCGACGTGCTCGTGGCGCAGGCGGGCCAGGGTCGCGTAGACCTCCATCGTGGCGGTGTCCCAGCGTTCGGGGTGGCTCCACGGCATGGTGCGGCGGCCGTCCTCGCCGTTGACCCCCTCGAGGCCGATCTCGTCACCGGCGAAGACCAGCGGGACGCCGGGCAGGGTGAAGAGCAGGCCCGCCGCGACGCGGTGCACGGCCGGGTCGCGGACCAGGCTGCGGATCCGGGCCGAGTCGTGTGAGCTCAGGATCGACCACGACTGCAGGCTGGCGCGCCAGCCGTAGCGCGCCCGCCAGTGCTGCAGCTCGGCGACGAGGTGGCGACCGTCGCGACGGGGTACGGCGACCGGGCGGCCGAACGGGAGGGCGTCGGTCTCCTCGGCGCGCAGCCAGGACCAGACCGGCCAGGAGAAGCCGGAGTAGTTCATCGTGCCGTGCCAGCCGTCGCCGTCGATGTCGCCCGAGGCGTCGTGGTTGTGCTCGCCGATCAGCCAGCCGTTCGGGTTCAGGTCGGTGATGGTGTGGCGGATGGTGCGGGCGACGTCGTGGTTGACGTCGATCGCCCCGAGGCGACCGCTCATGTTGGCGACGTCGATCCGCCAGCCGTCGAGGAAGTACGGCGCCTGCAGCCAGCGCCCGACGGTGGACTCCTCGCCATCGATCATGGCCGCACGCATCGCGGGGTTGGTGTGGTCGAGCTTGGGCAGCGTCGGGTAGCCCATCCAGGTCTCGTAGCGGGCCTCGTCGCCGGTGGCGTCGTTGGTGAAGTAGTACCAGTCGCGGGTCGGCGCCTCGGGAGTGGCGCGAGCCGAAGTGAACCACTCGTGGGTGTCGCCGGTGTGGTTCGCGGTCAGGTCGCCGATCAGGGTCATGCCCCGCTCGCCCAGCGCCTCGGCCAGACGCTGATAGGCGGCGTTGCCGCCCAGCAGCGGGTCGATCTCGTCGAAGGTGCTGGCGTTGTAGCGGTGGTTGGACTCCGCCGGGAAGACCGGGGTCGTGTAGAGGGTGGTGACGCCGAGCGCCTCGAGGTGGTCGAGATGCTCCACGATCCCGTCGAGGTCGCCGCCGTAGAAGCCCAGCCAGGTCCGGTCGTCGTCCCCGCGGTGGCTGGGCAGGTCGTCCCACTCCTGCGGCTTCGCCCACGCCGGGGTGGGGCGGTCGTCGGCCGCGGCCGAGCGGGCGAAGCGGTCGGGGAAGACCTGATAGACCACTGCGTCGCGGGTCCAGGCCGGGGCCGGGGCGTGGGTGGAGAGCCGGAAGTCGAAGGTGTCGGACGGGTCGATGGTGCTGACCCCGTCGGCGCTGAGCCAGCGCTGCGCGCCACCGTCCTCGGCCAGCAGCCAGCGGTAGTGCGTGATCGGGGAGTGGCACTCGACCTCGGCGGTCCACCAGACGCTCGAGTCGGCCTGGCCCTGCGGAGCCGAGCGGGTCGCCTCGCGGTAGATCGGCTCGGCGTCGTACGTCGTCCGGAGCCAGACCCGCGTCGCCGGATCGCTCGGATCGAGCCGGAGCCGGACCGTGACCGTCTCGCCCAGGCCGGGGGTCTGGGTGGAGCAGTAGAGCGGGGAGCCGTCGTGGTGCGGGTCGTGCAGCAGCTCGTGGGGGAGGCTCATGCACCTATTCAACCGGGGGTGTCTAGGATGTGCTCGCACCTTCGGGGGCATGCCGGTGTAGCTCAGTTGGTAGAGCGTTCGCCTTGTAAGCGAAATGTCGCGGGTTCGACTCCTGTCTCCGGCTCAGAACGGTCAGTCGACCCGTGGCCAGGGCACGGCTGCCACGCGTCGGGTCAGTCCGGGGACACCCGCCGGGCGAGCGCCTGGACGTCGCGGTCGAGGACGGCGACCTGGGTCTGGACAGCGTCACGCAGCAGGTCGAGCTCGCGGTGGACCGCGCCGATCTCGGTCCGTAGCTCTTGGCGGACTGAGGCGATCTCCGTATGCACCGAGCGGATCTCGGTCCGAAGCTCCTGGCGCACGGAGCCGATCTCTGCGTGGAGCTCAGAGTTGAGGGAACCCATCCTCCGGTTCAGCTCGGTGCGGACCGCGCCGATCTCGTGCCTGACCGAGGTGAACTCCGTGTGCAGGACGCGCATCAGGGCCGTCGACGTGAAGGTGACGGTGCTGAACAGCGCGGTGGCGAAGATGCCCACCAGGGTCCAGGTCTGGGCGTCGTTCATGAGTGCTCCTTCCGTGTCGTCCACGGTGAGTATCACACGAAGATGAGGTCGGCGCCGGGCCGAGCGCGGCGGCTGTGGATAACGTGGGGGACATGGCCGGAATCCCCGAGGAGTTCATCGAGGACGTGCTCAGCGTCGTGGAGCGGATCCCGCCCGGCCGTGCGGTGACGTACGGCGACATCGCGGCGTTCCTGGGGCGGGGCGGACCACGCGGCGTCGGTGGGGTGATGGCCCTGGAGGGCCAGGGCGTGCCGTGGTGGCGGGTGGTCAGGGCCAACGGCTCGCTGCCGCCTCACCTGATGATCGATGCCCAGGAGCACTGGCATCTGGAGGGAATGTCGGTGCACCGTGGTGTGATCAACCTCAAGGAAGCTCGATGGGAGATAACTGATGGCTGAGATCGTGTTGTTCCACCACGCCGGCGGCCTCACCACCGGCGTGCTGGAGCTGGCTGAGACGCTCCGCACCGCCGGTCACACGGTGCATACCCCGGACCTCTTCGAGGGCCACACGTTCCACGACGTCGCCGACGGCGTGGCCTGGGCCCAGGGCGTCGGCGAGGAGGTGTTCGCGGCCCGCGCCCGTGCCTTCGTCGACACCCTCGACACGGCGGAGCTGGTCTACGGCGGCCTGTCGATGGGCGCCGCGCGTGCCGCCGAGCAGGTGCTGTTCCGCAAGGGCGCGCTGGCGGCGTTCTTCCTCTACGGCGTGGTCGACCCGGCCTGGTGGCAGAAGCGCTGGCCGGCCGAGGTGCCGGCCGAGGCACACCTGACCGAGGAGGACCCCTGGCGTGAGATCGAGGCCGAGGAGGGGTTCGCCAAGCGGATCCCGAAGCACGAGCTCTTCACCTACCCGGGCTCCGGGCACCTCTTCCTGGAGCCCGGCCATCCCGATCACGACCCGGAGCTGTCCCGGATCGTGACCGGGTCGCTGCTCGACTTCCTCGCGGAGGTCTAGGTCCTCACCGCAGACGGGATGTCCGCTACCGCAGACGGCGGACCTCGAAGCGTGCCGGGGGAGCGGCGATGTCGTCCTGCGAGGCCACCAGCTCGAGTTCGCGGCGTCCCGACTCCAGGGTGCGCTCCAGGATCGCGAACAGCGTGTTCGCGGTGCGACCCAGCGCCTCGGGGGTCGAGCCGGTCGAGAGGAGGTGGGCGAGGTAGACCGCCGCGGTCACGTCGCCGCCGCCGTTGGGGCTGATCGGCAGCAGCGGGGTGGTGATCGCCCAGGCCCCGTCGGCGTCCACGGCGACCAGGTCGATCTCGCGGGCGCTGCTGGTCACGACCGAGGTCACCAGCACGTTCGAGGGACCGGTGGCGCGGACGGCGTCGACCGCGGCGAGCACCTCGTCCATCGTGCCGGTGGACTCGACCCCGGCGAGGAAGTTCAGCTCGAAGTGGTTGGGGGTGATCACGTCGGCGGACGGGACCACCGAGTCACGCATGAACTCCGGGATGCCCGGGCGCACGAACATGCCGCGCCCGACGTCGCCCATCACCGGGTCGCAGGCGTACAGCGCCCGCGGGTTGAGCTCCTTGACCCGCTTCACCGCGTCGAGCACGACGGCGCCCACGGCCGGGTCGCCCTGGTAGCCCGAGAGCACCGCGGAGACGGTGGAGAGCGCGCCGCGCTCGTCGATCCCCTGGATCACCGACGCGACGTCGGAGGCCGCCAGCACGGGCCCGCGCCACTCGCCGTACCCGGTGTGGTTGGAGAAGGTGACGGTCAGGACCGGCCAGACCTCGTGTCCCAGGCGCTGCAACGGGAAGACCGCCGCAGAGTTGCCGACGTAGCCGAACGCGACCTGGGACTGGATCGAGAGGATCTGCATTCTGCCATCCTCATCCCGCAGGCAGCGACCAGTCCATTTCGGCGGCACCCTGCGCGGCCAGGAGGGCGTTGACGCGGGAGAACGGCCGCGATCCGAAGAACCCCCGGCGCGCCGACAAGGGGGAGGGGTGCGGGGACTCGATGACCGCGGTGTCGCCGAGCAGGGGCCGCACGGTGGCAGCCTGCCTGCCCCACAGCACGGTGACGAGCGGCCCGCCGCGGCCGCCGAGCGCGGCGACCGCGGCATCGGTGACCTGCTCCCAGCCCTTCTTCGCGTGCGAGGCTGGCGCCCCGGGTCGGACCGTCAGCACCCGGTTGAGCAGCATCACCCCACGGTCGGCCCAGGCCGAAAGATCGCCGTGCTCGGGCGGCGTCAGGCCGAGGTCGGAGGCGAGCTCGGTGTAGATGTTGCGCAGCGAGGCCGGCAGTGGCCGCACCGTCGGGTCGACCGCGAAGGAGAGCCCGATCGGATGGTCCGGTGTCGGATAGGGGTCCTGACCGACGATCAGCACGCGTACGTCGGCCAGCGGACGCTCGAAGGCCCGGAAGACCCGGTCCGCCTCGGGCAGGAAGGGCCGGCCCTTGGCCCGCTCACCCGCCAGGAAGACGCCCATCGCCTGGACGTTCGCGTCCACCGGTGCCAGGGCCTGCGCCCAGTCCGGGGCGACCGCGCCGCTGGCGACCAGGAAGGCGAGGTCGGTCCACGGGGTCGGGCTCTCGGCAGTCATGGCATCGAACGCTAGCGTGGGCGTCATGCGTTTCGGTGTCTTCATTCCGCAGGGCTGGCGTTTCGACCTCGTCGGTGTCCCCGACGCCGAGCAGTGGCCGCTGATGCGGCGCCTCGCCCAGCACGCGGACTCGGTCGCGGGCTGGGAGTCGTTGTGGATCTACGACCACTTCCACACCACACCGGTGCCGAGCGAGGAGGCCACCCACGAGGCCTGGACGCTGATGAGCGCCTTCGCCGCCTCCACCTCGCGGGTCCGTCTCGGACAGATGTGCACCTGCATGGCCTACCGGAACCCGGCGTACCTCGCGAAGGTCGCCGCCACCGTCGACCACGTCTCGGCCGGCCGCCTCGAGATGGGGATCGGCGCGGGCTGGTACGAGCACGAGTGGCGCGCCTACGGCTACGGCTTCCCGGGTGCCAAGGAGCGCCTCGGCCGGCTGCGCGAGGGCGTCGAGATCTTCCGGCAGGCCTGGACCACCGGCACCTCGACCCTGGACGGGACCTACTACCAGGTCGACGGCGCCCTGTGCCGCCCGCTGCCCGTGCAGCGGACCAGCCCGCGCAACAACATCCCGATCTGGGTCGCCGGCGGCGGTGAGCAGGTGACGCTCAAGATCGCCGCGCAGTACGCCGACTACACCAACTTCGACGGCACGGCCGAGGGCTTCGCGCACAAGTCGGGGATCCTCGACGGGCACTGCGCCACACTCGGCCGCGACCCGCGGGAGATCACCCGCTCGGCGAACTACAACGTGATCGCCGGGGCGAGCGAGGCCGAGGTCGCCGAGCGGCTGGCGGAGTACCGCTCCCGGCTGGTGGCGAGTCTGGGCGAGGCGGCGGCCGACGAGTACCACCGGCGCACCACCAGCCAGGGCCTGATCGGCACCCCCGAGCAGATCGTCGCCAAGCTCAGCGCGATGGAGGCGCTGGGGATGACGTACGCGATCACCTACCACCCGTTGTCGGCGTACGACCTGAGCAGCCAGGAGCTGTTCGAGACCGAGGTCATCCCGGCCCTCGCCTGACTTCCGGGTTCACCACCGCCGACTTCCGGGTTCGCCACCGCCGAGATCCGGGTTCACCACGCGCACGGCGCTTCGACGGCGCGGGCGTGCCTAGACTCCGAGCGTGGTCATCGATGTCGTCGCGTACTCCGAGTCATGGCCTGCACAGTTCGAGATGGTCGCCCGGGACCTTCGGGCCGGGCTGACCTGCTGCGCCTCGGCGGAGGTCGAGCACGTCGGTTCGACATCGGTTCCGGGTCTGGCTGCCAAGCCGATCCTCGACATCGACGTGATCGTCGATCAGGCCGAGGTCATCGAGGCCGTCCGGGCGCTGACCGCACTGGGCTACGTCCACCGCGGTGACCTCGGCGTGGGCGGTCGGGAGGCGTTCGGAGCACCCGACGACGGCATCGCCCGCCACGTGTACGTCGTCACCCGCGGCACCCTCGCCGTCCGCAACCACCTCGCCGTCCGGGACACGTTGCGGGCACGCCCGGATCTTCGCGACGAGTATGCCGCGGTGAAGCTGGCGTTGGCGGCAGACCCGGCGATGGGGATCGACGCGTACCTCGCGCTCAAGACGCCGATCCTCCAGCGGGTCCTGGCTGCCGGCGGACTCAGCGACGCCGAGCTCGAGATTGTCGCGCGCCTCAACGCGCCGGTTGGGGAGTAACCCGGAACTCGATGGTGGGCAACCCGGATCTCGATGGTGGGCAACCCGGATCTCGGCGGTGAGTAACCCGGATCTCGATGGTGGGTAACCCGGATCTCGGCGGTGGTGAACCCGGATCTCGATGGTGGGTAAACCGGATCTCGGCGGTGGTGAACCCGGAAGTCGGCTAGCGGGTGGGACGCGAGAGCTGATCGATGAACGAGGTCACCACCGCCTCCCGAGTGGCGGGCGTGGCGAGGTTGATCAGCGCGTTGATCGGTGCCATCCGCTCCGGGAGTCCGTCCCCGGCGCCCATCCCGGCGGCGGCGAGGATGCCGTTCCACTCCTCCTCCGACAGCGTCGAGACGTCCAACGACGAGACGAACTCCGCCATCGCAGGGTCGACGACGACCGGGCCGGAAGCCCGAGCCGCGGCGACCGAGGCGGCCAGCGCCTCCAGGAACGCCGGCACGTGCGGGAGGGTGGCGGCCGACAGGGAGAGGTGCGCGTTGGCCGGCGTACGTCCGAAGGCATGTTGGGGTTGGATGTGCCAGCCGCGCAGGTTGACCTCGTCGATCAGGGTGAAGATGTCGAGCTCCCCAGCCGCGGCGTCGGCCACGCTGAAGGCGATCAGGGACGAGTCGGGGCGGGCCAGGATCCGCAGCTCGGGCAGCGCGTCGATGCCCGCGACGAGGGCGTCGACGGCGGCGAAGACCTGGCGGTTGAGCTCCAGGTAGCCCTCGGCGCCGAGGGACTGCATCACCGCCCACGCCCCGGCCAGCGGGCCGCCGGACTTCGTCGACTGCAACGTCGTGTTGATCACCGTGTAGCCCGGCCAGTTCGCCGTCGCATAGAACTGCGGCAGCCGCAGCGCGGCGGTGCGGTGCAGCAGCAGCGAGGTGCCCTTGGGTGCGTAGCCGTACTTGTGTGAGTCCATCGAGATCGACGTGACGCCCGGCACCGCGAAGGTCCACGGCGCTACCGGGCGTCCCAGGCGTGCGGCGAACGGCAGCACCCACCCGCCGATGCAGGCGTCGACGTGACACCGGATGCCCCGCTCGGCAGCGGCCGCGGCGACGGCCGGCACCGGGTCGATCACGCCGTGCGCGTACGACGGCGCGCTCACCACCACCAGGACGGTCCGCTCCGGCGCCTCGTCCAGAGCAGCAGTCATCGCGGCGACGTCGGCACGGAAGTCCTCGCCCACCTCCACCACCACCAGCTCGACGCCGAAGTAGTGCGCCGCCTTGTGGAACGCGGCGTGCACCGTCGAGGGCACCACCATCCGCGGCCGGGGCACCTCGGGCCGGGCGTCGCGGGCGGCCAGGACCGCCAGCAGGCACGACTCGGTGCCGCCGCTGGTGACGGTGCCGACCGCCCCGTCCGGCCCGTCGACCAGGTCGAGGGCGAAGCCAACCAGATCGTTCTCCAGGTCCACCAGGCTCGGGAAGGCCGACGGGTCGAGCCCGTTGGACCCGGCGTACGCGGCCACCGCCTGACGGGCCACCGCGTCGACCTCGGGCAGCCCCGAGTCGTAGACGTAGGCCAGGGTGGTGCCGCCGTGCACCGGAAGGTCGCGCTCCTGCCCGGCGGCGAGGCGGCCCAGAACGTCGGTGGGAGTGGTCATCGGGGGCCTCCAGGGGTGGGGGTGCGGGGCGGGGCGGGCAGCGCGTAGGTGCGCAGCCAGAACAGGCTCGCGGCGATCAGCAGCGCGGGCAGCAGGGAGAAGCCGAGCACGATCGCGGTCAGGGCGCTCGAGGGCTGGGCGGCGTCGCCGCCGTGGGAGGAGACGTACCCGCCGACCGCGAGCACGAGCGCGTAGATCCCCGGCCCGATCGCCAGGCCGAGGGTCTCGCCCGCGGTCCAGATCCCGGTGAAGATCCCGATCCGGCTCTGGCCGCTGGCGGTGGCGTCGGCGGCGGCCACGTCGGGCAGCATCGCCATCGGGAAGACCTGTGCCCCCGCGTAGCCGATCCCGGCCAGTGCGACCGCGGCGAACGTCACCCCGTGGGGCAGTGAGCGAGCCCCGATCAGGATCACGGTGGCGACGATCAGCAGCACCGACGCCGCGATGTAGGAGTGCTTCTTGCCCAGCCGCCGCGAGACCAGCGACCAGACCGGGGTCAGCACCAGGCCGGGCCCGACGAAGCAGACGAAGAGGATCGTCGACAGGCCCGAGGAGTTGTCCTTCGTCGGGTCCACCAGCACGTACCGCGCCAGATAGTCGACGCCGGCGAGCATCGCGCCGAAGCCCAGCGCCTGCACCACGAACGTGATCAGCAGGGCACGGAAGGCCGCGACCCCGGCGATCACGCGGAGCTGGTCACGCAGGCCTCCGGCAGCCGGAGCGATCTGCGTCGAGCGGGTGCCGCGGGTGCCGACGTACGCGGCGAGGACACCGACCAGGAGGACCGCAGCCATCACCAGGCCCATCGCCCGGTAGCCGTCGCGTCCGCCGATCGCGTCCCGGATCGCCGGCGCCGAGCCGCCCGCGATCAGGATGGCCATCGCGAGCAGCACGACCCGGGAGGCCAGCAGGCCGGTCCGCTCGGTGGGGTCGTTGGTCAGCTCCGCGGGCATCGCGACGTAGGGGACCTGGAAGAAGGAGTACGCCGTCGCCGTGCCGAGGAAGGCCAGCAGCACCCATCCCACCGCGAGCGGGGTCGGCATCGACGGGGCCGCGAAGATCAGGGCGAAACCGATCACGAGCCCGATCCCGCCGCGCAGCAGCCAGGGGCGGCGCGCCCCGCGCGGATCGACGGTGCGGTCCGAGATCCGGCCGGCGATCGGGTTGAGCACGACGTCCCACGCCTTCGGCACCAGCACCAGCGCCCCGGCGAGCACGGGGGCGACGCCGAGGGTGTCGGTGAGGTACGGCAGCAGCATCAGGCCGGGCACGGTGCCGAACGTCCCGGTCGCCACCGAGCCGGCGCCGTAGCCGAGTCGGACGCGGCCGGGCAGGCGCTCGCCGGCGGGGGAGTACGACGTCACCCGCTCTTTCTAGCGCCCTGAGCCGTCAGCGCGTGCGAGTTCGAGGTGCAGCGATCTCGTGTCGGTAGTGGTGAACCCGGAAGTCGACCGTGGTGAACCCGGAAGTCGACCGTGGTGAACCCGGAAGTCGGCGGTGGTGAACCCGGAAGTCGGCGGTGGTGAACCCGGAAGTCGGCGGTGGTGAACCCGGAAGTCAGCCCTGGAGGAGCTCGGGGGCGTCCAGTGCCACCATGAACGAGCGCGCCCACGCGTCGACGTCGTGACGCCTGATCGTCGAGCGCATCGCGCGCATCCGGCGGCTCAACTCGGCCTCGTCGGCGTCGTAGGCCTCACGCAGCGCCGCCTTCATCCCGTTGAGGTCGTACGGGTTGACCAGCCAGGCCTGACGCAGCTCCTCGGCGGCACCGGCGAACTCGGAGAGGACCAGGGCGCCGTCGTCGTCGACGCGGGTGGCGACGTACTCCTTGGCGACCAGGTTCATCCCGTCGCGGTACGGGGTGACGACCATGATGTCGGCCATCCGGTACAGCGCCGCCATCTCCTCGCGCGGGTAGGAGGAGTGCATGTAGTGCACCGCCGGCTGCCCGATCCGGCCGAGGTCGCCGTTGAGCCGGCCGACGAGCTGCTCGAGCTCGTCGCGCAGGTCGCTGTAGTGCTCGACCGACTCCCGGCTGGGCACGGCGACCTGGACGAAGACGGCGTCGTCGACGTCGAAGTGACCGTCCTGCATCACCTCGCCGAACGCCTTGAGTCGAGCCAGGATGCCCTTGGTGTAGTCGAGCCGGTCGACGCCGAGGAAGATCCGGCGCGGGTTGCCCAGCGCCTCGCGCAGCTCGGCGGCACGGGCCTCGACCTCGGGCGTGCGGGCCAGCTCCTCGAAGCCCTTGGCGTCGATGGAGATGGGGTACGCCGAGGCGCGCACGCGTCGACCGTCGGGGAGCAGTACCTCCTCGCCCTCGACCGGGTGTCCGACGCGCTGGGCCACCAGGCGGCGGAAGTTGGCGGCCGCGCCGGAGAGCTGGAAGCCGACCAGGTCGGCGCCGAGCAGGCCCTCGAGGATCTGACGTCGCCAGGGGAGCTGCTGGAAGAGCTCGGCCGGCGGGAACGGGATGTGCAGGTAGAAGCCGATCTTGAGGTCGGGGCGCAACTCGCGCAGCATCGCCGGGACGAGCTGGAGCTGGTAGTCGTGCACCCACACGGTGCCGTGCTCGGCGGCGACCTCGGCGACCTTCTCGGCGAAGCGCCGATTGACCCGCTGGTAGGCGTCCCACCACTCCCGGTGGAACATCGGCTTGGCCACCAGGTCGTGGTAGAGCGGCCAGAGCGTGCCGTTGGACATGCCCTCGTAGTGGCCCTCGACCTCGGCCTGCGACATCGACAGCGGGATCAGGTGCAGTCCGCCGACCTCGAACGGCTCGAGCTCGAGGTCGATTCCGCCGGCCCAGCCCACCCAGACCCCGTCGTTGGCCCGCAGTACGGGCTCGATCGCACTGACCAGACCCCCCGGTGACGCGCGCCATCCGGGCTCGCCTTCGGGCGTCTCGACGCGGTCGACGGGAAGTCGATTTGCCACCACCACAAGGTCGGCTGCCATGCCTTGACCTTAGCCAGGTCGGGGTGGGGAGCGGGGCTATCGGTCTCATAAGTCCCACCCGTCACAGGGCAGGCGGGTCTAACTACACAGTTGTCATTCATCGTCTACAGTGGACGAGAACGATCGACTGACCGACACGTCTCAGGGGGACATCGATGGCCGCAGAGAACGCCGCCGACCACGGTTCCGTGGTGGCCAGCGCGCTCAGCGAGCGTGACAGCGCCATCCTCGACTTCGAGCGCCAGTGGTGGAAGTACGCCGGCGCCAAGGAGGCTGCGGTGCGCGAGAAGTTCGACATGTCGGCCACCCGCTACTACCAGGTGCTGAACGCGTTGATCGACCGCCCTGAGGCGCTCGAGGCCGATCCGCTGTTGGTGCGTCGCCTGCGTCGGCTGCGCGCCGCACGCCAGCGCCAGCGCTCGGCCCGCCGCCTGGGCTTCGACCTCTAGGACCAGTTCATGACTACCCGCAAGGATCAGCGCGGGGTGGTGCTGCCGTCTCCGGTGGTGCTCCTCAGCATCGTCGCGGTCGTGATGGCCGGCATCGCCTTCTTCGTCACGCGTGGTAACGACTCGGCCAAGGTCGTCGAGCTGCCGACCACGTCGATCACCCCGACCTCGACGCCGACCGGTGCTGCCACCGACTCCTCGACCGGTGCCTCGGTGACCCCGACCCCCACGCCGACCGCCAGCGCGACGCCGAAGCCGAAGCCGGTTAAGCGTTCCCAGGTCAAGGTCGTGGTCTTCAACAACACTCGGGTCAAGGGCCTGGCCGCCACCGTCAGCTCGCAGGTGACGAAGGCCGGCTGGAGGGTCGTCGGCGCCGACAACTGGTACGGCTCCATCCCCAAGACCACGGTCTACTACCCGGCTAAGCTCAAGGACGCCGCGAAGCTGCTGGCCCTCGATCTCGGCATCAAGCGGCTCGCCAAGGCGCAGTCGCCGATGAGCAGCGACCGGCTCACCCTGATCCTGACCGGGCCGCTCTCCTAGCCAGGACCAGCCTCGGGTGCTGAACTTATGACCACCGTCGAGAGCCCGCTGGACGCGTCCCCCGCCGACGATGCCCAGGATCTCGCGACCCCTGCGGAGGTCGGTGGCCAGCGTGAGGTCGCCACTGGCGAGGTCGCCGAGGTGGACGAGGCTGTCGAGGTCGACGAGACCGGCGCCGTCACGGAGGGCGCCGCGTCGCCCGCCGCCGAGGCAAGCCCTGAGCCTGAGGCCGAGGTCGAGCCCCGCCCCGAAGCCAAGCGCCGCAAGCGCGGCGACATCCAGGGCCTGCGCGCCCTCGCCGTCGCCCTCGTCGTGGCCGACCACATGGGCCTGCCCGGCATGCATGGCGGCTTCCTCGGTGTCGACGTCTTCTTCGTCATCTCCGGATTCCTGATCACCGGCCTGCTCGTCCACGAGGCCAAGACCCGGGGCCGGATCTCGCTGCCCGGGTTCTGGGCGCGTCGAGCGCGCCGCGTCCTGCCCGCCGCAACGGGTGTGCTGGTCGCGACGCTCGCCACCACGGCGTACGTCGGCTCGGTCTCGGCCACCGAGCAGGCCGGCACCGATGCGATCTGGGCCTCGGGGTTCCTCGCCAACCTGCACCTGGTGCTGGAGGGGACCGACTACTTCGCCTCGGGCACGGCGTCGCTGTTCCAGCACTACTGGTCGCTGGCGGTGGAGGAGCAGTTCTACCTGGTCTGGCCGCTCCTGCTGCTGGTGATGGTCCGCTTCCGGGCCCGCAAGGGCATGATCCTGGCGATCGTCGCCACGGTGACCCTGGCCTCGCTGGCGTGGTCGCTGCACGTCACCCCGATCAATGCCGAGACGGCGTACTTCAACACGCTGGCCCGCGGCTTCGAGTTCGGCGGCGGCGCGTTCCTCGCCGTGATGGCACCGCGCTTCCCGCGCTGGCTCAACGCCCTGCTCGGCATCGTCGGCGCCGCCGGGCTGATCGCCGCCTGCGCCACCATGACCGGGGCCACCCCGTTCCCCGGCTGGCACGCCGGCATCCCGGTGCTGGCCACGATGTGCCTGCTCGCCGCGCCCACCGGACCGGTCTCGACGGTGCTGCGGATCTGGCCGCTGCGGGCGCTGGGGACGATCTCGTACTCGGTCTACCTGTGGCACTGGCCGGTGCTCCAGCTCGCCCCCGACCAGCTGCCGGAGGGCTGGAACCGGACCGAGCGCGACCTCGCGATGGTGGGGATCATCCTCGCGCTGTCGATCCTGTCCTGGGCGGTGCTCGAGGTGCCGTTCCAGAAGGGCTGGATCCCCGGCGTGCGACGCCACGGTGCGCTGGTGCTGTGGCCGCTCACGATCGGCCTCGTGCTCTCGGCTGCCTCCGCGTCCACGGCGTACGCGACCCACCAGCTCGACCAGCGCAACGCCGCTGCTGCGGCCTGGGAGAAGCAGCACGCCGCCACCGAGTCGGCCTCCGCGTCGGCCTCGCCGCAGGCCACCGTGACGCTGGCCGACGAGATCGCCGGAGCCGTCGCCGACGGCAAGGCCGGCGCCCCGCTGCCCGTCTTCGACATCGCCGCGCACAAGAAGGACTTCTGGCGCACCGACTTCGGCTGCTTCGCCGACAACCCCGACGCGGTCGCCCCCTCGTGCACGTACGGCGACACCGCGGCCTCCGCGCTGGTGGTCGTCCAGGGCGACTCGCACGCCGGGATGTGGCTGCCGGCCCTCGACGCGCTCGGCAAGGAGCAGCACTTCCGGGTGGTGCCCCTGGTCAAGCTCGGCTGCGCGCCGTTCTTCGTGCCGCAGACCATCGGCGGCGCCGACTTCCCGACGTGCGCCTCCTTCCGGCGCTGGTCGGTGCAGCGGATCGCCGAGCTCAAGCCCGACGCCGTTATCGTCGGCTACCGCGGCCTGAACGAGACCTCCCCGATGTCGGGCCGCACAATGGACGAGACCTGGACCTTCGGCGTCCGGCGCCTGATCACCCAGATCACCCCGTCGGCGGGGAAGGTGATCGTGCTCGGCGACGTCCCGACCCGGGCCGAGTCGCTCGACACCTGCGCGACCACGCCGGGCAACACCCTCGCCTCGTGCGCCATCCCCGCCACCGGCTCGGGGATCACCAGCAACGCACTGACCCGCGCCGCCCTGAGCGGCACGAGTGCGACGTACGTCGACACCGTCGGGCTGGTCTGTGCCGACGGCACCTGCCCTGCCGCGGTCGGCACCACCTGGACCTACCGCGACCAGGACCACCTGACCGCGTCCTGGGCGCAGCACGTCACCGCGCAGCTCGGCGAGGACCTGGGCCGGATCGTCGGGTGATCTTCGCCTCCTGGTGACCTGAGGCTTTCCCGCGCGCAGGCGATCTGTGATTCGCTGGTGCGCATGCGATGGGTGTCGACCAGTGGGCAGGAGCGCTACGAGGCGTTGACCCAGGTGGCCTCGGACACCTTGATCGCCCTCGACTTCGACGGCACCCTGGCCCCCATCGTCGACGACCCGACCCGGGCGCGGATCCACCCTGACGCCGCCGACGTCCTGGTCGCCCTGGCCCCCAAGGTCGCCGCCATCGCCGTGGTCACCGGCCGCCCCGCACGCCAGGTCCTCGACCTCGGCGGGCTGGAGGAGGTCGCCGACCGGATGGCGGAGTTCGGCACCGAGCTGCGCGTCTTCGGACAGTACGGCGCCGAGCGCTGGACCGCGTCGCACCGGGCGATCGTCGGACCACGCCCTCCCGCCGGGCTGGCGGCGTTCCTGCGCGACCTGCCGCGCCTGCTGCGCGAGGCCGACGCGGTCGAGGCCTACGTCGAGGAGAAGGGGCTCGCGGTCGCGGTCCACACCCGCCGCCTGCCCGACGCCGAGGAGGCCTTCGCCCGGATCAAGCCGGTGCTGTCCGCCGCAGCCGAGGCCCACGACCTGGAGGTCGAACCGGGCCGGCTGGTGGTCGAGATCCGCGACGGTGCGATGGACAAGGGCATCGTGGTCGACCGGCTGATCACCACCCTGCCGGCCAAGGGTGTCCTCTTCGCCGGCGATGACCTTGGCGACCTGGAGGCCTTCGAGACCGTCACCGCCTGGGCCGGGGAGGGACTGGCGAGCCTGCTGGTCTGCTCGGGCTCGGAGGAGGAGTCGCGGCTGGTGCCGCTGGCCGACGTGGTGGTGCCGGGTCCGGCCGGGGTGCTGGAGCTGCTGCGGCAGTTCGCTGCCGACGCGCTCTGAGGTCCGGCTCCGGGGCGGTGCGGTCCGTGGGGCGTGCCGGTGACGACGTACGGCGTGGGAAAGCCGGATCTGGGCGGTGGTGAACCCGGAAGTCGGCGGTGGTGAACCCGGAATTCGGCGGGTGCCTGCCATCAACCTGAACACCGGGTGAATGCAGCACGTCGTTCGCTGTGCGTTTCCTTGACCGCACGCCGCGGGTCACATTCGCTTCCTATGGTCTCCGTGTCTGTCACCGACTCGGAGGTGAAGCGACATGGCACACGACCGCGCAGTTCGGGCTCGCGGCATCACGAAGTACTACGGCGACGTGGTCGCTCTCGACGGCGTGGATCTGGATCTCATCTCGGGACAGATCCACGGCCTGGTAGGGCCCAACGGCGCCGGCAAGACCACCCTGCTCGGCCTGCTGCTAGGCCTGGCGGGGGCCGACGCGGGCACCCTGGAGATCCTCGGCCACCCGGCCGGGCACGGTCTCGCGGTCCCGGACGGGGTCGCCGGGTTCGTCGACGGGCCGGGGCTCTACCCGGCGCTGACGGCGCGGGCGAACCTGGCCGCGGTGGCGGCGCTCCAGCCCAGCCAGACCAGCGAGCCCCGTCACCCCGGCCGTCGCGACCGGTCGCGGGCCGCCGACGAGGTCGAGCAGGCACTGCGCCAGGTCGGACTGCTGGACGTGGCCGACGACCGGGTCCGGGGCTTCTCCCTCGGTATGCGCCAGCGCCTCGGTCTGGCCTCGGCGCTGCTGCTGCGGCCCCGCCTGCTGGTGCTCGACGAGCCGGCCAACGGGCTCGACCCGGCAGGGCGGCGCCACGTCCACGACGTCCTGACCACCCTGGCCGACCAGGGCTGCGCGATCGTGGTGTCGAGCCATCGGATGGACGACATCGCCGCGCTCTGCTCCGAGGTCACCCTGCTGACCGGAGGCCGGGTGGTCTTCAGCGGGCCGATCGCGAAGCTCGCCGCCGAGGCCGGACCGGTGGACTACCGGGTGCTGACCGCGACCGGGCAGGAGTCCACGGTGCGTGGCACCACCGAGCTCGACGCCCTGGTCGCCACCGTCCTGGCAGGCGGGGGAGCGATCCGCGAGGTCGCCCCGGTCGTGCCGCCACTGGAGGCCGCGTTCCTGGCCCTGACCGCGGGGGAGACCCGATGACCACCTCGATCCCCGCCCCGCGTCGCCAGCGCGCCCGCGACGAGAGCGACCAGCCCGACCAGCACGACCAGGACAGCCGCGATCGCGCCTCCGCCCGCCCCGCACCCCTGCGGGCCGGCTACGCCTTCGAGCTGCGCAAGCTGCTCGCCCAGTGGCGGATCCGGGTCGTGATCGGGCTGTGCTGGATCGCCCCGGCGCTCTTCGTCGGGGTGGTCAGCGCGCAGAGCTCGCTGCCGGCCGACACCGTCTTCGGGCGCTGGATGCACGCCACCGGCTGGGCCGGCACCCTGGTGGTGCTGGCGTTCTGCTGCTCGTGGGCGCTGCCGCTGCTCACCTCCCTGGTCGCCGGAGACGCCTTCGCCGTCGAGGACCGGCTCGGCACCTGGCGGCACCTGGTGCTGACGATGCGCTCGCCGGCGCGGATCTTCTGGTCCAAGACCCTGGCCAGCCTGTCGGTGATCGTGCTCCTCCTCGTCGGGGTCGCGCTCTCGGCCACCCTCGGCGGCCTGGTCGCCGCCGGCCCGCATCCGCTGGTCGGCCTCGACGGCACCGTCTTCACCTCGGGGGAGGCGGCCGGGCGGATCGCGCTGGCCTGGCTTGCGGTGCTCGCCCCCACCCTCGCCTTCGCCGCCGTCGGGCTGCTCGGGTCCGTGGTGCTGGGTCGGTCTCCGATGGGCCTGCTCGTGCCCGCCGTACTCGCGCTGGCGCTCAACCTGCTGCAGCTCCTGCCGCTCCCGGTCGCTGTCCGCCTGGGGCTGCCCAGCGCCGGGTTCGTGGCCTGGCGGGGGCTGCTCACCGACCCGGCCCAGACCGGCCCGCTGCTGGTCGCCCTGGCCGTCGACCTGGCCTGGGTCGTGGTCGCGCTGGGGGTTGCTCGGCGGCTCTTCGTCCGCCGTGACTTCGCCACCCTGGTCAACGACGGGGGCACCGCCCGCGCGCTGCTGAGCGCGGCCGGGCCGCTGGTCGCCCTGGTCGCCGTCGCCGGGATCGCCGTCGCCACCCTCACCCCGGCCAGCGGCACCGGGGTGGAGCGGGCCAAGCTCGAGGCCTCGCTCAGCACGGTCTTCGCCCACCTGTACCAACGGCAGGCCGAGGAGCTCCATCGGCCCGCGGTCACCCCGGCCCAGCTCGGCACTACGACCGCCTGCGACAGGGGAGGGGACCGGGTCGAGGACTCCGGCCCCGGCACCGACTGGCGCTGTGTCGTGACCTGGCACGTGCCCGGCTCGACCGTGACCGGCTCGGCCATCTACCAGCTCGACGTAGCCGCAGACGGGCGCTACGTCGCCGACGGAGACGGACCCAAGGAGGTGAACGGCTTCTTCACTGTCAGCACGGCCCAGGGCGATGCGCCCAACCCGCTGTGGCAGGTCGACGGACTGATCGATCTGCTCAGCGACTCTCACTGATCCTGACTCAGATGTGCACTCACGAAGGAATGAAGACATGCATGTGACTCGGCAACGCCGATCCTCCTCTCGCGTCACTCTCGGCTTCCTCAGCCAGTGCGTCACCGGCCGTCGTCGGTACGTCGTCGCCGGAGCGACAGCGCTCGCTCTGGCCAGCGGCGGTGTCGCCGCCTACGCCTCCACCGTCGGCTTCGGCACCAACCAGGTCGGCACCACGTACGCCGCCGGTCTCCAGGTGTCCGACAACCAGCTGGTGAAGCCGCTGGGCGACCGGTTGATGACGCCGTTCGGCAAGTTCATGGGCTCGACCATCTCGCCCGACGGCCGCTACCTGGCGGCGACCTCGTCGGACCGCTCGGTCGCCGTCCAGATCTTCGACCTCCAGACCTACCAGCCCGTGGCCGCCGCGGGCACCGCCGCCGTGGCGACCTTCGCCTCGACGGCGAGCGGCGCCGGGTTCAGCGACATCAGCTACCAGAAGATCGGCGACGGCACCGTCGGCCAGGCCGCGCCGACGTACTCGCCTGACGGCACCTCGCTGTGGGTGGGCGTCGCGACCGGCCTGATCCGCTACCCGGTCAACGCCGACGGCACCCTGGGCACCGGCGTCAAGGTCGCGATCCCGACCGTCGGTGGCCACCAGGCCCTCACCGGGGCGACCGCGTTCTCCGCCGACGGCACCACCCTGTTCGCCGCCGTCAACGGCCAGAACACCGTCGTCGCGATCGATCCGGCCACCGGCACGATCACCCAGACCTGGGCCGTCGGGGTCGCCCCGCGGGCGCTGAGCGTGGTCGGCAACCGGGTCTACGTGACCAACGAGGGCGGCCGCCAGGCCACCGCCGGCGACACCACGATGGACTCCTACGGGACCAAGGTCGTCGCCGACACCACCACCGGCGCTGCGACCACCGGCACCGTCAGTGTGATCGACCCGACCAGCACCACCGTCGGCACGATCAAGGTCGGCCTCCACCCGACCTCGACGTACGTCGCCGGCACCACGCTCTACGTGGTCAACACGAACTCCGACTCGGTGTCGGTGATCGACACGACCAAGGGCAAGGTCGTCCAGACGATCAACACCCAGCCGTGGTCGGGCTCGACCGTGGGCTACACCCCGACCGGGGTCACGGTCTCGGGCGGCCGGCTGCTGGTCACCCTCGCCCGGGCCAACGCCGTGGCCGTCTACCGCCTCGACCGCGACCCCAAGGCCCCGGTCAGCTACGTCGGTCTGCTCCCGACCGACTACTACCCCTCGGCGATCGCCTCGACGAAGCAGGGGCTGGTCGTCACCAATCGGCGCGGCATCGACGCCCGCGGACCGCTGATCACCTTCAACAAGGGCACCGGCACCACCCCGGCGACCGGTCACGGGACGCACGCCACCACCGCCTCCCTGACCCGCTTCACGCTGCCCAGCGACAAGCAGATCGCGGCCTCGACCTCGACCGTCTTCGCCCAGAACGGCTGGACCGGCAACTCGGTGGCCCAGGCGGGCAAGCACGCCAAGAAGGCCGTCGCGGTGCCGAAGAAGATCGGCGACCCGTCGACGATCAAGCACGTCTTCCTGCTGGTCAAGGAGAACCGCACCTACGACCAGGTCTACGGCGACATGACCTCGGGCAACGGCGACGCCACCCTCGCCCAGTTCGGGGAGCAGGTCACCCCGAACCAGCACGCCCTGGCGCGCCAGTTCGGGCTCTACGACAACCTCTACGACGTCGGCACCAACTCCGCCGAAGGCCACAACTGGCTGATGCAGGGCGACAACCCGGAGTACACCGAGTCCTCGGTCGGGGAGTACACCCGCTCCTACGACACCGAGGAGGACGTGCTGGGCCACCAGCGCTCCGGGTTCCTGTGGACCGCCGTGGCCGCGGCCGGCAAGAGCGCCCGCAACTTCGGTGAGTTCATCTACACCGAGGGCAAGCCGGCCGGCTCCACCTGGCAGCAGTACTACTGCGCCAGCAAGGACGTGATGTCCGGTGGCGACTCCGCCCAGCTGACCAGTCCCGCACTGAAGGGCAACTACGGCTCGGTGATCCCGTCCCTGGACAAGATCACCAACCGGACCTCGCCGCCGTTCGACACCGCGATCCCCGACATCTACCGGGCCCAGGTGTGGAAGAGCGACTTCGAGAAGAACGGCCCCGCCGCCCTCAACATGATGTGGCTCTCCAGCGACCACACCGGCGGCACCGCCGGCCCGCGGGCCCAGGTCGCCGACGGTGACCTCGCCGTCGGCCAGGTCGTCGACACCATCTCGCACTCGAAGTACTGGAAGGACTCGGCGATCTTCGTCGTCGAGGACGACAGCCAGGACGGTGCCGACCACGTCGACGGCCACCGCGCCCCGGTCCAGGTGATCAGCCCGTACGCCGTGCACGGCAAGACCGTCAGCACCTACTACTCGCAGATCAACATGGTGCGCACCATCGAGCAGATCCTCGGTGCGCAGCCGCTCAACGCCAAGGTCGCTGCGGCGACGCCGATGTACGACGCCTTCACCCAGCACGCCGACCTGACGCCGTACACCGCGGTGGCCAACCAGGTCCCGCTCACCGAAGGCGTCGCCACGGCGCCGTCGTGCGGTCTGGACACCCTCGGCCTGAGTGGGGCGGCGGCGACCAAGCTCAACGCCGCCGAGGCAGCACGGACCGCCGTCCCGGCCTCGGCCAAGGCCGTCGCTGCGAAGTGGGACGCCTGGCAGGCCCACCAGCAGCTCACCGGCAACGGGGCCCGGGCCGACTACGCCCACCCCGAGCAGATGAACCGGTGGACCTGGTACCAGACCCACCACTTCACCACGCCGTACCCCGGGGACAGCACGATCTACGCCCCCGACGACGTTCCGGGTGGCTACATCCCCAACGCCGACGCCGACTGACGACGGCCCTCACGATCGGGGGTCGGGCGCTGGTGATCCCAGGATCCGACCCCCGGTTCGTGTTCGATGCCGGTTCTCACGTACGATCGCGGTGCTCATCGAGAGGGACTGAGGGAACGGCCCAGTGAAGTCCCGGCAACCGACCACGAGCCTCCGCCTCCCGGGCATCTCTCCGGTAGACGGTCGTGGCGAGGTGCTAAATCCGGCCGAGGGCGAGAGGCGTCCTAGGGAAGATGAGGAGGAGGTTTCTCATGAGCCATGTGACCCGCGACGGTGCTTTCGGTAACGCGACCGCCCTGGCCTGCCGGGAGTGCGGCACCCAGGTCGAGCTCGGCCCGTCCTACGCCTGTCCGGAGTGCTTCGGCCCGCTGGAGGTCGCCTACGAGTTCCCGGCCGTGTCCCGCGCTGAGATCGAGGCCGGTCCGCGCAACATCTGGCGCTACAAGGCGCTGCTCCCGGTCCCCACGGACATCGAGGAGAGCCCCAACACCGAGCCCGGCTTCACCCGCCTCCTGCGGGCCGACAACCTCGCCCGCGAGCTCGGCCTCACCAAGCTGTGGGTCAAGGACGACAGCACCAACCCCACCAACTCGTTCAAGGACCGGGTGGTGGCGTGTGCGCTCAGCGCCGCTCGCGAGCTCGGCGCCAAGGTCTTCGCCTGTCCCTCCACCGGCAACCTGGCCAACGCCGTCGCCGCTGCGGGCGCCCGCGCCGGCATCACGACCGTCGTCTTCATCCCGAGCAACCTCGAGCAGCCCAAGCAGGTCAACTCGGCGATCTTCACCGACAACCTGGTCGCCGTCGAGGGCAACTACGACGACGTGAACAAGCTGGCCCAGGAGATCGCGGCCGAGGAGGACGGCTGGGCGTTCGTGAACGTCAACGTCCGCCCCTTCTACGCCGAGGGCTCCAAGACGCTGGGCTTCGAGATCGCCGAGCAGCTCGGCTGGCGGCTGCCCGACCAGATCGTCATCCCGGTCGCCTCCGGCTCGCAGCTGACCAAGGTCGACAAGGCCTTCGGAGAGCTGGTCAAGCTCGGCCTGGTCGAGGACAAGCCCTACAAGATCTTCGGTGCCCAGGCGGAGGGCTGCGGTCCGGTCGCGACGGCGTTCAAGGCCGGCGTCGACGCCATCCGGCCGGTCAAGCCGGACACGATCGCCAAGTCGCTCGCGATCGGCAACCCGGCCGACGGCATCTACGT
>NZ_JASLGR010000017.1 GCF_030150155.1 Nocardioides sp.
CGGGGCGAAGATCGAGGCGATTCAGGCTGATACGCAGGGTGCTGTGTCGGCGATCAGTCGGATCAGTGGTGTGATCGCGAAGATCAACGACATTCAGACCACGATCGCTTCGGCGGTGGAGGAGCAGACCGCGACGACGAACGAGATCGCGCGGTCGGTGACGGAGGCTGCTGCTGGGGCCAATGGGATTGCTGAGGATGTGACGCAGGTGGCCTCGGCTGCCGCCGACACCCGCCTGGGGTCGCAGAACACCCTCCAGTCCTCCACGGAGCTGACCGGCATGGCGTCGGAGCTCAAGCAGCTGGTCGGCCAGTTCCGGCTCTGAGGGAGGCCGTAGCCACAGCCGGTCGATGTCCCCGTCCCGGGCGGAGACATCGGCCGGCTGTGTACCTCGCGATACCTGGAATGGGGGCGGACAACCCGCCCCACGGTGCCTAGGGTGAGAGCCAGCGGCAGGTCCGGAGCCTGCCCGCGAGCCGCCCTCTCGGGCACTGGAGGACCACGTGCGCACGCGCCTCGTGGCGGCCCTCGGCGCCGCTGCCCTGACCCTGACCGGCCTGACGGCGCTCGACGCCCTCACCGGCTCCGCCTCGGCCACCGCGCCCGCCCCGACCCCGGTCACGGGCTCGGGGGCCGTGACGTTCACCGGCTGCGACATCCGCACCGATCGGAGCGATCCCAACACCCGCCAGGGCAGCGTCTTCTCCTGGACCCCGACGATCGACCTGGCGGCCGACTCCCCGGTCTCGGCGACCCAGCCGGGCGGTCAGACCGTGACCGCGACGCTCCCCACGCCGCTCCCGGCGGCGGCCTTCCCGACCTCCCTGACCGAGCCCGAGGTGACGGTCGCCCTGGGATTCGACCTGGGCCCGATGACGTACGCCATCACCACCACCTCCAAGCGCGCCAACATCGGCGCCGGGACCTCGACGTTCAAGCTCGGCACCGTCCAGACGACCGACCTGGCGTACGGCCTGGGCGGCTACCACCGCTGGCGCCCGACCAGCCTGCGGATCGACTTCGTCCCGGACTGGCCCGAGACGCCGCTCTACCTGCAGTGCGCCTCGGTCGCCACCGCCCAGTCGCCGACCCTGCTCACCACGGCCGTCTACAACACCGAGACCTCCGCCCGCGCCGGCCTCTACCAGCCCTCGGGGCTGGCCCTGACCGGCGCCCGCCAGGGCTCCTGGGTGGCCTTCCGAGGCAGCGAGTTCGAGTCCGACGGGGTGGTCCGGGTCCGGCTCGGCGCCACCACGGTCGCCACCGTCCGTGCCGACGTCACCGGCGCGATCAGCGGCCGCTTCCAGGTGCCGGCCACCGCACCGGCCCGACCGCTGGAGGTCCGCTTCCTCGGCGCGAGCACCCTCAAGTCGGTGACGCTGCGTCACCTCTACGTCTCCCTCGCCCGTACGTCGCTCACGGCACGCCCCAGCGCCGTGAAGCGCTCCCGCACCAGCGTCGTCACCGGCCGCGGGTACGTCGCCGGGGAGCCGGTCACCCTGATCCTGAAGCGCCAGGGCACCGCGAAGGTGCTGCGTCGCACCCACGCGACCGTGCGCCCCGACGGGACCGTCACGATCGCGGTGAAGACGAAGAGGGCCTGGAAGAAGGGGCGCTACACGGTCAGGGTGGTCGGCGCCGCCTCCGGCCGCACCTCCACCCTCGTCCTGCGGCTGCGCTGACCCTCCCCCGTTCGGTCCACCTCACCGGGACCTTGGCCTGATCCAGTGACGTAGGTAACCCCCGGTGACATGATTCGTTGGGAGTCGAGAGCATCCGCAACGGGAGGACTTCATGAGCGAATCAGCCGACGGGCTTCTCGATCAGTGGCTGAACCGCCGCGGTACGCCGGCCGCTGACACGGTCGCGGCAGCGCAGGCTGCTGCCGAGCAAGCGGCCGCCGACCAGGCAGCGGCCGAGCAGGCTGCTGCGGACCAAGCCGCTGCTGCGCGGGCGGACGAGGGGCGGGGTGCCGTGGACCAGACGGTCGCGGCGGACGTGACCGCCGAGGCCGACGAGGCCGCGTCCACTCCGGGGCCCGAGGTGGAGCCCGATACGGAGTCCGACCCCGAGACCGAGATGGACGACGAGGGCGGCCCTGTGCTGCCCGACGACCGTACGTCCCACCTCGCCGACCCCTCCGGGAGGCACGACTCCCTGGCCGACCTGCACACCATCGAGGACGAGCTCACCCGGATCGCCAACGGGACCGACCCCGGCACCGACCCCGCGATGGCCGATCTGTCGACCTCCGCTGGAGGGACGAGCGACCAGACGCCGCAGGCCTCCCTCGGCGCCGAGCCGGTCGCGACGGTCGCACGCGTCGAATCGGTGGCGACGGCCGAGGCGGATGCGGTCACGGCGGCCGAGCCGGATACGGCCGTGGCGCCGAGCCGCGTGCGGGGAGCCGATGCGTCGGATGCCGTCCGGGCCGCCTTCGCCGCCCTCGACACACCTGCCGCAGCGGAGCCGACCACCCCGGCAGTGGACACGACCACGCCGGACGCCGAACCGCCCGCCATCGTGGTCGAGCCCGACGTCGAGTCCGACCCCGAGACCGAGATGGACGACGAGGGCGGCCCGGCCGGACCCGAGGACGTGACGCACCAGGAGACCTCGGCCGTCGAGGCGGAGCCGCACTGGGCGAGCGCTGAGACACCGGCGGTCGACATCGAGGCCGACACCCACGCCGAGCCGGAGCCGACGGCGGAGATGGTCGAAGAGGGCTCCCCGATCGACGTCACGCACCCGCTCGCCTCCGAGGAGCCGAGCGCACCCGACACGGTGCCGGGAGCGGCACCGGCTACGGTGCCGGAGCCCAGCCCCGACGCCACCCCGGAGCCCGAAACGGAACCCGCGACCGCACCCGAGCCTGTCCCCGACGAGCCGGAGACGCTGCCGGAACCGGAACGGCTCGACCCGCCGGACCCGGCGATCGACCCGAGCGCCCTGGCAGGGCTGCCGCCGCTGTCGGCCTCGACCGAGGCGATCCTCGCCGCTCTCACCGCGGCCAGCGCTCCTGCGACGGCAGTCGCCGCAGCACCGGCGGTCACGGCGGTCCCTCGTACCGCCGCTACCGCTGCTACCTCGTCTACCTCTGGCGGCTCCGTGGCCTCGGACGCCGCTGCTGCCTCGGCGGCGAGCGGCACTGCCACCCTGACCGCGCCCGAGCCGGTCGCGGAGCCGACTCCGGTCGCGGAGGCGGTACAGGTCACTCCGCCCCCCGCGGCTTCGCCACAGCCGGGCCGACGCCGCAAGCTCGGCAGGGGACGCCGCTGGGGTCGTCAGCAGCCCGCTGACCCCACCCCCGCCGCGACCACCGAACGTTCCGACACAGCCGGGACGGCCCAGCCTGCCGACCCTGCCGCGGGGACGACCGAGCGTGCCGACCTCGCCGCCGCAACCGCCACTACCGACCTCGCGGCCAGCACCGCGACCGCCCAGGCAGCCCTGGCAGACCCGGCCACCCCAGGCGCCCCCGACGCCCTCCCCGACAAGGCCGACCACACCGACCTCACCACCCAGGACGAGCAGAGCGATCAGCAGAGCCTGAACGACCAGCGGAGCGACGTACCGGCTGAGAGCCTCTCCCCCGAGACTCTGCCCACCGAACCGACATCGGCCGACCTCGCGTCCGCCGACATGGCTCCCGCCGAGGAGCAGCGGACCTCCGCACCGGTCGACCTCGACGACGACCTCCTCACCGTCCCCGACGACCGGGTCGAACGGGTCATCCAGGCGAACGCTCCGGCGTACCACGACCGCCGCTCGCCCGCCGAGATCGCCGACTCGCAGGGCACGCGTCCGGCGGAGTACCCGGACCGGCTCACCGCGCGGCGCACGCTGCTCGACGACGGGCCGGCCGAGGAGCACTACTTCGCGCCGAAGCGGGCAGGGCACCGGATGCTCGGCGTCCTGCTCGGGCTCGGCCTGATCGCGACCGTCGCCGCCTGCTGGTGGGCGTTCTCGGCCAAGACACTGCCCGCGATCGGCGTGGCCGCCGTGATCGGTGTGGCGACGGCGATCGTGTGGGCCGCCCGTGCCGGGGACGCGGTGACGCACCTGAGCACGATCGGGAGCCGTCTGGTGATCGAGCGGGCCGGGACGCGGACGCAGTTCGACCTGGCCGACCCGCACACCCCGGTGACCGTGCACGGCGCGCCGACCGACCACGACTGGGCTGTCACCTTCGCCCGGCGCGGGATGCCCTCGGTGGTGCTCGACGCGACGGTGGTGGACCCCGTGGAGTTCATGGAGGTCTTCGACTCCCACCGCCCGCAGCACTGAGACGGCCCATCCAGGCGCACGACAGAGAACGAGCCCCGCGGTGATCCGCGGGGCTCGTCCCATGCTCAGGCCGGAGTCAGACTCAGGACTCCTTCTTCTCCAGCTCGGCCTCGACCTCGGCGCCACGCTCGGCGCTCACGGTCTGGCCTGCCCCCGGGACGAGCGCCCGGTGGCCGCCCTCGAGCCGCTCCAGTGCGGAACGGGCGAAGACCTGCTGGATGGTCGTGGTCCGCTCGGAGCGGTCACGGCCGAGGAAGGAGATCACCCAGCGGAACGCCGTGGTGAAGCGGTTCTTGAACCCGGTGATGTAGACGATGTGCACGGCGAGCCACATCAGCCAGGCGATGAAGCCGGTGATCTGGACCTTGCCCACCAGGGCCACGGCCCGGAAGCGGCTGATCGTCGCCATCGAGCCCTTGTCGAAATACTTGAAGTCCTCGTGCTCGGGCTTGCCCGCCAGCCGGTGCTTGATCGTCTTGGAGGCGTACTTGCCGCCCTGCATCGCGACCTGCGCGACACCAGGGAGCTTGTTCAGGTTGATCATGTCGCCGACGACGAAGATCTCCGGGTGGCCCGGCAGCGTCAGGTCGGGCTCGACGGCGATCCGGCCGGCACGGTCGAGCTCGGCACCGGTCTGCGCCGAGAGGATCTTGCCCAGCTCGGAGGCCTGCACACCGGCGGCCCAGATCTTGGTGACGGCCTCGATCCGCTGGGTGTGGCCGTCCTTGAACTTCATCTCCAGACCGTCGGCGTCGACGTTGGTGACGAGGGCACCGAGGACGACCTCGACACCGAGCTTCTCCAGCGAGGTCTTGGTCTTCGCTCCGAGCTTGGGGCCGAACGGCGGCAGCACCTGGTCGGCGCCGTCGACGAGCACGACCCGGGCGCTCTCGGTGCTGATGTGCTTGAAGTCGCGGTTGAGCGTACGACGAGCCAGCTCGGCCAGCTGGCCGGCGAGCTCGACACCCGTCGGACCGGCCCCGACCACCACGAAGGTGAGCAGCGAGTCGATCGGCTCGCCCCGCTCGGCGGCCAGCTCGGCGACCTCGAAGGCGCCGAAGATCCGGCCGCGCAGCTCCAGGGCGTCGTCGATCGACTTCATGCCGGGCGCGAACTCGGCGAAGTGGTCGTTGCCGAAGTAGGACTGCCCCGCACCCGCGGCGACGATCAACGAGTCGTAGGGCACCGTGGTGGTGACGTTGAAGAGCTCGTGCGTGACGGTCTTCTTCTCCACGTCGATGTCGGTGACCTCACCAAGCAGCACCGTGGCGTTCTTCTGCCGGTGCAGGATCTCGCGGGTCGGAGGCGCGATCTCCCCCTGCGACAGGATGCCCGTCGCGACCTGGTACAGCAGGGGCTGGAACAGGTGATGCGTGGTCTTGCCGATCACTGTGACGTCGACGTCCGCGTGCTTGAGTCCCTTAGCTGCGAAGAGACCACCGAACCCCGAGCCGATCACCACAACTTTGTGACGCTCCGCCATCTGCCTGAACCTTCCGATCTAGCGCTTGTGAAATCTTTCATTAGAACGATCCAGGACCCATTCTTATGCCCCACCAGGTTCGTGACTACAGCACCCCCCGTCTGTATCGTCACATTGGCAGGCTGGGTCACAACAGACCCCGCCCTGACGCACGAGACGACACAGGGCAGTATTTCGACAGCACGGTTGCTCGGGAAGGAGTGCTGATGCCGTTCTCCCGTCCGCCGCTGGTCGTCGGCCCCGGCGCTCACGCCGCACCCGACGCACGCCGGTGGGTGCACGCCCGGCTGCACGAGATCGGCCGCGACGAGCTCATCGAGACCGCCGAGCTGGCCATCTCCGAGCTGGTTGCCAACGCCTTCCTACACGGCACGGCCCCGATCTCGCTGTGCCTGCGCGGCACCGCCGACGCGCCCCGGATCGAGGTGCACGACACCTCTCCGACCCCGCCCCGCCTGCCCGACGGCGAGGCCACCAGCGTGTGGGCCACCGAGGGCCGCGGCCTCTCGATCGTCTCCCGCGCCTCCCGGGCCTGGGGCGTACTGCTCGAGGACGGCGGCAAGACGATGTGGTTCGAGCCAGCCCCCGACCTCTCCGAGGACGGTGTCGACGCCGTCATCGGCGACCGTCGTACGTCGTCCCGTTGAGGTCTCGCGTGACAGCGCACGCCCCCGCCCCCTCGGTCCGCGCCCTGATCCGAGGCAACGCTCATCTCCTGCCGGTGATCTCCCTCGGCGGCGCCCTGGGCAGCCTGGCGCGCTGGGCCGTGGCCGAGGCGATGCCGCACCGCGCCGACCGGTTCCCGTGGCCGACCTGGCTGGTCAACGTGACCGGTGCCTTCGCCCTCGGGGTCCTGATGGCCCTGGTCGTCGGCCTGTGGCCGCATCGCCGCTACCTGCGTCCGTTCCTCGGCGTCGGGGTGCTGGGCGGCTTCACCACCTTCTCCACCTGGATGCTCGACACCCGTACGGCGCTCACGGCCAGCCCCGCGCTCGCCGGGCTCTACGTCGCCTCCACCCTGGTCGTCGGACTGCTGGCGGTCCTGACCGGGCTCACCCTGGGGCGGGAGGTCGTCGAGCGCCGCACCGGCCGGCACGGCTCCCACGGCCCACGCCCGCACCCGCACCCGCACCCGCACCCGCACCCGCCACAGTCGTCCCAGTCGCCCCACCCACCCCAGCCCGGAGAGCGGCGATGACCCCGCTGCTGGTCGCCCTCGGCGCGATGGTCGGCGCCCCCACCCGCTACCTGGCCGACGTGGTGATCGCCTCCCGGGTCCGCTCGCACCTGCCGTGGGGGACGCTGACGGTCAACGTGGTCGGCTCCTTCGTCCTCGGCCTGGTGGCGGCCCTGGTCGCCGGCGGCACCTGGGCGACCTGGACGCAGAGCCTGCTCGGGGCCGGCTTCTGTGGCGCGCTGACCACGTTCTCGACGTTCTCCTACGACACGGTGCGACTGGCCGAGGACGGGCGGCGTCAAGCTGCGGTTGCGAACGTGGTGGTCTCGATCGTCGCGTCGTTCCTGGCCGTCGCCGCGGGCTGGTGGCTCGGCTCCTAGCGCCGACTTCCGGGTTCACCACCCGCGAGATCCGGGTTCACCACCGCCCAGATCCGGGTTCACCACCCGCGAGATCCGGCTTCGCCACCTACGGCAACGGCACCCGCAGGAACCGCGGCCGGTACAGGAACGGATCGTCGACCACCGAGCTGACGTCGGTGTTGTTCTGGCTGTAGGAGACCACCACCGTCCCCTTCTGCGGCAGCAGGTCGGGGTGGGCCAGCGGCATGTAGCGCAGCGTCGAGGCCTGCGACGGGATCTTGGCCACCACCGGCCCGGCGGTGAACGGTCCGGTCGGCGAGGGCGCCTTCCAGATCACCAGGTCCGACCCGATGAACTCGTCGCGCTTGGAGACGGCGTACCAGCTGGAGCCGGAGTGGAAGACGCTCAGCGTCTGGGAGACGCCTCCGACGGCCGGGATCAGCACCCCCGCCTTCGAGGCCGAGGTCCCCCACGACGTACCGTTCCAGTAGCGCCACCGGTCCTGGTCGAGGATGTCGTCGGCGCGGACCCGGGCGACCTGGAGCGAGTAGCCGAAGACCAGGGGCTTGCCCGGGTTGGCGGTGCCGTAGAGGTAGACCCAGTCGCCCTCGACCGCGACCGCCGCGCCCCAGGCCGGGCGGGACTTGTCGGCATCGTCGGGGCCGATGTCCATCACGGTGAGCAGCTGCGGAGTCTGCCCGGTCGGCACGATGAAGAGCGCGACGGCCGGCCCCAGGTTGGTGAACGCCGAGGTGTCACCGGCCGACCCGGCCGAGCGCACCCGGTTGGCGCTCACCCCGATCAGGTCGTAGCCCGCCCGAGCCACCTTCGCGATCGACATCGGCCAGTAGCCGACGCCGTCCTTGCGGTCGGGGATGAGCGCCCCGTGGTCGGCGGGCAGCACCACGTCGGCGCACGAGGCGCTGAAGACCAGCATCGAGTTGTGCACGAAGCGCTGACCGTCGAACGAGGCCGAGCGGAGCGTGTCCCCGAAGACCCAAAGCCGACGGCCGTCGCTCAGCTCCACGTCGGCGCCGACGTCGGCGCCCTGGAACTCGCCGTTGCCACGCAGCGAGCCGACCAGCTTGTTCAGTCCGGCCACCGTGGAGGGCTGCTGGTAGCGCAGGCACTGGGTCTGGCTGGCGCGGGAGGGAGCAGCGACCGAGGGCGCCTTCGAGCCCGGCAGCAGGGTGATCAGGGCGGCCACGAGCGCGACGACGGGCGCGATCATCAGCACCACCTGAGCGCGCCATCCGGGCTTCACCACCCCATCATCTACGGTCATCCCCATGACCACCGAGCACGCCTCCCGGATCTGGGTGCTGGCGCTGCTCGCGCAGGCAGCGATCGCCGGCCTGCTGATGTGGGCGGTGCCCGCCTCGCATCCGGTCGACGCCCGGCTGATCATCGTCGCGCCGCCGGTGGTCTCGACCTCCCTGGTCGCCTCGGCCGACGCCCTGGACGGGCACCCGTTCGACGCCAGCGCCGCCGCATCGGAGACGACGGCACTGGCCGACCTGGCCGCCGGCCGGGCCGACGCCGTGGTGGTGGTCGACCTCAGCTCCGACCACGACCGGCTCTCGGTCTCGGCGGTCAACGGCCCCCGCGGCGTCGCCGAGATCACCCGCGCGGTCAACCAGGTCGAGGCCAGCCTGGGCCGCACGCTCACCGTCGCGACGGTCCCGATCAAGGGCGATCGCCACACGCCGTACGTCGTCGTGCTGGCCAGCCTCGTCCTCGGGTTCGCCGCCGCCGTGGTGGTCACCTGGCGGCACGGCTCCTTCGCGACCACGTTCCGCGCCGGACTGCTGCGGATCCTCGGCTTCGTCGGCTTCGGCGCCGTGCTGGGGCTGTGCTGCGTCTGGCTGCCGTGGCCGACCCCGGTGCTGGTGGCGACCCTGGTGACGGCGGCCGCCGTCACGACCAGCACCCTGACGGCGCTGATGGGGCTGCTCGGGCTGGCGGTGGCCAGCCTGCTCTTCGTGCTCACCGCCGCCCCGCTCGGCCGCTTCTCCCCCACCCTGTTCATCCCGCAGCCGTGGCAGAGCATCAACGGCGCGATGTCGCACGGTGCCGGGCTCGATCTGGCGACCACGATGATCAACTTCGGCGGCTGGGGAAGCCCCCGGCCGTGGGCCGTCCTCGCCGCCTGGATCGGGGTCGGCATCCTGACCTTGTTCCTCGCCCGGGTGCGGTCGGGCCGGGTACGTTGAGGCTATGGCGCGCAACGACGGCTCCGGCGGTTCCCGCTCGGTGCTCTGGTTCCGGCGCGACCTGCGTCTGCGTGACCACGGCGCCCTGCTGAGCGCCGCCCGGGCCGGGGAGGTGCTGCCGCTCTTCGTGATCGACCCACGGCTGATGCACTCCGCAGCCGGGCCGCGAGCCGACTGGGTGCTGGCCTCCGTGGCCGCCCTGGCCGCCGACCTCGCCACGTACGGCGCCACCCTCGTGATCCGGGTCGGCGACCCGGCCCGGGTGGTGCCCGAGGTCGCCCGCGAGATCGACGCGAGCGCGGTCTACATCACCGGCGACTACGCGCCCTACGGCCGGGCCCGCGACGCCGCGGTGGCGACCGCGCTCGGCCCGATCCCGCTGCTCAGCAAGGACATCCCCTACGCCGTCGAGGTCGACGCCGTCCGTACCCGCAACGGCGAGGGGTTCAAGGTCTTCGGTCCGTTCTACCGCGCCTGGCTGGCCCAGGGCTGGCATCCGCCGTTCCGTCACGACCCCGGCGCCGTCGCCTGGATCGACGTCGCCACCGACCCGGTGCCCGCGGTGGGCAGCACGCACGGAGTCACCCTCCCGGAGGCCGGCGAGTGGGCGGCCGCGGCCCAGTGGCAGCGGTTCCGGTCGAGCACGACCACCTACGACACCGACCGGGATCGGCCCGACCTCGAAGGCACCTCGCGGATGTCGCCGTACCTCAAGATCGGTGCCGTCCACCCGCGCACTCTGCTGGCCCAGCTGGGGCCGGCCGACGCCGTGTTCCGCAAGGAGCTGGCCTGGCGGGAGTTCTACGCCTCGGTGCTGTCGCTGCGCCCCGACACCGCCTACGGCTACTTCCAGCCGCTGCTGCGCGGGCTGGACTACGCCCGCGGACCCGAGCTGGAGGAGAACCTCAGCGCCTGGAAGGAGGGTCGCACCGGCTTCCCGCTGGTCGACGCCGGGATGCGCCAGCTGCTGGCCGAGGGCTGGATGCACAACCGGGTGCGGATGCTGGTCGCCTCCTTCCTGGTCAAGGACCTGCGGGTGGAGTGGACGCACGGCGCCCGCCACTTCATGGACCACCTGATCGACGGGGACATCGCCAGCAACCAGCACGGCTGGCAGTGGACGGCCGGCAGTGGCACCGACGCGGCGCCGTACTTCCGCGTCTTCAACCCGACCAAGCAGGCCCAGACGTTCGACCCGCACGGCGACTACGTCCGTCGCTGGGTGCCCGAGCTGCGCGCGCTCAGCGCCGAGACGATCCACGAGCCGTGGCTGCTGCCTGAGGGTCCGCCGGCTCCCTACCCGCCGCCGATCGTCGACCACGCCGAGGCGCGGCGGGCAACGCTGGCGGACTACAACGCGCTCCGCCAGCGCCAGAACTGACCTCGACCGGCCCAGGAGGCTACGATGTTCGTCGCCCGTCAGCAGTTGCAGCACCCGATCGACCAGGTCTTCGCCTGGCACTCCCGCCCGGGCGCGATCCACCGGCTCAGCCCGCCCTGGCAGCCGGTCCGGGTCACCCAGGAGGCCGGCTCGCTGCGTGACGGGGTGGCGGTGCTCGCCTTCCCGGCCGGGCGCCGGTGGGTGGCCCAGCACGACGCCGCTGCCTACGTCGAGGGCCGGCACTTCGCCGACGAGCTGGCCTCACGGCCGTTCCTGGCCCCGGTACGGTGGCGCCACGACCACGACCTGACCCCGGCCGGCGCCGAGGCCACGACCCTGACCGACACCGTCGACACGGTGATCCCCGACCGGCTGGTGGCGCCGATCTTCGACTACCGGCACCGTCAGCTCGCCGGCGACCTGGCCGCGCACGCCTGGGCCTCGGCCCTGCGTCCGGAGCCGATGACGGTCGCGATCACCGGCGCCTCCGGCCTGGTCGGTACGGCGCTGGGCGCGCTGCTCACCGGCGGCGGCCACCATGTCATCCGGCTGGTCCGCGGCCCCGCCCGCGGCGAGGCCCAGGGCGAACGCTCCTGGAACCCGCACGGCCCGGTCGACCCGGCACTGTTCGACGGGGTCGACGCGGTCGTGCACCTGGCCGGGGCGAGCATCGCGGGACGATTCACCACCGCCCACCGCGAGGCGATCCGCGGCAGCCGGATCGAGCCGACCCGGGCCCTGGCCACCGCGGCGGCAGCGGCCGGCGTGGGGGTCTTCGTCTGTGCCTCGGCGATCGGCTTCTACGGCTCCGACCGCGGCGACGAGGTGGTCACCGAGACCAGCCCGCGCGGCGGCGGCTTCCTCGCCGATGTGGTCGAGGCATGGGAAGAGGCCTGCGCCCCCGCCGTCGTCGGTGGCGCGCGGGTGGTCAACGTCCGTACCGGGATCGTGCAGAGCCCGCGCGGTGGGGCGCTGCGGCTGCAGCGGCCCCTCTTCGCCGCCGGGCTGGGCGGACGCCTCGGCGACGGCCGGCAGTGGCTGTCGTGGATCGGGATCGACGACCTGATCGACGTCTACCTCCGGGCCCTGGTCGACGACCGGCTGCGCGGCCCGGTCAACGCGGTCGCCCCGCTCCCGGTCACCGGCCGCGAGTACGCCGCCACCCTCGGCCGTGCGCTGCACCGCCCGGCCCTGCTCCCCGCCCCCGCGTTCGGCACCGCGCTGATCCTGGGCCGCGAGGGTGCCACCGAGGTGGCCCTGGCCAGTCAGCGGGTCGAGCCGACGGTGCTCGCGCAGGTCGGCCACGAGTTCCGCTTCCCGGACCTGGAGCCGGGGCTGCGCCACCTGCTCGGCACCTAGCCGACTTCCGGGTTCACCACGCTCGACTTCCGGGTTCACCACGCTCGACTTCCGGGTTCACCACGCTCGACTTCCGGGTTCACCACCACCCAGATCCGGGTTCCTCACCGCCGCGGCGGCATCGGCACGAAGATCGACGTGCGGGCGACGTACGCCGGCCATCCTGGCCTGTCCGCCATCCGCCGTTCGGCCAGCCGGACCCCGGAGACAGCGATGAGGAACCACGTCATCACCACCGGTCCGACCAGACCGATCACGGCGCCGGGCCATCCACAGGTCGCCGCCGAGGCGAGCCAGATCCCCCACCACACACAGGTGTCACCGAAGTAGTTCGGGTGCCGCGACCAGGACCAGACCCCGGTGGTCAGTAGCCGGGGACGCTCCGGATCGGCCCGATAGGCGGCCAGCTGGCGGTCCGCGGCGCTCTCCAGGCCCACGCCGAGCGCCCACAGCGGCACCCCGAGGAACGCCGGCCACACGTGCCGTGGCTCGGCCAGCATGACGACCAGGACCGGCACCGCCACCACCAGGACGATCACCGCCTGCAGGCCGTAGACCTTGGTCAGCACGCGCCCGAACGGGATCGAGTCGAGGCCGCCGCCGAGCAGGTCCTCATAGCGTGGGTCGTCCTCGCGACTGGCGACCACCCGCCGCCACAGGTGGGTGCCGAGCCGCAGCCCCCACACCGCGACCATCGCGACCACGACCCAGCGCAGCCAGCGATGCACCCCGGGACCAGAGTCCGAAGTCGCGTCCTCGCCGAGCACCACGACGACCGCGACCGCGACCGTCAGCGTGACGTACGCGAAGCCCCAGGCGGCATCGACGACGGCGATCCGGCGGAGCCGCCGGGTCTGCCCCGCCGCGACCCCCATCACCACCACGACCGCGAGGACCGCGACCCCGAGCACGAGCCCGGTCACCGCTCAGCCCTCCCGCCGCAGCAGCAGGTGGACGTCGTCGAGGTACCCCGAGGCGAACCCGGCCCGGGAGTAGCTCAGGTAGTAATGCCACAGCCGCCGGAAGGTGGCGTCGAAGCCGAGCCGCTCAAGCCGCTCGGTCTCGGCGGCGAACCGCTCGTCCCACTGCCGCAGGGTCTCCTCGTAGTGCAGCCCCAGCGACGCGGTCACCTCCAGCCCGAGCCCGCCGGCCGCGGCGGCCTCGGTGAGTGCCTCGACGGAGGGCAGGAAGCCGCCGGGGAAGATGTACTTCGTGATCCAGGTGGCCTCGTCCCGGGTCGCGTGCATCCACGCGTGCGGCATGGTGATCGCCTGGATCGCCACCCGTCCGCCCGGTGCCAGCACGGACTCGATGGTCGCGAAGTACGTCGACCAGTGCCGCCATCCGACGGCCTCGATCATCTCCACCGAGACCACGGCGTCGTACTCGCCCTCGATCCGGCGGTAGTCGATCAAGTCGATCTGCACCGCGTCGGCCCATCCGGCGGCCGCGATCCGCTCGGTGGCGTAGCGCTGCTGCTCCACCGACAGCGTCACGCTGCGCACCGTCGCGCCGCGCTCGGCCGCCCGCAGCGCGAGCTCGCCCCAGCCGGTGCCGATCTCCAGCAGCCGGGTGCCGGGGCCCACCCCGGCCAGATCGAGCAGGGCGTCGATCTTGCGGTGCTGGGCGGTGACCAGGTCGGCGCCGTGCACGGGAGCACCGGCGGGCAGCGCGCCGGGTTCGGCCGGGCCGGCGTCGCGGCTCGGGAACCAGGCAGCGGAGTACGTCATCGTCGGGTCCAGGAAGAGCTCGAACAGGTCGTTGGAGAGGTCGTAGTGGTGGGCGATGTTGGCCCGGGTGTCGCTCGCCTCCCCGGTGTCGTTCGGCGCGATGGTGGGGAAGACCAGCCGCCGCAGCCGCTGCAGTCCGCGCGGGCGGGTGGCGGCCAGGCGGCGGGCCGGGACGGTGAGGAAGGCGGCCAGGTCGTCGGCGTCCCAGGCCCCGGTCAGGTAGGCCTCCCCCAGGCCGATGCTGGCATCCGCGCCGAGCCGGGCGAAGAGCTCGGCGGGCCGGTGCACGGTCATCTGCGGGGCATCGGCCCCGCCGGTCCCGATCGTCCGCACCCCGTCGCCTTCGACCAGGTGGACCCGGACGGGGAGCCGCGCCATCGTGTGGCAGAAGAGCCGCCGTGCGAGCACCGCGCCGACCCGGGTGCGCAGGCCGGGGGTCGGTGCGGTCAGGGCCGGCCAGGCGGCGTGGACGATCGGGGCGGAGCTGGCGGTTCGCGTCATCGGACACCTTCTTGGTGGTGGACGGGGCGGGGCTGGATCGGTAGCCGGCGGAGCCACAGCGCGATGCCGTGCCCCCGGATGAGTACGGCGTCGCGGGCACCGACCACAGCAGCGGCGAAACGGTGGCCGGCGACAGGGTGCCCGCGCAGCGAGGCGCTGAACCGGGAGCCGTCGGCGGCGGTCAGGTCGACCGTCACCGTCAGCCCTGGATCCGGGGCGGGCGCCACGACCTGGTAGGCGCCGTCGACGCCATGGAACGGCGAGACGTAGAGCTCCTTGGCGACCGTGCCGCGACTGTGCGGCCGGAGCAGGTAGGCGTGCCGATCGCCGTACGTGTTGTGCACCTCGACCACCGTCGCCACCGGGGCGCCGTCGGGTCGGGTGCACCACCACACGCTGATCGGGTTGAAGCAGAACCCGAACGCACGTGGGTGGGCCGCGAGCCGGACGTGGGCGCCGCCGAGCTCGATGTCGTGCAGGGCCAGGAAGCGCGCCAGGTTCTCCCGCAGGCTGAGGCCGGGGTCGCCGAGGTGGTCGCGAGCCTGGAGGCTGCCGGTGCACCAGGTGGTGAGACGGTCGACGGCGCGGCGCCACCCGGCGACGGGCGTGTCTGCGGTCCGGTCGTCGGCCCTCTCGTCGGGCAGGTCGTCGGGCAGGTCCGCGACCCACAGGTAGGAACGGTGGGTGAAACCGGAGCGGAGCGGAGCGCGGCGCAGATGGGAGACCTCGGTGGCGTAGACCTGCACCGTCCCGGCACCTGTCCCGGCGCCTGTCCCGGCACCCGCCGGGGCGCCCTCCTCCGCGCCGCCCGCAACGCCGACCGACCCCGCTCCCGCAGAGCCACCCAGCAGCGCCAGCACCCGCCGCGCGGCCGCCTCCCCCGAGGCGGCACCGTCCTCGTGGAACCCCCAGCCCTGATAGGCGCCGGCGAAGGCCACCGGACCGTCCTCAATCTCGGGCAGGCGGGCCTGTGCGGCGACGCTGCGCGGGGTGTAAAGCGGGTGTTCGTAGTCCATCTCGGCAATCACCGTCGCCGGGTCGATCAGGTCCGAGCCGCCGAGGGTCACCAGGTAACGCACCGACGTGTCGAGCCGCTGCAGCCGGGTCAGGTCGTAGGTCACGGTGACGTGCCCGGGGCCCTGCGCGCGACGCCGGAAGTTCCACGACGACCAGGTCGCGGTGCTGGTCGGCAGCACGCTGGTGTCGGTGTGCAGCACCGCACGATTGGGCGAGTACGTGAGCGCGCCGAGCACCTCGCGCTGGAGGTCGCTGGGCTCGGCGAGCATCGCCAGCGCCTGGGCCGGGTGGGTCGCCACGACGACAGCGTCGAACCGCTCCGGCAGGCCACCGGCCACCGTCACCTCGACGCCACCGATGCCTCCAGCACCGCCCGCCACCCGCGAGACCCGCTCCACCCGAGCCCCGGTCCGCACCACCCCACCCCGCTCGCGGAGCCGGGCGACGAGGGCGTCGACGTACGTCCGAGAACCGCCGGTGACGGTGCGCCAGGTCGGGCTACCGGTGACCGAGAGCATCCCGTGATGGGCCAGGAAGCGGAACAGGTAGACCGCCGGGTAGCGGCCGGCGACCTCCGGGTCGCACGACCAGACCGCCGCGATCAGCGGCTCCACGAAGTGCGTGCGCAGCCGCTCGCTGAACCCGCCCTCACGCACGAACTCGTCCATCGTCACCGTCAGGTCGACCGACGTCCGCTCGGCGCGGGCCAGCAGCGCCCGCGCGGCGCGGTGGAAGCGCGGGATCTCGGCGAGCATCCGCAGGTGCCGCGGATCGGTGGCACGCGCCCGGTCCGGCAGCACGCCGCGCAACCCGCGCGCCCCGGCCCACTCCACCCCGGACGGCTCGTCGAGGATCGACATCGACATCTCCGAGCGCTGCGTCGGTACGCCGAGCTCGTCGAAGATCCGCAGCAGCGTCGGGTAGGTCCGCCGGTTGTGCACGATGAACCCGGTGTCGATCCGCAGCACCCGGTCACCCTCGACGACGTCGTGGGTGTGGGCGTGGCCGCCGAGCCGGTCGTCGGCCTCGACGAGCGTCACCTCGGCATCGGTCGAGCAGGTCAGGGCGGCCACGAGTCCGGCCACCCCGGACCCGATCACCGCGACCGCAGGCCGATGCGCTTGGGAGATGACAGCAGGCTGGTGACTCACGCGTTCCTCGTTCTCGTCATGAGCGGGCAGGACGGCACTGATGGACAGCATTCGACACCGAGGCGCATATCGGATGGGCGGGAATCGTATATTCACGAAAATTGGTCCGCTGGTCTAGCCCGGCCTGGCCCGGATCCCGCGTCAGCCACGTCGGCCCATCCGCTCGCAACGCCCGCGCCGAAGCACCTCCATGGACTCCCTTCCCCGTTCCCGGTGGCGTCGTGTGGCGGGCCCGGCGGCCGGGGCGGCGGGGCTGGGCGCCGGACACCTGAGCGCCGCCCTCACGACGCCGCAGTCGTCTCCGATCCTCGCGGTCGGATCGGTTGTCATCGATCACACTCCGACCCCGCTCAAGGAGTGGGCGATCGCGCACTTCGGCAGCAACGACAAGACGGTCCTGATCGCCTCGGTGGCGGCCGGCGTCGCAGCGCTCACGGTCGTGATCGGGCTGATCGCCGCCCGACGTCGCAGAGGCTTTGTGCTGGGAGCACTCGGCCTGGTCGGGCTCAGCGCCATTGCCGGCGCCTGCGCGCTGTCCCGTCCGGAGGCAGGCCCCGGCGCCGCGGTTCCGAGCCTGGTCACCGCCGTGGTGGCGGTGATGGCGCTGCGGCTCGTGCTCGCAGCCGACGATCGACCGAACCGGGCGCTGCCCGACGGGCCTGCACCCACCAGCGGCCGGGTCACACGACGTGCCACCCTGATCGCCTCGGGTCTGAGTGCCGCTCTCGCGGCCTGCCTGGGTCTGTCGGGCCAGTGGGTGATCAGGCGTCGCGCTCGCGCTGAGGCCATCACCCTCCCGCCGCCGTCCTCCCCAGCCCCGGCACTGCCGAACGGACTAGACCGGATGGTCCCGGGCATCACACCGTTTCGCACGCCGAACAGCGCCTTCTACCGAGTCGACACCCGGCTCGACGTACCGGTCGTGGACTCCTCGTCATGGCGCCTTCACATCGACGGGGACGTCGAGCACAGCTTCTCGCTGACGTACGCCGATCTGCTGGCGATGCCCCTGATCGAGAGGGACATCACGCTGACCTGCGTCTCCAACAGCGTCGGCGGCCCGTACGTCGGCGGAGCGCGCTGGCTGGGGGTACCGCTGGCCACCGTGCTGGAGCGTGCCGGAGTGGGGCCCCACGCCGATCAGATCCTCAGCACCGACGTCGACGGCATGACGATCAGCACTCCCGTGGCGCTCGCGATGGACGGCCGTGACGCCATGATCGCGGTCGGGATGAATGGCAGCCCGCTGCCCCGCGCGCACGGCTTCCCGGCGCGGCTGGTCATCCCGGGGCTGTACGGCTTCATCAGCGCCACCAAGTGGGTGACCCGCCTCACCCTGACTCAGTACGCCGATGCCACCGCGTACTGGACCGAGCGCGGCTGGGCGACCGATGCGCCGATCAGGATCTCCAGCAGGATCGACACACCTCGTCCGCTGGCTGCACTGAAGGCCGGTGACGTGGTGATCGGCGGGGTCGCCTGGGCCCAGGAGAAGGGCGGCGTGGCAGCTGTCGAGGTCCAGATCGACGGCGGCGGCTGGCTGCCGGCCACGCTCGGGCCCAGCGGTGGCAATGACTACTGGCGGCAATGGTTCTTCCGCTGGCCGGCGACGTCGGGCCAGCACCGGCTCTCGTGTCGGGTGCGCGATGGTCGTGGGGACACCCAGTCACCCGTGCGGGCGACGCCTTTCCCCGCCGGCGCGAGCGGCCTGCAGTCGATCATCGTCTCGGTCAGCTGAGGGTGCCGGATTGCGCCTCGCCCGGTTGCAGCTGAGCCCTCACCGACGCTGACCCATCCGATCCCCGGGCGGCACCGAATGCCCAGTAACGGCGGCCGCCACTACTTGCCAGCTCCATCGAACGAACACCATCGAGACAGAGGTTTCCTGATGAACACGATGATCTTCCGCACCATGGGCACCGCTGCAGCCGCCACCGCACTCATCGCCGGCCTGGCCGGTTGTGGGAGCAGCTCGGACAGCTCGGCACCCGCCGCTACCGAAACACCGATGTCGACCTCCCCCAGCGACACGATGTCGCCCTCGGCCACCACCACCGGCGCCGCCGGCCAGACCTTCGGCCCCGGCTGTTCCGCGATCCCGACCAGCGGCGCGGGCTCCTTCGACGGCATGGTGAAGGACCCGGTCGCCACCGCCGCGAGCAACAACCCGCTCCTGAGCACGCTGGTCACGGCCGTCACGAAGGCTGGACTGGTCGACACCCTCAACGGCGCCAAGGCTCTGACCGTCTTCGCCCCGACCAACGACGCCTTCGCGAAGCTGCCGAAGGCGACCCTGGCCAAGGTCCTGGCCGACAAGGCCCTGCTGACCAAGATCCTCACCCACCACGTCATCGGCGAGAGGCTCGACCCGGCCCAGGTGGTGGGCTCGCACCAGACCCTCAACGCTGACACGGTGAAGGTCACGGGTGACACCAGCGCCATGAGTGTCGACGGCGCCGCGGTGATCTGTGGCAACATCGCCACCGCCAATGCCACTGTGTATGTCATCGACACGGTCCTGATGCCCGCTGGCAGCTGATCGCGACAGTCGCCGAAACGGAGCAGTCCATGGATCACCACGACGCTGTGCCCGGGGGATCACCCTCGCCCGGCGAACCCCCGGGCACGGCGCCGCCCGGTTCACTCGACCCCACCGAGCTTCTTCGTCGGTCGGCTCGGGGCGACGAGGCGGCGTTCGCCTCGCTCTACGACCTGACCTCGGCCCGCGCCTTCGGCCTGGCCGTGCAGGTGCTTCGGGATCGTTCTCAGGCCGAGGAGGTCGTCCAGGAGGCCTACCTGGAGATCTGGAAGACCTCGGCCCGGTACGACGCCGCGCGAGGATCCGCGCTGTCCTGGATCCTCACCATCGTCCACCGTCGCGCCGTGGACCGTGTCCGCTCCAGCGAAGCCTCGACCAGGCGAGACCTGGCCTATCACGAAAGGAACCAGACAGTGAGTCACGACGTCACCGCCGAGTCGGCGCATGCCTCGCTGGAGGCACACCGGGTCCGCCGTGCTCTGGGCACCCTGACGCCTGTGCAGCGCGAAGCCCTCGAACTGGCTTACCTGCGCGGCTACACGCACACTGAGATCGCCGACCTGCTGGGTCTGCCGCTTGGCACGGCCAAGACGCGGATCCGCGACGGCCTGATCAGACTTCGCGACACGCTGGGGGTGGGAGGCGCATGATGGCCGACGACCTTCACCTGCTCTCCGGCGCCTACGCCGTCGACGCTCTCGACCCGCAGGAGCGGGCTGCCTTCGAGGAGCACCTGACCGGCTGCGCCAGCTGCACCGACGAGGTGGCGAGCCTGCGGGCCGCCGCCGCGATGCTGAGCGAGCTCGAGCCGATCGAACCGCCGGCCTCGCTGCGGGCCGGCGTCCTGGACGCGATCGCGTCGACCCGTCCCCTCCCCCCGCCACCGAGTCACCGGGCCCTCGCGGCCGAGGACGTGGCACCGGTCCGCCCTCTCAGCACCCAGCGGCGCTGGGGCCGGGCCCGGCGTTGGGGTTCGGGCCTGCTGGTGGCAGCGGTCGCAGTGATCGCCGTACTGACTGCATGGCATCCGTGGACGGGCCAGTCGACCGATCAGGTCGACCGGATCATCGCCGCTGCTGATGCGCAGCGGCTGGTGCAGACGCTGCCCAACGGTGGCGCGATGACCGTGTACCGCTCCATCTCGCTGGACAGTGCGGCAGTGGTTGCCACCGGTCTGCCCGATCCAGGCAAGGGCAAGGTCTACGAGGTCTGGCTGCAGAACGACGCCGGGGCGATGGTGCCCGCCGCCGTCCTGCCCGACGACCACACTGCCCGGGTCGTACTGAAGGGCTCGGCCGCCACCGCGACCGCCGCCGGGGTGACGGTCGAGCCCACCGGAGGCTCGCCCGCGCCGACGACGAAGCCGGTGATGCTCTTCGGCTTCACCACCGGGTGAACGCCGATCGTTCGCCCGTCATCCGCGCCTCACTATGCGGCGGGGCGCAGCTCGAAAAGGAGGACCCATGCACGGCTCCGTCACGACGTGGATCGACGCCCCACCGGCCGAGGTCTGGGAGATCGTCAGCGACGTCACCCGGATCGGCGAGCTCAGCCCGGAGACGTTCGAGGCCGAGTGGACCCACGGGGCGAGCGGCCCCGCGGTCGGGGCGCGGTTCCGTGGGCACGTACGCCGCAACGGGATCGGCCCGGTCTACTGGACGCCCTGCACCGTGACCGCCTGCGTGCCGGGTGAGGAGTTCGCCTTCTCCGTCTACGCCGGCTCGGCACCGATCAACACCTGGCACTACGGACTCGAACCGGCCGACGGCGGCACCCGGATCACGGAGTCGTTCCGGCTCGCACCGCGCGGGCTCACCCGGGCCTACTGGCTGCTCGCGGGCTGGCACCGCTCCCGGGCCAACCAGCGCGGCATGCGGGCGACCCTGGAGCGGGCCAAGGAGATCGCCGAGCGCGGTCGCGTGTGACGGTACGCCGCCCAGGGCGGGCCCTGGGCGGCGTACGGTGTCCTGAGACGGCGAAAGCCTCTGATCCGTATCTCTACAGATCAGAGGCTTCTCGCTTCTGCGACCCCGACGGGACTCGAACCCGCGGCCTCCGCCGTGACAGGGCGGCGCGCTAACCAACTGCGCTACGGGGCCAGTGTTTCTTCAGTTTTTCGTTGCCGTTGTCTGCAACGAGTGGAACTCTATAAGACCGGTTTCCAGAAACACCAATCGGGGGCCACACCCCCGTCCGACGGCTGCCCGGAGCCGTCCGTTCGGGACCCCGGACGGCGCTCAGAGCTGCGGGATCAGGCGCTCGGCCCAGGCGTCGATCGCCTCGGCCAGGTCCCGCATCTGGGCCACGATGTCGCGCGCGGCGTCACCCTGGGACGCGACGAAGGCGCCGTCGAAGCCGGCGATCGCGAAGTAGCCCAGCCGGGTGGCCAGGGCCGTGGCCCGCTCGGGGCCGAGATCGGCGTACGCGCCGGCGATCTGCTCGATCATGTAGGCCCGTCCGTCGTCGCGGACCTGCGCGATGACGGGGCCGATCTCGACGTCGGCAGACTCGCTGCTCATCAGCATCAGCAGGTGCAGACGGAGGAAGTCGGGGCTCTGGGCGAAGACCTCGGCGGTCCGCCCGAGGTACCAGCGCAGCCGTTCGAGGTGGGTGCCGTCGACCGGCGGATCGGCATGGGCGCGGCGCATCCCAGCGAAGAACTCGTGCGCGCCGTGCTCCATCACCGCCGAGAGCAGGCCGCCCTTGGAGTGGAAGTGGTGGTAGATCAGCGACTTCGGCATCCCGGCGACCTCGCTCAGCACCGCGACGGACGTGCCGGCGTAGCCACGCTCGGCCATCAGCCGCAGCGCGGCGTCGAGGATCTCCTGCCGCGACCGCTGACCCCGACGATTCCCAGCACTGCGCGCCTTCTCCACAGGACCGGAGTGTACGGCCCGCCCCGGTCCACCCCGGTCCACCTCGGCCCGCGAGGCCGCCGCGCCCGACTCGCCCCGTGGGGCTTGACCAATCGACGTGGCCATGTGATCGTGCTCACTCAGAAACTGAACGTTCGGTCAATAACTTGAGGAAAGTGCGGAGGAACTCCATGACGCAGCACTACGACGCCGATGTCGCCGTCATCGGCTACGGCCCCACCGGGGTCGCCGGGGCGCTCACGCTCGCGACGAAGGGCGCCAGCGTGATCGCGTTCGAGCGCGACCACGACATCTACGCGCGTGCTCGCGCCGTGACGGTCAACGACTGGACGATGCGGATCTTCCAGGACCTCGGCATCGACGACCGGATCGAGGCAGTGATCGAGCCCCAGCGGGCGCTGCGCTGGATGACGTACGCCGGCCACGAGGTGATGCGCGTCGAGCACCCGCCTAGCACCCTCGGCACGCGCAACACCAAGCCGCGCTTCTACAACATCTACCAGCCTCTGATGGAGGCCGAGCTGCGCCGCTGCGGCGAGGAGCTCGACGGCCTCCAGGTGCGCTACGGCGCCGAGGTCGTCGCCCTGGCGCAGGACGCCGACGGGGTCACCGTGACCTCGCGCGACACCGCCACCGGCGCCGAGACCAGCACCCGGGTGCGCTACGTGATCGCCGCCGACGGCGGCTCCAGCCCGAGCCGCAAGCAGCTCGACATCGCGATGGACGGCGACACCGTCGACACCCTCTGGATCGTGATCGACTGCCGGGTCAAGCGCTGGTGGCCCGACCGCGACTTCCTCACCTTCTGGACCGACGCCGAGCGGCCGGTCGTCGACATCGCGCTCTCGGCCGGCAACCACCGCTGGGAGATCCCACTCAAGCCCGGCGAGACCGAGGCCGACTTCGCCACCAGCGCCCAGGTCTGGCCGCTGCTGAGCGCCCTGGGCGTGACCGAGGACGACGTCGAGATCCACCAGCACGCGTTCTACCGGCACCACGTCCGGATGGCCGAGACCTTCCGCAGTGGCCGCGTCTTCCTCGCCGGGGACGCCGCCCACCTGATGCCGCCGTGGGCCGGGGCCGGGATGCAGACCGGGATCCGCGACGCCTACAACCTGGGCTGGAAGATCGCCGGCGTGCTGCGCGGCGACCTCGACCCGGCCTGGCTCGACACCTACGAGGCCGAGCGGCGCCCCTCGGCCGAGCTCTACACGGGGCTCGCCGTCGCACTCGGCCGCGTGATCAAGCAGGAGGCCTCCCCCGCCGAGGTCGAGGCGATGAACACCGTCCCCGAGGGCCTGGTCACGCCGTGGGAGCCGCCGCTGAACGCCCCGCCGACCCTGGCCGCCGGCTGGCTGCGCGGCGAGCCCGGCGACGCCAGCATCGTGGGCCGCTACCTGCCCCAGCCGACCGCCTCCGACGCGCTGGGCCACCGCGACCGGCTCGACGACCTGCTCCCCGACGGCTTCGTGCTGCTCGGCCACGACGTCGATCCCCGGACCGTGCTCACCGCCGACGAGCAGGCCGGGTGGGACGCGCTCGGGACGACGTACGTCGCCGTCCGGCCGCGCTCCTCCCACACCAGTGCCGACACCGATCTGGTCGACCTCGAGGACACCCTCGGCCCCTGGTTCGAGCGGTACGGCGCTCGCGTGGTCGCCGTGCGCCCCGACCGCTTCGTCGCGGCCGCCGACGTGTCCGGCCTGGCCGTCCCGACCTTCTGAGCACCCCGGCCCCATCACCACGAACCACCGAGAACCACAAGAACCACCGAGAGAGGAAGCAACCATGACTGGAGTCAAGGAACTGGCCTACGTCGTCTACGAGGTCTCCGACCTCGCCGCCTGGGAGCACTTCGGCGTCACGCTGCTCGGCATGCAGCTGGGCGAGCGCACCGCCGACGGGCTCACCCTGCGCACCGACGAGAAGGCCCACCGCTGGGTGATCACCCAGGGCCCGGCCGACGACCTGGTCCGCACCGGCTACGAGGTCGAGTCCGACGCGGCGCTCACCGCCCTGATCGCGTCGCTGACCGCGGCCGGCGTCACCGTCACCGAGGGCGACGCCGACCTGGCTCGGGCCCGTCGGGTGGAGCGGATCGCACTCGTCACCGACCCGATCGGCAACGAGATCGAGCTGGTCACCGGCCTGGCCGATGCCGAGACCCCGTTCCGCAGCGAGACGCTGCTGGGCGAGTTCGTCACCGGCAGCGGTGGGGCCGGCCACCAGGTGCTGCTGAGCAAGGGCGTCTCCCGCGAGGAGTACATGGCGTTCTATCAGGGCCTGCTCGGCTTCAAGATCAGCGACATCATCATCGAGGAGGTCGCCCCCGGGATCTTCGCCGACCTGATCTTCCTGCACTGCAACCCGCGCCACCACACCGTGGCGCTGGGCGACATGCCGCACACCAAGAGGACCCACCACTTCATGGTCGAGGTCACCGACATCCGCGACGTCGGCCTGGCCTACGACCGCTGCATGGACGCCCAGCAGCCGTTCGAGATGACGCTCGGGATGCACCCGAACGACCACATGTTCAGCTTCTACGTCCGTACGCCGTCGGGCTTCTCCGTCGAGTACGGCTGGGGCGGCCTGCTCATCGACGACGCCACCTGGGAGGTCACGACCCTCGACCAGCTCAACAGCTGGGGTCACCGCCCGCCCGAGGTCGTGCACGCCCTGCTCGGCCAAGCCCCCTTCACCAACCAGATCCCCGGAGGAGAACTCTGATGACGCTCACCCAGGCCGACGTCTCCCGCTACGTCCAGACCCCGCACTGGAAGATCCACTACAACGAGCTCGGCGAGGGTCACCCGATCGTCCTCGTCCATGGTGGCGGCCCCGGCGCGACCGGCTTCTCCAACTACTCCCCCAACATCGAGGCGATCGCCGCCGCCGGGTTCCGCGTGATCGCCCCCGACCTGCCGGGCTGGGGTGACTCCGACGCCGTCGACTTCGCCACCTACAACCCGATCGACGCGGTCTGCGAGCTGCTCGACGCCCTGGGCATCGAGAAGGCCGCCTTCGTCGGAAACTCGATGGGCGGCCACACCTCGCTGCGGATGGCGATCGAGCGCCCCGAGCGGGTCTCGCACCTGATCACGATGGGGGCACCGATCCAGCTCAAGCCGTTCCTCTTCGGTGCCGGTGGCCCCTCCGAGGGCATCAAGATCATGTACGCCGGCTACTCCGACGCCTCAGTCGAGGCGATGAAGCGCCTGGTGGACATCATGGTCTTCGACCAGGCCCGCTTCTCCTCCCCCGAGCTCCTCCAGCAGCGCTCCGAGGCCGCCCTCAAGCGCCCCGAGCACCTCGCCAACATCGCCAAGATGGGGATCAAGGCCCCGATCCCGATCTGGGCCGACCTGTCGCGCCTGGGCGAGATCTCCGTGCCGGCCCTGCTCATCCACGGCCGCGACGACCGCGTCGTCTCCTTCGAGTCCTCGCTGTTCATGGCGGCGAACATCCCCGACTCGCGGGCTCACCTGATCAACCGCTGCGGCCACTGGGCCCAGCTTGAGCACGCCGACGAGTTCAACCGCCTGGTGATCGACTTCGTCCGACACCACTGACCCTCACACGGGCACGATCCGACTGGCCCGGAGTGGGCGCCGTACCGGCCCCGCTCCGGGCCAGCGGCGTCTGTCGCGGTGGCGACCGGGGAGGAAAGCGATCATGCTCTGCCGATTCGCTCGCTACACTCCCGGAGATTCGTCCGCGCAGGCGCGCATCGACGTCGCGGGACGGCACAGCCCCTCCAGCGGAGCCGGCAAAGGAGCTGACGACGTGGACACCGACGAGACCCGCCGTGGTATCTTTGCTGCATCACGACCGGTTCCGCCTACTTCTGTAGGTCCAGGGCCGGTCTTCATTTTTGATGGCGCCCGTCGTGTCTGACGACGTGAAGGCGTATCGCACCTACAGCGAGCAAGTCGCCCTCCTCACCGAGCGCGGGATGAACGTCGGCGACCGCGACCAAGCCATCAGCGTGCTTCGACGGATCAACTACTACCGGCTGAGCGGCTACTGGTATCCGTTCCGACAGCTCACCGATGGCACCCGCGGGGACCATTTCTATGCCGGCACCCATCTCAAGGACGTCGTCGCCCTCTACGAGTTCGACGTTCGGCTCCGAGCCGCAACCTTCTCCGTCCTCTCCCCCATCGAACTCACTCTTCGCGCGCTACTCGGCCACGAGCTCGGCAAGATCGACCCGTGCGCCCACCTCACCCCGGAGCTGCTGGGGCCGACCGCACGCCGTGGCTCCGCGTACGCCACCTGGCTCACGAAGTACGAGCGCGAGCTCAACCGGTCCCGCGAGGACTTCGTCGCGCATCATCGCCAGAGGTACGGCGGGCGCCTTCCGGTCTGGGCTGCGGTGGAGCTGTTGGACTGGGGAGGCCTGACGCACCTCTACGGACTCTCTCCCCGCGACGTGCAGGACCGGGTCGCGAGCGCGTGCGGCCTCACCGGGCCCCAGCTGACCAGCTGGCTGAAGTCACTCAACCTGGTCCGGAACGCGTGCGCCCACCACGGTCGATTGTTCAACCGTGTTCACACCATCACGCCCCGGCTCCCTCGAGCCGGCACCTATCCCCACCTCGACGGTGCCACGACCGCGTGGGGCCGGACCTTCGGCCAGCTGACGCTCATCCAGTTCCTGCTCGACCAGCTCTCCCTGGGGCGCATGAGACTCCTCCCGGCGGTCGTGACGACCTTCCCCCAGGTCACCGCGGTACCGCTGACACATATCGGCGCCGACAGCACTTGGCAGAGCGCCAGTCGGCTGTGGGTGCCCTGAGCTCCGAACATCGGCGAGCAGTGCCTCCGGCCCCCGGCTTGACCGCAGTGGGCGCCGTACCGGCCCACTCCGGGCCAGTGTCGTCTGTCGCAGTGGTACCCCCTACCGGATTCGAACCGGCGCTACCGCCGTGAAAGGGCGGGGTCCTGGGCCGCTAGACGAAGGGGGCGGCACTTCTGTCAGCGCGAACCGCAGAAGCGGTGAGAGTCTATGCGGTGGAGCCGATCCGATACCAAAAGGCGACGCGGGGCTGGGCCCGGCCCTGGCGGCCGACGCCGATTCGCACCCCGGTTCCGGTGTCCGGTAGTGTTTCGCCTCGCCCGGCCAGGTAGCTCAGTTGGTACGAGCGACCGACTGAAAATCGGTAGGTCGGCGGTTCGACCCCGCCCCTGGCCACAGGCCTGAACGCCCCCGCAGATCCTGCGGGGGCGTTTCGCATTCCCGGGCACGGTCCCACCCGATCCTGCCCCGACGGGCCATCCGGGCCCACCAGGGACTAGCCCTTTACCCCCACGCGATGGACCAAGGTCCTGACCTCGACAGCGACAGTCCTGAACCCGTCCTAGGTACTGGTTCGCCCGCTGAGCGGGGAGCAGAGTCCCTCCCATGTCCCGCAACGACGCAGCCTCGGCGATCGACATCACCGAGCACCTTCCCCTGGTGGGCCACCTCGTCCGCGAGACCCTGGCCCGGGTCCCCTCCCACGTCGACCGCGACGACCTGACCTCGGCCGGCATGATGGCCCTGGTGCAGGCCTCGACGTCGTACGACGCCACCCGCGGCGTCCCGTTCGATCGCTATGCAGCACGCCGGATCCGGGGCGCGATCCTCGATGAGCTGCGCTCCACCGACTGGGCCTCGCGCCGGGTGCGGCGTACGGCCCGAGAGATCGAGACCACCCGCGCGGAGCTGTCGTTGCGCTTCGGCCGGATCCCGACGCCGGCCGAGGTCGCCGCCGTCCTCGGGATCAACGTCGAGGACGTGGCGAGCAACGACGACGACATCAACCGCGCCCACCTGCTCTCCCTCCAGGGCTCGGCGTTCACCTCGATCGAGGACCTGCTGCCCAGCCGTGAGATCACTCCCGAGCAGGCCGCCGAGCGCTCCGAGCAGCTGAGCTTCCTGCGGCACGCGATCGCCGAGCTGCCCGAGCGGCTGCGGGCGGTGGTGGAGGGCTACTTCCTGGCCGCCCGGCCGATGTCGGAGATCGCCGCCGAGCTCGACGTCACCGACTCCCGGATCTCCCAGATGCGCTCGGAGGCGCTGGTGCTGCTGCAGAGCGCGATGCAGCGCGTGATGAGCGACCACGTCGTGCCGGCGCCGCGCCCGGCGGGCATCGCCGAGCGTCGCCGGGCCGCCTACGTGGCAGCCGTCGCCGCCCGGATCCACGCCGAGCAGCACCGGTCGCTACCACGGACCGCGTCGGCGAGCTGACCCTCAGTCCCCGGTCGGGACCATCCAGACCAGGCAGAAGCCGTGCGGCTCGACCGCACCGGTGCGCATCACGCCGCCGAGCCGTTCGGCCCGCACCTGGGCGTTCCTCAGCCCCGACCCGGGGCCGGGGTCGTGCCCGGGTCCGGCGCCGTTGTCGCTGACCCGGAGCATGAACCAGGCCGGGGAGGCCTGGAGCTCGATCGAGACCGCCGAGGCCCGCGCATGCCGCGCGACGTTGGACAGCGCCTCGCGCAGCGTCAGCAGCACCTGGTCGCGCGTCGCCCCGGTCAGAGCGCCGTCGACCTCGCCGTTGAACCGCAGCATCGGGACCAGACCGAGCACGACGGCGTACTCCTCCGACAGCGCACGCACCTCGTCGGTCAGTCGTGGCCCGGAGCCGCGACCGAGCTCGAAGATCGTGGCCCGCAGGTCCCGGATGGTCAGGTCGAGCTGGTGCACGCCGTCGGCGAGCGCGGTCGCCATCTGCGTGCTGTCACCGCTCTGCGCCGCACGGAGCTGGAGGCCGGTCGCGAAGAGCCGCTGGATGACGAGGTCGTGCAGGTCGCGGGCGATCCGCGCCCGGTCGGCTGCGATCAGACGATCGACCTGCTCGCCGTCGCGCGGCGAGGGTACGAGGAACTCCCCCGTATCGGCCTGGTCGGCCCCGCTCACATCGCGCCGATGCCGTGCCACTGGCTCAGTCTAGGGGACCCTGGGCCCAGTCTCCGCCGTCCGTCGGGGCGCTCTCCTGGGACCCGAGGTCCCGGCCGTCAGCCTCCGCACGTCGGGCGGAGTCACGCAGCTCGAAGAGCTCCGTGGCAAGGCCACCGACCGACCCGACGACATCCTTGACCGCCGAGGTGATGATCGTGGCGACCTCGCCGACCGTGTCCGCCACAGCGGTCACGGCACCCTGCACGGTGTCCTTGCGGATCTCGGCGCGGCTGAGTCGGGGGGTCGGCACGGAGCCAGTCTCCCTCAGGTTCACTCAGGCCGCCAGGGTGTCCCGGCTCACGGACAAGGAACTCTCAGCCGTACGCCGACCACGGGTCGGCAGGGCGAGCCGGGCGATCTTCCCGAAGACGCTGCCGAGCTGCCGGGTCAACGATCCGGTGTTGTACGGCAGGCCGTAGCGCTCGCAGATCTCCTGGATCTCGCCCGCGATCTCCGGGTAGCGCCGCGCCGGCAGGTCGGGGAAGAGGTGGTGCTCGATCTGGTGGGACAGGTTGCCGCTCATGATGTGGAAGAGCGGGCCGCCGGTGATGTTGGCCGAGCCCAGCACCTGCCGGTAGTACCAGTGCCCGCGGGACTCCTCGCCGTTCTCGTCCTCGCACTCCTCCATCGAGAAGGTCGCCACCCCGGTCGGGAAGTGGCCGCAGAAGATGATGTTGAACGCCCAGATGTTGCGCACGATGTTCGCGCATCCGTTGCCGATCAGGGTGGGCACGAACAGCGGCCCGGTCAGCGCCGGGAAGAGCAGGTAGTCCTTGAGGATCTGGCGGCGCATCTTGAGCACGATCCGGTGGGCGATCTCCTTGTTCTGCGCCCACGTACGGCGACCCGCGAGCAGCTCGTCGACCTCGAGGTCGTGCAGGGCGACGCCCCACTCGAAGAAGACCATCAGGCCGGCGGCGTACAGCAGATTGCCGAGGTAGTACGGCCGCCACTCCTGCTCCTCGTCCATCCGCAGGATGCCGTAGCCGATGTCACGGTCCTTGCCCAGGATGTTGGTGAAGGTGTGGTGCAGGTAGTTGTGGCCGTGCTTCCAGTTGTCGCCGGGCGCCATCGTGTCCCAGTCGAACATCCGGGAGTTGAACTGCGGGTCGCCGAGCCAGTCGTACTGGCCGTGCATCACGTTGTGGCCGATCTCCATGTTGTCCAGGATCTTGGACACGCTCAGAGCCGCGACCGCGAGCGGCCAGGCCGGAGGCACGTAGAACATCGCCCGGCCGGCGACCTCGAGGGCACGCTGGGCCTTGACGACCTTGCGCAGGTACGCCGCGTCGGGCTCCCCGAGGTCGGCGATGACACGGGCACGGATGGCGTCGAGCTCGGCCCCAAGGGCGTCGAGCTGGTCGCGGGTGAGGGTGGGACGCTCGGCGGTTGTGGGGATGGTGGTGGCGGCGTCGGCCGGGGTGCGGCGGCCGCGGAGGGTGCTGAGGAACATCGGGGACTCCTGGGGGTTCGTCACAGATCGAGCGTGCAGTCGCCGTCGGCGGCGCTGACGCAGATGCGGATCTCGTCATCGGGCAGCGAGGAGACCTCGCCGGTGAGCACGTTGCGGACGGTGCCGCTGCGCTTGGTCGCTACGCAGGAGAAGCAGATCCCCATCCGGCACCCCGACGGCGGCCGGAGCCCAGCCGCCTCGGCCTGGTCGAGGAGGGCGGCGCCGTCGTTGGCGACCGCGGTGCCGCTGCGCTCGAAGGTGAGCGTGCCGCCACCGGCACCGGTGGCACGGGGCGGGACGAAGTACTCGACCCGCAGGGTGCCAGCAGCGATCGCCTGGTCGCTGTACGCCGCTCGGGTGGCCTCGATCAGGCCGGACGGACCGCAGACCCAGGTCGGGACGTCGGCGTAGCCGGGGACGAGGCGCTCCAGGAGTGCCGGGGAGAGATACGGGTCGCCCTGGCCGGGGTAGAAGCGGTGCAGGTTGAGGCCGTTGCCCGAGTGGGCGGCGAGCTCGAGCTCATCGGCGAAGATCTGCTGCTCCGGCGTGTGCGCGAAGTGCAGGAAGTCGATCCGGCCGCGATGGGTACGCAGCTGGAGCGAGCGCAGCATCGCCATCACCGGCGTGATGCCGGAGCCGCCCGAGATCAGGACGACGTGCTCGGGCACCCGGTCGGGCAGGACGAAGTCGCCCTCGGCCTGGGACAGGTGCACGATCGCGCCGAGGGCGGCGGGACTGGTGAGGAACTGCGACACGCTACGACCGGGGTGGTCGGCCTCGTCGCGGGCCCGGATGGTGAGCGTGATCCGCTCCCCCGGACGCGAGGAGTGACTGGAGAGCGTGAAGACCCGCGTCGTACGCCGGGCTCCGGGAAGCTCCACGCCGACGCTGACGTGCTGGCCGGGGCGGTGGCCGCCCCAGGTCGCGGTCGGCTGGAGGGTGAGGGTGACGACCGGGGCTGCGCCGGGCGCGGCGTCGGGGTCGACCTCGACGTGGCGGTCGACGATCCGGGCACGGACCTCGTGGGCGACCCAGAGCGGGTGCACCTGGGTCAGGTAGTGGTCGATCGAGTGCGGGGTGGTGAGCGCTGCGACGGCGCGCGAGCGCAGGAGGCGGCCAGCCAGCGTGGCGGCCGGGGACGACATCGAGGTCATCGTCGCTCCTTGGGGTTGTGGTGGAATTTCAGTAAACAACCGTTCACTGAAAACCCTGCCTTGGGGCTCGCCACGCGTCAAGGGTGATTCAGGTAACAGTGCACACGCGTGCACTAAGGTGGAAGGTGTGAGTGAGACTGTGTCGCGAGCCGAGGCGAAGGAGCGCACCCGCCGGGCGATCCTCGACGCCGTCCTCGACCTCACCCGGGACTCCCAGCTCGCCACCGTCTCGCTGCGCCAGATCGCCAAGCAGGTCGGGATCGTGCCGACGGCGTTCTACCGGCACTTCCCCACCGTCGAGGACCTCGGCCTGACCCTGGTCGACGAGTCCTTCGTCTCACTGCGCGCGATGCTGCGTGAGGCCCGTGACCTGCCGTCCCTGGCGACCCCGCTCACGCTGGCCGACACGTCGGTCGCCGTACTGGCCGATCACGTCCACCGCCACCAGGCCCACTTCGCCTTCATCGCCCGCGAGCGCAACGGCCCGGTCGGGCCGGTCCGCGAGGCGATCCGGCACGAGATCGACCTGTGCGAGCACGAGCTCGCCACCGACCTCGCCCGGCTGCCCGCCCTCGACGCCTGGCCCACCTCCGAGCTGCGCGCCCTGTCCGGACTGATCGTCACCACGATGGTCACCACCACCGAGGAGCTGATCGGTGCCCGCCCCGACCAGGAGAGCGCCCTGATCGCCACCGCCCGCACCCAGCTGCGGATGATCGTGGTCGGGGCGATGCACTGGAAGCCCACCCCCTAGCCGACTTCCGGGTTCACCACCACCCACTTCCGGGTTCACCACCGTCCACATCCGGGTTCACCACCACCCAGATCCGGGTTCACCACCACCCAGATCCGGGTTCACCACCGCCCACTTCCGGGTTCACCACACCGCCACGGCAGAGCCGTGAGTAATCCGGATCTCTACCGTGGCTAAGCCGGATCTCGCGCGTGGCGAACCCGGATCTCGGCGGTGGTGAACCCGGAATTCGGCGACGTAGATTGGGAGCATGTGCCGCAACATCCGTCCGTTGAACAACTTCGAGCCTCCGGCTACCAGTGACGAGGTCCAGGCCGCGGCGCTGCAGTTCGTCCGCAAGGTGGCCGGCACCACGAAGCCCTCGGCGGTCAACCAGGAGGCGTTCGACCGGGCCGTGGCCGAGATCGCCCACACCACCGGCCACCTCCTCGACGCCCTGGTGACCACGGCACCGGCGAAGAACCGTGACGAGGAGGCGGCCAAGGCCCGCGCCCGCTCGGCCGCCCGCTTCGCCCGATGAGCCCGCACACCACCAGCACCCCGCCGACCACCACCCCCACGACGTACGACGCCGCCCTCACGCTCCTCGCCGAGCGGGAGCGGCCGCTGGTGGTGCTCACCGGGGCGGGGCTGTCCACCGACTCGGGGATCCCGGACTACCGCGGGCCGGGGTCGGTGCCCCGCACCCCGATGACGTACGACGAGTTCCGCGCGAGCCCCGCGAACCGGCAGCGCTACTGGGCGCGGAGCCACCTGGGCTGGCAGCGGATCGGTGTCGCCCACCCGAACGCGGGACATCGCGCCCTGGTCGAGATCGACCCGGAGCTGCTGATCACCCAGAACGTCGACGGGCTGCACGAGCAGGCCGGCTCGCCTCGCGTCGTGGCACTGCACGGCCGGGTCTCGGAGGTGATCTGCCTGGGCTGCGGCAGGATCCGCGCACGTGCGGAGGTGCAGGACTGGCTCGACGCACTGAACCCGGGCTGGACCGAGCGCCATCGCCACATCGAGCAGCTCCCCGACGGCGACGTCGCCCTGGAGGAGACCTCCGACTTCGTGGTGCCGCCGTGCCCTGACTGCGGCGGCGACCTCAAGCCGCACGTGGTCTTCTTCGGGGAGTCCGCCGACAAGGCCCTGGTAGCCCGGTGCTTCGCCGCCGTGGATGCCCTGGCCGGCACCGGCGGGGCACTGCTGGTCGCGGGCTCCAGCCTGACCGTGATGAGCGGGCTCCGCTTCGCCCGGAGGGCCGCCAAGATCGGCGTACCGCTGGTGATCGTCAACCGTGGCGCGACCCGCGGCGACGAGCTCGCCACGATCAAGGTCGAGGCGGGCACCAGCGCCTTCCTCACCGACCTCGCGGCGCGGCGTCACCCCTGAGGCTTGCGCTCCTCCTCGGCGAGGGCGCCGAGCAGGTCGAGCAGCTGATGCATGGCCCGGTTCTCCGGCAGCATGTCGACGTCGGCGAGCCGTTGCGCGGCGGCGTCCATCGGCAGCCGTACGCCGGCCAGCACGTGGTAGATCGGCCCCTCGGGCTCGTCCTCGCGGTCCTCGACCCACATCACCAGACCGTCGTGGAACTCACCGTCACGGTCGCCGATGACGAGGTGCTGCCCGTCGATGAGGACATGGTCGAACCCGGTGTCGCCGTGGCGCACCGTGACCGGTCCTTCATGCAGCTCGACCAACGAGCGGTCGAGGTGGAGAAACTCCATCGGCCCCCTCGCTTCCCGATGGACGCCAGCGTATCCGCCTGATGGCTGGACTTGACGGGACTCTTGTCCCGATTTCGGCGACTCGGTGGGACCAGGGGTCCCCCCTGGGGTCACACCGGGTCGGTCACAGACGCTTGACGAAGATGTGGTCGGCCGCCTCGGGCATGATCTCCGCGGTCTCGCCGCCGGCCCCGACCAGGACGCCCTCCTCGGTGGGCGCGATCGTGACGGTGGTGTCGGGCACGGCGCCGACGCGACGCAGCGCGCTCATCAGGACCTCGTCCTTCTGCATCTCCTCGGAGATGCGGCGCACCAGCACGGTGCCGGAGCCCTGGACGGCGGCCTTGGACAGCGGCTCGACACCGTCCATGAAGTCCTCGGTGGAGTTCTCCGCGCCGAGCTCATCCAGACCCGGGATCGGGTTGCCGTACGGCGACTCCGTGGGGCTTCCGAGCAGCTCGAGCAGCCGCTTCTCGACGGTCTCGCTCATCACGTGCTCCCACCGGCACGCCTCCTCGTGGACGAGCTCCCAGTCCAGACCGATCACGTCGGTCAGGAGCCGCTCGGCGAGGCGGTGCTTGCGCATCACCCGCACGGCGAGCCGGTTGCCCTCGTCGGTGAGCTGGAGGTGGCGGTCGCCCTCGACGGTCAGCAGGCCGTCGCGCTCCATCCGCGCCACCGTCTGAGACACGGTCGGACCGGACTGGTGGAGGCGCTCGGCGATCCGGGCGCGGAGGGGCACGATGCCCTCCTCCACGAGCTCATAGATGGTCCGCAGATACATCTCGGTGGTGTCGATCAGGTCGCTCACCAGAACAGTCTAGAGGTCTTTCGGCCCAGGCATGGGCCTCGCGGAGCCCTTGTGGACGAACGACGCCCTTCGGGGCCCTACTAGGGTGAGCGCGTGCGTGAGTCCAACACCCAGCCCACCGCCCAGCCCTGGTGGCGCAACGCCGTCGTCTACCAGGTCTACCCCCGCAGCTTCGCCGACACCGACGGTGACGGCATCGGCGATCTCCCGGGCATCACCGCCCATCTGGAGCACATCGCCGGGCTGGGCGCCGACGCCCTGTGGCTCTCGCCGTTCTTCAAGTCTCCGCAGCACGACGCGGGCTACGACGTCTCGGACTACTGCGACGTCGACCCGCTCTTCGGCACCCTGGCCGACATCGACGCGCTGCTGGCCAGCGCCCGCGAGCACGGCCTGCGCGTGATCGTCGACCTGGTGCCCAACCACACCTCCTGGGACCACGCCTGGTTCCAGGCTGCGGTCGCCTCCGAGCCGGGCTCCCCGGAGCGGGCTCGCTACCTCTTCCGCCCGGTCGACCCGGCCGCGCCGGACACCCCACCGAACAACTGGCTCTCCGTCTTCGGCGGCCCGGCGTGGAGCAAGGTCACCTCGCCGGCCGGCGTCGAGGAGTGGTACTTCCGCCTCTTCGACGCCTCCCAGCCCGACCTCAACTGGCACAACCCCGAGGTCGTCGCGATGTTCGACGACGTGCTGCGGTTCTGGCTCGACCGGGGCGTCGACGGCTTCCGGGTCGACGTGGCGCACGGTCTGTTCAAGGCCGAGGGCATGCCCGACCAGGTGATGCCCGACGGCGGCCCGCTGGAGACCGAGCCCGCCCGCCTGATCGAGCGTGGCATCACCTGGGCCCCGATGTGGGACCAGCCCGAGGTGCACGGCGTCTACCGGCGCTGGCGCACGATCCTCGACGAGTACGACGGCGAGCGGATGATGGTCGCCGAGGCGATGCCGCTGACGATGGCGGGGATGGCACGCTACGTGCGCCCCGACGAGTTCCCGCAGACGTTCAACTTCGCGCTGCAGTGGGCACAGTGGTCGGCCGAGCAGTTCCGCGAGGTGATCACCAACACCATGCTCGAGCTCGCCGAGATCGGCTCCCCGCCGACCTGGGTGCTCGACAACCACGACCAGCCGCGGCACGCCAGCCGGTACGGCGGCGGCCCGCGCGGTGTCGCCCGGGCGCGTGCGGCCACCCTGCTGATGCTGGGCCTGCCGGGCTCGGCGTATCTCTACCAGGGCGAGGAGCTCGGCCTGGAGGAGGTCGACGTGCCGGTCGCCCTGCGCCAGGACCCGCGCACCGACGGCCCCAGCCGGGACGGCTGTCGCGTCCCGATCCCGTGGTCGGGCGAGAAGGCGCCGTACGGCTTCGGTCCTGACGGATCGACGCCGTGGCTACCGCAGCCCGACGGCTGGGAGGAGCTCTCGGTGGAGGCCCAGACCGGCATCGAGGGATCGACGCTGGAGTTCTACCGCAGCGCCCTGGCCGCGCGACGCCAGCTCAGCGGCAACGACGTCGAGGTCGTGTCCGCCGCCGACGGCGTGGTGCAGGTCCGCCGCGGTGACGTCCTCACGGTGATGAACGCAAGCGAGGAGGACATCCCCCTTCCTCAGGGGGACATCCTCCTCGCGAGTCAGCCACTGGGCGACGTACAGGAGGGTGTCCTGCCGCCCGATGCAACAGTGTGGCTTCGGATCAGCTGATCGGTTGATCGGCCGATCGTCGAGCGGGGCTCAGTCCAGCGCGGCGTTGTAACGCTTCAGCTGGGAGCCCAGCTCCTCGATCTCGGCGACGCTCCAGTCATCGAGCAGCTGCTCGTTGAGCCTGCGCTGCGCGTCGTCGACCTCGGTGATGCGGGCGTTGCCGGCCGTCGAGATCTCAACCAGGCTGGCGCGCCCGTCACAGGGGTCCGGGGTGCGGACGATGAGACCGAGGTCGTCCAGGTGCTGCAGGTGACGCGAGAGCGCCCCCTTGTCGATCCTGAACGCCTCCACGATGGCCGAAGCCCGCGCCGGGCCGTTCTGCTTGATCCAGCCGAGGATCAGGTAGGACATGCCCTGGAGCTCGGGGTGGACCGAGGCCGCTCGCTCGCCGATCATCCGCTTGACGCGGCGGACCAGGCGGCCGATCTCGGCCTCGACCACCCGCAGGCCCTCAGAGCGCTCGGTCATTTCTTGCTGCCCAGGTCTGCGATCTCGAGCTCAGCGGCGAGCTCGAGCTCGGTCTCCGGGTCCTTCAGCGTGTCGAGGGTGGTCCGCAGACGGGTCTCCTTGATCAGCGCGACGGCGACCAGAGCGATCACGGCACACGGCACGGCGTACAGGAAGATGTGACCGGTCGCCTCACCGAAGGCGTGCTCGAACACGGTGGCCAGCTTCGCCGGCAGCGCGCTGAGGTCGGGGACCCCACCGCCACCCAGGGCCTGGGCCTGCTGGGCCGTGACGTCACCGCTCTTGACCAGGGCGCCGACGCCCTCGGTGACGTGCAGGGAGACCCGGTGGCTCAGCACCGCACCCAGCGCGCTGACGCCGATGGCACCACCGAGGGTCCGGAAGAAGGCGACCATCGAGGAGGCGGCACCGATGTTGGCCTGGTCGACGTTGTTCTGCACGGCCAGGACGAGGTTCTGCTGGGTCGCACCCAGGCCGAGGCCGAGGAGGAACATGAACAGGCCCACGATCCACAGCGACGTCGTGCCGTCGATGGTGGAGAGCAGCCCGGCGGCCACGACGACCGCGACCATGCCCCAGACCAGCCAGACCTTCCAGCGGCCGGTGGCGCTGATCAGACGGCCCGAGACGATGCTGGTGCCCATCAGGCCGACGACCATCGTCAGCGACATCAGGCCGGCGTGGGTCGGAGACATGCCACGCGAGGTCTGGAAGTACTCCGAGAGGTAGGTGGTACCGGCCAGCATCGCGACACCGACGAAGATCGCGGCGATGGTGGACAGCGTGATTGTGCGGTCCTTGAACAGCTCCAGCGGGATGATCGGCTCCGCGGCGCGGGACTCGATGAAGACCGCGATCGCCAGGATGACGATGCCGCCACCGACCATCAGCGCCGTCGTGCTCGACACCCAGTCGAACTTGCTGCCGGCCAGGGAGACCCAGATCAGGAGCAGCGAGACGCCACCCATCAGGAAGGTCGCACCGAGGTAGTCGATCTTGACGTTGTCGCGCTTGATCGTGGGCAGGTTGAGCTTCAGCTGCAGCACGATGAAGGAGACGATCGCGAAGGGCAGGCCGACGTAGAAGCAGCCGCGCCAGCCCAGCGGGGAGTCGACGATGAGGCCGCCGACGAGCGGGCCAGCCAGGGTCGCGAGACCGAAGGAGGCTCCGATGTAGCCCGAGTAGCGGCCGCGCTCACGCGGGGAGACCATCGAGCCGATGATGATCTGGATCAGTGCCATCACGCCACCGACGCCGAGGCCGGTGATGACGCGAGCGCCGATCAGCCACGCCATCGACTGGGCCATACCCGCGAGCGCGGAGCCGGCGACGTAGACGACGAGGGCGGTCTGGACGAGCAGCTTCTTGCTGAACAGGTCAGCGAGCTTGCCCCAGATGGGGGTGGTCGCCGTCATGGCGAGCATCGTGGCGACGAGCACCCACGTGTACCCGGTCTGGGATCCGTGGAGGTCAGCGACGATCCGCGGCAGGGCGTTCGTCACGACGGTGCTCGACAAGATCGCGACGAACATCGCGATCAGGAGGCCGGAGAGTGCCTCCATGATCTCCTTGTGAGACATCTGCTTGGTTTGTTGCATAGGTCAACGATATGTCTCGATGGTTGCATTCAGCAACTTGTCAGAGCCAATTTCTGCGGTTGGGAACCTGAGACCCTCGTCACTCCGTCATGGTGGTGAGCAGGCAGTAGTCCCGCGGGCTGCGGCGGCCCTCTGCCTGCTCACCACTACCCGAGGCAGCGAGAGGCAGCGACGTGGAACCACAGGCTGAGAGCGCCTTCGCGGCCTTCGTCGACGACTCGTGGACGAGCCTGGTGCGCGCCGCCGTCTTCCTCGGCGCCTCCCCCTCCGACGCCGACGACATCGCCCAGACCACCGTCATCCGCTGCTACCGCGGCTGGGAGAAGGTCTCGGGCGCCGACAATCGCGACGCCTACGTCTACCGGATGCTCCTGCACTGCCTGCGTGATCACCAACGTACGTCGTGGTGGCGACTGCGCTCGCCCAGCCCACCGGATCCGCACGGACCGGCCGGCCCCGACGAGAGCGCACGGATCGAGATGGCCGACGCCGTCCACCGTGCCCTCGAGGTCCTCCCCCGGGCCCAGCGCGAGGTGGTCGTGCTGCGCTACTTCGTCCAGCTCACCGAGGCGCAGACCGCTGCCACCCTCGGCATCGCCGCCGGCACCGTGAAGAGCCGGCTCTCCCGCTCCCTGGCCCGCCTCGCGTCGGACCCCCACCTTCTCGACCTCACCGGAGGCACCCGATGACCAAGCTCGAAGACCTCTGGGACGACTTTCCGGTACGCCGACCCAGCACCGCCGACCTGGTCCGTCAGGCTCGACTCGCTCGCGCCGCGCGCCGACGCCGCCGGATCCTGCGGCCGGTCTCGTTCGCCGGGGTGGCCGCAGCCCTGGCCACCGCCTTCGTGCTCGGCACCTCGACCTCACCGGTTCCGCTGGGGGCCGGTGGGTCCGGGGGCGCTGGGAGTGCGGGGCCGGGCTCGGACGCCTCGCCGGTCTCCTTCGTCTCTGGCCTGAAGGCCCCGTCGAGCTGTGAGTCGCTGCTGGCGTCGTACAAGACCAGGGCGATGGCGGCGGTGACCGCGTGGGGGTGGTCGTACGGAGGCTGGGTCGATGCCGAACTCACCGGCCTGTTCGCCCGGCGCAGCGCCGCGTTCTCGATACCGAGTCCCGCCGGCGGGGTCGGAGACGTGGGGCTCGCCGATCTGGCCGCGACCTCCACCGCGAAGAACGTCGCCGGCTCCGCCACTGGCACCAACGTCCAAGAGGCCGGCATCGACGAGCCCGACATCGCCAAGAGCGACGGCACCCGCCTGGTCCGCCTGCATCGCCGCACCCTGGACGTCTTCGACCTCACCGGGGCCGAGCCGGCCCGCACCGGCACGCTCCAGCTCGCCGGGATCAGAGCACCGGAGATGCTGCTCAGCGGCTCGACCCTGATCGTCGTCGGCACCGACACCGTCACCCCGAAGGGCCGGCCGTACCGCACCGGCACCCGCATGATCGTGGTCTCGCTCGCCGACCCCGCCGCGCCGACGGTCACCCAGACCACCACCTTCTCCGCCGCCAGCGTGACGGTCCGGCAGAACGGCAGCGCCGTCCGCCTGGTGCTGGCCAGCGACCTGCCCGACCTGCCGTTCGTGCACCCGACCAAGAAGCGGACCCGCGCCCAGGCGCTGGCCAGCAACAAGACGCTGCTGCGCAACACCACCCTGGACGACTGGCTGCCGACGTACGACGACGGGCACGGCAGCCGCCGACTGCTGAACTGTGACGCCGTCGCCCTCCCCGACGCCGAGATGTCGCCCGGCACGGTGAGCATCGTCGGTCTCGACGCCGCCGCCCCGACGACCCTGTCGACGGTCGGGATCGCGACCGCGTCCCGGCTGGTCTACACCAGCGGAGACCACCTGTACCTCGCCAACCAGGGGTGGAGCGTCTCCCCGATGGTGGACTGCAAGACCTGCTCCGCGATCGCGTCGAGCAACCAGACCTACCTCTACGCCTTCGCCCTCGACGGGATCACCGCCCGCCACATCGCGTCGGGTTCGGTCACCGGCCGGCTGCGGGACCGCTGGTCGATGGATGCCGTGGGCGACACCGTGCGGCTCGCCGTCGCCACCGCCCCGACGAGCGCCTCGGCCCGGGTGCCGTTCCGCGGCATGACCGGGGAGAGCACCGAGATCGACGTACTCAAGATCGACGGGACCACGCTGACTCGGATCGGGCAGCTCGGCGGGATCGGCCCGGGCGAGAGCCTGCAGTCGGTGCGCTGGTTCGACGACCTTGCGTTCGTGGTGACCTACCGTCAGACCGACCCGCTGTTCGCGATCGACCTCTCGGACCCGAGTCGGCCGCGGGCGGTCTCCCACCTCAAGGCGCTGGGCTACTCGACCTACCTGCACCCGGTGGGTGAGGGGAAGCTGCTCGGCATCGGGGTCAGCGGCATCCTGGGCCGCGCGAAGGCGACCCTCTTCGACGTCAGCGACCCCGCGGCGATGACGAAGGACGGCGTGGTCCGCTTCGACCGTGGCACGTACGCCGCGGTGGGCAACGACTCCCGGGCCTTCACCTGGCTGCCGGACACGAAGGTGGCGCTGACCCCGCTGTACGCCCGCAGGAACACGGTGGTGCTGGCCGTCCTCTACACCGCGTCGGGACACCTGACGTCGGCGACCGTGCCCGTCAGGGCGGCGACGAAGTACCTCGACGCCGGCCAGGTGCGGACCTTCCAGACCACGTCCGGGCGGATCGTCCTGGTCACGCCGACGTCGGTGTCGTTCGTGACTCTCCCGACGGACCCCGCGGATCTGATGAACCACGCGGCACCGTCGGGAGAGTGAGGATCACTCGGCCTCGACCGTCGCCGCAGCGAACTGCGAGCGGTAGAGCCGGGCGTAGGCACCGTCGGCGGCGACCAGCTCGTCGTGGTTGCCCTGCTCGACGATCCGGCCCGCCTCCATCACCAGGATCAGGTCGGCGTCACGGATCGTGGAGAGCCGGTGCGCGATCACGAACGAGGTGCGGTCCGAGCGCAGCGCCGCCATCGCCTTCTGCAGCAGCAGCTCGGTGCGGGTGTCGACCGAGGAGGTCGCCTCGTCCAGGATCAGCAGCGACGGCTCGGTGAGGAACGCCCGGCAGATGGTGAGCAGCTGACGCTCACCCGAGCTGAGCGATCCGCCCTCGGCGTCGAGGACCGTGTCGTAGCCCTCGGGCAGCGAGTGCACGAACCGGTCGACGAAGGTCGCCTCGGCCGCCGCCCGGAGCTGCTCCTCGGTGGCGTCGGGACGTCCGTAGAGCAGGTTCTCCCGGATGGTGCCGCCGAAGAGCCAGGTGTCCTGCAGCACCATGCCGGTCTGGGCGCGCAGCTCGGCCCGCGGGACGCTGGCGATATCGACACCGTCGAGGGTGATCCGTCCGCCGTCGAGCTCGTAGAACCGCATGATCAGGTTGACCAGGGTGGTCTTGCCGGCGCCGGTCGGACCGACGATCGCCACGGTCTGGCCCGGCTGCGCCACCAGGGACAGGTCCTGGATCAGCGGCGAGGCCGGGTCGTAGGAGAACGAGACGTGCTCGAAGCGGACCTCGCCACGACGCACCGCGGGTAGGGCCCCGTCCGCATCCGGGATCTGCTCAGGCGCGTCGAGCAGCTCGAAGACCCGCTCAGCCGACGCGACACCGGACTGGAGCAGGTTCATCATCGACGCGACCTGGGTCAGCGGCATGTTGAACTGGCGGCTGTACTGGATGAACGCCTGGACCTCACCCACGGTGAGCGCACCGTGCGCCACCCGGATGCCGCCGACGACGGCGACCGCGACGAAGTTGAGGTTCCCGATGAACATCATGATCGGCATGATCAGGCCGCTGATGAACTGGGCCTTGAAGCCGGCCTTGTAGAGCCCGTCGTTGTGCACCGCGAAGGTCTTCTCGACGTCGTCCTGGCGGCCGAAGACGCGGACCAGGTCGTGACCGGAGAAGGTCTCCTCGATGTGCGCGTTGAGCTTGCCGGTCTCGCGCCACTGGGCGACGAACTGGCCCTGGCTGCGCTTCATCACGCGCCCGGCGACGAACATCGAGATCGGCACCGACACCAGCGCGATCACCGCGAGCAGCGGGCTGATCGTCAGCATCATCACCAGGATCATCACGACGGTCGTGAGCGAGGTGAGCAACTGCGACATGGTCTGCTGCAACGACTGCGACAGGTTGTCGATGTCGTTGGTGACCCGGGACAGGATCTCGCCGCGGGGCTGGGAGTCGAAGTACTCCAGCGGCAGCCGGTTGAGCTTGTCCTCGACGTCGCTGCGCAGCTCCTGGACGGTCCGGTTGACCAGCCGGTTGAGCAGCAGGCCCTGGATCCAGTTGAACAGGTTCGCGCCGACGTAGAGCAGCAGCACGAAGCCGAGGATGTGCGCCACCGCGGTGAAGTCGACGCCCTTGCCCGGGATCAGGTGGTTCATCCCGCCGATCACGTCGGCGAGCCGGTCCTGCCCCCGGGCATGCAGGTCGGCCACGATCTGCGCGACCGTCTGGTGCGGGTCCAGCGTGCGACCCATCGCACCGCTGAAGACGCGGTCGGTGGCCTGGCCCAGGAACCGCGGCGCCAGGCAGTTGAGCACGACGCCGGTGACGGCGAAGACCACCACGGCGATCGCCGGGACGCGCTGCGGCGTCAGCCGGCCCAGCAGTCGGCGCACCGAGGGCCAGAAGGTCATCGCCTTCTGCCCGACCTGGCCGCCGCCCATCGGACCACGGCCGGGCCCGCCCTGCATCTGGATCCGCTCGGTGGCCTTGAGGTTGCCGCCCGCGCCGGGCTTACTCCCCGCTCCGGGCTTGCCACCCGCGCCGCTCTGGCCGGCCGGCGGCGTGTTCGTCGCGGCCATCAGGCTGCCTCCTCCGCGGTGAGCTGGGACGTGACGATCTCCTGGTAGGTCGGACAGTCCTCCAGCAGGCTCGCGTGCGTGCCCGACCCCACGATCCGGCCGTCGTCGAGGACGAGGATCTGGTCGGCGTCACGGATCGTGGAGACCCGCTGGGCCACGATCAGGACCGTGGCGTCGACGGTCTCGGGCCGCAGCGCGGCACGCAGCCGGGCGTCGGTGGTGAGGTCGAGGGCGGAGAAGGAGTCGTCGAAGAGGTAGACCTCCGGCTTGCGCACCAGCGCCCGCGCGATCGCGAGCCGCTGGCGCTGTCCGCCGGAGAAGTTGCCGCCGCCCTGGACCACGGCGACATCGAGCCCGTCGGGCAGCGCTGAGACGAAGTCCCGCGCCTGCGCGACCTCCAAGGCGTGCCAGATCTCCTCGTCGGTGGCCTCGGGCCTGCCGTGCTGCAGGTTGGAGCGGATCGTGCCGGAGAAGAGGAACGCCCGCTGCGGCACCAGGCCGAGCCTGGCCCCGAGGGCAGCCGCGTCCCAACGGCGTACGTCGACACCGTCGACCTCCACCGCGCCGGCGGTGGCATCGAAGAGCCGTGGGATCAGGTTGAGCAGGGTCGACTTGCCGGCGCCCGTCGAGCCGATGATCGCCACCGTCTGACCGGGCGAGGCGGTGAAGCTGACGTCACGCAGCACCGGCTCCTCGGCACCGGGGTAGGCGAAGTCCACGTCGACGAAGGCGAGCTCGCCGCGGACCGGAGCCGTGGTGACGCCGTCGGCGGGGGCGACGATGCTCGGCGTGGTGTCGAGCACCTCGGCGATCCGGTCAGCGCAGACGCTGGCGCGCGGGATCTGCATGAGCACGAACGTGCCCATCATGACGCTCATCATGACCTGCATCAGGTAGGACAGGAACGCGGTCAGCGGACCGACCTGCATGGTGCCCTCGTCGACCAGGTGACCGCCGAACCAGATCACCCCGACGGAGGCGATGTTGACGATCACCATCATCACCGGGAAGAAGGTCGCCATCCACCGGCCGGCCTTGAGGCTGACGTCGGTGAGGTCGTCGTTGGCCTGGCCGAAGCGCTGCCGCTCCATCGGCTCCCGGACGAAGGCGCGCACCACCCGGATGCCGGTGATCTGCTCGCGCAGCACCCGGTTGACGGCGTCGAGCCGCTCCTGGACCTTGCGGAAGTACGGCACTCCCCCGACCACGATGATGCCCACCGCGACGAAGAGCACCGGGATGATCACGGCGAAGATCCAGGCCAGATGGGTGTCCTGGTGCAGCGCCATCAGCACCGCTCCGACCATCGTGATCGGGATGGTGACCGCCATCGAGCAGGCCACGTACGCGAGCATCTGGACCTGCTGGACGTCGTTGGTCGCGCGCGTGATCAGGCTGGGCGCGCTGAACGTGCCGACCTCGTAGGCGCCGAAGGAGCCCACCTTGTGGAACAGCGCCCGCCGTACGTCGCGGCCGAAGCCCATCGAGGCCCGCGAGGCGCACCAGACGCTGGTCGAGGAGCAGACGATCTGGCCGAGGCTGATCAGCAGCATCAGCCCACCGATCTTCACGATGTAGCCCTGGTCCCCGGCGACCACACCGCGGTCGATGATGTCGGCGTTGAGCGCGGGCAGGTACAGGAGCGCGCCCACGCTGAGGAACTGGAGCACGACGATCGCACCCAGCCAGCGCTTGTACGGCGCCAGATGGGTCTTCAGGACACGAAAGAGCACGGGGCGACTGTACGGGTCCTCACCGACAAGACGTACTGAGATTTGTCACGCCCGCGGGCGCCGACGGTCAGGGAGCGAGCCGCTCCGTGCGCCAGCCGGACTCCGCACGCCGGTAGACCAGGCGGTCGTGCATCCGCCCGGTCCGGCCCTGCCAGAACTCCACCGCCTCCGGCCGGACCCGGTAGCCGCCCCACTCCTGCGGAGTCGGGACGTCGTCGACCCCGACGAAGCGCTGCTCCGCGGCCCGATAGGACTCCTCCAGATCCTCGCGCCCCACGACCACCTGCGACTGGTGCGAGGCCCAGGCCCCGAGTCGCGACTCCCGCGGTCGTACGGCGAAGTAGGCGTCCACCTCGGCCCGCTCCAACGGCTCGGCGGTGCCCTCGACCCGGACCTGACGCTCCAGCGGGTGCCAGGGGAAGAGCAGCGCGATCGCCGGGTTGGCGCTGAGCTCGGCGCCCTTGCGGCTGGCGGTGTTGGTGTAGAAGACGAACCCCTCGGGGCCGAAGGACTTCAGCAGCACGAACCTGCTCGACGGGACGCCGTCGGGGGTGGCGGTCGCGACCACCATGGCGTTGGGCTCGTGGATCCCGGCACGGACCGCGTCGTCATACCAACGCTCGAACATGGTCAGCGGATCGGGGGCCAGATCGGACTCCCGGAGGCCTCCTGCGGCGTAGTCCCGACGCAGGGCAGAGAGGTCATGCTCCATGCCCTTGACCCTAGGCCATGTCGCTTCGCGCCCACCTGGGGCAGAATGCCGAAGGCTTTCCCGTTGTCTTTGCACTGTCTTCGCACGAGTCCGCACAACCCAGGAGCATCCATGCCTGACTCACCTGTCGTCCACGACGGACTCGAGGGCGTCGTCGCCTTCGAGACCCAGATCGCCGAGCCGGACAAGGAGGGCTCAGCACTGCGCTACCGCGGCGTGGACATCGAGGAGCTCGCCGGGCGCGTGCCGTTCGAGAAGGTCTGGGGCCTGCTGGTCGACGGCACCTTCGACCCCGGCCTGGCTCCGGCGGAGGCGTTCTCGCTGCCGGTCCACACCGGCGACGTACGCGTGGACCTGCAGTCCGCCATCGCCCAGCTCGCGCCCGCGTTCGGCTTCACCTACTCCTACGACTCGACCCCGGAGAAGGTCCGCGAGGACCTCGGCCGCGCCGCCGTGATGGTGCTGGCGTGGGCCGGTCAGTCCGCGCGCGGCCTCGGCCTGCCCGTCGTACCCCAGCGCGTCGTCGACGAGGGCCAGACCCTTGCCGAGAAGTTCCTGCTGCGCTGGCGCGGCGAGGCGGACCCCAAGCACGCCAAGGCGATCGACGCCTACTGGTCGTCGGCTGCCGAGCACGGCATGAACGCCTCCACCTTCACCGCTCGCGTCATCACCTCCACGGGCGCCGACGTCGCTGCTGCCCTGTCGGGCGCCATCGGTGCGATGAGCGGCCCACTGCACGGCGGCGCGCCGTCCCGCGTGCTCGGCATGATCGAGGACGTCGAGAAGTCCGGCGACGCGCGTGCCTACGTGAAGAACCTGCTCGACTCCGGCGAGCGCCTGATGGGCTTCGGTCACCGCGTCTACCGCGCTGAGGACCCCCGCGCCCGCGTGCTCCGTCGCACCGCCCAGGAGCTCGGCGCTGCGCGCTACGAGGTCGCCGAGGCCCTCGAGAAGGCCGCCCTCGCCGAGCTCCGCGAGCGCCGTCCCGACCGTGTCCTGGAGACCAACGTCGAGTTCTGGGCCGCGATCGTCCTCGACTTCGCCGACGTGCCGGCCAACATGTTCACCTCGATGTTCACCTGTGCTCGCACGGGCGGTTGGTCGGCGCACATCCTCGAGCAGAAGACCACCGGGCGCCTGATCCGCCCCTCCGCCCTCTACACCGGC
>NZ_JASLGR010000060.1 GCF_030150155.1 Nocardioides sp.
GCGTGCGCCGACGGCGCCGGTGGCGCGATCGGTCCGGCCGGCCCGGTCGGGGCCACCGGAGCGACCGGTGCCACCGGGGCGGCCGGCACGGTCGGCGCAGCAGGCGTCGCAGGACCCGCCGGCGCAGCAGGTGCAGCAGGCCCGGCGGGAGCGACCGGCCCCACCGGCCCGACCGGCGCTGACGGCGTCGCCGGGCCCGTCGGGGCGACGGGAGCCACCGGCGCGACCGGGGCCACAGGAGCGGTCGTGTCCAGCTACGCCTACGCCCTCGCCCCCAACGCCAGCAACGTCAGCCCCGGCGGCACCAACACCGTGTCGTTCGTCAACAGCATCACCAACGGCGGCGTGGCCGTCTCCACCACCGCCGTGCACGTCACCGAGGCCGGCACCTATCAGGTCACGTTCTCGCTGCGCAGCGAGTCGACCTCCACGGCCGCCTGGTGGGTCGACACCGCCAGCGACTACACGCCCTACGCCGGCAGCCAGATCTCCTTCCCTGCCGCCGCGAGCCCGTCGGCGGCGGTCACGACGTCGGTCACGTTCCTGACCACCGTGCCGGCCGATGCGGTCTTCAGGCCGCGCTACGTCAGCGGCCCGCAGGCGACCTTCCGCGACGTCCAGCTGACCGTGGTCAGGGTCGGCAGCTAGAACCAGGACTCGGCCAACGGCGCCGAGGTCAGGTCCGGGTGCACGGCACGGCGCACCACCGGTGCCTCGGTGGCGGCGTAGCGACCTCGGTGGAAGAGCAGCGGGCGGGGGCCGTCGGCTCCTGGCTCCAGGTGGAGCACCCGGCCGGTGACGATCAGGTGGTCGCCGGCCTCATGGATCTCCGCGATCTCGCAGTCGATCCAGGCGGCCGCCCCGCTGAGCGCGGGCAGACCGGTGGTCGAGTCGGTCCAGTCGACGGCGGAGAACTTGTCCGGCGCCGACCTGCCGAAGCGCTGGCACAGCTCCTCCTGCTCCAGCGCGAGCACGTTGACGCAGAAGCGCCCCTGCTGCTCGATCACCGCCCAGGTCCGGGAGGTCCGGGCCGGACAGAACAGCACCATCGGCGGGTCCAGGGAGAGCGCGCTGAACGACTGCAGGCGAAGCCGACCGGCTCACCGTCGGCCAGGGTGGTGATCACCGTGACGCCCGTGCAGAACTCCCCCAGCGTCCGCCGGAACTGCTCGGAGGTGACGGCGGCGGGCGTCACGGCGCCCATCAGAGCATGCCGCCGTCGACAGTGCCGCCGAAGGTGACGTCGCCGTAGATCTTCAGCGGCAGGTCGGGGTCGTTGGCCACGTGCACCCGGGCCGCGTGCGCATCACGCCAGAACCGCTGCAGCGGCGAGCTGGACGCGATCGCCTTGGCACCCGCGCTCTCGAAGAGCTTGTCGATCGCCTGCGTGGCGCGCTGCCCGGCCCGGACCTGGTCGCGACGCAGCTGGATGCGCTGTTCGATCGTGATCGGCTCCCCGGCCTGGGCCGTGGACGCGATCGCACGGACGTTGGCCATCATCTGCTGCCAGCCGGCCTCGATGTCGCTGCCCGCCTCGGCGATGCGGACCTTGGCGAACGGGTCGTCGCGGACGGCGTCGCCGCCGTAGACGCGGACCCGGTCACGCTGCTGGGCGACGTGGGCGTCGTACGCGCCGGTCGCCATCCCCATCAGCGGGGTGGTGATCGTGGTCGCCATGATCGAGAACAGCGGGATCCGGTAGAGCGGGTTGGCGTGGAACGACGCCCCCGGCACGGTGCAGTGGAACGAGTCGTTCATGCTCAGCATCCGGTGGGCCGGGACGAAGGCGTCCTCGACGATGATGTCGTTGCTGCCGGTGCCGCGCAGGCCCATCGTGTCCCAGAGGTCGTCGATCGTGTAGTCCTCGGACAGGACCAGGAAGCAGGCGTAGTCGGTCGGGTTGCCGTCCTCACCGAGGATCAGGCCGCCGAGCAGGGCGCCGCGGGCGTGGGCACTGCCCGAGGAGAAGCCCCACCGGCCGCTGAGCCGGGCCGGTCGAGCCACACGCCGACGAGATCAGCTTGACGGTCTCGTAGAAGTCGACGGGGTCGCCCTCCAGGCCGCCGAACACGGCCGGCTGCAGCATGCGGAAGAAGCCGGCCTCGCGCAACTCCTGGATCGACTCATCAGAGACCCGGCGGGTCTTCTCGAGCTCGGCGGCGCGCTCCCGGAAGTTCGGGAGCAGCTGGCGCACCCGCTCCTTGACGTCGGACGTTGCAGTCACCTGGGGCCTCCTCAGGCATCGGGTCAGGTCAGTGCTCAGCAGTGTTCCCGGTCACACCTATGCCGCACCAATGCCTTTTTGGCCAGCCTCAATGCCCGTTCAACATGTCGGCTTCGGCGGAGACGACGTACCGCTTCGGCATCGCCTTCGCCGTCTCCAACAACGCCGTGACGAACGCCTGCGTGGCGGGGCTGAGACGACGTTCGGCGGCCAGGGTGACGCCGACGCTGTGGCCGACGTCCACGCCGAGCGGGAGCGGCTCCAGGCGCGGGTCGTCGCTGCCGATCAGGCTCGGCATCGCCGCGATCATGTCGGTCTCGATCAGGAGCTGGCGCACGGTCAGGTACGAGGTGGTCTCGACCGTGTTGGAGGGCACCACGAAGCCACGGGTGAGGAAGAACGCCTCCAGCTCCTGGCGCAGCACGGTGTCGGTGCCGGGCAGGATCCACGGGAACGCCTCCAGCTCGGAGAGCCCGACCGTGGCGCGCCCCGCCATCGGGTGGTGGTGCCCGACCACGAACTGGATCGACTCGTCGTAGAGCGCCCGACGTCGGGTGCCCTCGACGGCGGGGCCGGTCAGGCGGCCGACGATCAGGTCGACGCGACCGGCGGTGAGATCGACCAGGAGTGAGTCCGAGCCGCCTTCGCGCACGATCACCGTCAGCCCCGGACGGGACTGCTTGAGGCGGGCGATCGCGCGCGGGATGAGGAGGTTGGAACCGGCCAGGTGGGTCCCCACGACCACCTGGCCGCGCCCGGCGTCGGCCAACTCCTCGACGTGCCGGGCCGCCTGCGTGAGCTGGGCCAGCACGGCCCGGGCATGGGCGGTGAACGCCTCGCCGAACTCGGTCGGGGTGATCCCGCGCGGCCCGCGCTCGTAGAGCTTGACCCCGAGGATCTCCTCGAGCTCGTGCAGGCCACGGGTCACCACCGGCTGGGTGACCCGCAACGCAGCCGAGGCCCCGACCACGCTCCCCTGCTCCGACAGAGCGTCGACGAAGAGGAGGTGACGGAGCTTCAGCCGGCCGTCAAGCAGGCGAACGGTGTCCATGCCTGCACGCTAAGCCACGGCATGGGAAGCCGCCAGGGTCTGTCATCGAGGGCATGGCTGCCTCAGGAACCGTACGGCGTTCTCGGACAGGATCTGCCGACGCTGGGGCTCGGTGAGGAAGTCCGAACGGTGCACCACGGTGCCGACCGGACGCTCGCCGAGCGGGTAGGGGAAGTCGCTGCCGACCATCACGTGCTCGGCACCGAGCACGTCGACCAGCGTCCGCAGCGCTGCGGGCTCGAAGACGACCGAGTCGACCGAGAACCGGCCGACGTACGCCGAGGGCGGCTGCTCCGACATCGCGATCACGTCATGGCGCTGGTGCCAGGCGTTCTCGAACCGACCCAGCCAGAAGGCGAACGACCCGCCGCCGTGGGCGAAGCAGATCCGCAGGCTCTCGGGCACCCGGTCGAAGACCCCGCCAAGGATCATCGCGATGATCGACAGGTGGGTCTCAGCCGGCATCCCGGTGAGCCACTGCGCCATCCAGCGCGACAGGCGCGGCGACTCGGCCATGTCCCAGGGGTGCACGAAGACCGGTACGTCGAGCGAGGCGGCGTGCTGGAGGAACGTGACGATGCCGTCGTCGTCGAGGTCGCGGTCACCGACGTGGTTGCCGATCTCGACGCCCCGGTGACCCGAGGCCACCGCGCGTTCGAGCTCACGGCAGGCCGCGTCGGTGTCCTGCAACGGCACCTGGCAGAACGGCACCAGCCGCTCCGAGGGCGCGCAGATCTCCAGGGCGAGGTCGTTGAAGATCCGAGCGACCTTCTCCGCCTCGCCGACCGGCTGGTCGTAGCCGAAGAAGACCGGGGTCGGCGAGACCGCCTGGACGGCGACGCCGTCGGCCTCCATCTGCTCTAGGCGGACGTCGGCGTCCCAGCAGTCGGCCTGGATCCGGCGGAACTCCTGGGAGCCCACCATCACCATCGCCTCAGCCTCCGACTCCACCCGCAGCCACGGCTGGCCGGGCCCGAGATCCGGCCAGCCGTGCGGGATGTAGTGGGTGTGGACGTCGATGATCCCGTCGGGTCGTGCCACCGTCACCTCACCCCTTGCCGGGGTGGAGGGCACCGCAGTTGCCGCAGGTGCGGGCCTCGGTGGACGCGTAGAACTGCTCGAAGACGGGCGGCAGGTCGGCGACGATGTCGCGCACCTGGAGCTCGACCTCGTGCACCTGGTGGTGGCACTCCAGGCAGAACCAGACGAACTTCTCCAGCACGCCCTCCTCACGGATCCGCTCGATCACGATCCCGATCGAGTCCGGGTCGGGGCGCTGCGGCGAGTGGTGGACCAGACGCGGCAGCATCCACATCTCGCCCTCCTTGATCTCGATCCGCTGCGGGCCGTCCTCGGTCATCAGGTCGACGTACATATCGCCGCGGTGCTGGTAGAACCACTCCTCGTACGGGTCGAGGTGGTAGTCGGTGCGCTGGTTGGGACCGCCCACGATCTGCACGATGAAGTCCCCCATCGGCTCCCACATCTGGCGGTTGTTCACCGGCGGCTTGAGCTGGTCCTCGTGCTCGGCGATCCACTTCTCGAAGTTCATCACCGGTGGCAGATACGTCATGACTGCTTCTCCTGGGGTAGGCAGGCGATCGCCTGGATCTCGATCAGTAGGTGGGGGTGGGGCAGCTGGTGCACGGCCACCGTGGTGCGGGTGGGGCCGTTCTCGTCGAAGAACTCCCCGTAGACCTCGTTGTAGCCGCCGAAGTCGTTCATGTTCACCAGGTACGTCGTCACCTGGGCCAGATCACCCAGGTCGGCGCCGACCGCGGCGAGCAGGTCGCGGATGTTCTCGATCACGGCCCGGGTCTGGGCCCGGATGTCGAGGTCGGTGACGCCGAGCTCGTCGACGCTGACCCCCTCGAAGGTGTTGTCGGGGCGGCGGCTGCTGGTGCCCGAGACGAAGACCAGGTCACCGACCACCTTCAGGTGCGGGAACCGTCCGCGCGGGGTGGCCTTGCCGGCCACGACCTGGGCGCCGCTCATCACTGCTCCCCCGTCACGGCCGCGCTGCTGACCCCGACAGTGCCGAGTCCGGCGACGCTCGCACTCACCTGCGACCCGTGCGGCAGCGGTACGGCGGCCGTGGCAGCCCCCGCCAGCAGCACCGCTCCGGCGCGCAGGACCTGGCCGTACTGGGCCGCCATCCGGCCGAGCGCGGGCAGGGCCAGCCACGGGTCGCCGAGGATGTCGGCGGTCGAGCCGGCAGCGACCTGGGTGCCGTCGATGCTCAGCGCCACCTCGAGGGCGGCCAGGTCGAGACCGTCGCGGACCTCGCCGACCGGACGCCACGGTCCGACCACGTAGTGCGAGGCCGAGGTGTTGTCGGCGACCACGTCAGCCAGACTGAACCGGAAGTCCAGGTAGCGGCTGTCGATGATCTCCAGGGCCGCGGCCACGTGCGTCACCGCCGCGGCTACCGCGTCGGGTCCGGCATGCGGATCGACGTCGCTGCCCAGCAGGAAGGCCACCTCGGGCTCCACCCGCGGGTGGACGCCGTGGCCCAGGTCGACGGTGCCGCCGTCGGCGACCTCCATCGCGTCGGTGAGGACGCCGATGATGACGTCGTCGACCCCCATCTGGAGCGCCTTGGCCTTGCTGGTGAACCCGAGCTTGGCCCCTGACACGGCCTCGCCGCGCGTCACGCGCAGGTCGATGCCGGCTGCCTGGACGGCGTACGCGTCGGAGAGCGGGAGCTCGGCGGTGCTGGTCAGCTGCGGGATCGCCGCGCCCTGGCGGCGGGCCTCGTCGAGTGCGACGGCGGCGTCGGTGAGGCGGCTCACAGCTGCACGCAGACGTTGGTCGGCTCGGTGTAGAAGTGCAGCGAGTGGGTGCCGCCCTCACGACCGATGCCGGACAGGCCGACGCCGCCGAAGGGCGAGCGCAGGTCACGCAGGTACCAGGTGTTGACCCAGGCCATCCCGACCCGCATCTGCTGGGCGACACGGTGGCCGCGCTCCAGGTTGGTCGTCCAGACCGCTGCGGCCAGGCCGTACTCGGTGTCGTTGGCCAACCGGATCGCCTCCTCCTCGGTGTCGAACGGGATGAGGGCGGCGACCGGGCCGAACACCTCCTCGCGCACGACCCTGCTGGAGTTGTCGAGTCCTGTCCACAAGGTGGGCTCGATCCAGGCACCGCCGGCGAGGTCGTCGCCGAGGTCGGGCACAGAGCCTCCCGTCACCACTGTCGCCCCCTCCGCGACAGCGAGGTCGAGATAGCTCTGCACCTTGGCCCGGTGCTGGAGCGAGATCAGGGGGCCGGTCGTGGTGCCCTCGACGGCCGGGTCGCCCAGGCGCAGTCCGCGGGCCCGCTCGGCGAGGCGGGCGACGACCTCATCGAAGATCGGGCGCTCGATGTACACCCGTTCGGTGCACAGGCAGACCTGACCGGTGTTGAGGAAGATCGAGCGGGTCAGGCCGTCGATGGTGCGCTCCAGGTCGCAGTCGGCGAAGACCACGGCCGCGTTCTTGCCGCCGAGCTCGAAGGAGACTGGGCGCACCTTCGGGGAGACCGCGCGCATGATCGCCGAGCCGGTCCGGGACTCACCGGTGAAGGTGACGCCGTCGATGCCGTCGTGGGTGGTGAGCAGCTCACCGGCGGAGTCGGGACCGAACCCGTGGATCACGTTGTAGACGCCGTCGGGCACGCCGGCCTCGGCGATCACCTCGGCCAGCAGAGTGGCCGTGGACGGGGTCTCCTCCGAAGGCTTGACCACGACCGTGTTGCCGCACGCCAGGGCCGGGGCGACCTTCCAGGTCAGCAGCAGCAGCGGCAGGTTCCAGGGCACGATGATGGCGACCACGCCGAGCGGCTTGGGCACCGCGTAGTTGAGTGCCCGGCGACCGTCGGCCAGGTCGGTCAGGAAGGAGTCGAGGCCCTGCGCGGCGACGGTGTCGGCGAAGGAGCGGAAGTTGAGGGCCGCCCGGGCCACGTCGAGTTCGCGGACCAGGTGCTCGGGCTTGCCGGTGTCGCGCATCTCGGCCTCGACGAAGTCGTCGAAGCGGGCATCGATCCGGTCGGCGACCCGGCGCAGCACTGCGACCCGCTCCCCGACCGTCATCGCACCCCAGGGGCCCTCGAGGGCCGAGCGGGCCGCGTTCACGGCGGCGTCGACCACGTCGGGGCCGGCCTCGTGCACGGTGGCGACGATCGATCCGTCGACGGGACTGACCTTGGAGAAAGTACGTCGCCCGGCGACAGGCTTCCCGGCGACGACGTTGCGCAGCTCGACTGATGTCATGAGGTGAGCGTAGGAAGAAGAGATATTGCCCAGCCAATACCTCTTACGTCACTTCCCATGCCTATTGCACATGGCGAGGCGCCATGCCCAGACGGCATTCCAGGGGCCGAAATGGGTATTGGCGTGGTCATACCGTGGCCGTTCATGATGCCTGGCATGGACACCGCGCTGCACACCATCGAGGCCAACGGCTACCCGATCTCCTACCAGGACAACGGTCCCCGGGACGCCCCGGTGGTCGTGCTGATGAGTGGCTGGTGCCATGACCATCGCCTCTTCGACCAGCTGGTCCCCCACCTCGAGTCCGACCTGCGGGTGCTGTGCATCGACTGGCGCGGCCACGGTGCCGACCGCACCCCGATCCCCGACTTCGGCTACGCCGAGCAGGCCGACGACGTCATCACGGTCCTCGACCACCTCGGCGTCGACCGGTTCCTGCCGCTCTCGCACTCCCACGGCGGCTGGGCCAACCTGGAGATCGCCGACCGGGTCGGCACCGAGCGTGCCCCGCGGGTGCTGGTCGTGGACTGGCTGATGACGCCGCCGGCCGCCGACTTCGCCGCCGGCCTGGCCGCCATCCAGGACCCGGCCACCTGGATCGAGGGCCGTCAGGGCCTGTACGACGTCTGGCTGAACGGCCAGCACCAGGAGCGGGTCGAGCGCCACCTGAGTGAGGAGATGTCGGGCTTCGACTTCGAGATGTGGGCGCGCTCGTGCCGCGTCATCGCTGACGCCTACGCAGCCTTCGGCTCCCCGATGCAGCGGATGGCGCAGATGCGCGAGGCGCGGCCGATCACGCACCTGTACTCCCAGCCCACCGACCCCGCCTACGAGCAGGCCCAGGTCGACTTCCGTGCCGGCCACCCGTGGTTCGACTACCGGACGCTGGGCGGCCCGACCCACTTCCCCACCCTGGACTCCCCGGAGAAGATCGCCACCATCGTGCGGGAGAACGTCGCCGCGGCGAGCCTGGCGTGAGCGATCCGGCCATCGACGCCGCTTTCGGCGCCCGCGCGACCGTCAGCCCCGCCGAGTTCGAACGGGTGATGACGGCCTACCGCGACCGCTCGGCCGAGGCGGTCCGCACCCTGTCAGGCACCGCCGACATCGCCTTCGACCCGGGCTCGGACGAGCGCCTCGACGTGTGGGGCACCGGCCCGCACCTGCGTCCGGTGGTGATCGCCCTGCACGGCGGCTACTGGCGGATGCTCTCGCGCCACGACACCGCCTTCATGGCCGGCGTGCTGGCCGAGGCGGGCATCGCCACCGTGGTGCCCGACTACACCCTGGCCCCGGCGGCGACCCTGGAGGAGATCGTGCGCCAGGTCCGGGCCGCGGTGGCCTGGGTGTGGCGCGAGGGGCCCCTGTACGGGCTCGACCACTCCCGGATCCACCTGGTCGGCAGCTCGGCCGGCGGCCACCTGGCCGCGATGGCGGCCGTGGCGGGGTGGCAGGGCGGCGTGGGGCTGCCCGACGACGTCGTACGCGGCTTCCTTGGTCTCAGCGGGCTCTACGACGTGCGTCCGCTGGTCGACTCCTTCGCCAACGAGTGGCTCGCACTCGACCGCCCCCGGGCCGCAGCCCTCAGCCCGCTGCTGGCCACCCCATCCACGGCGCGGGCGATCGTCGCCGAGGCCGAGCACGAGGCCTCGGGGTTCCACGAGGTCGCCGACGCCTTCGCCGCGCACTGGTCCCCCCGAGCGCCGAGTCGACGCCTGGTGGTGCCCGACCGGCACCACTTCGACGTGTTCCTCGACCTGGCTGAGCCCGACTCGGTGCTGAGTCGGGCGCTGATCGACCTGGTCCTCGGACAGCCGTGAGCCGGGCCCCTGGCCCTCTAGGCCCCGGGGCTCAGGAGGCGACGACGACCTGGTTGCGACCGCCGTGCTTGGCGGCGTACAGCGCCTGATCGGCGGCACCGACCAGGACCGGCGGCTCGGCGTCGGGGCGCAGCTGGGCGACCCCGGCGGAGATGCTGACTGCGGCCGTGGTGGCCCAGCCGAAGCTGGCGCCGACCCGGGCGCGGATCCGCTCGGCGGCCTCGCGGCCCTCCTGCACGGTGCACTCAGGCATCAGCACGCACAGCTCCTCGCCGCCGTAGCGGTAGGCGGTGTCGATCTCGCGCAGGTCGGTGGTCAGCATCCCGGCGACGTCCTGGAGGACCTCGTCGCCGCGCTGGTGGCCGTAGACGTCGTTGACCCGCTTGAAGTGGTCCAGGTCGAGCATGATCAGCGTCAGCGGCCGGTCGTAGCGGTGCGCACGCTCGACCTCGGCACTGAGGTCGGCGTCGAACTGACGCCGGTTGGCCAGGCCGGTGAGCGCGTCCTTGTGTGAGATCTCCTCGACCTCGGCGTGCAGCTGGGCGGCCTGGATCGCCGAGGCGCCCTGGAGCAGCAGGCCGTCGATCAAGGAGAGGTCCAGGGCGGTGTCGTGCGAGCTGACCGCGATCACTGCCACGACGCGGGCACCGACGACCATCGGGATCGCGACGCCGGTGGTGTGCTCGTCGACCACGCTGCCGGTCTCGTCCAGGGGCAGAGCGCGGCCGTAGCGGGCGGCCCGGCCGATCGCGCCGACGCCGATGTCGATCACCTGACGGGCACCGTCGCCGTCGCGGTCCTCGCCGACGGCATCGTCGTGGGCGCTGGCGAAGAGCACCATCTCCTCGGCGCTGCCGTGCAGCCAGAGGTCGGCAGAATCGCTGCCGGTCAGCTCGCACACGGCGTTGACCAGGCGCAGCGTGGTGTAGCGCAGGCTGAGGGACTCGGTCAGGTCCCGGCTGAGGTCGAGCACCCGCTCGAGCCGCTCGCTCTTGTGCCGCAGGTACAGCTCGCGCTGGTCGGCGGCGTCACGTCGCTCGGCCAGGGAGGCGGTCATCGCCGTCACACCGTCGACGAGGTCGGCGAGCTCGGCCACCCGCGGGGCGGGCACAGCGACCGCGTCGAGGTCGCCCTGGCGGACCCGGTCGACGCGGTCCGTGAGCTGCTCGACGGGCGCAGCGACCAGCTGCTGGAGGCTGCGTCGTGACCGGAACAGCAGTCCGAGTGAGAGCAGGCCGAGCAGGACGAGGCCGGTGCCGGCCACGGTGAGGGTGGTGGCGAACCGGCCCTCGACCTGCTTGACCTTGGCCCGGACAGCGTTCTGCAGCGTGTCGTCGGCGGTCCGGTAGGTGTCGAAGAGGGCTTTGCCCTTCTTCATGTACGCCGCCAGTTCGGCCTCGCTGGCGACGCCGTTGTGGTTGGTGTCGACCAGGGCGGTGACGTTGCTGCTGGTTGCGGGCACCGCCCACTCGGTCTGCCAAGCGTGTTCAGCGGTGATCACGTCGATCGCCTTCGCCACCAGCGCCGGCTGCCCGCTGAGTGCGGTGACCAGGGTGCGCTCGAGTTCGATGCTGGTGGCGACACCCGCGTGATAGGGCTCGAGGAAGTCCTCGTCGCTGCTGGCCAGATAGCCGCGTACGCCGGTCTCCTGGTCGAGCATCGCGTCGTGCGCGTCCCGCATCGCCCGCTGAGCGCGTCGCAGGTCGTCGAGCTCGGGCTGCAGGCCGCGGGTGAGGAAGGTCAGCATGCTGACGATGACCAGCAGCGAGGCGATCCCGGTCGCGATGCCGGGGATGCCCGCCCTGCCGATCAGACGCCGCAGTCGCAGCGATCGGGGGGCGGCGTCGACGTCGCGTTCCATTGACTCTATTCCTTGTGCAGCCTCATGCAGGTTCGGTCACCCGAGGTGCTCAGTCTGTCCTATCGGCTCGCTGGCTACGACCCCACCCGCCGTGGCGGTAGAATCTGGCCAGTGTCCAACACGCTGCCGCGCCGTACGTTCGCCATCATCAGCCACCCCGACGCCGGTAAGTCGACGCTGACCGAGGCCCTGGCGCTCCACGCCCGGGTGATCAACGAGGCCGGCGCCGTGCACGGCAAGGGCGACCGGCGCGCGACCGTGTCGGACTGGATGGCGATGGAGAAGGCCCGCGGCATCTCGATCACGTCGGCCGCGCTGCAGTTCACCTACCGCGACCACGTGATCAACATGGTCGACACCCCCGGTCACTCCGACTTCTCCGAGGACACCTACCGGGTGCTCTCCGCCGTGGACGCGGCCGTGATGCTGGTCGACGCCGCCAAGGGCCTGGAGCCGCAGACCCTCAAGCTCTTCCGGGTCTGCGCACTGCGCGGGATCCCGGTCATCACGGTGATCAACAAGTGGGACCGCCCCGGCCTATCGGCCCTGGAGCTGATGGACCTGATCGCCGACAAGATCAAGCTCCGCCCGACGCCGCTGACCTGGCCGGTCGGTGAGGCTGGCGACTTCCGAGGCGTCCTGGACCGGCGTACCGACGAGTTCATCAAGTACACCCGCACCGCCGGCGGCGCCACCCGTGCTCCGGAGCGACGGATGGGGGCCGCCGACGTCGACGAGAACGACCGGCAGGTCTGGGAGACCGCCGTCGAGGAGCACGAGCTGCTCTCCCTGGACGAGGCAGACCACGACCAGGCCCGCTTCCTGGCCGGCGAGACCACCCCGGTGATGTTCGCCTCGGCGCTGCAGAACTTCGGTGTCGCCCAACTGCTCGACCTGCTGCTCGACATCGCTCCCCCGCCCAGCGCGACCACCGACGTGCACGGCGTGGTCCGCAAACCCGAGGACGAGTTCAGTGCCTTCGTGTTCAAGGTCCAGTCCGGGATGAACAACGCCCACCGCGACCGGCTGGCCTACGCCCGCGTGGTCTCGGGTCAGTTCGAGCGCGGCATGGTGGTCACCCACGCCGCCACCGGCAAGCCGTTCGCGACCAAGTTCGCCCAGTCCGTCTTCGGCCGCGACACCAAGGCTGTGGAGACCGCCGAGCCGGGCGACATCATCGGCTTCGTCAACGCCCAGGCGCTGCGGGTCGGCGACACCCTCTTCACCGGTGACAAGGTCGAGTTCCCGCCAGTGCCGTCGTTCGCCCCGGAGCACTTCATGACCGCCAAGGCCGGCGACATCAGCCGGTACAAGCAGTTCCGCAAGGGCATCGACCAGCTCGACCACGAGGGTGTGGTGCAGGTGCTGCGCTCGGACCTGCGTGGTGACCAGAGCCCGGTGCTCGCCGCCGTCGGCCCGATGCAGTTCGAGGTCGTGGAGGACCGGATGGTCCACGAGTTCAACTCGCCGATCAAGTTCTCCCGCCTCGACTACCAGGTCGCCCGCCGCACGGACGCCGAGGGCGCCGAGGCACTGGCCGGGATCCGCGGCGTCGAGGTGCTGCAGCGCTCCGACGGCACCCACCTGGCGCTCTTCACCGACGCCTGGCGGGCCAAGACCGTGACCCGGGAGAACCCCGACGTGCTGCTCGAGGAGCTGCCGGCCGGCGGGGCCGCCTGAGTCACATCGCGATCAGGGGCGGCTCGACCATCCGCACGACGCCGGCCAGCGTCCAGTCCGGGCTGACCCAGAACGAGCCACGGTCGGTGCGCAGCACCGGCCTGCCCCAGACCAGGTCGTACTCCCCCACCCGGAGTTGCTCGCCGCGCTGCATCACGACCACCTGGCCGCGCTCGCTGCGTCGGGCCGGGGCGTAGTACAGGATCGCGCCGGGATGCCAGCCGCGGCTGGCGAACTCCACCCCGGTCACCTCGTAGGCCAGCAGCTCCACCCGCTGACGATCCCGCGCCCGGCGTACGTCGGCGACGGCGGGCTCGTCCCACAGGCCGAGCTGGCCCGGATCGTCGCGGCTGATCGAACGCATGTTCGCATCCTAGCCGTTCCCATCCGGGCGCAGGAGACCTACGCTCAGCGAATGAGTCTTGTCGTGCACTTCGAGATCCACGCGAGCGACCCCGAGCGCCTGATCACGTTCTACGAGACGGTCTTCGGCTGGACGTTCACCCGCTTCGGCGACGTGCCGTACTGGGTGATCAACACCGGAGAAGGCGCCGTCGAGCAGCCCGACCGGCCCGGCTTCGGCATCAACGGCGGCCTGACCCAACGGATCGGCCCCGCCCCCGCCGTCGGCGCCCCCATCACCGGAGCGAACCTGGTCGTGGCCACCGACGACGTCGACGCCCTGTTCACCAAGGCGATCACGTCGGGCGCCACGGTCGCCTCCGAGCCCGACGACATGCCCGGCGTCGGGCGGCTGGCGTACGTGCTGGACCCGGACCACAACGTGATCGGGATGATCGCCCCGCCGATGTAGCACGAAAGCGCAGACGCCCGCCCCTGAGCTGCCGTTCCTCTGCCGATCGTTGTAGTGCCACCGTCACCTGGTGACGGTGGCGCTACACCGATCAGGTCAGGTCCGGACGTTCGGTCGCCCAGACCGGACGATCGGTCGGGCGCGGGCGGGGCGGACGGCGGCACGCTGGAGGGGTGACTGCGACACAGCCCGGCACCCCCGCCACCGCGACCCCGACGACGCCCACGAGCCAGGGCACAGCGACAGCGCTGCGCACCTGGATCGCGCTGCTGTCGATGACGACGACCAGCTTCGTGCTGGTCTCGGCCGAGTTCCTGCCCGGCGGACTGCTGACCTCGATGGCCGCGGACCTGGGCGTCAGCCCCGGCCTGGCCGGGCAGGCCGTGACGGCCACCGCGGTGGCCGGGTTCTTCGGTGCGCTCTTCGTCGGGCCGCTCGCCCCGGGGCTGGACCGGCGGCGACTGCTGGTCGCGATGGCCATCGCCGCCGCGGTCTCCAACGCCGCGGTCGCGCTGGCACCCTCGCTGCCGCTGCTGCTGGTGGCGCGTCTGCTGCTCGGCGCGGCGCTGAGCGGCTTCTGGTCGATGTCGCTGACCGTGGCCGCCAGCATCGTCGGCGCGGACCGGGTGGGTCGCGGGATGATGATGGTCAACGCGGGCACGATGCTGGCCACCGTGCTGGGCGTCCCGGCCGGGGTGCTGCTGGCCGGATGGCTGGACTGGCGGGTGGTGTTCGCCCTGATCAGCGCGCTGACACTGCTGGTCGCCGTCGGGCTGCGGGCCCTGCTGCCCTCGGTCCCGGCCGAGGGGATCGTCGGGCTGGCGGCCCTGGGAGAGACGCTACGGATCCGGGGCATGCGTCCGGCGCTGGTGGGCCACGTGCTCGTGGTGTTCGGCCAGATGGCGGCGTACGCCTTCATCAGGGTCGCCCTAGAGAAGGTGCCGGATCTCGACGGGGGCGGTGTCGCGACGCTGCTGCTGGTCTACGGACTCGGCGGGTTCGTCGGCAATCTCGTGCTCGGCTGGCTCGCCGACCGGATGCTGGGTGTGCTGAGCCTGGCGGTGCCGACCGCGATCGCCGTCGCCGTGACGGCGGTGGCGCTGTGGCCCCAGATGCCGGTGATCGTGCTCGCCGTCGCACTGTGGGGCAGCGCCTTCGGGGGCTGGCTGGTGGTGCTCAACACCTGGGTCGCCCATCACGTCCCCGACCGGCTCGAGACCGGCGCCAGCCTCTCGGTGGCCGGGTTCCAGCTCGCCATCGCGGCCGGTGCGGCCGTCGGCGGCATCCTGGTCGACTCCGCGGGGATCACCACCACCCTGCTGGTCGCGGCAGCCGTGGCCCTGATCGGCGGGGTGCTGTTCTGGCGGGCCCCGGCCCGCTACCCCGCCACAGCCGCGCCGACCCGCTGCCCGGCCGACCTCGCTCAGGAGGCGACCTCCTGCTCGGTCTGAGTGCGACGCCACAGCGCGGGTGTGGTGCCGGTGTGGCGCCGGAACGCCCGCCGGAAGCCCTCCTCCGAGCCATAGCCGAGGTCGTGCGCCAGCGCCGCGACCGTCACCGCACTGCGTCCCAGCCGCGTCGTCGCCTCCGTCATCCGTACGTCGGCCACGTACGCCGCCGGGGAGGAGCCGATCACAGCGCGGAACCGGTCAGCGAACACCGAGCGACTCATGGCCGCGACCTGGGCGAGGTCGCCGACGGTCCACTGCCGCCCCGGCTGGTCGTGGATCGCCCTGATCGCCTCGGCCACCGAGGCATCAGAGAACTGGGTCAGCCAGCCCGCGGGGGCGCAGCCGTGCTCGAGCCAGCTCCGCATCGCCGCCGACATCACCGTGGTGGCGATCTGCGAGCAGACCACCGAGTCACCGGCGCGCTCGACGTTGCCCGCGCAGCCCATGCTGAGCGCGAGCTGGCTGATCACCGGCTCGCGCTCGGCGAAGTCGTGGATCACCACCGGAGTCGGCAGGCCCGCGAAGCCGGGCAGGGCCCGGTCGCTGCGCAGGGCGACCACGATCGCCCCGGCGGGGCCGTCGGCGGCAGCAAGGGCAGCCGCCGCAGTAGCAGCCTCCAGCTCGCACGGCCGGGTACCGGTGTGGATCATGATGTCCCCGGCGCCCACCACCGTGCCGCTACCGCCGCCGCCACTGCCGGGCTGGCGCAGCTCCCCAGAGTGGACGTAGACCATCGACACGGTCCCGGTGCACAGCCGGTGTCGCTGGCCGGCGCCGAGCGTGACCCGGCGCGCGCCGTCGACCCGCCAGCGCACACCGGCGAGATCGGCCAGGTAGGTCTCGAACAGCTCCTCGTGTCGTGCCCGAGCACTCATAGTGGTGCCAACCCACCCTGCCGGGACGCTATTCCGACGCCGGGGACCGGCGGCGGAGACGACGAGGGCACCGATCCGCGTCAGCGGATCGGTGCCCTCGTGTCAGGCCCGGTGGGACCTACTTGATGAAGAGCATCTCGCGGTACTTCGGCAGCGGCCAGGCAGCGTCGTCGACCTCGGTCTCGAGCGCGTCGGCGTAGCCCCGAGCGGTGTCCATCAGGCCACGGATCGTGGTCGCGGAGTGCTTCATGTGGTCGACCGTGTCGGCGAAGTCGTGCTGCTCCAGTGCCTCCGACAGCTGGCCGACGGTCTCCAGGAGCGCGTTGGCGTTCTCGGCGATCTTCTCGATCTGGACCGGGGCGAACTTCACGCCCAGGGTCTCGGCGGTCGCGAACGTGGCGGCCAGGTCAGCGGCGTACCGCATCGCAGCCGGGTAGATCACGGTCTTGGCCAGGTCGACGACCAGCTTCGCCTCGACGTTGATCGAGTTGATGTACTGCTCGGCGTAGACCTCGTAGCGGGCGTTGAGCTCGACGGCCGACAGCACGCCGGTCTTCTCGAACAGCTCGACGACCTCGGGCTCGGTGAACACCGGGAGCGCCTCGGCGCTGGTCGGCAGGTTGCGCAGACCGCGCTCCTCGACGGCGGCCTTGTGCCACTCCTCGGAGTAGCCGTCGCCACCGAAGACGGCGGCACCGTGCAGCTCCATGAGCTCCTTGAGCACGGCCTGGACGGCCTCGGGGCGGGTCTTGCCGGCACCGAGCTGGGCCTCGAGCTGGTCGGCGACCCACTCCAGGGAGTCGGCCAGCATCGTGTTCATCGCGACCAGCGGCCCCGAGACCGACTGCGAGGAGCCGACGGCACGGAACTCGAAGCGGTTGCCGGTGAAGGCGAACGGCGAGGTGCGGTTGCGGTCGCCCGGGTCGCGCTTGAAGTTGAGGATCTGGGTCAGGCCCAGGTCCATCACGCCGCCGTCGGTGGAGACGGCGATCTTGCCGTCCTTGATGTCGTTGTAGACGCCCTCGAGCTGGTCGCCGAGGTAGACCGACAGGATCGCCGGCGGGGCCTCGTTGGCGCCCAGGCGGTGGTCGTTGGACGCGGTCGCGATGACGGCGCGCAGCAGCGGACCGAACTTGTGCACGCCGCGGATCACGGCGCCGCAGAAGAGCAGGAAGTTGAGGTTGTGCTCGGGCGAGGTGCCCGGGTCGAGCAGGTTGCCCTGGGTCTCGTTGCCGACCGACCAGTTGACGTGCTTGCCCGAGCCGTTGATGCCGGCGAACGGCTTCTCGTGGAGCAGCAGCAGGAAGCCGTGCTCGGCCGCGGTGGCCTTGAGGATCGTCATCACGAGCTGCTGGTGGTCGGCAGCGATGTTGGCGTTCTCGTGGAACGGCGCCAGCTCGAACTGGCCGGGCGCGACCTCGTTGTGGTGGGTCTTGGCCGGGATGCCGAGGCGGAAGAGCTTGTCCTCGACGGCCTGCATGAAGACCTGGACCCGCTCGGGGATGGCCCCGAAGTAGTGGTCGTCGAACTCCTGGCCCTTGGCCGGCGGAGCACCGAAGAGGGTGCGACCGGCCAGCAGCAGGTCGGGGCGGGCGGCGGCGAAGTGCTCGTCGACCAGGAAGTACTCCTGCTCGGGGCCGCACGAGGCGTTCAGCGGCGCGACCTCGGTCTCGCCCATCAGGGTCAGGACGCGGCGGGCGGCCTTGTCCATCGCAGCGTTGGAGCGCAGCAGCGGGATCTTCTTGTCCAGGGACTCACCGGTCCAGGACATGAAGACCGACGGGATCATCAGGGTCGCGCCGTTGGCGGTGTGCATGATGTACGCCGGGCTGGTCGGGTCCCACGCGGTGTAGCCGCGAGCGGCGTTCGTCATCCGCAGGCTGCCGTTGGGGAACGAGGAGCCGTCGGGCTCGCCCTTGATCAGCAGGCTGCCGGTGAACTCCGTGATCGCGTGACCGTCGGAGTTGGTGATGATGAAGCCGTCGTGCTTCTCCGCGGTGATGTTCGTCAGCGGGTAGAAGACGTGGGAGAAGAACTTCGCGCCCTTGCTCATCGCCCAGGCCTTCATCGCAGCTGCGACGATGTCGGCGGTGGCCTTGTCCAGCGGCTCGCCGGTCTTGACGGTCTTCTTGACCGCCTTGAAGGCGTTCTTGGAGAGCGCCTCCTCCATCTTGGCAAGGTTGAAGACGTCACAGGCCCAGATCTCGCTCAGGGGGCGAATCTCCGCCGTGTCGACACCGGAGCGGTTGAGCACCTCGGTGATGGCGTTGCTGCGGACCTCGTTGGCAGTCATGTAACTCTCAATCCTTGCTAGGCGATGCCACCGACGTTAGAGGCGCGGTGTTTCACGAAACGGCCCGTTTGTTACAGGCATGTAACAGGTTTCCCGGGCCATCGCGCCCACGACTCGGCCCGCCGCCTGTAACTGCCCTAGCGTGGTCAGGTGCACGATCAAGCCACCAACGCCCTCCTCGCCGTCCTGCTCGGAACCGGCCTGGCGATCGTGCTGCTGCTCCCGGTCACCGCGGTGCTGTACCGCCGCGAAGGGCGTCTCGGCATCCGGTCGCTGATGGTCCTGCTGGCCGCGGCGATCTACGGCGTGGCGCTGTGGACCTACACGCTGCTGCCCGCACCGTCGCGCTCGGACGTGCGCTGTGTGGGAAGCCAGACGGCGCCGTTCGCCTCCCTCGACGACATCCTGGACCGTGGGGCGGGCTCGGCCGGGGAGCTGCTGGCCAACCCGGCGTTCCTCCAGGTAGCCCTCAACGTGGCCCTGTTCGTGCCGTTCGGCTTCTTCGTGCGCCGGATCCTGCGCCGCGGCGTGGTCGTCGCCGGGCTGCTCGGCCTGGCGGTCTCGCTGCTGATCGAGACCACCCAGCGCACCGGGGTGTGGGGGTTCTATCACTGCGCCTACCGGGTCTTCGACGTGGACGACCTGATCACCAACACCACGGGCGCGATCCTCGGCTCGCTGCTCTCCGCCCTCGTCGTACCGCGGCACACACGCCGGCGTCCGCTGCCGACCCAGGTCTCGTTGGGACGGCGCTGGATGGGGATGGTGTGCGACGGCCTGGCCACCTCCGCGCTGGCGTTCGCCGTCGACGTGTCGTGGCGGGCCTTCCATCTGTACGGCGGCGGGGACACGCGCTACCTGGACGGGGCGCTGGAGCGGTGGCTGGCCTGGGGCAGTGCCGGGGCCGTCCAGCTGGTCGTGGTGCTGATGGCCGGTCGCACGATCGGCGAGTGGGCGATCGCGGTGGAGACCACTGCCTCCCGCCCGGGGCTGGCCCTCCCGGGCCGGCTGGTGAAGTGGGTCTGCGGCATCGGCGCGTTCGCCGCGCTGTCGGCCTGGGAGGGACCGGGCTGGATCCTCAACGTCTTCCTGGCGGTCACGGTCCTCGCCGCTTGGCCCGGAGCTGACCATCCCGGCCTCGCGACCCGGCTGGGTGGCCTGAAACTCGGTGTCGCGCAGACCGAGGAACGCGCTACGGTCACCCCATGAGCGACCCGGGCAAGGACCTGGCGGTGCCCGCCGGTCCTGGCGCACCGCACGGTGTCGTGATCCCTGCCGACGAGCTCTCCGAGCGGTTCTCCCGCTCGCCCGGCCCCGGCGGCCAGTCGGTCAACACCAGCGACACCCGGGTCGAGCTGCGCTTCTCCCCCGCCTCCTCGAGCGCCTTCACCGATGCCCAGCGCGTCCGGGTGCTACGCCATCTCGGCCCCTCGATGACCGGTGACCACATCGCGATCGTCGCCTCCGAGCACCGTTCCCAGCACCGCAACCGGGTCGCTGCCCGCGAGCGCCTCGCCGCCCTGGTCCGGGCCGCACTGATGCCGCCGCCCCCACCGCGGCGCGCCACGAAGCCCAGCCGGGCCTCGCAGCGGCGTCGGGTCGAGTCCAAGAAGCTCGCCGGCCGGACGAAGGCGCTACGTGGGCGGGTCCGCGAGGACTAGTGGCTCAGCCCTGGCGGTACTGCTCCTGGTGCACCACCAGCGGCCCACGCCCACGCCAGCCGAACCGCTCCAGATCCGGTACGTCGGGCAGCGTGGTCAGCTCACCGACGCAGAGCCAGGCCACGGGGCGGATGTGGGCGGGGAAGCCGACCAGGTCGGCGAGGAACTGCTCGCGGTAGAAGCTCACCCAGCCCACCCCGATCCCTTCGGCGGTCGCGGCGAGCCAGAGGTTCTCAATGGCCAGGTTGACCGAGTAGAGCCCGGCGTCGGCGATCGCGTGACGGCCCAGCACCTGCTCCCCGGCGGTCGTCGGGTCGTAGCCCACCACCAGGCCGAGGCCCGACTCCCGGATGCCCTCGATCTTGATCCGGTCGAAGGTCGCGGCACGCTCCCCGGCGAGTGAGTCAGCGAACACCTGCCGCTCCCCTGCGACGTGGGCGGCGAACGCGTCGAGGCGCTCGGGCTCCCGGACCGTCACGAAGACCCAGGGCTGGGACATGCCGACGCTGGGCGCCTGATGCGCCGCAGCCAGGATGCGGTCCAGCACCTCGGGGCGCGGCGGCGTACCGGAGAACTCGGCGCGGGTGTCGCGACGGCGGGCGATGGCGTCGTACAGGTCGATGGGAGCCTCCGGTGTTCAGGCGCTACCGGTCCCAGTAGCGACCCTCGACCCTAGCCAACGTCGCCGCAGGCACGACCCGGGCCGGGGCGACGGCGGGCCCGGGTGTTCCACTGGTCACACCCGGGCCGTCCGTCGAGGCCGATCAGAGGCCGGTCAGATGTCGGAGCCGCCGTCGACCCGGATCTCGGCACCGGTCAGGTAGGACGCGTCATCCGACGCCGCGAAGGCGATCACCCCGGCGATCTGCTCGGGCTGCGCCTCCCCCATCAGCGACCGGATCCGGCCGAAGTAGGAGAAGTCCAGGTGGGCTGCCTCGGGCCCCACCACCGCGGTCAGCGGGGTGGCGACCTGGCCGGGCGAGATCGGCACGACCCGGATGCCCCGGCCGACCAGCTCGGCGGCGAGACTGATCGAGAAGGCCAGCACGGCACCCTTGGAGGCCGAGTACGCCGTCATGTACGGGTTCCCCTGGGTGGCCGACAGGGAGGCGACGTTGACGATCGCCGAGCCACGCGACAGGTTGGCGACGGCCTCACGGCAGAAGAGCGCGGTGCCGACCAGGTTGACCTCGTACAGCGCCCGCAGGTCGTCGACGCTGAGCGTCTCGATCGGAGTGGTGCGGTGGATCCCGGCCACGTTGACCAGGACGTCGAGGCCCCCGAGGGTCTGCACGGCACCTGCGACCGCGGCGACCACCTCGGCCTCAACCGTGACGTCGCAGACCGCGGTGCTGATCGACCCGGCACCGGCGCAGGCGGCCACGGTGGCCTCCAGTCCGGCGGCGTCGCGGTCGACACCGACGACCTGGGCGCCCTCGGCGACGAGCCGGACCGCGGTCGCCCGGCCGATCCCCGAGCCGGCCCCGGTCAGCAGCACCCGGCGCCCCTGGAACCGGTTGCTCACCAGCATCGGCTCGCCGGCCGCCGTACTCTCCACACCTGCTGCGCTCATCGATCGTGTCCCTCTCAGGTCTGCATGACTGGTCGGGGCGAATGTGACACGGCCCACACGTCGACGCGGGCCCGGCTCTCACTGACCGGGTCGATCTCCCCAGTCGCGCGCCAGCCGACCTCCAGCGCGACCGCCGAAGGTGGAGCCCCCATCACTTCGAGGAGCCCACGATGACCGACCAGATCCTGCTGCCCGGGCAGGCCGCCGCCGCGGCCGGACCCGCCGACATGACGATGATGTACGTCCTGCACCACGCGTTCCGACGTGACCTGAGCGACTTCCGCGCCACGGTCGCGACGGTCTCGCTCGACGATCGCGAGGCCTGGCGTCGCCTGCAGGGGCGCTGGCAGCTGTTCACCTCCGAGCTGCACACCCACCACACCAAGGAGGACACCATCCTGTGGCCGATGCTGGCCGAACGTGCCGAACGGGCCGCCGACGCCGCGGGGCTGCGGGTGCTGAGCGAGATGGAGGCCGAGCACGACACCCTGGACCCGCTGCTGGCCAGCTGTGACGCGGGGTTCACGGCGCTGGCCCGCGCCGCGGCCCCGGAGACGTACCGGGACCTGCGCTCCGACCTCGACGAGCTGGCCACCTGCCTGGGCACCCACCTCGCGCACGAGGAGACCGACGCGGTGCCGATCCTGCAGCGCTACGTCGGCGGGCCCGAGTGGGAGGTGATCGAGCGTGAGCAGTTCCGCGGCCGGCCGTCGGTGCGTCATGCCCGCCAGTTCCTGCCCTGGATCTTCAAGGGGCTCGACGCGACCGCGACGGCTCGGGTCGCGGCGATCGGCGGCACCCCGATGCGGCTGCTGTGGGCCTCGTCGCGGCGCGGCTTCGAGCGCCGGGAGGCCGAGACCTTCGCCTGAGGAGCAGGCGACTCACGGCGTGGGGAGCCGCAGCTCCACCTCGGTTCCCCCGCCGGGTCGGGCCCCGATCCGCAGCGTCGCCCCCAGCTCCAGCGCCCGCTCGCGCATCGAGCGCAACCCGACACCGTCGACCGCGTCCGCGGCGATGCCGATGCCGTCGTCGCTGACGGCGATCACCAGGTCGCCGTCGGCGCGACGCCGCACCACCACCGAGCAGCGGGTCGCGTGAGCATGGCGCTGCATGTTGAGCAGCGCCTCACTGACCAGCTGGTAGAGCGCTACCTGCACCCCGGCTGCCTGCTCGGTCCCGGCTGAGACGGTGACGTCGATCCGGCAGCCGGGAGTCTCGAACCGGGCAGCGAGCGCCGTCAGGGCTGAGGCCAGGTCACCGTCCTCCAGGGCCAGCGGCACCAGCGAACGGCTCAGCCGGCGCACCTCCTCCCCCTGCCGGGAGAGCTCCCGCTCCACGGTGTCGAACAGCTCCGCAGCGTTCACGGGGTCCTTCTCCTGCTGTCCGCGGGCCGCGATCAGCCCCAGCCTGATGCCGGCCAGCGCGGGGCCGAGCCCGTCGTGCAGATCGCGGCGCAGCGCACGTCGTTCCTCATGCCGCACGCTCGCCACCCGACTCCGGGCTGCGGTCAGCGCCTCGACGGACTGACTCAGGTCGATCGTCATCGCCACCATGCCGGCGACCTCGCTCAGCATCTGGGTGGTACGCCGGTCCAGGCGCTCCCCCGGGCGGGGCAGGGCGACCAGGCGCCCGACCTGCCGGCCCCGGCTGACCAGCGCGATGTCGACCTCGCCGTCCTCGGTCCGCACGCTCCGGGGACCGGGCGGGAGCAGGTGCACCGCCGAGAGCCGCAGGCTGCGGCACAACGCCTCGGCGAGCGCGTCGAGGTCGAACTCCGCCTCCCCCACCCCGCGCAGCAGACGTGCCGGATCGGCGCCGGTGCCGTAGACGAGGTGGTCGACGTGGCGTTGGATCCAGGCACGCAGCCGCACCGCACCGAGCCCGATCACGCCCACGACCAACGCCACGGCGACGTCGGAGTCGACCGGCAGCCCGCGGGCGACGAACGCGAGCAGCACCAAGGTGGCCAGCGCGATGCTGACCGTCATCGCCGCCCACACCAGGCTCCGGTCGACCCGGGTCCGCATCCCCCACAGCTGTTGGCCGAGCACCAGCACCAGCAGGGCCGCCGGCAGGAAGAGCTGGGCCACCAGCAGCAGGGTGCCGCTGACCTCGGCGGCGACGGATGCCCAGCCGGCCGGCGTCGGCACCACGAAGGCTGCGATCGCGATCACCATCGCGGCCTGTCCGGCGATCAGCCAGAGCAGGCCCCGGCGCTGGGCCTCGGGCGCGCTGCGCCGGCGCAGCACCAGCCAGACCAGCACCACGGCACCGAGCACCGCGATCACCCGGTGCGGATGCATCCCGAGGTCCGAGCGCACCCGCTGCCAGGTCGCGGAGTGGATCCCGAAGGGGTTCGCCGGCAGGCCCGGCACCACCGCGGTGAGCCCGGGCAGCGTGGCCAGCACGATCACCAGCGCCGAGACCGCGATCAGCAGCCACGGTCGACGCACGGACTGTGCCGGGACCGCGAGCAGCGGAACCACCGTGCAGGTCGCATAGACACCGGGCACCCAGGCCCAGTACGGCAGGTAGAAGAGCACGCCGTTGCCCGGCAGGGTGTGGTCGAGGAGCGCGGCAGCGGTGGCGAAGCCCGAGGCAGCGCAGCCGACCGCGGTGAGGGCTAACAGCCACACCACCGGGTGCCGGGTGCGTGGCAGCATCAGCGTGACCACTGCCCCGTAGACCACCGCGGTGACGACGTCCATCACCCAGTTCGCGAGCTCGGCGGGCTCGGTGCCCGAGGCGACCACCGTTGCCACCGCCGCTACCGCGAACGCCCAGACCACGGCCGCGATCGTCCAGGCCAGGGCGGTCCACCCCAGCCGGGCGCGTCGCAGACCGTCGTACGTCGACCCGAGCGGCACCTCGACCGCGTACGGCGCGCTCATCGGCCCGCCAGCCGGGAGCGGGCGGCCGCCGCGACGGCGGAGCCGATGATCAGCTCACCGCGAGCGACACCCCGGATGGCCCGCAGCACGTCCTGGGCCTCAGCGGACTTGAGCAGGTAGCCCGCCGCGCCCGCCTGGAGGGCCCCAGCGACATAGGCGTCGTCCTCGTGCATGGTCATCACCAGGACCCGCAGGTCGGGGTGGTCGACGAGCAGGTCACGGGTGAGATCGATGCCGGACTCGCCACCCAGGTCGAGGTCCATCAGCACGACGTCGAGGCCCTGCTCGACCAGCGCCCACGCCTCGGTGGCATCGCCCGCCGCGCCGACGAGGTCGAGCTCGTCCAGGGAGCCGAGCAGGCCGGTCATCCCCATCCGGAAGACCGGATGGTCGTCCACGACGCCGACCCGCAGCACCCGCGCCGATGCTCCGGACGCGGACGCCGTCAGGGCCGCAGGGGCCGTCGGGGCGGCTGTCGCGGCTGCCGTCGCCGCCACGCCGACCCGCTGCTGCAGGATCGCCGTCTCCAGGGCGCCGACCGCCGCAGACGGGTCCACCCCGAGGTCCTCCCGCAACGCCTCGCGCAAGGAACGGAGCACCGCCAGAGCGTCGGCCTGGCGATCGGCCAGGACCAGGGCGGCGGCCCGGAGCAGCCAGATCCGTTCGCGGTGCGGGTGCCGGACCGTCTCCGGCTCCAGCGCCCGCGCGGCCTGGGCCGCGTCGGCCAGGTGTCCGCTCTGCAGCCGGATCAGCTCGCGCATCTCGACCGCCGCCGCACGGAGCTCGTCGAGCCGGTCCCGTTCGGCCACGATCATCGGATCGTCGCCGAGGTCGGCGTACGGCTGACCGCGCCACCCGGCCAGAGCCTCGTCCAGCCGGTCGGCGCAGGGGGCGAGGTCGGCGCCCGAGGCGACCTGCCAGGGGCGCTCGGCCACGGTTCGCGTGCTCGCGCTCGCCTCGCGCACGGCGTTCTCGAGCACCGCGACGTCGAACGCCTCGGCCGGCAGTCCGAGGGTGTAGCCGAGGGCGGAGGTCTGGATCACCGTCGCTGCCTCGCGGGGAGCGCGCTCGGGTTCGAGCACCTTGCGCAACCCCGACACGTAGCCCTGCACCGTGACGGCGTGACTGGCCGGCGGGTCCTCGCCCCACAGCGCGTCCACGATCGCCTCCGGGCTGACCGGACGACCCCGGTGCAGCGCGAGCACCGCCAGCAGACGACGCGGCTTCGGCGCCCCGAGATCGAGCAGGCGTCCGCCGTCCTCCACCTCCACGGGGCCGAGCACACGGACTCTCACCCGCGTCACGATAATCCTCAGCGCCGGACCCTGACTCCGGAACCGAGCCACGACTTCGTCGCCGTGCCGGGCCTGCTCAGCGTGATCCGCAGGGCGATCCGGGTGCCGCGGTCGCGCTTCCTCAGCCGGTACGCCGACCCGTGGACGCCCCTGATCGGGCGACCGTTGCGCAGCCACTGGAAGGCGACCCGAGCGGGCCGGGGTGCCCACGCGCCCGGGTCGGCACGCAGGATCCGGCCGACCGCGGCCCTGCCGCTGAGTCGAGGCGAACGCACCACCGCGAACCGGGTGCCGGCGCCCAGCGCCGCGCCGCTCCAGTACGGCTCCCGGGCACCCCGCACCGCCAGCACCGGCTGCGTCTGGCAGTCCAGGGCGGCCGTGGTGAGCCAGATCCCGTCGGGCTCGGCCCACGCCAACGCGCGGGAGTCGGGCGAGAACGTCGGTGAGGCGAAGCCGTCGGCCCGGGTGGTGGCACACGCCGGGTCGGGTGGTGCCGGCACCGGCCCGGAGCGGATGTTGCCTCCGATCCGGTAGGTCGCGATGTGGCTCTGGTCGCCCTCGCCCCGGATCAGGGCGAGGGTGGAGGCGTCGCGCGAGACCACCGGCGCGGTGAGCTGGAGATACTCGCTGCTGGTGTTGCCGTCGTGGAACCAGTGCCGCGTGCGCAGCGCGAGGTCGAAGACCTGGACGGCGTCGAAGTCGGTGCCGTTGAGCGCGAGCCTGGTGCTGGTCACCCAGCTCGGGTTGCCGTACAGCGCCGTGCCGAACCGGCTCGGGTCGGTGAGCGTGCCGGCGGCGCTGACCGCGGTGCTCCACCGCATCTTGCACGCCAGCCCTGGCGGACAGCTGTAGCGGCGGTAGGTGTAGGCGATCAGGGCGCCGTCGGGTGAGATCACCGCGTCGTCGATCCCGCCGCCGAGCGGCTGCCCGGCGGAGTCGGTGAGGTTGGGCGGGTCGAAGGAGTTCAGCAGGTTGCCCCACTGGTCGAACCGGTAGACCCGGGGGCCGCGCACCGCGGCGATGGTGCCGTTGTCGGCGCCGCTGGGTGCGTGCCAGGGTGCGGCGGCGGTGCCACCGGTGGTGATCCGGCGTTCGCCCGAGCCGTCGGGACGGGCTACGAAGACGTCGTACCCCTTGACGTAGACGAGCGTGCCGGGCCCGCTCGGTGCGGGTGCGGCACCGGCCGGATCGGCGGCGAGGCCGGTCCCCGTCAGGCCGGAGGCGAGCAGGGCGCCGGTGCCGACGAGGGTCATCAGGCGGGTGCTGCGTCGCGCCGGGCGACGCGGGTGTGGCGAGATCATCAGGTCTCCTCAGTGGCCGATCAGGCCGGCAGGGTCGTAGGTCTCACGCAGGCGCTGGAGCCGGGCACGGTCCTCGGCGTTGCGGCTGCGGTCGACGGCTCCGGGCAGGTTGAGCGAGCCGACGAAGTTGGGCTGGAAGGTCCCGGTGGTCCACGGCGCCATCGCCTGTGCCAGCGCCGCCACCGTCGCCGCGACAGGGCCGTCGAACAGCTCCGGGAGCGGGGCGCTGACCACGAAGAGTCCGTACGCCGCCTCGCGGCCGATCACCGCGTCGGCCAGCGCCGGCGGGTGGGCCAGCCGTCCCCCGAGGCGGCGCACTTCCACGACCGACAGCGGTGCCGGGGCGCCCGGACCGACGACCTCGAGCAGTGCGGAGACAGCGTCACGGTCCAGGGCGCCCAACAACGCCCCCGCTTCGACCACCGGCATCGGCGTCTCGGGGTCGGCGTGCAGCGCGCCGAGCGCGGTGGCCGGGAGCTCGCCGAGGGTGTCGAGCACCGTCGGGGCAAGGGCGCGGACCGGGGCGACGGCAGCCGCCGCCGTGGCAGCCGAGTCGGCGGCGGTGAGCGGCACCGCGATCCGGACGTGCAGCACGCAGCGGCCCCGCAACGGCTCGGGCACGGTCGCGAGGTCGGGCAGCCGCAACAGCGCGATCGAGGTGTTGACCTCCTCGGGAAGCCCCGCCGACCACGCCACCCACCCGGCCAGGACCGCGTCGGCGTCAGCGGCGTCGAAGAAGAGCCCGCCGCCGTACATCCGGGTGAGCCGGACCAGGCCGACCTCGACCGAGGTGACCACCGCGGGGATCTCCTTGCCGCCCCGCAGCGCCCAGAACAGGTCAGGGTGGCTGGTCGGGCTGACGGTGAGGACCTCGCCGGTCCCCGAGACCACCTGAGCCGAACGCAGGTAGTCGCTGCCCCAGCCGAACGTCCGGCCCCACGGGCTGAGGCCACCGCCGAGCAGGTAGCCCACCACGCCGACCCCCGGTGCCGAGCCCGCGACGGGCGCCAGGCCGTACGGAGCCGCCGCGCTGAGCACCTGCGCCCAGGTGGCACCGGCGCCGATCCGCACGGTCTCGGTGGTCGGATCGACGGTGACGTCGTCCAGCGCGCCGGTCAGCAGCGCGAAGCCGCCCTCGATCCGATGGGTCCACCCGTGGCCGGTGCCGACCGGGGTGAGCCGCTCCCCTGCGGCCGCCGCAGCCCGGACCGCGTCGGCGACCTCCTCGGTCGAGCGGGGCGCCAGGACCGCGCGGGGCGTGTGGGCATGCGCCAGGTTGAACGTGGGCAGGGAGGTTCCGGGTGTGGTGCTGAGGGACATCGGGTCCTCTTTCGCGGTCGTCGTGGAGGTGGTCGGGTTCATCGCAGTCGCACCGTGATCGGCGCACTGGTGGCGGACCGTTGCGTGGTCGATCCGGCGTAGCTGACGCGGAGGCGGACCTTGCCGCGAGGAAGCCGGGAGGTGGTGAGGGTGACCCGACCGGCGCGGAGCCGCCCGGTGGCCACGACCTTGCTGCCGCGCCTGACCGTGACGACCCCGGTCGGCGTGCCGCTGGCCGACCGGACCGCCAGGACGAGGCGGACCGTGCGGTGCTTGCGCACCCGCTTGCCGATCACCTTCACCGTCGTGGCCGCCTTGACGGTGCCGTGCCCACCGGGCTGGTGGGTGCCGGGGTCGTTCGGGTTGTTGGGGTTGTTGGGGTCGCCCGGGTTGTTCGGGTCGTTCGGCACCGGGGCGGTGACGGTGACGGTCCGCACCGCACTGAAGGACTCGGTCAGGTCGGTGGTGGCGCCGAAGTGCGCGCGGATCTGATGGACCCCCGCGCTCAGGCCACTGAGCCGGTACGTCGCCCCGGTGACGGTCGCGGGCCAGGCCGTGCCGTCCACCTCGATCACGGCACCGGCCACCGGGTTCTGCTCAGCATCGACGGTGCGCACGGTGCCGCTCACCGCCTCGGCCGTCGTCACCGCGATGCGGTCGACGCTGAGCTCGGTGGTCGTGGCCCAGGGGCGCACCCGAGCCACGTCGAGGTCGAACGTCGAGGAGGAGCCCGCCACGGTCGAGGAGCTCTGCGGGCCCGGGACGAACTCGGCCCGCACGCTCCACCGTCCCGGCCTGGTGCTGAGCCAGCTGGTCAGCTCGACGTTGATCGCCACGCCGCGCTCGGCGGGACGCTCGGAGATCAGCTCCTCCGAACCCCCACCACTGCGGGCGGCGGTGACCCGCAGTGTCCCCGACGCCGCGGCCGGGGCGGTGGGATCGACCGCGCCGATCAGCGCCGTCACGCGGAAGAAGTCGCCCTGGGTGATCGGCCCGTCGAGGTGTGTCAGTCCGACCCGGGTGGCGAGCAGGTCGGTGCGGAGCGACCCCTCGAAGCTGCCGGCCCCGGGACCCGTCGCTGCAAGGTAGGTGGCTCCGACCAGACGCACCTCGACGGGCATCGAGCAGGCGCACGGCATGGTGGCGTTGGGCAGCGCGAAGGTGCCGTCCGCGGCCACCGGAGCCGTCGCCCGGACCGCCTCGGAGGCACGCAGCTGGACCGTGCCGTCCATCGCGACCGCGGTCGGAGCGTCGGGCACCACGCGCCCGGTCCACGGCGCGCTGTAGTCGGCCCTGGTCCGATCCAGGGTGACGTGCACCGGCACGGTCGTGGTGGAGAAGGTGAAGGTCGCCGTCCCCGAGGTGACCTCGTTGCCGGCCTCGACGGTGAGCCGGTACGCCGTCCCCGGCTTGAACCGGTTGATGGTCGGGACAGAGAAACGGGTGGCTCCGTCGATCGGCTGGGAGCCGAGCTCCACGTCGCCGTAGGAGATCGAGGCGACCACCTCCGATCCGCTGGAACGGACGGTGAACGTGAGCTCGTCGCCGTACCGCGGGGTGGAGACGTTGGAGACCGTCACGGTCAGGGGCGGCACCGCCGAGGCGCGGGGCATCGGCGGCACCACCAGCACGATGAGCGCTGCGGCCAGGAGCCACAGCAGTGGCCGCCACGGCGACCGGAGCAGGGGTGCGGAAGTCATGGTCGGAGCCTCGACGCGCGGGCTTGAGCCGCGCTGGGGGACGACTGGAGTCGACCCGGTTGTGATGGACTCGCCCTGTGTCCTCGTCTGTGTCCCCCTCTGCCACGGTCCCGCTCCCACCCGACGAAGCAGCGCTCGTACGTCGTCGCCTGACCGCCCTCGGGGTGGACGGCCTGATCGACGTCCACACGCACTTCATGCCCGACTCCGTGCTGCGCAAGGTGTGGGGCTACTTCGACGCGGTCGGGCCGATGACCGGGCGGCCGTGGCCGATCGCCTACCGGCTGAGCGAGGCCGAGCGGGTGCAGCGGCTGCAGGACTTCGGGGTCTCGCACTTCACCGCCCTGAACTATCCGCACAAGCCCGAGATGGCGGCCTGGCTCAACGCCTGGGGGCGCGAGTTCGCTGCCGCGACGCCGGGGTGCCTGACCTCGGCGACGTTCTACCCCGAGGCCTCGGCGGCGACGTATGTGCCCGAGGCGATCGCGGCCGGCGCCCACGTCTTCAAGGCCCACGTCCAGGTCGGTGACTACGACCCGAACGATCCGCTGCTGAACCCGGTCTGGGGCACGCTCGCCGAGGCCCGCACCCCGGTCGTCATCCACTGCGGGCACGGCCCCGCGCCGGGCACCCACACCGGTCCGGCGGCGATGCGGACGCTGCTGGCCCGCTTCCCGGACCTGGTCCTGATCGTCGCCCACATGGGCTTGCCGGACTACGGGGACTTCCTGGACCTAGCGGCTCGCTACCCCGGCGTGCACCTGGACACCACGATGGCGTTCACGGCGTTCACCGAGGCGCTCACCCCGTTCCCGCCCGACCTGCGACCGATGCTGGTCGACCTCGGCGACCGGATCCTGTTCGGCAGCGACTTCCCCAACATCCCGTACAGCTACCTCTCCGCCCTCGACGCCGTCGTGGACCTCGGGCTCGGCGACGACTGGACGCGCGGGGTGGTCGAGGGGAACGCCCGCCGGCTCTTCCACCTCTAGCCGACTTCCGGGTTCACCACCGCCCACTTCCGGGTTCACCACCGCCGACTTCCGGGTTCACCACCGCCCACTTCCGGGTTCACCCCGGTTCGCCATTGAGAATGAGAACGATTATCATTGCCAATGACACGTCGTCGCTGGCGTCCCTGCCAGCGCGCCCGAGACTCGGAAGTGGGACCTCATGACACTCAAGACCACCCTCGCCGCGGCAGCGGTCGCCGCCGTCGCCCTGACCCTCACCGCATGCGGCTCCTCCGACTCCGGCACAGCGACGAAGGACGCGTCCTCCTCGAAGGGCGACACCCCGATCTCGGTCGTCGCCTCCACCAACGTCTGGGGCGACATCGCCTCCCAGGTCGGCGGTGACGCCGTGAAGGTCACCTCCCTGATCTCCGACCCGAGCCAGGACCCGCACTCCTTCGAGGCCAGCGCCACCACCGCCCTGGAGATCAAGAAGGCCGGCCTCGTGATCGAGAACGGCGGCGGCTACGACGACTTCGTCACCCAGCTCCTCGGCACCCATGCCTCGAAGGCGGTCGTCGTCGACGCTGTCACCGTCTCCGGCAAGACCACCGCCGCGGGCGACGACCTCAACGAGCACGTCTGGTACGACCTGCCGACCGCCCAGAAGGTCGCCGACGCGATCGCCACCGAGCTCGGCAAGCTCGACCCCAGCCAGGCCGCCACCTTCACCGCCAACGCGAAGACGTTCGCCGGCAAGGTCGACACCCTGATCGCCGACGAGCAGAAGCTCAAGGCCACCGCGACCGGCAAGGGCGTCGGGATCACCGAGCCGGTGCCGCTCTACATGACCGAGGCCATCGGCCTGGTCGACAAGACCCCGGCCGCCTTCAGCGCCGCGATCGAGGAGGGCGACGACGTCGCCGTCGGCACCCTCAACCAGACCCTCGACCTCTACCGCAACCACCAGGTAGCAGTGCTGGTGACCAACGCGCAGACCAGTGGACCGATCACCTCCCAGGTCGAGAAGGCTGCGAAGGCCGCAAACATCCCCGTCGTGTCGGTGACCGAGACGATGCCGGAGGGCCAGACTTACGAGTCATGGATGCAGCACAACCTCGACGCGCTCAGCGCAGCCCTGCGCTGAGGCCGACGATGACGCCCGTCCTCCGCATCGACCACGCCACGCTCGCCTACGGGCAGCGCACGCTCTGGTCAGGCCTCGACCTCGATGTCGCCCCCGGGGAGTTCATCACCGTGCTGGGCTCCAACGGCACCGGCAAGTCGAGCCTGCTCAAGGCGATCCTCGGCCTGGTCCCGCTCTCGGCGGGATCCGTCATGGTCGACGGGGAGCCGGCACGACGCGGAAGCCGGCGGATCGGCTACATCCCCCAGCAGCGTGGGTACGCCGTCGACGTACCGCTGCGGGGCAAGGATCTGGTTCGACTCGGCATCGACGGGAACCGCTGGGGACTGCCCCTGCCGTGGCGCAGCGCCGCCCGGAACCGGGTGGCCGAGCTGGTCGAGCGGGTCGGGGCGACGTCGTACGCGCATCGGCCGCTCGGCCAGCTCTCCGGTGGCGAGCAGCAACGGCTGCGGATCGCGCAGGCACTGGCGACCGACCCGGCGGTGCTGCTGTGCGACGAGCCACTGCTCTCCCTCGACCTGCGCCACCAGCGTCAGGTCGTGGCCCTGATCGACCAGCAGCGCCGCGAGCACGGCACGTCGGTCGTCTTCGTCACCCACGAGATCAATCCGGTGCTGCCGGTGACCGACCGGGTGCTGTACCTCCACGACGGCCGCTTCCGGATCGGTAGCCCGCAAGACGTGATGACAAGCGAGGTGCTCTCCGAGCTGTACCAGTCCCCGATCGAGGTGATCCGGCGTGGCGACCAGCTGATCGTCCTGGGCGCCGACGACGCCGGCCACACCCACCCGCACGACGAGGAGGAGCCCGCATGATGGCCACGGTCGACTGGAGTCAGATCGTGAACTTCAGCAACTACAGCGAGCTGCTCCCCCTGGTGCGCAACAGCCTGATCGCCGGGGCGGTGCTCGGCCTGGTCGGCGGCCTGGTGAGCGTCTTCGTGATGACCCGCGACCTGCCGTTCGCGGTGCACGGCGTCAGCGAGCTGTCGTTCGCGGGCGCCTCCGGAGCCCTGCTGCTGGGGGCGAGCGTGGTGACGGGGTCGTTCGTCGGCTCCCTGCTGGCGGCGCTCGCCCTCGGCGTGCTTGGCGCCCGCGCCCGGGACCGCAACTCCATCATCGGCGTGCTGATGCCGTTCGGACTCGGCCTCGGCATCCTGTTCCTGGCGCTCTACAAGGGACGCGCGGCCAACAAGTTCGGCCTGCTCACCGGGCAGATCGTGGCGATCGACAACACCTCGCTGACGGTCCTGGTCGCCACCTCCCTGGCCGTCCTGGTGGTGCTGATCGCGATCTGGCGCCCGCTCATGTTCGCCAGCGTCGACCCCGACGTCGCCGCCGCGCGCGGGGTGCCGGTGCGGCTGCTCGGCCCGCTCTTCCTGCTGCTGCTGGGCTGCACGGTCGCGGTCTCGATCCAGGTGATCGGGGCGCTGCTGATCCTGACCCTGCTGTGCACGCCGGCGGCCGCCGCACTGCAGGTGAGCTCCTCGCCCACCGTCGTACCGATCCTGTCGGTGGTCTTCGCCCTGACCTCGATGGTCGGGGGCATCCTGCTGGCGCTGGGCACGACGATCCCGATCAGCCCGTACGTCACCACGGTGTCGTTCGCGATCTACGTGGTCTGCCGGATCGTCGGGAGGGTGCGGGTCCGCGCCCACTAGCCGACTTCCGGCTTCACCACCGCCGACTTCCGGGTTCACCACCGCCGACTTCCGGGTTCACCACCCCCGAGATCCGGGTTCACCACGGATCAGACCCGGGAGTCGGCTGCCTTCAGCTCCGAGCGCAGAAGGAACCCGACCACCAGGAACACCAGCCCCCAGGCCAGGGCGACCAGGCCGAGGACGAAGGCGATGCTGACCGCGCTGCGGCCCGGGTTCGCGGCGAACAGGATTCCCAGCAGGATGTCGATCGCCGCCGAGAGCCACAGCAGCGCCCGTGGCACCACCTGACCGGCGCCGAACGAGCCGATCACCTCCATCACGCCCCGCGCGATCAGCCAGATGCCGAGCACCCAGGTGAGCGTCACCGCCGTCAGCCCCGGGCGGGTGATCGCGATCACCGCGGCGGCCAGGCCGATGATCCCGAACAGCACGAAGAAGATTCGACCGGCACCGCTGGTGCCCGGCTCGAGAGCGTGCGCGAGCGAGCCGATCCCGTCGATCAGGGCCCAGATCCCCCACAGCACGACGAGCGCCCAGATGGTGCTGATCGGCCACACCATCGCGACGATGCCGAAGACGATCCCGATCGCGCCACGTACCATCAACAGCTTCCACGAGAGGCTGAGCCAGTCCTTGATCATCGTCACTCCCTGCGCCGGCCGAGCCCGATACCCGGATCACCTCCACCTTAGGGAGGTTTCGCCGAACCCGCCGCGCAACGGGTGCCCGCGTGGTCCGATGAGGGCGTGACGCCTCCCACCATCCGTCGAGCGTGCCAGGTCGCCGTACTCGCGTCGGCTGCCCTCACCACCGCAGTGCTCGCTGCCTGCTCGGACTCCTCCGATGCTCCGACGCCCACTCCGACGCCGAGCCGGACAGCACCTGCGACTCCCTCGGCGACGCCGAGCGTCACCCCGACCGTGCCGCGCTCCGTGGTGCCGGTCCCGGGGCGCGCCGAGCTCGACGCTCGTCCCCGGTACGCCTCGTGCGGCACGCAGGCACCCTCCCAGGGCGTCAAGCCGCTCCAGGACCCAGGCCTGGCCTGCCTCAACCGGCATCTCGCGGCGCACACCGGTGGCGAGTACGTCGTCACCGAGCTGACCACCGAAGGCGATCCGGTCACGACGTACTACCGGGTGACGCCACACCAGCACTTCGAGATCTGGGTGGACAGCTCGCAGGACCAGTTCAGCGGGAGTCGCGGGGTCACGCACGGCGACTGTGGCGTCCGCACGACCCTGACAGCCTTGCGGTGCTGAACCCGGAACTCGACCGTGGCGAACCCGGAACTCGACCGTGGCGAACCCGGATCTCGGCGGTGGTGAACCCGGAAGTCGGCAATCGGCACGCGGTCGAGAGGAGGCTCAACCGCGTGCCGACCGGGAGGGGTGCACCGTGTGCGTGGCGTCGTTTCGGGAGTACGCCACGCACACGGGCCTGGTGATGACCCCGCCCCCGCTTGACTAGGGACGCGCGGCCGGGGTTCCTCATCGCGAGCAACTCTGACAGCGAGTGAATACCTGTGTGGGCAGTGTAGGCCGACCGCACCGCAGCACGGCCGGACGTTGCTACCGGGGTGCCAACTTTCAGCGCCTCGACCGATCCGCAGATCAGGCACCTTGACGCCGACGCCGACGCCGACGCCGACGCCCACACCCACCACCACGGCCGAAGCCGCAGCCGCGCTCAGTTGCTACGCAGCTCCTCGACGAACTGCCCGACCTCAGCACGCAGCAACGTCGCCATCTGCTCCAGCCCCTGCGCACCACCGAAGTCGATGCTCGCCGGACGACCGCTGACAGCGATTCCGACCGCCTCGACCATCGGCGCGATCTCCTGGACGTTGGAGGCCACGCCCTCGATCACGGTGGTGGTCTCGCGCGCCGAGGACTGGAGTGCGTCGACCTGGGCCGTGATCTGCTCGGTCGACTTCGCGGTCGAGTCGGCCAGCTGCTTGACCTCCGAGGCGACCACCGCGAAGCCGCGGCCTGCCTCACCGGCACGGGCGGCCTCGATGGTGGCGTTGAGGGCGAGCATCCGGGTCTGCGCGGCGATCCGGGAGATCATCCCGACCACGTCCTGGATCTCGCGGGCGGTGGTCTCCATCTGCTTGACCGTGGCCGAGGCCGACTCGGTCTTGCCCTCGGCGACGTGGGCGGCCTGGTTGAGGCTGGACGCTGTGGCACCGAGCTCGATCGAGGCCGAGGCCATCTGCTCGGCGACCGCCGCGACGGTCTGCTCCAGTCGGTCGGCCAGCGCGAGCCGACGCCGCGCCTGCTCCTCCAGCCCGGCGCTGACCTCGGCCATCGACGTCGAGGCCTGGTTGATCATCTCGGCGCCGTAGCGGAAGACACCCATCGTGCCGCGCAGCAGGAAGCGCCGGTAGTAGCGCCCGTCGCTGGCCGCCTCCAGCGAGGCCACCGACTCCCGGACGTAGGCGTCGGTGCGGTCGAGCAGCAGGTTGATCGCCGAGCGCATGGCCTGGACGTCGGCCATCTCCTCGGTGCCGGGGATGTTCATCGCGCGGGCCTCGAGGTCACCCTCGGCAGCGCGGCTCATCACCGCCAGCCAGTCCTGGATCGCCGAGCCGTACAGCGCGTCGTGCCCGCCGACCGCGTCGTCGGACGCCGCCCGGGCCAGCGGAGCGTTCGCGATCGTCGGCGCGTCGGTCTCGCTCATGCGTTGCTCTCATTCGTCAGTGCCCAGACGAACTCGTCGTACGTCGTCCCGAGCTGTGCCAGCTTGGCCTCCAGCAGTCGCAGACCTGCGGCCGCGGCCTCGTCGGCGTTGCTGTGCCGGGCCTCCTCGGCCAGCATCTCGCGGTAGATCGGCTCGATCTGGCGGACCGCCTCGGGGGCGGGCAGTCGCCGGTTGGAGTGGTAGCCGACCACGTTCGCGGTGGAGTCGTAGCTGGGCGTGATGTGGGCCAGCACCCAGTAGTGGGCGCCGTCGGCTGCGAGGTTGACGACGTACGCGAAGAGCTCGCGACGCTGCTGGAGCGTCGACCACATCAGGCGGAAGACGCCACGGGGCATCGACGGGTGCCGGATGATGTTGTGCGGCTGGCCCACGACGTCGCGCTCGACGAACGCCGAGACCCGGCAGAAGACGTCGTTGGCGTAGGTGATGCGTCCCTTGGTGTCGGTCTTGGTGACGATCACCTCGTCGACGCCGAACGTCCGCGCAAGTCCGGTCGGCCGGACGGCGGTTCTAGACACGTTGCTTCCCTCCTGTGGAGTGCGTACCTCCACACCCCTCCACCTCCGTCTTCGGCACCCGGTGGCAGAACTTGAGGAAGTCGGCGCGCATCCACAGGGTCCGACCACGCCCGTCGCTAGGCTGACCCTCGTGACCTCATCTCGGATCACCATCAAGGACGTCGCCAGGGCCGCCGGCGTCTCGGTCACCACCGTCTCGCACGCCCTCAACGGCAAGGGCGACGCCAGTGTCACGACGGCGGAGCGGGTGCGCGCGATCGCGACCGAGCTCGGCTACCGGCCGAGCAGCACGGCGCGGGCGCTGCAGCGCGGCGGGCTGGGCTCGATCGCGCTGGTCATCCCCCGCGACGAGAGCCACGAGATCTCCCGGGAGATCCTGGCGCTGGACTACTACATGGCGGTGGCGAGCTCCGCGGCTGCGGCCGCCTTCGCCGCCGAGCGTCCGCTGGTGCTGCCACCGCTGCTGCGCACCGCCGACGACTGGCGCCTGATCAACGCCGACGGGGTGATCCTGGTCGACCCCGAGGCCCAGGACCCGACGATCGACCTGCTCGCCGAGCTCAACACCCCGGTGGTGACGATCGAGCGCGACGAGGCCCGCCCCGACTGGGTGCACTACGTCGCCGGCGACAACGCCACCAACACCACGATGGTGCTCGACCACCTGCTGGCCCAGGGCGCTACCCGGATCGCGCTGCTGTCGACCGACTGGGCCCGCGCCTGGTCGACCGAGATCGATACGGCGTACGCCGACTGGTGCACGTCCCACGGCCTGCCGAACCTGCGCACTCCGGTCCCCGCCGAGCTCGCACACCGCGACGCCGCCCTGGTCACCGGCCAGCTGCTCGACTCCGCCACTCCGCCCGATGCGATCTACGCCCCTGCCGAGGGGTACGCCGGCGGCGTGCTGCGCGCCTGCCGCGACCGCGGTCTCCGGGTACCCGAGGACCTGCTCCTGGTCAGCGGCAACGACGGCCGCGCCACTCGGGAGAGCAACCCGCCGGTGACGGCGATCGACCTCGATCCGATCCGGCAGACCGAGGCGGCGGTGGCGATGCTGGTCGACCTGATCGACGGACGTCACCCCGAGGTCCCCGTGCGACTGTCGAGTCGGCTGCTGGTCCGGGAGAGCTCGACGCGTCAGCAGTAGCCGAGCATCTCCTCCAACGCCCGCCGCTCACTGGCGTCAACGCTCAGCGACCAGGTCGCCTTGATCGTGATCCACCGCTCGGCGTACACGCACTGGTAGGCCTTGCGGGGGCGCCAGGCGGCCGGGTCGCCGCTGCCCTTGCTGGCGTTGGTCGGGCCGTCCACGGCGAGCAGCACCGCCAGGTCGTTGGCGTAGGCCCGGCGACGCTCGGCGTCCCAGGTGTCGGCTCCGGACACCCAGGCCTCGGCCAGCGGCACGATGTGGTCGATCTGGACCGCCTGCGCCTGGCGTGGGTCCTTGAGGTCGCTGAGCACCACCCGCCGCTCGGTGTAGGGATCCACCCAGGTGCCCGCGAGCACGTCGTGGTCGCACCGGCCCTGGACGGCGACGGTGGTCGAGCCGGGCACCGCGTCACGCAGCAGCACGTCGTCGCGCTGGTTGCAGCCGTTGTGGTCCACGTCGGACCAGGCCGAGCCGAACTCGGCGCGTCTGTAGCCGGCCGAGGACGGCGTACGACGTGAGGCGAGGGCCAACCCCGCGAGCTGGTCGGCGGCGTCGGCCGCGAGCCCGGTGGAGGCGGCTCCCGGAATCGCCGTGGCCTGGTCGGCGGCCGAGCGCACCGCGTCCAGATCGTCGAGCGAGCACCCGCCGAGACCGCCCGCCAGCAGCACCCCGACCAGCACTCCGACCAGCGACCCGACCAGTCCCACTCCCCCACGCCACCGCACCCCAGAACCCTCGCAGAGGCCACCGACAGTTCCGGCGCCCGCCCTGCCCACGAGTGCAGAGAACACACGTCGCCAGCCCCATTCAGGGCCAACAGCGGGTTAGTGTGCGAAGACCGCAGGACCCCACCAGCAGGAGGTTCCACCGTTGAGCACCGCCACCCTCGACAGCGTCGCCGGCCCGGACGAGAACGCCAGGCCAGAGCTCAGCCCCGCCGCCCGCAACGCGGCCTTCGCCCTGATCGCCGGTGGCATGCTGCTGGCGGCCCTGGACGGAACGATCGTCTCCACCGCCCTGCCGACGATCGTCGGTGACCTCGGCGGGGCCTCCCACCTGTCCTGGGTGATCACCGCCTACATGCTCACCCAGACGATCGCGACCGCGCTGGGCGGCAAGCTGGGCGACATCTTCGGGCGCAAGACCCTCTTCCTGATCGCCATCGTCATCTTCGTCGGCGCCTCGGCCCTGGCCGGCGCGGCGACCTCGATGCCGTGGCTGATCGGCAGTCGGGCCCTCCAGGGCATCGGCGGCGGTGGCCTGACGGTGACGGCGACCGCCATGATCGCCGACATCATCCCGATGCGCTCGCGGGGCAAGTACCAGGGCGCGATGGGCGCGGTCTTCGGTGTCACCACGGTGATCGGACCCTTCCTCGGCGGCCTCTTCACCGACCACCTGTCGTGGCGCTGGGTGTTCTACATCAACGTCCCGATCGCTGCGGTGATCCTGATCCTCGCCGTCCGGCTGCTGCCCAGCACCAAGGGCGACGAGCGGCCGGTGATCGACTACCTGGGGATCGCGTTCATCTCCGCCGCAGCGACCCTGCTGATCCTGGCCACCACCTGGGGTGGCAGCGAGTACGCCTGGGGCTCGACGATGATCATCGGCCTCTTCGCCGCCGCCGTGGTGGTGATCGCGCTCTTCATCTGGGCCGAGTCGCGGGCGGCGAGCCCGATCCTGCCGCTGCGGCTGTTCCGGCAGAACGTCTTCACCGTGTGCTGCCTGCTGAGCTTCGTGGTCGGCTTCGCACTGATGGGCACGATGACGTACCTGCCGACGTTCCTGCAGTTCTGCCTCGGGGTCTCGGCGACCGGCTCGGGCGCCCGGACGCTGCCGATGGTGATCAGCCTGCTGATCGCCTCGGTGGTGGCGGGCAACGTGGTGAGCACCACCGGGCGCTACAAGATCTTCCCGATCATCGGCGGCGGCGTGATGGCCGTCGGCGCGTTCCTGCTCTCCCGCCTCGACGAAGGCTCCGGCTTCGTCGACACCTCGATCGCGATGTTCGTGCTCGGCATCGGGATCGGCCTGGCGATGCAGATCCTGGTGCTGGTGGTGCAGAGCTCGGTGCACTACCGCGATCTGGGCACCGCGACCAGCGCGGTCAGCTTCTTCCGCACGATGGGCAGCACGTTCGGCGCTGCGGTGATGGGCAGCGTGTACGCGAACTCGCTCAGCGACACCCTGCCTCCAGCCCTGACCAAGGCCCAGGTGAGCCCGTCGGCGGTCTCCACCCCCGAGGCGCTCGACGGCCTGCCCGCCGCTGCACAGCAGATCCTGCGGCACGCGTACGCCGACTCCTTCAGCCACGTCTTCGCCAGCGGGATACCGCTCGCGCTGCTGGCGCTCGTCCTGGCCCTGTTCCTCAAGCAGGTGCCGCTACGGGGCCTGGCCTCGCCGGCGGCGGCCGATGTCGGGCGCGGCTTCGGCATCCCCGATGCCCGCAGCAGCGGGGGGCAGCTGGAGGACCAGCTGATGCGGGTGCTGCACAGCACCCGGGCACGCGGGATCGTGGAGCGGATCCTGGCCGGGGACCAGATCGCGAGCGTGCCGCAGGTCTGGGCGTGCGCCGAGGTCGGGGTGCATCGATATCGGCACGGTGTCGACGTACGCCTGACGGAGGTCGCCCACCAGCACGCCGTGCCGCGCGAGGTGCTCCAGCCCGCGTTCGACGAGGCCGTCGGCGCCGGGCTGATCACCCAGTCCGACGAGGCGTACCAGCTCACTGCGGCAGGCAAGGAGTCGATGCGTCAGCTGATCGGGGCGATCCACGCCAGCCTGGTGCACGAGGTCGAGCAGCAGTACGACACCACCCTCGATGCCGATGAGCGCACCGAGTTCGGCCGGATCGCGTGGCGACTCCTGGTCGGGAGCCCGACCCTGGAGCCGGTCGGACGTCACCGACGCGACCCGCACGTGCCCGCGACCGAGCAGGGTGCGTCAGCTCCCGACTTGGAATAGCCGACACCATGTCGGTATCTTTGCCGACATGGTGTCGATTAACTGGGGACGGCAGTGAAGCCGTCCTTCCTCGCCGCCCGCGAGCTCTCGTTCGCGCGCGGCCGGTTCGCATTGATGGGCGCTGTCGTCGCCCTCATCTCGGTCCTGATGGTGCTGCTCAGCGGCCTGTCCGAGGGCCTGGTCAACGACGGTGTCTCCGGCCTCAAGCGGCTCGACGTCACCTCGATGGCATTCCAAGCCGACGTCCAGGAGAGCTCGGCGTACTCCCGCAGCACCGTCGGCCCCGACGCCGTCACCGCCTGGCAGAAGCAGCCCGGCGTGGCCGAGGCGACGCCGTTCGGCAACACCCTGGTCAACGGGCGGACGAACAACGGGGTCGAGGTCGACCTCGCGCTCTTCGGTGTCGAGCTGCACTCCTTCCTCGACCCGAGTGTCGCCGAGGGCCAGCCGCTGAGCGGCAACGACCAGATCGTGATCTCCCCCACCGCCGTCGAGGCCGGGGTGAAGCTCGGCGACACCGTCACCCTCGAACCCAGCGGCCTGGCCCTGAAGGTGGTCGGCGTGCTCGGTAGCCAGTCCACCTTCGGACACGTCGACGTCGGCTACATCTCCTTGCACAGCTGGCAAGACGCCAAGGCCGGCGTCCGCAGTGGCGACACCGTCGCTCCCCGGGTGTACCAGGAGTTCACCTCCGTCGCGGTCAAGGCCGACAAGGGCGCATCCGTCGACCTGGCCGCCGGTGACAAGGCCGCGCACACCACCTCGATGACCCTGAAGAAGTCCTTCGGCGCCTCCCCCGGGTTCACCGCCGAGACCAGCACCCTGACCCTGATCCAGGCGTTCCTGTACGCCATCTCCGCACTCGTCGTGGGCGCCTTCTTCACCGTCCTCACCATCCAGCGCAAGGGCGAGATCGCCGTGCTCCGGGCCCTCGGCGCCAGCACCGGCTACGTGCTGCGCGACAGCCTGCTGCAGTCCTTCGCCCTGCTGCTGGCCTCGACCGCGATCGGGATCGGGATCGGCGTCGGGCTCGGCGCCCTGCTGAGCACCACCCCGATGCCGTTCGCCCTGGCCGCGGGCCCCGTGCTCGCCGCCGCCATCCTGCTGATCGTGCTGGGCATGCTCGGCGCCGCCGCGGCGGTGGTGCGCATCACCCGGGTCGACCCGCTCACCGCCCTGGGAGGAAGCCGATGACCGCCGCACTCACCTTCACCGATGTCTGCCTCAGCCTGGGCGACGGCGACGAGACCGTCACCGCCCTCGACCACGTCTCGCTGAGCGTCGCGCCGGGCGAGCTGGTCGGCATCGTCGGCCCGTCGGGATCGGGCAAGTCCAGCCTGCTCGCCGTCGCCGGTGCCCTGACCACGCCGACCTCGGGTGCGGTGCGGCTCGGTGAGACCGACCTGCTGGCCGCCTCGCCCCGCCAGCGCACGACGATCCGCCGCGACCGGGTCGGCTTCGTCTTCCAGAGCACCAATCTGATCCCGTCGCTGACCGCGGCCGACCAGATCCGGCTGCCGGCGACGTTCAGCCGCGGCGCCGACCGGCGCGACCCGCTCACCCTGCTGGCCGAGGTCGGGATGGAGCACAAGGCCGACCGGCGCCCGCACCAGCTCTCCGGCGGCGAGCGTCAGCGGATCGGCATCGCCCGGGCGCTGGCCAGCCACCCCGAGCTGCTGCTGGTCGACGAGCCCACCGCGGCGCTGGACCGCCAGCGCAGCCAGGAGGTCGTCGGACTGCTGGCCGCCGAGGCACACCAGCACGGCGTGGCCACCATCATGGTCACCCACGACCACGAGGTGCTGCACCACTGCGACCGGGTCTATGAGATGGTCGACGGGCGGCTGAGCCTCTTCGAGGCCTGACCGATCCGATTACCCGACCCACCAGAGCGAGAGGAGCGCCATGCCGCGCATCGCCGCCGACACGGTGGCCGAGCACCACGCCCAGCAACGCCGGGCGCTCCTCTCGGCCGTCCGCGAGCTGATCGTCGAGACCGGGGCGATCCCGTCGATGTCGGCGGTCGGACGCCGCGCCGGGCTGGCCCGGACCAGCCTCTACCAGTACGTCGAGAGCGCCGACGACCTCGTCCGTGCGGTGCTCGCAGAGGTGCTGCCGGAGTGGAGCGGCTACGTGGCCGATGCGGTCGCCGCGGCCCCCACCCCGGCCGAGCAGGTCTGGGCCTACGTCCGCGCCAACGTGGAGCTGATGGGCAGCCCCGAGCAGACGGTGACGAACATCGTGATGCGGGCCGTCGACCCCGCCGTGCTCCAGGGCGCCGTCTCGGAGTTCCACGTTCACCTGCAGATCCCCTTGCGCTCCGCGCTCGCCGACTTCGGGGAGCCCGAGGTCGACGCGATGGCCGCCATGATCGATTCGATGATCGTTCAGGCCTCGCGCGGCACGGACCCCGCGCCCGGGGCGGCCGAGGGCCCGGGCAGCCACGTCCACTCCAACGAGGAGCTGGTGCTGGGGCGACTGCGCCGGATCCTCGGGGGCTATCTGGGGCTGGCCTGAGTCAGGCCGCTGGTCCGCGCAGGACCTTCTCCATCGCCTTGCCCCGGGCCAGCTCCTCGACGAGCTTGTCGAGGTACCTGATCCGCCGCATCAGCGGGTCCTCGACGTTCTCTACCCGGACACCGCACACGACGCCCGTGATCTGGTCGGCGTACGGCGTCAGGTGGGCGGCGGCGAAGAACTCCTCGAAGGTGGTCTCGGCGGCCAGGTGGGCGTGCAGCTCCTCGCTGGAGAAGCCGGTCAGCCAGCAGATCACCTGGTCGAGCTCGGCCTCGGTGCGGCCTTTGGAGGTGACCTTGCGGACGTAGTGCGGGTAGACCGAGGCAACCGAGGTGGTGAAGATCCTGCTCACCCCAGGAGCCTAGCCAGACCTCGGGTGAGCGCGGCCGGGGTCGTCGATCCGGTCCAGACGCCAGCCCGTCGCCGTCCGAGGGTCACGGACCAGATTGCGGGCCAACGGCAGCTGGTGGGAGGCGCTCTCCAGGATGTGCATCAGGTAGCCGCCGGTGTTCGGAAAGACCGCCAGATCGCCCACCGCCACGCCGTCGGGGAAGGAGAGACGCCGACGCAGGATCAGCTCCTCCTCGATGCAGTAGGCGCCGACGACGAAGGCCGTGGTCGGCGGACCCGGTACGCCGCTGACGCGCGGCCGCACCCACCGCGGATCGACCAGGAAGTCAGCCGAGGTGGAGCGCACCTGGGTTCGGTTCATCTCCAGGCCCACCAGCCCAATCCCGTCGCTGGTCTGCTTGCGGAACGCCACCCGCGCCACCGTCATCCCGCAGCCGTCCACGACGGCCCGGCCCGGCTCGCAGTGCAGTCGCAGCCCGCGACGGTTCAGCATCTGCGCGACGGTGCCACCGTCGGAGCCAGGGGCGGTCAGTATCCGCCCCAGCCACCCTGCCCGGACTTCGGCCTGCCAGTACGGGTACACCGCGGGCGAAGGCCGTGGCGCGGCGGGATCGACCAGGCCGAGCCGATCCCCACGCCAGGTGAGGTCGTCGCCGGCGGCCACACCCTCCCAGAACGCCCGCCACTGGGACGGGTCGTCGAGGTAGCGCATCGGTACGCCGCCGCCCATGTCGATGTACGCGACGTCGATGTTCCGCGCTCGCAGGGCGTCGACCATCCCGCAGGCCTGTCGCAGCGCCTCGGCCCGCTCGTCGGGGCTGTAGCCGTTGAGGTGGAAGTGCACGCCCTCGATCCTGAGCCCGCCGGCCGCGAGCTCGGTGTCGAGCAGGGCCAGCCAGGCCGCCGGGGTGAGCCCGAAGCGGGTCGGCGCGATGCCCTCGGCCACCACCGCTAGCCGCAACGCGACGCGTGCGACCCGGCCCTCGTCGCGGGCGATGCCGACCGCCGTTGCCGCCTCGTCAGCGTTGTCCAGACTGAGCGGTACGTCGGCACGGATCGCCCGACGCGCCAGCGCCTCGCTCTTCACCGCCGCCGAGACGATCAGATCCCGCGCGGCCATCCCGGCGTCGAGACACTGGTCCAGCTCCGCGAAGGAGGCGACGTCGATACCGAGGCCTGCCGCGCGGGCGGCCTCGACCAGGCCGAACGTCTTGTTCGCCTTGCGGGCCACGAAGACGCGTGCCTCAACGCCGTGTGCCGCTGCTGCGTCGACGAGCTCGGCCGCGTTGCGGGCCAGTGGGGTGAAGTCGTGCAGGTTCAACGCCGAGCCGTGCTCGGCCACCAGCGCAGCCAGCGCATCGGGCGCCGCCAGAACCTCCTCCATCCAGGGCTCGGTGCGCCCCCGCAGCGGCGCCACCCCGGCGCACCGAACCTGGGCGCCGGACCCGCTCCTCGGGTCGGGCATGGTCATGGCGTCACCGCCAGCACGGGATCGCTGGTGCCGTTACCGGACCGGTCGGACGACACCGTCGCCGCGACCCGAGCCGCCCATCGGTCCGCGTCGCGGTGCAGCGTGCGGCTGAGGGTGTCGTGCCCGATCACGGGGTCCTCGGTCGGCCGCCCCAGTGCCGCCAGGCCCTCACCCGCCACACCGTCGGCACCGACGCACAGGCCCGCGGGTGTGGTGAACACTCCGCGTTCGCCGGGGCGGACCGTCACCAGGCCACGGTCCAGGAGGCCCTGCCACAGCGCATCGTGGGCCGGTGGAAGCGGGGCCTCCACATCCCACGGCCGGGCGGCGGTCAGGATCCCGGGGCCGATGGTGACGGCATCGACCTGGGAAGGTCGCCCGTCGGTCACCAGATCGAGCATCCCAGCGTCACGGAGCGCCAGGAGACGACGTACCGAGATGGCCGGCGGGCCGAAGGACCACCGTTCCAACCGAGCTGCCCTCGCCCGGAACCGCTCCCACGTCGCACGGTGTCGAGGCGCACGCTCCAGGCTCGCGACGACGTCGGCGTAGCCGTAGGACCAGGCCCGCCCCAGCCACCACGCCGGATCGTCGTCGACCTGCCCTGAGGCGCGCGCGAGGTCGTCGGCCCAGCGCTGCCACGGGTCTGCGGGGCCCCCGTCGTCGTCGAGCACAGCGATCGCTGCCGCCGGATCAAGTCGCCGCCCCGCCAGGTCGGCGGCGGCGCAGGCCGCATCGATGAGCACCTGCCACCACTCATCGTCAGGGTCGGAGCCGGCGCCCAGGGCAGCAGTGTGGGCACGCACGGCGGCAGCGGCCGCATCGTCGCGTACCAGGGGCTTCGGCGCCAACAACGCACCCGATCGAGAGACCCACACCATCGACTCCGGCTCGGTACCGGAGCGGTGATAGGTCAGCCCGCTGCGCGTCGCCGGGGTCGTCGTCCAGACACCGCCACGTCCCGCGGTGAGGTCGAAGGCGACGTCCATCGCGGTCAAGGCAGCACCGCGCACCGTCACCACCTGGCCGGCGGTGCGCGTCGACACCGCCCGATGGTCGATCCCGATCCCACCGGCGTGCCCTGTGCAGAGCAGCACCTCAGGGGCGATCAGGTCCCCGGCCGAGGTCGTCACGGTCCAGTCGTCTCCGGTCCGTTCGATGCCGTCGGCACGGGCACGGTGGTGCCGCAGCTGCAGCCGTGGCGAGGCTGTCAGCTGGCGCCAGGCCCAGGCCAGGTAGCGGCCGATCACCGCCCGCGGCGGATAGCCGGCCGACTGTTCCCCTTCGCGGCGAGCCCACTCGGCGTAGGAGCACGCCACCGCTGCCCCACGGAGATCGAGCAGCCCGGCATCGACGTTGAGCCGCCTATGGTCGGGTTGGCCGGTCTCCCAGACGGCACCGGGGCCCGGCGAGCCGGGCTCAACCACCGCGACCCGCGGTCGGCGCAGCACCCCCGGGTGGGTGTCCGGTCCGCCCTGCTGGCCGACGAGCGCATCGTCGAGGGCGACCAGCGCCATCAAGGCCCGCGGTCCCCCGCCGACCACGACCAGATCGGCGCGGCTCACCACCCCACCGCCCGGGGCGTCGGCTCGTCGATGTCAGACCCTCCGCTCGAGCGCCCGAGCGCCCGTTCAGGATCAGCAATCTCGCGGAGCACCCAGTCGTCGTCGTAGAGCGTGTCGAGATACGGCATCCCTCCGTCGTGGACCAGCATCGCGACCAGGCGGTCGGGGCCCAGCCGGGGCAGGTCGGCCTCGATGGCGGCGATCACGGCGCCGGTGGACGCTCCGGCCAGCAACCCCTCGCGGCGGGCCAGAGCACGCGCGCCGCGCACCATGTCGGCCTCGTCGATGCGGCGGACGTCGTCGGGGTGAGCCCGGCGGGCGTGGGCTGACTCCACGCCGGCGCCGACCCCGGGAAGCGTGCGCTCGCCCGGCGTGCCCCCGAAGAGCGCTGAGCCGACCGCATCGACAGCCACCAACCGGGTCCCCCACCCGTGCGCGGCGAGCGCGTCCTGGCATCCCAGCAGGGTGCCGGCGGTGCTGGTGGCGACGTAGAGATCGGTCGGCACCCGACCGAGCTGCGCGACGAGCTCGGGCAGCGTGGTCTTGGCGTGTGCGGCAGGATTGTCGGGATTGGCGTACTGATCGATCTCGACCGCCTCGGGGATCTGGCGCACGAGGGTCGCCACGCGAGCGATCCGTGCCGCCAGCCGGTTGCCGCCCACGGGCGGTGCAACCACGTCGATCCGGGCGCCGAAGGCCTCCATGCTGCGCCGCGTGGCGACGTTGGTGAGTTCGTCGACGACTGCGATCAGCGCGAACCCACGCACCGTGCACTGCCGGGCCAGGCCGACGCCGAGGTTTCCTGACGTCGAGGCGACCACCACCGCACCGGGCCGCAACCGCCCCGAGGCAACCAGTCCGTCGAGCATGGATGCTGCCGAGCGTTCCTTGATGCTGCCCGAGAGCTGGAGGTTCTCCAGCTTCGCCCACACCTGCGGCGCGGGAGGCTCCCAGAGTCGGTCGAGCCGGATCAGCGGCGTGGTGAGGACCCCGTCGTGGACGGGAGTATCGAACTGAGGCACGTGCACTCCTCGGTGTCGCCAGGACAGGCCTCTGTCAGCGTAACCACGGGCCCTCAGGCCGAAACGGCCTCACTCACGCCCTGTCGCGCAGGCTCCGGGGGTCGAAGCCGAACGGCAACTCAAGCCGGTGGGCGGCCATCGTGGCGTCGTCGGTGAGCACGTCGTACGTCGATCCGTCGGCGACGATCACGCCGTCGGAGAGCACCACCGAGCGCTCACAGAGCTCCAGGGCGTAGGGCAGGTCGTGGGTGACCATCAGCACGGTGACGTCCAGGGAGCGCAGGATGTCGGCCAGCTCGCGGCGCGAGGCGGGGTCGAGGTTCGACGACGGCTCGTCGAGCACCAGGATCTCCGGCTCCATCGCCAGCACCGTCGCGACCGCGACACGGCGCCGCTGGCCGAAGCTCAGGTGGTGCGGCGGCCGGTCGGCGAAGTCGGCCATCCCGACCTTGTCCAGGGCCTCCATCACGCGGCGGTCGAGCTCAGCACCCTTCATCCCGAGGTTGGCCGGGCCGAAGGCGACGTCCTCGCGCACCCGCGGCATGAAGAGCTGGTCGTCGGGGTCCTGGAAGACGATCCCGACGCGGCGCCGGATCTCGGCGAGGTTCCTCTTCTCCACGGCCAGCCCGGAGACGGCGACCGAGCCGGCTCCGGCGGCGAGGATGCCGTTGAGGTGCAGCACGAGCGTGGTCTTGCCCGCACCGTTGGGCCCGAGCAGCGCGACCCGCTCACCGGCATGGACGTGCAGGTTGACGCCGTACAGCGCCTGATGGCCGTCGGGGTAGGCGTAGGCCAGGCCCTGCACGTCGAGGACGGGGACGCTCATGGGAGCCTTCCGGTGTAGCCGCGCGAGAGCATCGCCAGGTGGACCCGCTCGCCGCGCTCGTAGGAGCGGATGAAGAGTGCGCCGGCCGACGTGGCCAGCACAGGCCAGTGTCGCGGATTGCGCGCCACGAAGCCACGTGAGGCCAGCGCGATCTGCTGGCGCCGGAACTCCTCGACCACCACCTCGAGGTAGCGCAGCATGAAGCTCATGATCTGCACCATCGTGTTCGGCAGCCGCAGCCGGGCCAGTCCGCGGAGCAGGTCGGGCGCCTCCGTGGTCGCGGCCAGGCAGATCCCGGCGACGACGCCGAGCGTGGCCTTGACCAGCAGCGTCCAGGCCGCCGTGAGCCCGGACTCGCTGACGGTGAGGCCGAGGAACTCCGTCGTGGGGCCCTGGGCGATGAACGGCATCAGCAGCGCGAAGACGACGAACGGGACCTCCACCACCATCCGCTTGAGCACATAGCCCAGCGGGAGCCGGGCGAGCACGACCAGTCCGAGCAGGACGACCGCCTCGACGACGTACGCCGGCCACCACCGGCTCGGGGTGGCGACCACGATCAGCACGAACCCGAGCAGCCCCAGCACCTTGTGGTGCGCCTGCATCCGGTGCAGGGGTGAGTGCCCGTGGAAGTGCAGGGCGTGTGCGTGACCGGCGCCCATCTCAGCGCACCCTCTCGGCGCTCACGTCAGGCGGCGGCGTTGCTGCGGGCGCGGCGACGCACCACGAAGGTCACGCCGCTGGCCAGCGCCAGGGTGACCAGGACGCCGATGATGCCGGCCAGGCCACCGGACAGGCGCGCGTTGTCGACACCCTTGACGCCGTAGTCGGCCAGCGGGCTGCCGTCGCTGGCGTGGGTGCCGGCGGAGTCGGCGAAGCCGGTGGTGGAGGCGACGTGCTCCAGGCCGTCGGGGCTGCCCGAGGCGTAGTAGGAGACGACGCCCGCGATCACCAGGGCGACCACGAAGAGGGCGAGGTAGAAGCGGCGGTCACGCCGCAGGGCGGTCCAGCTCATACGTTGGCTCCTGCGGTCCTGACGGTGAGGGTGCGCTCGCCCAGCACCGGGCGGGCGGCGTAGACGAGGTCGGGGCGGGTGGCGATCACCGAGCTGATCACCAGGCCGGTGATCAGCGCCTCGCCGACCCCGATCAGGCAGTGCCAGCCGACCATCGCGGCCACGACCTTGCCGGTGGCGATGTCGGCGACGCTGCCGACGGAGAAGAGCAGGCTGAAGGCGAGCGCCGCCATCGGCACCGAGACCAGGGCTCCGATCGCGGCGGCCAGCGGGATCGACGAGGGCCGCTTGGGCAGCAGCGTCCTGACGCCGACCAGGACGACCCAGCCGACACCGACGCCGACCAGACCCATCAGGGTGATGTTGGTGCCGAGTGCGGTCAGTCCGCCGTCGGCGAAGAGCAGCCCCTGGACCAGCAGCACGCAGGCGATCACCAGGATGCCCGTCCACGGTCCGACCAGGGCCGCGGCCAGAGCGCCGCCGAGCAGGTGTCCGCTGGTGCCGGCCCCGACCGGGAAGTTCACCATCTGGGTCGCGAAGACGAAGGCGGCGACGAGGCCGGCCAGCGGGGCGGTCCGCTCGTCGAGCTCCTTGCGGGCGCCACGCAGCGCCAGGCCCACCCCTGCCACGGCCACCACTCCGGTGGCCACCGAGGTCGGCGCGTTGAAGAATCCGTCGGGCACGTGCACCCTGCTCGCCTCCCAGGCGTTATTGCGATCAGATCGCAATAGACTCTAGTGGGCAGCAAACGACCTGTCACCCTCGATCAGGTGAACAACGCGCTCAGGAACGCACCGCCGCCGCGACGGTGGCACCCAGACTCAGTCCTCGCTCGGCTCCGGCCCCTCGATCGCGATCATCAGCACCCGCAGATCCCGCGCCAGTGACGCGAGCAGGGCCGGGTCGACGTCACCGTAGATCGCCGCCTCGGCCTCCTGCATCGCCCGCGCCAGGCGGTCGAACCGTTCCCGACCAGCCTCGGTGATCTCGACGTTGACCTGCCGTCGGTCCTGGAGGCCGAAGGTGCGACGCACGGATCCAGCCTCCTCCATCTTCGCGATCCGCTGCGTGATCGCCCCCGAGGTCACCTGGGCGATGTCCTGGAGGACCGCGATGCCGAGAGTGCCGTCGTTCCGGATCAGCCCCGAGAGCAGCGGGATCTCCCAGAACTCCAGTCCCTGCGGGGCGAGCCGGCGGCGGGTCTCGGTCTCGACCCGGTGCGCGAGTCGGCGCAGCCGGATGTGCACCGCCGCCGCGTCGACCACGTCGTCGCGGTAGCTCCGCACGTGGTCGAGGATCGGGTCGACCCGGTCGCGCTGAACATCGCCCACAGGGGTCCGCCTTTCATTTATCTTAGTGCTGTTGTTACTTTAGCCCTCAAATAGTTTGGAAGGCTTCTCGATGACATCATCTCCGCCTGCGGCCAGCGCCGCAGCACCCGCCCCGACCGGCGCCACCCCGGGCACCTCGACCGGCACCTCGACCGGCCCCTCCCCGGACCGCGCTGCCGCCACCATCGGACTGGCGATCCTGGGCATCTTCGTCACCTACGTGCCGATCACCTCGGTCAGCGCCGCGCTGGCCACCATCGGAGCCTCGACCCACGCCGGCACCTCGGGCCTGCAGTGGGTCTCGGACGCGTACGTCATCCCGATGGCGGCCGCCGTACTCTCCGCAGGGGTCTTCGGCGATCTCTACGGTCGCCGCAAGGTCTACCTGCTCGGCATGGTGCTGACCGTCCTCGGCGGCCTCGTGTCGGGCGTCCTCGGCGGTCTGGACGACGCCAACGCCTTGCACTGGCTGTGGACCGGGCAGGCGGCCGCCGGCATCGGCGCCGGCCTGCTGATCCCCACCACCCTGGCCCTGATCGCCCAGGCGGTGCCGGACCTGCGCGCCCGCGGGAAGTACATCGGGCTGTGGTCCACCGGCCTCACCGGCGGCCTCGCACTCGGCCCGATCGTGTCGGGCACCGTGCTGCGCGGGGTCGACTGGCCGTGGATCTTCGCGTTCCCGACCCTGCTGGCCCTCCTCGCCGCCCTCGGCGCGGCCCGACTGCTGCCCGAGTCCGCACCGGTCGCCGGCCGCTCCCTGGACTGGACCGGCCAGCTCACCGCCACCGTCGCCATCGCCGCCCTGATCTTCGGCATCATCGAGGGCAGCGCCGTCGGGTGGACCTCGGCCCGCGCGATCATCGGCCTCGTCCTCGGCGCCCTGTCGCTGATCGCGTTCCTGGTCGCCGAGGCCCGCTCGGCCTCACCGCTGATGGACCTCAGCCTGTTCCGGTCGGTGGCGTTCTCGGCGGCCAACTTCGCCGGCATGATGGCGATGTTCTCGGTCGTGGGCGGGATGTTCCTGCTCAGCCTCTACCTCGGCACCGTGCAGCACCTCGACACCCTCGAGATCGGTGTCCGGCTCCTGTTCGGCACCGGCGTGAGCGCCGTGATCGGGCCGATCGTGGCCCGCCTGATCCACCGCCACACCCCGGTCCCCGTGCTCACCGCCGGCCTGGCGATCTGCGCGATCGGGATGCTCGCGCTCAGCTTCGTCGACGACGGCTCTGGCCTCTGGAGCGTCGGCTGGCGGCTGGCGATCTTCGGCGTCGGCACCGCGATGATGCTGAGCTCGGTGACCGTCGCCGCGATCGGCTCCGCGCCGCTGCACCACGCCGGGATGGCCGCAGCGACCAACACCGCGATCCGTCAGACCGGCAGCGCGCTCGGCCCGGCGATCCTCGGTGCGGTGTACGCCGGCCGGCTCGGCTCCGGGGCCACCCCCGCCGACGCGTTCGGCTCCGCGATGCTCACCAACGTCGTGCTGCTGGTGGTGGCGGCCGTGGTCTGCCTGATCGCGAGCCGCCGGGTGCGCCGCTCCTGAGTGCCCCTCGACACCTCACCCCACCCGGAGACCCCCGGTGGGGTGAGGTGTCCCCGCGTCAGCGGGAGGCGTCGGTGATCGGTGTGATCCAGGACTGGTGCGTGCTGGCGTTCTTCGTGATCGCCAGCAGGTCGTCCATGTGCGGCTCCAGGCCGGTGACCTTGTCCAGCGGTACGCCGATGATGAGCTGGAAGCCCAGCCCGCGCCAGGCCTGCACCGCTCGGCCTGCGAACTCCGAGTCGGCCTTCACGAAGCCCTCGTCGAGGAAGACCGGGGCGAAGCGCGGCCGCGAGCGCATCTCGTCCCCGAGCCGGAACCGCAGCGCCGAGCCGACGATGAACGCCACCAGCTCCTGGGACTCACCACCGGACTTCTCCCCCAGCGTCCGGTAGGTGGCACGCAGCTCGCCGGTGAGGAAGTCGTAGCGCTCCGCGCTGATCTCCACGTGCCGACGTACGTCGAGCAGACGGTCACGATCGGACGGTCCGGCCGCAGCGTCACCGTTCTGCGAGGGACGCCGCAGCTGTTTCATGAACCGGCTCAGCTGGGTGAACCGCTCCTCCAGGGCCGCCTCGTCCAGCTCGGCAGTGCCACCACGCGACAGTGCCCGCAGGTCGCGAAGGAAGACCTGCACGTGCGCCGGGGCGAGTCGGCGCAGCCGGATCCGCAGCCGGTCGCCCGAGGAGCCGAACTCCAGTCGCCGCAGGATCGCGTTGATCGGCTCGAGCCGGTCCTCGATCTCCTCGATCGAGGCCGCCATCGCACTGACCAGCGGGACCAGGTCCTGGCCGCTCCACTCGGTGAGGCGACGCCGCCACTCCGAACGGCGGGCGGCCAGCCCGGTCGCCTTAATCTCCTCGAGGATCCGGGCGTAGTCGGCGTACGACTCCGCCCCGGAGCCGAGGTTGGGCGAGTCCCACTGCAGCTTGTAGACCCTGAAGATCCCCGCGAGCTCGTCGTCGACCCTGCTGATCTCGGACTCGGCCTCGCCGACCGCGCCACGCAGCCGGTCGGCCAGACGCTGGGAGTTCTCGTTGAACCGGTCGAGGTCCTCGGGGTCGGCCGGCGCCGCCGCGGCAGCGAACTCGGCGCTCAGCGCCGCGTCCTGCTCGGGGCTCAGCACCAGCTTGCCCGAGCGCTCCATCGCGTCCAGGCGGTCCTTGACCACGTCCTCGGAGTCGACCAGCTCGGCGTGGGCGTTGTTCAGCTCACGCTGACGCCGGTCCAGCTCGAAGCGCTGCTTGCGGGCGTCGTCGAGACGCACCGTGAGCTCGCGGATCTGCTCCTCCAGCACCTGCAGCTGGTCGTCGGAGTCGAGGATCTCGCCCCGGCGCCGCTCCAGGTCGGCGATCCGCTGGTCCGAGCCCGCCACGTCGACGTCGTCGAACCGGGCGGTCGCGACGGCGTCGTACGCCGTGCGCAGCCGGTCGACCACACTGGAGCGCCGGTCGATCTCGGCCAGGGCCGCGTCGATGCCGAGCAGCTGCTCCTCGATCGCGGCCAGCTCGGTGTCGATCTCGGCCAGCGCCTCCTCGTTGGAGAAGCCGATGATGTTGCGCAGCTCGTTGCGGCCGTGGGCGCCACGGCGACCGTTACGGGTCTGACCCGACAGCGTCACCCGGAAGCCCTCACCGGCCAGCCCGGCGGCGTCCTCGACACAGAGCGCGTTGCGGCCCGGGTCGGTGACGTGCTCGGCCACCCAGCCGGCGAACGGCGTCTCCTTGATCACCAGCTTGCCGGCGATGGTCTCGGGGTCCTGGACCCCCAGGCCGGGCAGGTCCAGCTCGGCGCCCTCGAAGACCAGACGGCTGCGCAGGTGCAGGCCGTCGATGGCGGCGGAGAACTCCTCGAGCCGGTCCAGCGGCACCAGCATCATCCGGGCCGAGGCGCCCAGCACCGTCTCCACCGCGATCCGCCAGCGCGACTCGTCGGGGGCGATGTCGATCAGCTCGGCCACGTACGGCAGCTCCTCGACGGTCAGTCCGCTGGCCGCGGCGACCTCGGCACGCAGCTCGTGCATCCGCGAGGGCATCCGGCCCGCGCGCGACTCCAGGGAGTCCCGCTCCGCGCGCAGCTCGGCCTGGCGCTGCTTGGCCGGGACCAGGGTGTCGCGGACCTGGTCGCGCTCGGCGGACAGGGCGGCACGGGTCTCGGCCCACTCGCCCAGCCAGCGCCGGGCGCGGCCCTGGAGCTCGGCGAACTCCCCGGCCGAGCTCATCACGGTCTCGACGTCGACGCCGTCGTCGCCCTCGGCATGGGCCGCGGCGTCGATCAGCGGCAGCAGCCGTTCGGTCAAGGCCGTACGCCGACCCGCACGGTCCTCGCGAACCACCGCCTCCTGCTCGAGCGCCAGGGCCAGCGACTGCAACGTGGAGCCACCGGCGGCACGGTGAGCGTCCTTGGCCGCCTCCAGGTCGCCCAGCAGGGCGGCCTCGGCCGCGGTGGTGGCCGCCAGCGCGTCGGCGGTGGCCTTGCGGTCATCGCGGTTGCCGGTGACGGCACCGGCGAGCAGCCGCAGGTGGGCCTTGAGCAGCCACAGCCGCAGCGGGGTGTTACCCCCGGCGGTGACCCCGAACGCGTCGAACTCCCCCAGCCGGCGCTGGGCGGTGATCTTGCGCTCCTGGAGGTCGGTGATCGGCTCCAGCAGGTCGAGCTTGGCCTCCTCGGTCCGCATCGCGGAGTAGGCCGAGTCGAGGTCATCGAAGTGGGCGACAGCCCGGTCGGCGGCCGCGTACGTCGCGGGCCGCTCCAGCACCATCTCCTTGTAGAGCTCATCGACACTGCGGACCTGGTTGCCGGCCTGGATCCGGGCCAGCAGGCGCAGTGCCTTGGCGCCGTCACCGTTGGCGCCGATCCCGAGCCGAGCATGCAGCACCGCGGAGAACTCCGCGTACGTGCGGTGCACCCGCAGGCCCGGGTAGAGCTTCTTCAGGGTGTTGGCGTGGAACCGGTCGGCGACGGCCACCTCGAGGCTGTCCAGGGCGAGCGCCCCCTCGTGGGTCGCCAGCTGCATCTGGACGTCGGCCGAGCGCGAGGCCCGGCGCGGGACGTAGTAGGTCCGCACCGCGGTGAACCGGCCGCCCTGGTCGTTGACGAACGTCATCGCCACCGCGCCCCAGGTGTCGGTGCCCTTGCCGCGCAGCAGCTTCTCCACCGGACGCCCGGTCTTCGGGTCGTCGATCACGTCGACGGCACCGCGCAGGTAGCTCAGCAGGTTGCGCTGGCCGGCACTGCGGGCACGCCCGGCGACAGCGTCGTTGGAGGCGCCGTTGAACTTGGTGTCCGAGGGCATCATCAGGGCGGTGTAGGCGTCGAGGATGGTCGACTTCCCCACCCCGGAGGCGCCGGAGATCATGGTCGCGTCGCCACGCAGCGGCACGGTGGTGAGCCCGGAGAAGCCGCCCCAGTTCACCAGCTGCAGCAGCGCGGCACGCCACTGCATGGTGTCGTCGGCCGGGGTCTCGACCACGGCGGCCTCGAAGAGCCCATCACCGGCCTCGACCTCGGGCTCGGCCCCGAGCTCGTCGAGGACGTCGATGTCCTCGGGCACCTCGGCGCTCTCCAGCACCGCGGGCTCACGCACGTCGTCGGTGGTCATCCTCACGCCTCCCCGTCGGTGCGCTCGTCGGTGCGCTCGTCGGTGCGCTCATCGCGGTCGCCGTCGCCGTCGTCGTACGTCGTCGCGACGGCGTACCCGGTCGCCAGCGCCGGGTCCTCGGCGAAGAGCCCGCTGGTCTCGTCGTAGGCGACGCTCGGCTCGGTGCCGTTGGCCTTGCGCAGCGCGTCGAGCAGCTCGGTGAGCAGCTCCAGGGGCAGCAGCGGCTCGACGGCCTCGCTGATCTCGTAGCGCTCGTCGGTCGCCGAGCCGAGCAGCAGCCCGGCCTTGATGATGCTGAGCACCGCGTTGCGGGCCCGCTTCTCGTCGCCGGCGGCGTCGGTGGCGTGGGTCGGCCTGAAGCTCGCGATGTAGTCGATGATGTCCTCGCGGTCGACGAAGACCCGGGTGTCTCCCCCGGCCATCCCGGCACGGAGCCGGTCACGCAGGTGCACCAGCACCAGGGTCTCCTCCCGCGACCAGGCTCCGTCGTAGAGCAGGGTCGGGAACCGACCCCCGGTCTCGGAGGAGGCCTGCCGCTTCCAGGCGACCTCGCGGGCCCGGTCGACGGCGAGGTCGAGGAAGAGGTCGTTGAGCCGGGAGCGGATCAGCCGCTCGTGCTCGATCAGCGCCGTCCAGTCCTTCGGGTGGGTGCGGGCGCTGATGAACCGCTGCTTGAGCAGGGTGACCAGGGCGTGCCGCTGGGCGAAGTCCAGGCCGCCCTCGTCGCCCTCCCACAGCGAGACCGAGCCGAGGTCGTAGCCGTCGACGTCGGCGTCGAGCACGTCGAACGGGTCGGTCGCCTCGTCCGCGCCGGGCTCGGCGGTGCCGTCGGGCTCCACGGTCCGGTGGTCGTCGTACGCCTCCGTCATCGTGTCGTCGTCGTGCTCGACACTCATGCGGGGGTCTCACTCTCTGTCTGGGACATGATCGGGTCGGTGCGGTCGGGGTCGGGCAACGGGGTGCGTGGCACCGCGAAGGTCCGGGTGCTGCCGTCGGGCCGGATCGCGGCATAGGTCTCGACCTCGTCGGCCTCGGCACTCCAGCCGTAGTCGGCGGCCAGGTGCAGCAGGCCGAGGATCTCCACCGGCCGGCGCAGCGACGGCTCGAACGTGTCGAACACCCCGCCCAGCGTCGATGCCGGCAGCAGGGACCTCATCGAGTCCTCCAGCCGCGAGCGCAGTACGCCGAGGTGCGGGCCGCCCTGGGCCATCAACTCGGCCAGGGTCGTGGTCGGCGCCGCGCTCAGATCGGTCTCGACCAGGGGCGCGGGCAGGATGTCGTCGGCGGGGTCGTAGAACCGCTCGCGCAGGTGCTCCACCCCGGCCCGCGAGGGCAGCAGCGGTACGTCGTGCGTGGCGCGCGGCCCCGTGGCGGCCATCCAGGTCATCAGCTCGGACTCGACCTGGCGCAGGGTCTGCTCCAACTCGCGGTCGCGGGCCGCGTCGTGGGAGACGATGTACTCCTTGAGCGTCGCCGTGACCCGGGAGCGCTGGGACAGCACCCGGTCCAGGCCCTCGCGCACCAGCCGCACGGTGCCGCGCAGCTCGGCACGGTCGGCGTCGGAGAGCATCCCGTCCGAGAGCGGGTGGTCGAGCAGGTCGCCGAGGTCCTCGCGCAGCTGGGAGACCAGGGCGTCGTCGCGCAGCAGGGTGAACGCCCCGGCGAAGGCACGGCCCTCGTGGGTGGCGGTCATCATCGTGTCGGCCCGCTCCAGGTAGGCGTCGATCACCTCACCGGCCGGCCGGTCCTCGGCACGGAAGGCGGCCAGGATCTCGGTGCGGATCGCGGCGAACCGCTCCTCGACCCGGGCGAAGTCGCTGGGCAGCGCACTGATCAGCGAGAGCAGCTCGGTGAAGCCCTCACTCATGTAGTCCTCGGTGACGCTGAGCAGGTCGGAGTCGTCGGTGCCGTCGACGAGACGGTCCCGCTCGCCCTGGAGCCGCGCGATCTCCTCGTTGAGCAGGGTGACGCGGGTGGAGCGGTCGGGGTGGGCCTCGGAGTTGAACCGGCGCACCGTGCCCAGGATCGTGGAGATCCGGTGCTCGCTCAGGGTGGCCCGGTCGCGGGCCAGGTTCTTCACCAACTCCAGGGCCTGCTGGGCGTGCGAGGTCAGCGAGTAGACCTCACGGCCGAGCTCGTCCAGGGAGCGCACCAGCCACTGGCCGCGCATCCAGCGCTGGCAGATGTCGCGGCCACTGCCGTGCGGCAGGTCGGTCTCGCCGGCCAGCCGGATCTCGGCGAGGTGCTCCTCGACCTGGGTGTGCAGCCGCGCCGTCGGGATCGGCTTGTTGTTGCGCCCGAACGCCGCCCTGAAGATCGTGATCACGACGGGCGCCTGGCGCTGGTAGAGCAGCGTCAGGGTCGGCTGCGCGAACGCACCCTTGACCCGCGCCAGCTCACCGGCGATCTCGCTCAACGCGCTCGCACCTCCCCGATTCGTGCTGCCTGCGACCCGATCTGGGCCGCAACCTTCCTAGCATCTCAGAATCCGGGCTGAGCGTGGGGGTTCAGGGCCCGCCCAGGCGGATCGACCCCCACGCTCAGCTCCAGGAGTACTCGTGCTCGGGGCGGCCCGTGGCGCCGTACCGTAGTCGGAGCCGGACCCGTCCCGCACGCGCCAGGTCGGCGAGGTAGCGCTGGGCCGTGGCACGGGAGACGCCCACCGCGTCGGCCACCGCGATCGCGGTCAGCGGCCCGCCCGCGGCGCGCAGTGCCTCCGCGATCAGGTCCGCGGTCGCGGCCGAGCGCCCCTTGGGCAGCGCGGCACCGGGCCGATCCCCCTCGCGCAGCACCGCCAGCGCCCGGTCGATCGCGGCCTGGTCGAGGTCGCCCTCGACGTTGAGCTGGCTCCAGGCCCGACCGAAGGCGACGATCCGACCCGCCAGCTCGGCGGCCGAGAACGGCTTGGTCACCACGGTCAGTGCCCCGGCCGCGACAGCACTGCGGATCGTGGGAGCGTCGCTGGCGGCGGTGATCATCATCACCGCGCCGCCGAGCTCGCCGATCAGCTCGTGGCCGCGCCGGTCGGGCAGGTACTCGTCGAGCAGGATCAGGTCCGGCTCGTGCTGGGCCGCGAGAGTCAGCGCCTCGGCGGCCTGGTGGGCCAGCCCGATCACCTCGAAGCCGGGCAGCTGACTGACGATCCCGGCATGGAGCTGGGCGACGCGGAAGTCGTCGTCGACCACCAGCACCCTGATCATCGCTGCACCTGCGGCATCGCACGGTCCCCTTCCACACTGAGCACGCCCGCCATCCGGGCCTCGAAGACGGCGCCGCCGTCGACCCCGCCGGGATCGACCAGGGTGATGTCGCCCTGGTGGGAGCGGGCGGTGTGACGGGCCAGGGCCAGCCCGATGCCGTGGTCGGCCGCCGCAACGGCCGTGGTGGTGAAGCCGTGGGCGAAGATCCGCTCGGCCACCTCCGGACTGATCCCGTCACCGGAGTCGGCCACCTGCATCACCAGGTCGGCCCCGTCGGAGACCAGGGTGGTCTCGACCTTCGCCGGCCGGCGGGCACCGCGCGCCGCGGCGACGGTGGCATTGTCGAGCAGGTTGGCCAGCACGGTGACGACGTCCAGCGGGGCGAGCAGCGTGCCGTCGACGTACGACGTCGGCGAGACCTCCAGGGCCACGCCGGCCTCGGAGGCGGCCGCGGCCTTGGCGGCCACGAGGCCTGCCAGATAGGGGTCGTCGATGCCCGCGATCCAGGTCGACCCGAAGGCCAGCTCGTCGACGTAGGAGGTGGCCTCAGCGACGTGTCCGAGGTGGAGCAGGCCGCCGAGTGCGTGGATCCGGTTGTGGTGCTCGTGGGCCTGGGCACGCAGCGCGTCGGTGAGGGCGCGGGTCGCCTCCAGCTCGCGGGCGGCCTGGTCGAGGTCGGACCGGTCGCGCAGGATCAGCACCCGGCCCAGGTCGCGTCCCTCGCGCACGACCTCGACCCGGTAGGCCAGCACCACCCGGTCGTCGAGCACGACGGCGGCGCCGCTGGGGGCGACCGGCCGTTCCAGCAGGTCGAGCACAGCCGGGGGCAGGTCGGCATCGACGGCCGGGGTGCCTCGGGTCAGCGCGCAGCCGACCAGACGCTCGGCCTCGGCGTTGGCGACGGTGATCCGGCCACCGCGGTCGACGGCGAGCAGACCGTCGCGGACGCCACCCAGGACGGCGGCGTGCTCACGCACCAGGTCGGCCATCTCGTCAGGCTGGAGGCCCAGCGTGGTCAGCCGCAGCCGCCGGCCCAGGGTGAACGCCCCGAGCACACCGAGGGCGAGCACGCCCGCGGCGACCAGCCCGAGGGCGACCACCATGTCCCAGGTCCGCGAGGCCACGGCCGCCATCGAGATGCCGACGCTGACCTCGCCCACGACGGCCCCGTCGGGCGCCCGCAGCGGCACCTTGCCCCGCGCCGACATCCCGAGCGTGCCGCGTTCGACGGTGACCACCTCGCGGCCCTGCAACGCCTCCTCGGGGCTGGTGCTGACCGGCTTGCCGATGTTGGCCACGGTCGGATGGCTCAGCCGGATCCCGTCGACGTCGGTGACCACGACGTAGAGCGACCCGGTCGCTCGGCGTACCGCCTCCGCAGCCTGCTGCACCGGCCCACGGGCCAAGGCCGCATTGGAGCCCGCTGTCGGCTCGGCCGCCTCGACCTCGGCGGCCAGGCCGGGCTGCTGGGCCACCGACCGCGCGATCGCCAGGGCGCGCTGCTCGTACTCGTGGGCCAGGTCGCGGTGCACGATCTCGGCCGCTCCGGCCAGCAGCAGTCCGACCACCACCAGCAGGAGCGCGACCAGGAGTCCGACCCCCTGCGCGCTCAGGGTCCAGCGCAGCGTGGGGCGCAGCCGCACCGGCCAGCCCCACCGCCCGCTCTGTGACCCAGGTAACACGGTCGTCAGCATAGGTGCGCGCACCCCCGGAACCGGCGATGAGCAGAATGCGCAGAACGCAACCTGTGTGCTCAACGACGCGATCGCACGCAAGGGTGTGGCGCCAGTCACACCCGGCCCTAGCGTCCCGGCCATGAGCCAACACTCCCCCAGCGGAACGCCCCCGGCGATCTCGCTCTCCGATGCCACCAAGACGTTCGCCACCCGTGGCGCGACGCCCTTCACGGCCATCCGCGACGTCGACCTGACCGTGGCCGCCGGTGAGTTCGTCACCGTGGTCGGACCGACCGGCTGCGGCAAGTCGACCACGCTCTCCCTGATCTCCGGCCTGGAGCCGGCCACCCAGGGCGACGTCGCGGTGCACGGCACCGCGGTCACCGGCATCCCCGACGGGGTCGGCTACATGTTCCAGGCCGATGCGGTCCTGCCCTGGAAGACGGTGCTGGACAACGTCGCGATCGGGCTGCGCTACCGCGGCGTCGCCAAGGCCGAGGCCCACGAGCGTGCCCAGGACTGGGTCGGCCGGGTCGGGCTGTCCGGCTTCGAGGACCGCTACCCGCACCAGCTCTCCGGCGGCATGCGCAAGCGGGTCGCGCTGGCCCAGACCCTGATCACCGAGCCGTCGGTGCTGCTGATGGACGAGCCCTTCGGCGCCCTCGACGTCCAGACCCGCGAGCTGATGCAGGACGAGCTGCTCCGGCTCTGGTCCGGCTCGGGCGCCGCGGTCGTCTTCGTCACCCACGACCTGACCGAGGCGATCGCCCTGGCCGACCGGGTCGTCGTCATGACTGCCGGTCCTGCCACGGTCAAGGACATCGTCCCGGTGACCCTGGACCGCCCCCGCAAGGTCGAGGAGATCCGTCTCACCGACGAGTTCACCGAGCTCTACCGCCGGGTCTGGGACTCGCTGCGCGAAGAGGTCGAGATCACCCGAGCCCGAGGAGCCCACCGTGTCGCTTGACCACTCCACCTCCGTGTCCACCGCCGACGCCGACTCCTCCGGTACGCCGGGCTCGGCCCGCCCCACCGCCGCCACGCCCCGCCCCGGTCTGTGGGCGCTGCTGCGCGGCAGGTCCGGCTCGCCGTGGCTGATCCACGGTGTCCGCCTCGCCCTGGTCGCGGTCTGGCTGGGCTCGTGGGAGCTCGCCTGCCGCACCGTGATGGACCCGTTCTACTACTCGATGCCCTCGAAGATCTGGGACAAGCTCGTCACCTGGTTCACCGACGGCACCTCCCAGGGCTCGATCTGGGTCAACATCCTCACCACCCTGGAGGAGGCGGCGCTGGGCTTCATCATCGGCACCCTGGCCGGTGTCGTGCTCGGCGTCCTGCTGGGTCGGGCCCAGTTCCTGGCCGACGTGCTCTCCCCCTTCATCAAGGGCGCCAACGCGATCCCCCGGATCGTGCTCGCCTCGCTGTTCGTGATCTGGTTCGGCCTGGGCATGACCTCGAAGGTCGCCACCGCGTTCGTGCTGGTCTTCTTCGCGGTCTTCTTCAACGCCTTCCAGGGCGCCCGCGAGGTCGACAAGACCCTGATCGACAACGCCCGCATCCTCGGCGCCAGCCGCTGGTCGCTGCTGCGCACGATCGTCCTGCCCAGTGCGACCAGCTGGATCCTGGCCTCGATGCACGTCGCGTTCGGCTTCGCCCTGATCGGCGCGGTGGTGGGTGAGTTCACCGGTGCCGACCGCGGCATGGGCCTGCTGATCGCGCGGGCCCAGGGCAACTTCGACGCCGCCGGGGTGTACGCCGGCATGGTCGTGATCACCGTCGTCGCCCTGGTCGCGGAGTGGCTGATCACGCAGCTCGAGCGACGCCTGACCTCGTGGCGCCCGCCGTCGTCGTCGGGTGCCTCCGCCCTCTAGCCGACTTCCGGGTTCACCACCGCCGACTTCCGGGTTCACCACCGCCGACTTCCGGACTCGCCACCTGGCGACGTACCCCCGGTGCTCGGCACCACCGCACTTCCGCAGCACGCCTTTCTCACCGCTACGCCCAAGGAGCGTCATGAACACACGCAGCCGTACCCACCGCACCGTCCGCGTCACCGCCCTCGTCGGTGCCGCCCTCCTCGCCACCACGTCGCTGGCCGCCTGCGGCCGCGGTGGCGGCGCCGGCGACAGCAAGGCCGACGGCACCGTCACCATCATGGTCGGCGGGATCGACAAGGTGATCTACCTGCCGGCCAAGCTCACCGAGCAGCTCGGCTACTTCAAGGACGCCGGGGTCAACGTCAAGCTGATGACCGAGCCGTCCGGTGCCAGCGCCGAGACCCAGCTGGTCGCCAACCAGGTCCAGGGAGTGGTCGGCTTCTACGACCACACCGTCACGATGCAGGCCCAGGGCAAGTGCATCGAGTCCGTCGTCCAGCTGGCGAAGGTCCCCGGCGAGGTCGAGGTGGTCTCCACCAAGGCCGCCGGATCCCTGACCGGCCCGGCCGACTTCGCCGGCAAGAAGCTCGGCGTCACCTCGGCCGGCTCCTCGACCGACTACCTGACGCAGTACCTCGCGACGAAGGCCGGTGTCTCCTCGAAGGACTACACCACCGTCGCCGTCGGTGCCGGCTCCACCTTCACCTCGGCACTGGAGCAGGGCTCGATCGACGCCGGCATGACCACCGACCCCACCGTCGCGACCGTGCTCAAGCAGGGCACCGGCAAGATCCTGCTCGACATGCGCACCGTCGAGGGCACCGAGAAGGCCCTCGGCGGGCTCTACCCGGCGGCGTCGCTGTACATGAACTGCGACTGGGTGAAGAAGAACCCGCAGACCGTGCAGAAGATCACCGACGCGTTCGTGAAGACGCTCGGCTGGATCGGCTCGCACTCGGCCGCCGACATCGCGGCGAAGATGCCGGCCGACTACGCCGGCTCCGACGCCGCGCTCTACCAGTCGGCGATCGAAGGGACGAAGGGCACGTTCACCACCGACGGCGTGATGCCCGAGTCCGGCCCGAAGACCGTGCTCGACGTGCTGGGCACGTTCAGCCCCGACGTGAAAGCGAAGAAGGACAGCATCGACCTGGCCAAGACCTTCACCACGGAGTTCGTGGACAAGGCGAAGTAGGCGCCGCCACGCCGAGCAGGCGAGGCGGGCCGAGCAGGCAGCGGCACACAGGAAAGGAGGTCAGGAACCCACCGCGGTGGGTTCCTGACCTCCTTGTCGGTGTCACTCGATCGGTGTCACCCGATCGTTGTCACCCGCCGAGCGAGGTCTGCAGCGTGGTCAAGGCCTTCGACTCGGCCGTCTGGTCGGGCGAGGACGCCCGGATCGAGGTGAGCACACCGTCGATCTCGGAGTCGAAGAACGTCCACGCCGTACCGTCGGCCTTCTGCAGCCGCGGCTGCGCGTCGTCCCACGCGGTCTCCAGCTGCTTGGCGGCGCTGGTGGCCCCGCCCTGGTCACCGGCAGCGACCTTGGCCTGGGCGTCCTTGACGATCGCGCTCAGCCCGCTGACGTCGGCGGCCGGGAAGTGCGCGGTCGCCTGGGCCGGGGTGAGCTTCACGTCGGAGTGCGCCGGGGTCTCGTCGGCCAGCGAGGACTGGTGCGGCTGCGACGAGGTGTGGTGCAGCAGCAGGGCCGCAGCGATCGCGGCGACGCCGTACACGCCCAGCACGAGACGCTCCCGGGTGGCACCGAAGCCATCGCGGACCGACGGCATCCGTACGTCGGAGTAGACGTCGGCCTTGCTCACCGTCAGGTAGAGGACCGTCGCGGCGATCGCAGCCAGGAAGATCACGCTGGTCAGCGCGGTGCCCAGGCCCAGCCCCTGCTCGGACTTGGGCGAGGCGAAGTAGTCACCGATGTTGGCACCCAGCGGCCGGGTCAGGATGTAGGCCAGCCAGAAGGCCAGCACCGAGTTGCCACCGGCACGCCAGCCGATCGCGACGATCGCGATCAGACCGGCCGGCAGCAGCACCGAGGCGCCGGGGCCCCAGCCGGTCAGCTCCAGCGTCCAGTCGCCGGCGGCGGTGCCGAGCGCGAACGTGACCAGGACGGCGAGCCAGTAGAACGCCTCGCGGGGAACGGTGGTGATGGAGTGGATGGACAGCGTCCGCTCGCGCAGCCACCACACGCCGAAGACGATCGCCAGCAGCACCGCGAAGACCGTGGTGCTGGTCGCCAGCGGCACACCGCGGGAGTCGGTGAGGATGTCGGTGTAGAGCGTTCCGGTGATGGAGACGACCACCACCGTGAGCCAGTAGACGAACGGCACGTAGCGCCGCAGACGCATCTGGAGGGCGATCACGGCCGCGAGCACGACGGTGAAGATCACCGCGGTGTTCGTCAGGCCGACGCCCAGCGTCATGTTGATCCAGTCGGCGAAGCTCTCCCCTACGGTCGTGCAGAGGATCTTGATCACCCAGAACCAGATCGTGATCTCGGGGACCTTGTTCAGCATCTGGCGCGTCACCGTGGTGCGGCCGGTGGTGTCAGCTCTCATGTAGATGAGCCTGGCCGAACCTCTCTGCCACCAACCTGGACAGGTTCGCGGCGTCCGGGGCTACTTCGAGACCGTCACGAAGGGTCGCCGGGACCCGGTGCCGAGCGAGGCGAAGATGTCGTCCAGCATCGGCCCGGACGGGTCGCGGCCGACCTCACGGAACCACTCGGTGCCGAGCACCCGACGGCGCAGCGGCCCGGGCAGCCGCAGCAGCAGCGCCAGGGTGCGGACCGTGGTGCCGCCCTCGGACTGGGAGTGGTGGGCCCGCAGCGAGGCCACCTTCGCACTCAGATGTCCGCGTACGTCGACCCGGTGCGTGATCTCGGAGCGGGGCAGGAACGCATGATCGAGCTCGGGCATCGCCGGGACCGGCACCAGCGCCGAGATCCGGCGCAGCGCCCGGGCCGCACGGGCCAGCAGGTCGCGGTCGATGGTCGCCTCCAGCACCACCGGGGTGCCGGCCAGCTCGGCCGCCAGCAGTCCGACGTGGTGCACCTGGACGTGGTCGGGGTGACCGTAGCCGCCCTGCGCGTCGTAGATGGTGAGCACGTCCGCCTGCTCCTGGCGCAGGATCGCCGCGACCCGCTGGGCGGCGACCTCGACGTCGGTGGCGGCGAAGGACTCGGTGCCCGCCGGGCCGCGCAGGGTCGGCAGCTCGGTGACGACCGGGTCGGCCCCTGCCTCGGGCGCCGGGTCGAACCCGGAGTCCCCGTAGCCCAGGAAGTGCACGGCGCAGGCCCCGATCGCTGCCGCCGACGCCTCGAGCTCGGCACGTCGGGCAGCGGCCAGGCGCGCTCCGGCCAGGTCGTCGCCGGCCAGACCCGCCTCGCCGTCGGTCGCCACCACGAGCACCACCCGGTGCCCCTCGGCGACCGCCCGGGCGAGGGTGCCCGCGGTCAGCAGGGCCTCGTCGTCGGGGTGGGCGTGCAGCGAGACGACGGTGTACGACGCCCGCCGGGCGACCCTGCCGCGTGGAGTGTGTCCGCCGGCGCTCATCAGGCCACCATCCCGGTGGAGACCGGACGGACCGGAGCCAGTGCCAGTCCGCCGACCCGCGACGACCAGGCGGCCGCCGTACGGTAGGCGGCGGCGTTGGTGCGCAGCGCCGCCTCCCAGCCGTAGTCGGGCACCACGTCGCGGTTGTGGGTGGCGATCTGCTCGCGCAGTGCGTGGTCGGTGACCAGGCGCGTGAGCTGGCGGGCCATCGCGGCGTCGGAGTCGGCGAGCAGGCCGTCGACCTCGTGGGTGATGAAGGTGGCGACACCGGAGATGGAGCTGGCCAGCACGGGCAGCCCGGCGGTGCGGGCCTCCAGTGCGGCGATCCCGAAGGACTCTCGCCAGGCCGGGGCGATGAAGATCGAGGCGGTGGCCATCTGCTCGCGGACCTGCTCGCGGGTCAGGGCGCCGGTGACGGTGACCCGGTCGTCGAGGTGGTGGCGTTGCAGGTAGCGCTCCAGCGCCGCCCGCTTGGGCCCGTCGCCCACGATGACGGCGTCGAAGTCGGCCTCCCGGGCCACGCGGTGCAGCATCCGAGCCAGCGGCAGGGTGCGCTTGACCGTGGTCAGGCGCATCACCCCGAGCACCGTCGGACGTCCCGAGGTCGCGGATCCGGCGCCGGAGACGCTGCCGGATGCCAGGGCGGGGGCCTCGGCGGCGCGGCCCTCACGCGCTGCCGCCGAGGCCGCCGCAGCTACCGCGACCGGACGCCAGTAGTCCAGGTCGACGGCGTTGGGCACCACACTGACGGGTGCGCCCACGAGACGGCGTACGTGCACTGCTGCCTGCTCGCTGACGGCGGTCCACACCACCGGCCAGGCCGACGCACCGCTGAGCGGCCGGAGCACGATCGCGGCTCGCGCCAGGTCCGACCACAGCGAGTGCACCGTGATCACGGTCGGCAGGCCGAGGGTGGCCGCGTAGCGGGCCATCCGCAGCGCGAACGGCGAGAGCACCGAGAGGTGGACGTGCACGACATCGGCGTCGATGCTGTCGAGCCAGTGCCGGTCACGGCTGCCGACCCTGACGATCTCCTCACCGAGGTCGGTCGCGATCGAGCCGGGCCGGGCCTCCCCGGCCGGGGTCGAGGTCGCCACGATCACGTCGTGGCCCTGGGCACGCTGTCCGGCGGCCAGGTCGCGGATGTGCAGCTCGATCCCGCCGACCTGGGGCAGGTAGCAGTCGGTGATGTGGACGATCTTCATGCGAGGTGTCCTTCCAGGGAGCGCGACGAGGCGGAGCGGTCGAACCACATCCACAGCGCGAGCAGCGCGCCGCCGACGGGGATCTCCAGGCCGAAGGTGAGGAGGCGGTAGATCAGGACGCCGGTGCCGACACCGGCGGCGGTGGCACCGGGCGCCATCATCAAGACGGCGGCCAGGCCGAGCTCGACGACGCCGAGCCCACCGGGGGTCAGGCCGGCGAGGGTGAGCAGCCGCTCGCCGCAGAAGGCCAGCAGGACGAAGCCGATCGGCACGGTGGCGCCCCCGGCGTGCAGGCACAGCACCAGCAGGACCAGCAGCAGGCCCATGTAGAGCAGCAGGCCGAAGCTGAGCTGGTGCCAGCGGGTGCGGGCCAGCGCGGCGCTGCGTTCGCGGACGGTCTCGCAGGCCTCCAGGAAGCGGTGCGCCAGGCCGCGCAGGCGCTCCTTGGTCCGGGGCTTCTCCCCCGCCGCCTCCTCTGCGTTCTGGAAGGTCTCGACGGTCTGGACAGTCTCGACGGCGTCGAGGGTCTGGAGGGTTCCGACCGTCCGGACCGCCTCCGCCGTCGGGAGCGCCCCGCCGGCCCCGACCATCTCCAGCGCAGCCTCCGAGCGACCGCCGGCGGCAGCGTCGGACTCAGCGCTGGCGACCGAACCGGCCGCAGGCAGCCCCAGCCGCCGGCGCAGCCGCGGCAGTGCCGAGCGTCCGAAGAGCAGCCAGGCCGTCAGCCCGCCGATCAGCGGGACGGTGACGGCCGAGGCGATCAGCAGCGCCGAGCCCTGCTGCACCGCCGCGCCCAGGGCGAGCGCTATCGGCACCAGGATCAGGGGCAGGAACGCCTTGGCCAGGATGTTCCACACGTTCGTGACCACGGTGAAGGAGGCGAAGCTCGCGGTGGAGAAGCCCCACCGCTTCGTCATCCGGCCGTTGAGGGCGATCCCGGCGGCCCCACCGACGGGCAGGACGTTCGCCACCGCGCTCCCGGTCAGGCTCAGCAACAGGGCCCGACGGTGGCTCAGGCCAGGCAGGGCGGCACAGGCGGTGATGGTGTGAGCACCCAGACCGAGCGCCCAGACCAGGAGCAGCAGAGCGACCAGGAGCGGAGAGACCGCGCCCGCGGCTGCTGCGATCCCTGCCCAGCTGGTGCCGAGCAGGTGCGGGAAGAAGAGTCCGATCGCGCTCAGGCAGCCGGCGGTCAGGGTCAGATGGACCGCGCGTCGCAGGAGGACTCGTCGAGGAGATGCCTCTGGTGTGCTCACGCCCTCACTGTCGTGCGGGCTGCCTGCAATGAACCTGACTGAGGGTCAGGGACCGACCTCGTAGGTCTGTCCGTCGGCGCACGGGTCGGCCGGGATGGTCCGTTCCACGCCCCGACGCAGCCAGACCGGGTGCTTGCAGACGGTCTGGACCAGGACGTACTCCCGGGCGACGGTCTGCTCGATGCGGTGGTCGCCGTCGAGCTTCCAGGTGTTGAACCTGTCCCAGCCGATCACCCAGGTCGGCGCCAGCGACGGCGTCGTGAGGGTGCGGTAGAGCTCGGTCAGGTTCGGGTCCATCGTGCGGACCGGCAGGCTCCAGGCATAGGGGTACGCCGGCCGGAGGCGGGTCTCGCCGACGACGTTGGCGTGACTGTAGAGCGAGACCACGGTGTCGTCGGGGTGCGCGGCCTCGGCCACCCAGCCGCCGACCTTCGTCACCGAGCTGGTCTGGGCCGCGACCTGCCCCGCGATCGGGGTCAGCACGACGGCGGCGACGACGCCGACCACGACCAGGGCGCGGGCACTCCACTGCACCTTCCCCGCGTCCGTCGCGAGGACGCCGACCGCCAGCACGACCATCGGGGAGAGCCCGATCAGGTAGTGCGGCCAGTAGTTCCCACCGAAGACGACCCCGACCAGCTCGACGGCCAGGGCGGCGAGCACGGCGAAGAGCAGCGGCGAGGGCCGACGGAGCCGGCGCACGCCGAGGATCAGGAGCGGAATCAGCACGGGCAGGAGGCCGCAGGCCAGGGACTTCCAGGCCAGGTCGACGCTGCGGGCGTTGGCGGCGGCCATCGAGCCCTCCGACATCACCCGGGCCGCGTCGATCCGGAAGCCGTACATCGCGTAGATCAGGTCGCTGACGCCGGTGTTGCGTGCCGCCCACAGGGCCGTGGCGGCGACCGGGATCGCGAAGCCGACGACGGCGACACCGCCCAGCACGGCGAGGCGGCCGCGTCCGGCCTTGTCGATGATCAGGTGGCCCAGGCCGAGCACCGCGACGAAGGCCACGGCGTCGGCGAAGTTCTGCTTGGTCATCAGGGAGGCCCCGGCACCGAACCCGGCTAGCAGCGCGAACCCGACGGCGCGGCGCAGCGTCGGGCCCCGATCCCGCACCAGGGTGATCGCGGCGGCCACGGCGATCATCGACCAGGTGCTGGCGACCAGCTCGCCGTTGAGGGCGAAGGTCTGGGTCACCGGGGTGACCACGAGGAAGAAGGCCGCCAGCGCCGCCCAGCGTGCGGCCCGGGCCCCACGGGCAGCCCAGCCGGCCCAGCCGGCGGCGAGGACGAAGATCACGGCGACCAGCCCGGCCACGATCCGGGGACCGTAGTAGCCGAGCTGGTTGGCCAACCAGAACACGGAGATCAGTCCCGGCGGCCGGTCGACCCACTGGGCGCCGTACAGGTGTCCGCCGGCGCTGTCCCACCAGCGCGCCACCATCGCGAAGCCGCCCTCGTCGGAGAGCAGCGAGCCGCGCAGGTAGAACAGGTGCGCCACGAAGGCGAGCAGCGCGGTGATCACCACCGGCGTGGCGACCGGGTGGCGCAGCGACTCCAGCCGCCACGACATCACCTTGCTGGCCGCCTCGGTGGCGACCCCGAGGGTCATCTTCGACGAGCCGGCGACGCGGTCGGTGAAGGTGATCGGGAGCTCGACGATGCGCAGCCCGGACTGGTGGGCGCGCCACAGGCACTCGACCTGGAAGCCGTAGCCCGACGTCGTCGTGGTGGCCACGTCGATGGCCTTGAGGGTGGTGGCGCGGTAGGCCTTGAACCCGGCCGTCGGGTCCCCGACCGGCAGCCGCAGGACCGCCCTGACGTAGGCGCCGGCGGCACGGGAGATGAGTCGGCGGCGCAGCGGCCAGCCCTCGGTCCGCCCACCGGGGACGTAGCGCGACCCGATCGCGATGTCGGCGGCGTCGGTGCCACTGACGGCCTCGATCAGGGCCGGCAGGCTCTCGGGCGGGTGGGAGAGGTCGGCGTCGAGCTGGAGCACCACGGTGTAGTCACGGGCCTGGGCCCAGGCGAACCCGGCCCGGTAGGCGTTGCCCAGCCCGCGTTCACCGTCGCGGGAGAGCAGGTGCACCACCTCGCCGTACCCGGGCTGGGCTCGGACCAGGTCGGCGGTGCCGTCGGGGCTCAGATCGTCGACGATCAGGACGTGTGCCTCGGGGACGGCAGCCCGCACGCGGGCGATCACCTGGGCGACGTTGCCGGCCTCGTTGAAGGTCGGGATGACCGCGACGATCCGTTCACTGGTCTGCGCCAGCGGCACCTCGATCACTCCTCCACGCCTCGCTTCTCCATCGGCTCTCGGGCCGACGGGACGCTGGTTGCCCGGCGTCGGCGAAGAACGTACAGACCACACCCTGCCAGAAACCTGGGCAGGCACTGTGAACGTTGAGGCAACTAGTGTTCAGGTTCGTGGCAGGTTGTGACTGTCACGATCCTCGGGATCGGGGTCATCACCCGGTCGTCACCGACCGCCACCGGCCATCAGCACGGGAGTCAGCATGCTCACCATCGGCGTCTGCGAGGACGAAGAGGCCATCCGCACCGTCCTCGCTCGCGGCCTGCGTCAGGCAGGGCACGATGTCGTCCTCGCCCACAACGGCAAGGAGGCGCTGGTCCAGTTCAGCCCGGACCGCAACGTCGACGTCATCGTGATGGACATCGGCCTGCCCGACGCCGACGGCCGCGACGTCGTCCAGGCACTGAAGTCGGCCGGACAGTTCGCCCCGGTCCTCTTCTTGACCGCACTGGACGCACCGCACGAGCACCTGGCCGGCTTCGCCGCCGGTGCCGACGACTACGTCACCAAGCCGTTCCACCTCAAGGTGCTCCTGGCCCGCCTCGACGTGCTGGCCCGCCGGATCCCCGAGCGTCATCTGCACGCCGAGGGCCTGGTCCTGGACCCGCTCTCGCACTCGGCCCGGGTCGAGGAGCGTCAGGTCCGGCTCAGCCCGACCGAGTTCCGCATCCTGGCCGCGATCACCTCGCGTCCCGACGAGGTCGTACGGCGTCACAGCGTCGTTGCAGCTGCGTGGCCCGACGGCGCCATCGTGAGCGACAACACCCTGGACTCCTTCATCCGCCGGCTGCGCTCCAAGCTCGAGGAGCTGGACTCCCCCACCCTGATCGAGACGGTACGTGGCGTCGGCTTCACCACGGCCCGCAAGGATGGCTGAGTGATCTCCCTGACCCGCTGGCGTGACCGGCTCAGCCTGCGCGCCCAGCTGGTCAGCCTGACCGCCCTGCTGGCGGTCGCCGTCGCCGCGGGCCTAGTGCTGATCGTGCAGTTCTCCCTGGCCGGGGCCGCCACCAAGGCGACCAACCAGGTGCTCGAGGACCGGGCCGCGGCGCTGGTCACCGAGATCCGTTCGGCCTCCGGCGACGGGGTCCTGACGGTGCCGACCTCCGAGCTCGATCCCGGGGTCGCGGTCTACAACGACACCGGTGAGCGGATCGCCGGGTCGATCCCGCCCGCGATGGAGGACGTCTTCGCGGGCCTGTCGACCACGACCTCGGTCGAGGTGCTCAACGACGTCCACGACCGGTGGGGCATCAGGGCCGAGCCGTTCAGCACCACCGCGGGCCTGCACGGCGTGGTCATCGTCGCCGAGCCCTACGACCCGTACGAGCACAACGAGCGCGCCGCCCTGGCGGTGTCCATCGTCGCCGGCGTGCTGCTGGTCGCGATGGCGGCCGGGTCGGCGGCGTGGATCAGCCGTCGGGTGCTCAGCCCGGTGCGCCAGATGGCCCAGACGGCCGACGAGTGGAGCGAGCACGACCTCGACCGCCGCTTCGACCTGGGCGCTCCGACCAACGAGATCCGGGCGCTCGGTCAGACCCTGGACGGCCTGCTCGACAAGGTCGCCGGGGTGATCACCGCCGAGCAGCGGCTCACCTCCGAGCTGGCCCACGAGCTGCGCACCCCGCTGACGGCGATCCACGGGATCACCGAACTGCTCAGCATGCGTACCGACCTCGACGCCGAGGCCCAGGAGGACCTGGCCCAGATCGAGCGCGCCACCAGCGCGATGTCGCAGACCATCACCGACCTGCTGCAGCTGGCCCGCCGCGACGGCCCTGCCCGCCAGGCCGAGCGCACGCCGCTGACCGCGATCGCGGCTCAGCTCCGCGACCAGCCGCTGCCCGCCGACGCCACCATCACCCTGGTCGACGACCTGCGTGACCCGCGGCTGGGCGCCCTTGCGCTCAGCGTCCCGGCGGCCCTGGCGGTCCGCGCCCTGGCTCCGGTGGTGAGCAACGCCCTCACCCTGACCGGCGCTGCGGAAGTACGCGCCCGACTGCGTGACCGGACCGTCGAGCTGCTGGTGCTCGACTCCGGCTCCGGTCTCGACGTCGAGGACACCGAGCGTCTCTTCGACCCCGGCTTCAGCGCCTCAGGCGGCTCGGGCCTCGGGCTGGCACTGGCCCGCCGCGTCGCCCGCAGCGGCGGTGGCGACGTCACCGTCGCCGAGCGGCACAACGAGTACGGCGGTGCGACGTTCGCGATCACGTTCCCGGGCTCGGCCACCCGCTAGCCGACTTCCGGGTTCACCACCGCCGACTTCCGGGTTCACCACCGCCGACTTCCGGGTTCGCCCCGGTGACGACGTACGACTCAGGCGAGCGCGTCGGCGTTGGCTGAGATCACAGCGAGCAACCGGGCCAAGGTGGCCCGGTCATCGTCGTCGAGCCCTGCCAGCAGCTCGGCGTCCTGCGCCAGACAGCGCGGCATCTGCTCCTCGACGAGGCCCGAGCCGGAGTCGGTCAGCGCCAGCAGGACGACACGACCGTCGCGCTCGTGGCCGCGCCGCTCGATCAGGCCGGCGGCCTCCAGACGGGTGGTCAGCTTGGTCGTGGCGGCACCGCTGAGCATGGTCTGCGCCGTCACCTCACTGGCACGCAGCGGCCTGTCAGCGCGAGCGAGCGCACAGAGTACGTCGAACTCGGAGCGCGTCACGCCGCTGGGCTCGAGCACCCGCTCGACGGCCTGGGTCGCCTGCATCCCGATCCGGGTGATCCGGCCCAGCACCTCCAACGGCGCGGTGTCGAGCTGTGGCTGCGTCTGCGCCCAGGCCGAGCGCAGGCGTGTGACGACGTCGGGGTGCGCGGCGGCGGGTCGGTCTGCCTCGATCGCGGGGTCGGGCAGGGGTGTCGGCACGGCTCCACTGTAGCCGCGTGTGGTCGTGATTGGCGTGTCCATCGGAAAAGTAGTTTACTGGTAAACAACTTCTAAAGCACTTTTGAAAGGTCGTCATGGCGACGAAGCACACATCTGCTCAACCCTCGCTCCTCCACCAGGCCCCCGCCGTCTGGGCCGTCGCCTTCGCGTCGATGGTCGCCTTCATGGGCATCGGCCTGGTCGGCCCGATCCTGCCGACCATCTCCGAGCAGATGAACGCCTCGCCGACCCAGACGTCGTTCCTCTTCACCAGCTACCTCGCCGTCACCGCGGTGATGATGTTCTTCACCAGCGCGATCTCCTCGCGGATCGGGTCCCGCTCGACGATGCTGATCGGACTGCTGGTCATCGTGGTGGCCGCGATCGGCTGTGCGAACGCCGGCGACATCAACGGCATCATCGCGTTCCGCGCCCTGTGGGGCCTGGGCAACGCCTTCTTCCTCTCCACCGCCCTGGCCTCGATCATCGCGGCGAGCGGGGGCCGCACCGGCCACGCCGTCACCCTGTACGAAGCCGCCCTCGGGCTCGGCCTCGCCGTCGGTCCGCTGGTCGGCGGCCTGCTGGGCGACGTCTCCTGGAAGGCTCCGTTCTGGGGCACCGCCTCCCTGATGGCCGTCGGGTTCGTCGCGATCGTCACGATCGTCCGCTCCTCGGGCCGACCGACCGAGAAGGCGCCGGTGCTCGCACCGTTCAAGGCACTCACCATCCCGGCGATCCTGGTGCTCTCGATCGTGGCGTTCTTCTACAACTCCTCGTTCTTCGTCACCCTCGCCTACGTGCCGTACCCGCTGCACATGTCGGCCATCCAGATCGGCATCGTGATGACCGGCTTCGGCATCGGCCTGGCGCTGACCAGCATCGTGATCGCCCCGTGGTTCACCCGCCGCTACTCCCCCGTCGCCGTCCTGCTCTCAGCACTGACGCTCTTCGCCCTGACCCACATCGTCGCCGGAGTGGTCAACACCCACCAGGCCCCGCTGGTGATCTGCGTGATCCTGCTCGGCTTCGAGATCGGCGCCGTCAACACGGTGCTGACCGAGATCGTGATGGAGGCGACCAGCCTGCCCCGGGCGATCACGTCATCGGCGTACTCAGGCGTGCGCTTCTTCGGTGGTGCGATCGGTGCGCCGATCGGGACCGCCCTGGAGGACTCCTGGAGCGGGATGCCGTTCCTCTTCGCTGCGGCTACCTCGATCGTGGCTGCTGTGATCGTGGTCGTCTACCGACACCACCTCGGCCACGGTGCCGCGCCGGTGCACGAGAGCGCCGAGTTCGAGGCCGACGCCATCACCGTCGGCGCCGAGTAGTCCCCCTCGCCTCTGCTGCCGAGATCCGTGACGAACCCGGATCTCGGCAGTGGCGAACCCGGATCTCAGGCGAGGTCGCGACGCAGATCGAGCAGATCGATCGTCTGCAGCACCCAGAAGACGGCGAACAGCACGAGCACCCCGATCTCGGTCGCCACCAGCGCGTAGCGCCACTGCCACAGCGCCAGTCCGACCAGGCAGACCGCGCCCATGCCGACCAGGACGACCCAGTACGCGGCGTCGAAGCGGGTCCGGCTCACCCGCCCCTCGCGCGCGATCACCCGCACTCCCCAGTCGGTGTTGAGCACCACCACGCCGGCGAACGGGACAAACGTGAAGATCGCCGCCAGCGCATGAGCATGGGCGGCGAACGAGTGCCGGTCGATCGCGAGCCAGGCACAGCCGACGGCCCACGCCAGGGCCACCGAGCCCAGCCCGACCAGGTTCCACCGTCCGACGCCGCCCGGCCGGCGGAGTAGGCGGAAGGCCACCACGACGTACCCGACCGCGAGCACACCGAGGAACGTCGCGGCATTGTTGGTGATCGCCGGTACGTCGGGCACGTGACCGATCTCCGGCGTCGGGACGAACGCCACCATCGGCGCCGAGATGCCGGCCAAGTTGAGACAGACGTCCTCGGCGTCGGTGCCGCCCCGCAACGCGATCAGGCACACGCCGATTGCGCTCAGCGCCGCGATGAAGACGGGCCCGGCCGCGGTGTAGTAGTACGAGCTGATCGAGGTCTGCCACCCGTGTGCCAGCGTCTCCAGCGCGACCGAGACGGCCAGCGCGAGGAGCAGCGCCAGGAGGGAACCGCGGACATAGCGGTACGTCGTCACCTCAGGCACCGTCGCAGGGCTCACCCCACCGTGTCTATCACCGACGCTCGGGCGCCGGAAGGTGCTGCTCAGGCCTCGGCGAGCAGCCGGTAGATGGTCTTGCGGGCCTCACGCAGCGCCTCGGTGGCACCGGCGACGACCTCGTCGTTGCCCTTCGTGGTGCGGATCTGGCGCACCGCCATGTGCAGCTGCTCCAGCTCCTCCCGCAGGCCCGCGCCACCATCGGCACCGGAGTCGTCCCCCAGCTCGTCGAGGGCAGCGGGGTCGGCCTGAGCACGACCCTCGTCGGTGAGCTCGTAGGCCTTGCGCCCCTCGCCCTCGACGCTGCGCACCAGCCCCTCGTCCTCGAGCTGCTGCAGCATCGGGTAGACCGAGCCTGGACTCGGCCGCCAGCGCCCGCCGGACCTCTCCTCCAGGCGACGCATCAGCTCGTAGCCGTGGGCCGAGCCCTCGATCAGGCCTGCCAGTAGCAGGCGGCGGATGTCGCCGCGTCGGCGTCCGCCTCCTCGCGGACCGCGTCCGCGACCGCCCGGTCCACCGGGACCACCGAGCCCGCCGGGGCCGCCAGGTCCACCGCCGCCAGGGCGGCCACCTCGGCCACCGAAGCCGTGGGCACCGTCGTGCCCGCCAGAGCGGCCGCGTCCACCGCGGCGCCCGTTTCCGTCATCAAAGTCGTCGTATCCGAATCGGTTGTTCATCATCACTCCTGTGGTTGGTATCAAACACTCACGACTATAAGGCGATATATCGTGATTGTGTCAAGACCTATCGAGTGATCGATCGTCGGGACGCACCACGGCCCGCGTCGGCGGAGCGACGCGGGCCGTACTGGAGAAGGGTCTGTCCGAGGGTGACGAACCCGGATCTCGGCCGTGGTGAACCCGGAAGTCGGCGGTGGTGAACCCGGACCTCGGCGGTGGCGAACCCGGAAGTCGGCGGTGGCGAACCCGGACCTCGCGCGTGGTGAACCCGGAAGTCGGTTAGGCGGTGACGCGGCGGAGGAAGGCCACGATCTCGTCCAGCGCGGCACGTGCGACCGGGACCGCGCCCGGCAGACTGATGAAGCCGTGGATGGCGGCGGCGTACTCGTGCGTGGTGACGTCGACCTCGGCGGCACGGAGCGCGTCGGCGTAGACCCGGCTGTGGTCGCGCAGGGGGTCGCACTCGGCGCTGACGATCAGGGCCGGGGGCAGGTCGGCGAGCGAGAAGGCGCGCACCGGGGAGGCCTCCCAGTCCTCGACGCCGTAGGACTCCCCCAGGTACAGGTGGCCGAAGCGGCGCATCCCGGCCGCAGTCAGCACGGGGGCATCGGCGTACCGCTCCTCCGACGGGTAGCTCTCGTACATCTCGACTGCGGGGTAGATCAGCACCTGCGCCAGGATCGCGATGCCGCTCTCGCGGGCCTTGAGGGTGAGCACCGCGGCGAGGTTGCCACCCGCGCTGTCGCCCATCACGACCAGCCGGGACAGGTCGCCGCCGAGGCTGTCGACGTGCTCGCGCACCCAGATGAGCGCCTGCCAGGCGTCGTCGACCGCCGCCGGGTAGGGGTGCTCGGGCGCCAGCCGGTACGTCGGCGAGACCACCACCGCCCGGGCCTGGACGGCGACGTTGCTCGCCAGCCACTCCGACTGCTCGGGAGCGCCCTGGCACCAGCCGCCGCCGTGCAGGTTGAGCACGATCGGCAGGGTCTCGTCCCCCGTCGTGGCCGGACGGTGGATGTGGAACCGCTGGCCGTCGACCGTGATGTTCTCCACGCTCACGCCGCGCGCCCGTCGCCCGAAGACGAACCGCCCCGGCAGCGTGTCCATCAAGCGCGCCCGCGACGCCCGCGCCGCGATCATCTCCTCGGCCGAGGTGACCTCCTTGGTGAGCCTGCGCAGTACGGCGGCGAAGAGGCGGGTCCGGGGCGCGAGCGCAGTCAGATCGGTGGTCACGGCACCAAGAGTGCCGTATCCACGGGTGCGGCGGGGCGACACCGGTGGACCAGCCCACCGTCGCGTCCTCACCAGGGACATGGTTCGATCGGGGCATGGCCAAGGTGAAGGCGATCAAGCCGGAGAAGATGATCAAGGCGCTCAACGCCGAGCTCGAGCGGGAGAAGGCGCGCGCCCAGCGGTGGAAGGCCCAGGCCAAGAGCCTGGAGGCCGAGATCCTCAAGGCCAGCAAGCAGATCCGCAAGCTGGAGAAGTCGCTGCGGACGCAGGTCGTCGCCGCGGTCCCGTCGCTCCCGGCCCTGCCCGCGGTGCCGGGTCAGCGCAAGGGGAAGTCGGGCGCCGTGACGAAGCCGACGAAGTCGGAGAAGTCTGTGAAGTCGGAGGCTCCGGCAGCGAAGCCCGCCGTCAAGGCCCCGGCCAAGAAGGCAGCCAAGGCCCCGGCGAAGAAGGCCGTGAAGAAGGCCACCCCCTCCGCCGCAGCCGCCACAGCCGCCACTCCCGCCACCAGCGCAACCCCGGACACCACCTGGACCGTCGGCGCACTGCGTGCCCTCGCCAAGGAGCGCGGCCTGAGCGGCTACTCCTCGATGACGAAGCCGCAGCTGCTCAGTGCCCTGGCCTGACCAGCCTGACCAGCTGACCGGCTGGCGCGGAGCCTGACCCAGCCGGGCCTCAGGCTCCGCGCAGCGCCGCCAGCGCCTCGTCGGCGTGCAGCTCGGCCTTGAACATCGACTCCACCACGTGCAGGATCCGGCCGTCGGTGCCGATCACGAAGGTGGTGCGCTGGAGCGGACCGACCTTGCCGAAGAGCGCCGGCTTCACGCCGTACGCCGCCGCGGCGCTGCCCGACGGATCCGACAGCACCGGGTAGTCCAGGTCGTGGTTCGCCGCGAACCCGGCCTGCTTGTCGACACTGTCCTTGCTGATCCCCAGGCGCTGCGCACCGAGCGCGGCGAACTCGCCGGCCAGGTTGCGGAAGTGGCAGGCCTCCTTGGTGCACCCGGGCGTCTCGGCCATCGGGTAGAAGAAGAGCACCACCGGGCCGGTTGCCAGCAGTGACGACAGCGTCACCGGCGTCCCGGCCTGGTCGGGCAGGGTCACGTCAGGTGCCGGGTCTCCGACGGCGAGGACCATCAGCCGTTCGCCCCCGCGTTGACCTCGTCACGCCAGGCCAGCAGGGCCTCGAGCGGCGCGAGGTCGAAGTCCGGGCCGCCGACGCCGTACGTGAAGAGACGGGCTCCGAGGTCGTAGCAGGCCTGGGCAGCCTCCAGGCTGCCGTTCTCGACGCCGACGGAGATCTCGATCTCGTCGAGGTCGCGCCCGATCGCCTCGCAGTGCCCGGCGAGCACCCCGAGCTTGTGCCGCAGGGTGTCGGGGTCGGCGAAGCTGTGCCAGATGTCGGCGTGCTGGGCGACGAGCCGGAGCGTCTTCTTCTCCCCGCCACCGCCGATCAGCACCGGGATGTCGCGGGTCGGCGCCGGGTTGAGCTTGCTCCAGCGCGACTCGATCCGCGGCAGCGCCTCGGCCAGGGCGTCGAGGCGGCCACCGGCGGTGCCGAACTCGTAGCCGTACTCGTCGTAGTCCTTCTCGAACCAGCCCGACCCGATCCCGAAGACGAGCCGGCCGCCGCTGATGTGGTCGACGGTGCGGGCCATGTCGGCCAGCAGCTCGGGGTTGCGGTAGGAGTTGCAGGTCACCAGCACCCCGAGCTCGGCGTGCGAGGTCACCTCGGCCCAGGCCGCCAGCGTCGTCCAGGCCTCGAAGTGCTTACCCTCGGGCTCGCCGTAGAGCGGATAGAAGTGGTCCCAGTTGAAGATCACGTCGACGCCGAGCTCGTCGGCCCGCGCGACGGACTCCCGATACGGCCCCCACTCGCTGTGCTGGGGCTGGAGCTGGACACCGATACGGACCGGGCGAGTCGTCATGGACTCAACCTACTGCGCCGGCGATCAGCGCGGACGGCCGCCGCCGAAAGAGTCCGAGACGGCACGTGGGTCGAAGGCCCGGTACGCCGTCGGCGACGGCTCCCCGAACGGCGCGGCCCCCACGGCGTCGGCCACCGGCCCTGCCACCAGCACCACGTTGCCGGGCCGCTTGGCCTTCAGGGTGGCCGGTTCGGCGCCGGCCCAGATCTCACCACCGACGGTGCTTCGGAGCGCGGCGACGACGTCGCGGACCAGGCCGAAGGGTGCCCGGTCGGCGATGTTGGCGACCAGCACTCCCCCGGGCGCGAGCACCCGGGCGACCTCGGTGAAGAACGGCACCGTGGTGAGCTCGGCGGGCACCTCGGCGTCGCGGAACGCGTCGAGCACGACGACGTCCTGGCTCGCCTCGCGGACGGCGGCGATCCCGGTGAGCCCGTCGACGGGGCGGACCTTGATCCCGCTGCGGGGCGGCAGCGGTGCCTCGGTGCGGACCTGCTCGATCATGTCGGCGTCAGGTTCGAGCACGATCTGGGCCGAGCGGGGCCGGGTGGTGGCGACGTACCGAGGCAGGGTCATGGCCGCTCCCCCGATGTGCAGCACGCGCACCGGTCCGGGCGGGAGTCGGTCCAGGACGTCCCCGATCCGGCGGACGTAGTCGAAGACCAGGCGGCGTGGATCGGCCAGGTCGACCGCCGACTGCGCCATCCCGTCGAGGTCGAGGGTGTAGAGCTGCGACGACACCCGTCACTGCTCCCAGAAGACCCGGTCGACGACCCCGCTGGCCAGCCGGGTCAGCCGCAGGTGGTCGTTGGTCAGCTCGTTGGTAGTGCCGTCGGGGTAACCCATCAGGGTCGCTACGGCCCGCATCTCGCGCGGGTCGGTGGGCAGCTGGTCGGCGGCCCGTCCGCGGGCCAGCGTGATCGCGTTGCGGATCCGACTCACCATCAGCCAGGCCTCGATCAGGATCTCGGCGTCCTCGGACTCGATCAGGCCAGCGTCGTGGGCGGCCCGGATCGCGGGCAGGGTCTGCGGGGTGCGCAGCCCCTCGACCTCGTGGGCGTGGCGCAGCTGGAGGAGCTGGACGGTCCACTCGATGTCGGCCAGCGCACCGCGGCCGAGCTTGAGGTGGGTGGTCGGGTCGGCGCCGCGCGGCATCCGCTCGGTGTCGACCCGGCCCTTGATCCGGCGGATCTCGCGCACGGCGTCGTCGTCGAGTCCGCCGACCGGGTAGCGCATCGGGTCGATCAGTGCGGTGAAGTCTGCTCGCAGCGCCTCGGAGCCGACGGCGGCGTCGGCGCGCAGCAGCGCCTGGATCTCCCACGGGTCGGTCCACTTGGCGTAGTAGGCGGCGTACGACGTCAGGCTGCGCACCAGCGGTCCGCTGCGTCCCTCCGGGCGCAGGTCGGCGTCGAGCTCGAGGGCGGGGTCGGGCCCGGCCGCGGCCAGGAGTCGACGCAGCTCGGTGAAGACCTTCATCGCGTACGTCGACACCGCACCCGGATCGGCGCCGTCGACGCCCCGGTGGACGAAGAGCACGTCGGCGTCGGAGGCGTAGGAGAGCTCCGCGCCGCCGTAGCGGCCCATCGCGATCACGGCCAGCTCGGCGGGTGCGGGCTCGCCGGCCAGGACCGCGTCGCTGATCACCTGCAGGGTCGAGCTCAGGGTGGCGTCGGTGAGCCGGGTCAGGCCGGTGCCGACCGCGGTGACGTCCAGCGCCCCGTCGACGTCCCCGGCGGCGAGCCGGAACAGCTCACGTCGGCGTACGGCACGGATCGAGCGGGCGGCGTCCTCCACTCCGGTACGTCGGCGCCCGGCGGCGAGCATCTCGTCGGTCAGGGCGGCGGCGGTGCGCGGCTCCAGGGTCTCCCCGAGCAGGCGCACCCCTTCGGGCTCGCGTTCGAGCAGGTTGGTGACGTAGCGGCTGGTGGAGAGCACCCGGGCGAGCCGTTCGGCGACCAGGCCCTCGTCGCGCAGGGTGCGCAGGTACCAGGGCGTCGAGCCGAGCGCCTCGCTGATCCGGCGGAACCCGAAGAGCCCGGCATCGGGGTCGGGGCCGTCGGCGAACCACTGCAGCAGCACCGGCAGCAGCTGCCGCTGGATGTCGGCGGTGCGCGAGACGCCCTGGGTCAGGGCGGTCAGGTGGCGTAGGGCGGCGGCAGGATCGGCGTACCCCAAGGCACGCAGCTGGGTCCCAGCCGCCTCCAGACTGAGGTGCGCCTCGGAGCCGGGCAGGGCGGCGACGGCGGCGAGCAGCGGCCGGTAGAAGAGCTTCTCGTGCAGTCGGCGGATCTCGCGGCGCTGCCGGCCGAGCTCGGTCTCGAGTCGGCTGATCGGGTCGCGCAGGTAGCCGAGCGAGCGGCCCAGGCGACGCAGCGACGGCTCGTCGGTGGGCAGCAGATGGGTGCGACGCAGGGCGAAGAGCTGGATCCGGTGCTCGACGGTCCGCAGGAAGGTGTACGCCGCATGCAGGGTCTCGCCGTCCTCACGCCCGACGTAGCCGCCGCGGGTCAGGGCGGCCAGCGCCGAGAGCGTGGTCGGCTCGCGCAGGGTGTCGTCGGCGCGACCGTGGACGAGCTGGAGCAGCTGGACGGCGAACTCGACGTCACGCAGCCCGCCGGAGCCGAGCTTGAGCTCGCGCTCGGCGTCCTTGCTGGGGATGTGCTCGACGACGCGGCGCCGCATCGCCTGGGTGTCCTCGACGAACCGGTCGCGCTCGGCGGCGCTCCACACGAACGGTTGGACGGCCTCGATGAAGGCCCGGCCCAGGGCGAGGTCGCCGGCGGCGGGACGGGCCTTGAGCAGCGCCTGGAACTCCCAGGTGCTGGCCCAGCGGTCGTAGTAGGCGGTCATCGCGGCCAGCGTCCGGCTCAGCGCTCCGGCCTTGCCCTCGGGGCGCAGGGCGGCGTCGACCTCCCAGATGTTGCCCTCGCCGGTGTGCTCGCCGCAGACCTTGATCAGCTCCGCGGCCAGCGCGTAGGCCGCGCGGGTCGCGACGGTCGGGTCGGCGTCCTCGACCGGCTCGTGCACGAACATCACGTCGACGTCGGAGATGTAGTTGAGCTCGTGGCCGCCGGTCTTGCCCATCGCGATCACGGCCAGGCGGACCTGGTCGGCCTCAGGCACGACGGCCCGGGCGATGGTCAGTCCGGCCTCCAGGACCGAGCAGGCCAGGTCGGAGAGCTCGGCGGCGGCGTCCTCGAAGAGCAGGTCGTGGCCGAGGTCGCGGGCGGCCAGGCGCAGCAGCAGGCGGCGGTACTCGATCCGCAGCGCCGCGACAGCCTCGGTGCGCTCCTTGCCGGTGACGGCCCCGATCAGGCGTTCACGCAGCAGGTACGCCGGTGGGCGCACCGATCCCAGGGTCGGGTCGGTGAGCTCGTGCCAGTGGTCGGGGTGCCGGGCCAGGTGCTCGCCCAGGGCCGCGCTGGCCCCGAGGAGCGACATCAGCCGCATCGCGGTGCCCTCGTCGTCGGCGAGGGTGGTGAGCAGCTCCTCGGCGTCGGGGGCAGCCTCGACCAGGCGGATCAGGGCCGCCAGGGCGAGGTCAGGGTCGGCGATCAGGCCGAAGATCGCGAGCAGCGGCTCGCGGGCCGGGCCGAGCGCGGCGAGCGCGACCTCGGCCTGCTCCGGCTCGGCGAATCCGAGCCGGAGCAGTGTGGCCTTGCTGGTGGTACGACGTTCCACGGGCGCCTCAGGGAGCCGGCTGCCTCAGAGCACCGGGAGCATCTTGTTGCGCTCGAAGGCCGAGACCTCGGCGCGGTAGTCACTCCACTCGGCACGCTTGTTGCGCAGCACGTGGTCGAAGACGTGCTCGCCCAGGGTCTCGGCGAGCAGCTCGGAGTCCTCGGCCAGCGCGATCGCCTCGTCGAGGCCGGTCGGCAGCGCCTGGATGCCGAGGTTGCGACGCTCGCGGTCCGACAGCGACCAGACGTCGTCCTCGGCCTCGGGCGGAAGCTCGTAGCCCTCCTCGATCCCCTTCATCCCGGCCGCGAGGACGGCGGCGAAGGCGAGGTAGGGGTTGCAGGCGGCGTCGAGGGTGCGCAGCTCGATCCGGGTGGAGTTGCCTTTGAGCGGCTTGTACATCGGCACCCGGACCATCGCGGAGCGGTTGTTGTGCCCCCAGGAGACGTACGACGGCGCCTCACCGGCGGCGACGATCCGCTTGTAGGAGTTCACCCACTGGTTGGTGACCAGGCTGATCTCGGGGGCGTGCTTGAGCAGGCCGGCGATGAACTGACGGCCGGTCTTGGAGAGCCCGTACTCGGCGCCGGCCTCGTGGAAGGCGTTGACGTCGCCCTCGAAGAGCGAGACGTGGGTGTGCATGCCGGAGCCGGGCTGGTCGGTGAACGGCTTGGGCATGAAGGAGGCCCACACGTTCTGGGTGAGCGCGACCTCACGGATGACGGTGCGGAACGTCATGATGTTGTCGGCGGTGGTGAGCGCATCGGCGTAGCGCAGGTCGATCTCCTGCTGGCCGGCGCCGCCCTCGTGGTGGGAGAACTCGACGGAGATCCCCATCGCCTCCAGGTTGGTGATCGCGTCACGACGGAAGTCGGTGCCCTCACCCTGGGCGGTGTGGTCGAAGTAGCCCGAGTAGTCGACCGGCTTCGGCTTCTTGCCGGGCACGTGCTGACCCTTGAACAGGTAGAACTCGATCTCGGGGTGGGTGTAGAAGGTGAACCCCTTCTCGGCGGCCTTGGACAGCGTCCGCTTGAGCACGAAGCGCGGGTCGGCGAAGGACGGCGAGCCGTCGGGCATCACGATGTCGCAGAACATCCGGGCCGTGGCCGGACCCTGGTCGCGCCAGGGCAGGATCTGGAAGGTCTGCGGGTCGGGCTTGGCCAGCATGTCGGACTCGTAGATCCGGGCGAACCCCTCGATCGCGGAGCCGTCGAAGCCGATCCCCTCGGCGAAGGCACCCTCGAGCTCGGCCGGCGCGACCGCCACGGACTTCAGGAAGCCGAGGACGTCGGTGAACCAGAGTCGGACGAACCGGACGTCGCGCTCCTCGAGCGCACGGAGAACGAAGTCTTCCTGCTTACCCATGAGGCGCAGCCTAGCGGTGAATTGTTTCGCCAGGTTTGCCAGGCACCGGGGGTGTCGGACGCCGTCCGAGCGTGGGTCAGGCTCCCCCGCCCAGGCGCCGTCGCTCGACGATGCTCGTCCCCGTCACGACGCTCATCGGAGGCACGTCCCGGGCCACCACCGCCCCGGCGCCGACCACGGAGCCGGCACCGATCGTGACCCCGGGGGTGATCGTCGCCGCGGCCCCGATCCAGACGTCGTCCTCGATCACGATCGGGGCGTGCGTGATGAAGTCGAAGCGCTCCGCCGGTTCGACGGGGTGCCCCGCCGTGCTCAGTGTCACGCCGGGGCCGATCAGCACCCGGTCGCCGATCGTGATGCCGCCGAAGTCGAGGAAGTAGCAGCCCTGGTTGATGAAGACCTTCTCCCCGAAGGAGGCTCCGAGGCCGTAGTCGCAGAAGAACGGCGGCAGGATCGACAGCGACTCCGGGATCGGACCGCCGAAGATCTCCTCGAACAGAGCCCGTCGGCCGGCGAGGTCGTCGAACGGGAGCGCGTTGAGCCGGGCGGTGAGCCCCATCGTGACGGTGACCCGCTCGGCGAACGCGCGGGACTCCGGTGTCCTGGTCGGGAGACGTTGCTCGTGGCGCACGCTGCTCATGCTGACACGTCAGGCGGCCACGAGGGCGAGGGTGCCGAGCGCCAGGGTCCAGGAGAGGAAGTTGCCGACCAGGAAGTACTCCGTCACCTCGGTGATCGACGGGCCCTCGGTGGCGTCGCGTGCCGCCTGGAGTTCGGGGAAGCGGAGCAGCCCCTTGGCCGCAACCACGATCCCGATCGCGGTGTAGGCACCAGTCAGGCCGAGGCCGAGGATGATCAGCCGCTCCAACGGACCGAGCAGGCGCCCGCCCTTGAGGCTCGGGCCCGGCTCGGGTCCGTCGGCCTGCTGGGGTCGGACGGTGTGGGTGGCGAGCAGCACCAGGCGGACCAGCACGTTGCCGGTCGAGCCCTGCACCAGGGCGGCGCCGAGCAGCAGGACGAACCGGTCGGCGGACAGATCCTGGAAGTAGCCGATGTTGCTGGCGGCCAGCCAGTCCCGCAGCGGTCCGCCGCCGCCCTCACCGGCCGCGTTGAGGGCGATCACCACGATGGTGGCGAGGCCGGCGTAGACCAGCGGCAGTGCCGGGAGCCGTGCCCCGAACCCGCGCCGGACCACTCCTCCCCAGCCGAGGACCAGCACAGCGACCCCGACCGAGATCACGACGTCGGGCAGGTGGCCCATCCGGCCGGCCAGCGCCGCCACCCCGACCACCACAGCGGCTCCGACGACGCTCGGCCACCCGTGCCGCCGGGTCGCGCCGTGGACCGCGTCGACGACGCCGAACCCGATCCAGAGCAGGCCGAGCCAGATCATTCGAGCTCTCCCAGGTAGGCGTCGGAGGCGGCCAACGCCGCCAGTCCCCCGCGCCGCACCCGCTGGGAGACGGCCGACGGACTGATCCCCTCCTGGGCGGCGATGGCGTCCTGACTCATGCCCGCCAGCATGCCCGACAGCACCGACAGATCCCGGTCGTCGAGGCGCCCCAGCAGCTCGTCACGGGTGACCAGCGCAGCGGCGACCGCGGGATCGGTGGCCCCGTCGGGGTCGATCGCGTACGTCACCCTGACGCTCCGGGTCGCGGCCCGCCGCTGGGCCGCCTCGGCCGCCTCGATCGCCTGCCGAGCCGCCCACCACGCCGAGCCGTCCTCGACCCGGGGCTGCTCGCTCAGCACAGTGACGTCCCCGCGGCCGATCCCGAAGCGGACGTCGTACGGCGTCAGGGCGAGGCGGACCCGCAGGGTGGCCCGCACGGCGGCCCCGAGCGTGGCGAAGACCCCCTGGAACTCGTCGCCGGCGGTGATCCGCAGCGGCGTGATCGGACGCCACCGCCCCTCGGCAGCATTGACCTCGGCCAGGGCCTGGCCGACCCGTCGGTTGAGGTCACCGCGGTCCTGGACCTCGCGGGAGGCGACGACGTCACCGATGCATGCGATCACCATCGCATCAGCATATCGCTTCATTTCTTCAATATGAAGCGATTGTCTTCACGCTTCAACTCTGAAGCGTTTGGCTTCACTGGCTCCACAGGGAGCGAGCCCGGGCGATCCGGGGCGCGACAGCCCGTAGCTCCACCCGCGGCGGCGGGCATCAACCGCCACGAGCACGCTGAGGGCGACCAGCGCGACGCCGACGATCGGGGCCACCATCTCCCCACCTCCCGTTCAAACGCCCCCCACCGTTGCCCACCGCCGCCGACGCGTCGCGGAGTCCAACCGCCAAGGAAGTTCCCTCAAGCGCCAGCCTCAAGGCCCGCCACAATCTCCTGGAACTGGGAATCTGGATAGACGAATCCAGAGAACGGATCGCCAGGCTTCCAGTCGCCAACGACGTCGGGAGAGTTCGCCATGGCCAGGATCTCTAGTGCCTCCGCCAGTGGATCGTCGTCGTCAAGATCCATCGCCCCGTCGCTGACCTCCCGGAACCGCGCCGACGCCCATGACTCAGCATCACGTCGAGATACCCGACCCTCAAGCATCCGACGGATCACAGAAATCAATTCACACCGAAGCAGACCTTGATCGAAATCTTCGGCCACGGTGCCTGCCTTCCCGTCCCCCGGCGACAGCCCCACCGCCGGCCAAGGGCTCGCCCATCGATCTCGATTGAAACAATCGGACGCTAACCCCGCAGACCACGCATCGCTCCGGTGCTTCGACAATCACGCAGAGGGTGCTCAGGAAGAGTTGTCACTGCCATCACAAAATTCCCTCGATGACGGCGACGCCGACGATCACCGTCGCCGTCAGAAGAACGGCACCTGCTCCAGATCCGCCAGCCACGCCGTGGCCTTCGCGTCCGAGGGCATCCGCCAGTCACCCCGCGGGCTCATCGTGCCGCCGCCGGAGACCTTCGGGCCGTTGGGCAACGCCGAGCGCTTGAACTGGGAGGAGAAGAACCGCTTGAGGAAGACCTCCAGCCAGTCCCTGATCTCGCCCAGGTCGTAGGCCCGACGGCTCGCCTCGGGGAAGGCCGGCGGCCAGTCCCCGGTGTGCTCGTCGTGCCAGGCGTGCCAGGCCAGGAACGCGATCTTGCTGGGCCGGAGGCCGTCGCGGACCAGGTGGTAGAGGGTGAAGTCCTGCAATGCGTACGGACCCACGACCGCCTCGGTGGACTGCGGCTTCTCCCCCGCCTTGACCGGCACCAGCTCGGGGCTGATCTCCTGGTCGAGGATGGTCTGGAGCACCTGGTCGGTGCGCTCGCTGAGCCGGTCGGTGGCGATCACCCAGCGGATGACGTGCTGGATCAGGGTCTTCGGGATGCCGGCGTTGACGTTGTAGTGGCTCATCTGGTCGCCTACGCCGTACGTGCACCAGCCCAGCGCCAGCTCCGAGAGGTCCCCCGTGCCCAGCACGATGCCGCCGCGCAGGTTGGCGATCCTGAACAGGTAGTCGGTGCGCAGTCCGGCCTGCACGTTCTCGAAGGTGACGTCGTACACCGGCTCGCCGCCGGCGAACGGGTGGCCCATGTCACCGAGCATCTGTCGAGCCGCCGGGGTGATGTCGATCGTCTCGTACGTCGTCCCGAGCGCGTCCATCAACGCGATCGCGTTCGACTTCGTCTCCTGCGAGGTCGCGAAGCCGGGCAGGGTGAACGCCAGGATGTCCGAGCGCGGCCGGCCGAGCCGGTCCATCGCGTCGGCGGCTACCAGCAGCGCATGGGTGGAGTCGAGGCCGCCGCTGACCCCGATCACGAGCTTCGGGGTGCCGATCGAGCGCAGCCGCTGCATCAGGCCCGAGACCTGGATGTTGAACGTCTCGTAGGCGTCCTGCTCGAGCCGGGCCGGGTCGGCCGGCACGAACGGGAACCGGGCGACGGTGCGGCGCAGCCCGATGTCGCCGGTGGGCGGCTCCAGGGTGAACTCGACGTCCTGCCAGTCGTCGACGTCGACCAGGGTGCGGCGGTTGTCGTCGAAGGTGCCCTGGCGCAGCCGCTCGGCACGGATCCGGTCCAGGTCCACATCGACCACGGTCCGGCGCGCCCCGTCGGGGAACCGCTCGGACTCGCCCAGCAGGTCACCGCACTCGTAGACCAGGGTCTGGCCGTCCCACGAGAGGTCGGTGGTGGACTCCCCCTGCCCAGCAGCGGTGTAGAGGTAGGCGGCGGTGCAGCGCGCACTGGCGCTGGCCACCAGCAGCCTCCGGCTCTCCGAACGCCCGATCGTCACCGGCGAGGCACTCAGGTTGACCAGCACCGTCGCCCCGGCCAGCGCCGCCTGGGCGCTCGGCGGGACCGGCACCCACATGTCCTCGCAGACCTCGACGTGGAAGGTCAGGCCCCGCACATCGGTCGCACGGAACAGGAGCTTTGGGCTGATCGGGACATCCTCGCCGGCCAGGGTGATGATGTCGTCGATGTCGTCGCCCGGCGCGAACCAGCGCCGCTCGTAGAACTCCCGGTAGGTCGGCAGGTAGGACTTCGGCGCCACCCCGAGCACCTGGCCGCCCTGGATCACGACCGCGGCGTTGACCACTCGGTGCCGGTAGACGATCGGGGCCCCGACGATCAGAGCCGGGGTGAGCTCGGCCGAGGCCTCCACGATCGCCTCGAGCGCCTCCTCCACCGCGCCGAGCAGGGTGTCCTGGAGGAACAGGTCGTCGACGGCGTACCCGCTCAAGCACAGCTCGGGGAAGACAGCGAGCGCGACCCCCTCGGCATGACACGCCTGGGCCTGGGCGATCACGGCCGCCGCGTTGGCGGCGGGGTCGGCGATCTCGATCGGGATGGTCACCGTCGCGACGCGGGCGAAGCCCTGCGCGTACGCCGAGTAGAAGTCCACGCTGGTCAGTCTAGGGAGGCATGGGCGAGAGTTGAGACATGAACGGTGCGACCGACGCCAGTCCCACGCCCCGAGTCGCCGCGAGCGCCACGGACCTGCGGAAGTCGTACGGCTCCGGGGAGAACGAGGTCCGCGCCCTGGACGGGGTCAGTGTGGAGTTCGCCGCGGGCCAGTTCACCGCGATCATGGGGCCCTCGGGGTCGGGCAAGTCCACCCTGATGCACTGCCTGGCTGCCCTGGACTCCCCCACCGCCGGATCGGTGGTGATCGACGGCGTCGAGCTCGGTCGGCTCGGCGACAAGGAGCTCACCACCCTGCGCCGGGACAAGATCGGCTTCATCTTCCAGGCGTTCAACCTGATCCCCACCCTGACCGCACGGGAGAACATCCTGCTCCCGCTCGACCTGGCCGGACGCAAGCCCGACCGGGCCTGGCTCGACACCGTGATCGACACCGTCGGCCTGCGCGACCGGCTCGGCCACCGCCCGGCCGAGATGTCGGGCGGCCAGCAACAGCGGGTCGCCTGCGCCCGCGCGCTGGCCTCCCAGCCCTCGATCGTCTTCGCCGACGAGCCCACCGGCAACCTGGACTCGACCTCGGGGGCCGACGTGCTGAGCTTCCTACGGCGCAGCGTCGACGAGTTCGACCAGACCGTCGTGATGGTCACCCACGACGCGGTCGCGGCGTCGTACTGCGACCGGGTGGTCTTCCTGCGCGACGGCCGGATCGTCGACGAGCTGGCCCGGCCCGACCGCGACCAGATCCTCGCCCACATGGCCGCGCTCCAGTCGGCCCCCACGACGGCCGAGTGATGTTCAGGCTCACGCTGCGCAACCTCCTCGCCCGCAAGGTGCGGCTGGTGATGAGCGGCCTGGCGATCATCCTCGGCGTCGCCTTCCTCTCCGGGGTGCTGATCTTCAGCCACGGTCTGTCCACGACGTTCGACTCGATCATCAAGGGCAGCACCCCCGACGGCCAGGTCCGCGCCACCGGCACCGAGGCGTTCACCGCAGGCAGCAACGGCGTCAGCGCCGTCACGCTCACCCCGGCCGACGTGGCGAAGCTGGCCGCACTGCCGCAAGTGGCCCGGGCCGACGGCTCCGTGGACGGCTACGGGATGAACCTGCTCGACCACCGCGGTGCCCTGGTCGGCGGCACCGGCGCGCCCACGCTGGCGTTCAACGAGACCGGGACGCCCGACATCGCCGGGAACCCGATCCTGCTGCTCACCCAGGGCCGCTGGCCCTCCTCGGCGGCCGGGGCGTCGGAGATCGTGCTCGACACCGGGGCGGCGAAACGGGCGGGCTACCGGGTCGGCGACACGGTGGCGCTGCTGGCGCCGTACGGCAAGACCGAACGGCACGCCCGCCTGGTCGGCACCGCCGAGTTCAACGGCGGCGGCACCGGCGGGTCGACGCTGCTGATCTTCTCCACCACCGGTGCCCAGCAGCTCTTCCTCGGCGGGGCCGACGCCTTCACCAGCGTCAGCCTCACCGCCGCCCCCGGCGTCTCCCAGCGCCAACTCGTCGACGCCGCCGCCCGGGTGGTGCCGCACGGGTTCGAGGCCGTCACCGGCGACGAGATCGTCAAGGAGTCGCAGAGCGCGATCGGGACCTTCCTCGACGTGATCTCCACGTTCCTGCTGGTCTTCGCCCTGATCGCTGTGATCGTGGGCGGCTTCATCATCATCAACACCTTCACCATCCTGGTCGCCCAGCGCACCCGCGAGCTGGCCCTGCTGCGAGCCCTGGGCGCCTCCCAGCGCCAGGTCACCCGCTCGGTGCTGGCCGAGGCGTTCGTGATGGCCCTGGTCGCCTCCACGATCGGGATCGGGGTCGGCTGGCTGCTCGCCCGCGGCCTGGCGGCGCTCTTCCGTGCCGTCGGCCTCGACATCGCTTCCCACGCGCTGGCGCTGACGCCGTCGGCGATCGGGATCAGCTACGCCGTGGGCACCCTGGTCACCCTGGTCGCCGCCTGGCTGCCCTCGCGCCGCGCCGGTCGGGTGCCGCCCGTGGCCGCGATGCGTGGCGACACCCTCGCACCGCCCACCTCGCTGCGCCGGCGCAGCCTGATCGGCGCCGGGGTGATCGTGCTCGGGGCGGTCATCGCCGTGGCAGGGCTGCTCGGCGCACCCGGTCCGGCGGCGGCGTACGTCGGCGTCGCGGCGTTCTTGTGGATCATGACGCTCGCCACCCTCAGCTCGGTGGTGGGCCGCCCGGTGCTGGTGATGTGCCGTGAGCTCTTCGCGCGCCTGTTCGGGATCTCGGGTCGCCTCGCCGGTGAGAACGCGCTGCGCGACCCCCGGCGTACGGGCGCGACCGCGTCGGCCCTGATGATCGGCCTCGCCCTGGTCTCGATCATCGGGGTGCTCGCGTCGTCCCTGAACAAGACCGTCGACGACCTGGTGAACAAGGAGTTCACCGCCGACTTCCTGGTCCAGTCGACCAACTACCTGCCCTTCTCCGCCGAGCTGGGCGACCAGCTGGCTGCCGTGCCCGGCGTCGGGCTGGTCAACCGACGTCAGCTGGTCCAGACCCAGCTCGTCGGCGACGCCTCGGACAAGACCCTGTACGTCGCCGCCGACGACCCCACCCTGACCTCGATCTACCACCTGGAGATGACCAGCGGCGTCGCGAAGGTCGACGACTCCACCGCGCTCGTCGAGTCCACCACCGCGTCCCAGCACCACTGGCGGGTCGGCTCGGCGGTCACCCTCGGCTTCCCCGGCGGCGCACAGATCAAGGTCACCATCGGCGGGATCTACAAGCCCACCCAGACGATGGCCTCGATGAGCATCCCGCGCAGCCTGCTCGCCCAGGCCGGGATCAACGGCCAGGACACCTCGCTCAGCCTGATGCTCGCCCCCGGTGCGCAGGCCTCCACGGTCAAGGCCGCCCTGGAGAAGATCACCGAGAAGGCGAAGATCATCGCCGTCTACGACAAGGTCGGGTACGCCGACCAGCTGCGGGGCCAGGTCAACCAGCTGCTCTACATGATCTACGGCCTGCTCGCTCTCGCGATCGTGATCGCCGTGATCGGGATCATCAACACCCTCGGGCTGAGCGTGATCGAACGGACCCGGGAGATCGGCCTGCTGCGCGCGATCGGGATGAGCCGCGCCCGGGTCCGCCGGATGGTGACCCTGGAGTCGGTGGCGATCGCGGTGCTCGGGGCCGTCCTCGGCATGGTCGTCGGGGTGCTCACCGGCGTACTGCTGCGCCAGGCGCTGCGCCACGACCTCACCAGTCTCGGACTGCCGTGGGGCAACCTGGTGGCGTTCGGGATCATCTCGATCGTGGTCGGCGTGCTGGCGGCGGTGCTGCCGGCCGCGCGGGCCTCCCGCCTCAACGTCCTCGGCGCGATCGCGAGCGAGTGATCCACGCCACCACCTCCCCCACGGGCCCGCGGCCGGGCATAGCCTTGTGGGCGGTCCGTGGACTCCACCAGGGAGCCGCGAGATGACACAGAGAGGCTCAACGATGAGCACGACGAACAGCCCCGAAGAGACGGCCCCCTACGGCACGGGCGCTTCGGCGTCCACGACGGCGCCGGTCCGCAAGGTGCGCACCCACCACCTCGCCGAGATGAAGCAGCGCGGCGAGAAGGTCACGATGCTGACGTCGTACGACATGTACACGGCTCGGATCTTCGACGAGGCCGGGATCGACATGCTCCTGGTCGGCGACTCCGCCTCCAACAACGTCTTCGGCAACGAGACCTCGCTGCCCGTGACCGTCGACGAGCTGCTGCCGCTGACCCGCGCGGTGGCCCGCTCCACGCGTCGCGCGATGGTCGTCGGCGACCTGCCGTTCGGCTCCTACCAGGGCTCGCCCGAGCAGGCGTACGCCACCGCCGTCCGGTTCATGAAGGAGGGCCTGGCCCACTGTGTGAAGCTCGAGGGCGGCGCCGAGATGGCCCCCACGATCAGGAAGCTGGTCGAAGGTGGGATCCCGGTGGTGGCCCACATCGGCTTCACCCCGCAGTCCGAGCACGCGCTGGGCGGCTACCGGGTCCAGGGGCGCGGTGACACCGCGGAGCGGATCAAGGCCGACGCCCGCGCCGTCGCCGACGCCGGTGCGTTCGCGGTCGTGATGGAGATGGTGCCCGGTGACGTCGCCGAGCAGATCTCCAAGGAGCTGGAGATCGTCACCATCGGGATCGGCGCCGGTGCCGGCTGCGACGGCCAGGTGCTGGTCTGGGGCGACGCGTTCGGCATCCGTGGCCCCGGCGACGGCAAGGTCGCCAAGTTCGTCAAGCAGTTCGCCGACGTCCGCTCGGTGCTGCTCGAGGGTGCCCAGGCCTACGCCGCCGAGGTCAAGGGCGGGACGTTCCCCGCCCCTGAGCACACCTTCTGACACACCTGCTGCCACACCTGCTGCGATCGGGTCCGCCGGGTTCGGTGGGCCCGATCGTCGTCTTTTCGGTGGTGACCCCGGATCTGGGTGGTGGTGAACCCGGATCTGGACGGTGGTGAAGCCGGAAGTCGGTGGTGGTGAACCCGGAAGTCGGCGTCAGAGGGCGACGCGGCGGTAACCCACCCCGGCGATCGCCTCGATCCACCGGGGCTCGTCGGCGGACTCGTTGAGGCGGGCCAGCAGACCGGCCATCGTCCGGTCCACCTCCTCCCGCTCGGCCGCCGTCATCACCGCAGCACCCTGCCCACGGATGATCGCGGCCAGGTCGGAACGGCTCCGCAACGACCGGCCACTGGCCAGGATCGCAGCCAGCAGGTCGAACTCGACCGCCGACAGCTCGATCTCGAAGCCGTCGATCGTCACCAGTCGCTGGTCCCGCTCGATGCTCAGCCCCCGGAAGGTCTCCCACCGACCGCTCGGCACCGCCCGATGCCGCGGCTCAGGGCGGCGGATCGCCGGGGAGGCAGGGTCGGGCACCGGGGTCGGGGTCGGCTCGGGGACGGGGGCAGGAGCCGGAACAGGCGTCGGCGCGGGGACCGGCGGCGTCACCGGCTCGGGCGCCGGTGCCGGGACAGGTGTCGGCCCGGGCTCCGGCGCCGGGACCGGCTCTGCCGGCCGGCCCGGCTCGGGCTGCGGGTCGGGCACCACCCCACCGAACGGGGCACGGAACTCCTGCGGCGCGGACGGCACCGGGGTGTGGTCCTGCCGCGCCTGGGCGGGGGCACGGACCAGCACCGGCGCGACCTCGGCCCGGCGGGCGAGGGTGTCGAGGCGAGCCCGGAACTCGTAGGCCCGCAGCGGACGGGTCAGGACGGCGTCGGCGCCGAGGTCGAGGACGGTGACCAGCTGGTCCTCGTCGAAGGAGTCGGCGATCACGGCGATCGCGGCGTCGGTCCGGGCGCGCAGCCAGCTCAGCGGCGCCCACTGGTCCTCGGCAGCCAGGGCCAGGTCGATGACCACGACGGCGAGGTCGAGCTGGGCGAGCGGACCGGCGGCGTCGGCCAGGTCGATCGCGGCGACGGGGAGGAAGCGGGAGCGGGCCAGCGGCTCCAGTGCCTCGCTCAGGCGCGTGGGATCAGGGTCGATGATGAGGACATCTCCCTGTGCCTGCACGCTCTCCACCACCCCAGGCTACCGAAGGTCAGACCTCTGCCCCAGCAGACTGAGCGCCAGGGCTCCCCAAAAGCCGGTAGTCGGGCCGCCGTGACAGCGCCCGTCGGACTCGGCCGGGGCCTTGATCCACAGGTAGCCGTCCAGCTTCCCGTCGAAGACCATCCGCGGCCGAGCACCCAGCCGGGCCTGCGGCACGTTGCAGTGCGCGTCTCCCGGCACGGTGGCCCCGTTGCGGCCGGTGTCGATCACGTAGTGCAGCCCCTCGATGCCACGCCGTGCCAGGGCCGAGAGCACCTTCTGCGCGTACGTCGTCTCCGCAGCGGTCGACCGGTAGTTGGCGACATTGGTGAAGAAGCCGCGGGTCTTCTCGATCCCGATCGACTCCAGTCGTTCGGCCATCACCGTCGGGGACCACCAGTTCGAGTGGCCGCCGTCGAGGTAGAGCCAGGCCCCGGTGGCGCTGAGGGTGTCGACGGCCTGGCGCAGCAGCGCGACCCGGTCGGCACCGCAGCTGGCCAGCTGCCCGACCGAGTCCGGCTCGAGCAGCAGGATCACCGGTCGCCCCCGGACCGCGGCGGCGGCACCGGCGATCCAGGCCTGGTACTCCGCGGCGTCGCCAGCCCCACCGGTGGCATAGCCGCCGCAGTCGCGGTCGGGGATCCGGTAGAGCACCGCGACCGGCAGCCGGCCGGCGGCGTCGGCGGCACCGATGTAGGCGCCGAGCTTGGCCTCGATCGTCGCCGAGGTGGTCCAGTCGGTGAACCAGAAGGCCTGGGGAACGGCCGCGATCTCGGCGTACCGGGCGTCGTCGGCTGCGGCGGTCGCGGTCTGGGTGCTGGGGTCGACGTACAGCGGGCGTCGGTAGGCGGCGGTGCTGGTGTCGCTGTGATCGACTACGGTGCCGGTGCGGTGCAGGTTGGTGCGCAGTCCCTTCGCCCCGAGGACGCCGACGACGGCCACGACGGCGACCAGAAGGACCAGCATCGCGGCCACCCAGCGGCGGTTGTCGGCCAGCCACTCGCGCCAGGTCACGGTCGACGCCAGGCGTCGAGCGGGGTGGCCGAACGACGCGGCGGCCCGAAGAGGAGGATCGCCAACGGCACCAGGGTGACGGCCCAGAAGGACCACCGGTCGACGAAGCCGAGCGGCACCTCGAAGAAGCCGCTCACCACGATCGCGACCAGAACCAGGCCGGCGGTGCGCTGCTCGGGTGCGCTGGGCCGGAGCGAGACCAGGCCGAGGGCGAGCAGCCAGCAGGCGCCGACGACGACCAGGAGCACGCCGCCGGTGACGCCGAACTGCACGAACTGGTTGTGCCCGTGGTACGCGGCGGCGTTGAGCGAGCTGGTCGCGTTGCGGGCCATCGTCTCGAACCACTGGCTGCCGAAGCCGAACAGGTCGGCGTTGGTGAACCACTCCTGGGTGGAGATCCGCCAGATCCCGGCGCGGGCGGTGAACGCCTCGTCGGACCAGGAGTGCAGCGGCAGCCAGACACAGACCGTCGCGGCGGCCAGGAGGGCCAGGCCGCTGCACCACGCCACCGCGGCGGGCCAGCTGCGCACGGCGTACAGCACCAGCGCGAGCACGCCGACGACTCCGGCGGTGAGCAGGCCACCACGGCTCGAGGTCCACACCAGCGCGATCGCACAGGCGACCACGCCGAGGGCGGCGAACCAGCGCGGCCTGACCAGCAGCACGAAGGGCAGTCCGAGGGCGAGGTACTGGGCGAGGTTGTTCTCCGAGGTGAACTGGCCCTGGAGCAGGCCGAGGTGGGGCAGCAGCGCCTTGGCCGACTCCCGCACGGTGCCGTCGGCCTCGCGCAGGATGGCGGCCTCGGGGAACGCCACGCCCCAGACCAGGGCGATCAGAGCGGTGATGATCACCAGGACACCGAGCGCCTCCAGGGTGGGACGCCCCGGTCTCAGGGCCGCCAGTGCGGCGACGATGAAGAGCAGCGGGACGGCGCTGGCACCGACGTGGCCGTCGTACGCATCACGCAGCAGCAGCACCAGCCAGGGCGCCAGGAAGACGGTGATCCGCCACAGCCCGACCCGGGGCAGTTCGTTGATCCGGTAGATGATCACCGCGGCCGCCCAGCCCAGGGCCAGGGCCAGGAAGAGCCGTCCGGCGAGGTCGGCCAGATGACTCGACGGCTCGGCCTCGCCGACGGCGACGAAGTGCTTGTCGGCGGTGAAGGAGAGCACCACCAGGTTGGCCATCAGGCGCAGCCAGACCAGCACCACCAGGACGATCGCGGCCCGCTCGGTGGTGAAGACCAAGGGAACTGTGGGGCCGACCGGACGCGTCGCTACACTCACGCGGGCATCAGAGGAATCGAGGGGAACGGGATGACCAGGCGGTCCGCCGGCAGGCATGCAGTCGTCACCCTCGCAGGTCAATGGATCCGATATGTGGTCCAGATCGTAGCGTTGGTGCTCTTCTCCCGTGTCCTGGATCCCTCGGATTTCGGGCTGGTGTCGATGGTCACCAGCGTGGTCGGTGTGGCCTACGTGATCGGCGACGTCGGCCTCTCCCTGGCCGCCCTCCAGGCCCGCGATCTCACCGCCGGCCAGCGCAGCAACCTGTGGTGGATCACCTCGGCGATCGGGATCGCGATCGGCCTCGTGGTCTGGGGCCTGTCCCCCGCCCTGGCAGCGCTCTACGACCGCGACGCCGTCGCCCCGGTCGCGACAGCCCTGGCCGGGGTCTTCGTGGCCAACGGCTTCGGCGGGCAGTTCCGCACCGAGCTCAACCGGGCCCAGCGCTTCACCGACCTGGCGATGATCGACGTGATCGCCCAGCTCGCCGGCCTGGCGGCCGGGGTCGTGGTGATCGTGTGCGGCGGCTCCTACTGGGGTCTGGTCGTGCAGCAGCTCGTCGCCGCCTGGGGCACCACCGCCATGCTCGCCGCCCGCGCCGGCTGGTGGCCGGGCTGGCCCGACCGCACCCAGCCGATGCGCTCGCTGCTGCGCTTCGGGCTCTTCACCTTCGGCGCCCAGGTGGTCAACTACGTCTCCAGCAACGCCGACGCGGTGATCATCGGGCACCGCTGGGGCGCCTCCACCCTGGGCTTCTACAACCGTGCCTTCCAGGTCGCCCGGATGCCGGTCCAGCAGGTCGCGGCGCCGCTGACCCGGGTGGTCCTCCCCCACCTGGTCCGTCACCGTGACGACCCGGCGGCGTTCAGCGCCGCGGTCGCCCGCGGTCAGCTGGTGCTGGCCACCATCCTGCTCGGCGCGCTGAGCGTCATCGCCGCCACCGCGCCGTCGCTGACCAGCGTCGCGCTGGGGCCGGGCTGGGACGAGGCGGTGCCCCTGATCCGGGCACTCTGCCTGGCCGCGGCGCTGCAGTCGCTGCAGTACATCTACTACTGGATCCTGCTCGCCCACGGCCGCACCGAGGTGCTCTTCGGCGCCGAGCTCGGTGCCCGGATCGCGATGGTCGCGCTGATGCTGGTGGCCGCACCGCACGGCGCGCTGTGGGTGGCGCTGGCCGCCGCCGCCGGGCAGGCGCTGCTGCTGGCCAGCAACGTCGCCCTGGTCGGGCCGCGGGTCCAGATCGCCGCCGGCCCCCTGCTACGTCAGGCCTCCCGACCGGTCGCCGTCTTCGGCGCCGCCTGTGCCCTGACCTGGGCGGTGTCGACGACGCTGCCGTCCTGGTCTGCGGTGCCCACCCTGCTGGTCCTGCTCGTGGTCTGGGGCGCCGTGTGCGCCGCCACCCTGGTCCTGGCCCCGGTCCGCCGCGACGGTGCCGCCCTGGTCGCCTATGGTCGTTCCGTGCTGGGGAGGTCGTGATGCAGGTGCTCTACTCCCACGGCCCGCTCAAGGCCACCGACAACCCGTACCTGCACGAGCTGGTCGGCGGGGTCGCCGCCCACGACGAGGTGGCGTTCCTGACCCCGGTCACGGCGCTGCTGAGCCGCCCCGACGTGTTCCACGTGCACTGGCCCAAGCACCTGGTGCGGGGTTCCAGCCGCTGGCGCACCGCCCTCAAGCTCGCCACCTCGGCGATCCTGCTGTGGCGCCTGCGCCGCCGCGGTACGCCGGTGGTGCAGACGATGCACAACCTGGCCGATCACGACGGCGAGACCCGCGCCGAACGCTGGCTCTTCGCCCGACTCGAACGACTGGTCTCGGCACGGATCTACCTCAACGAGTCCGCCGAGAACGACTACACCCAGGGCGTGGTGGTGCTGCACGGCAGCTACCGGGACTGGCTGGAGCGGACCGCCGGGCTGACCTACCCGCTCGCGGCCCCGGAGCGGTCACTGCTGCTCTTCGGGATGCTGCGGCCCTACAAGGGGATCGAGACCCTGATCGAGGCCGCCGCCGTGGCCGGTGTCGACCTGACCCTGGCCGGGGCACCGACCCCGGCGTCGTACGGCGCCGAGATCGGGTCCCTGCTGGCCGCCCACCCCGACCAGGAGCTGGTCGAGCGTCACCTCGACGACGCCGAGCTGGTCAGCCTGACCCAGCAGCACCGGCTGGTGGTGCTGCCCTACCGGTCGATGTACAACTCCGGCGCGCTGCTCTACGCCCTCAGCGTCGGGCGGGCGGTGCTGACCGGCCGCACCCCGGCGACCGAGAGCCTGGTCGAGGAGTTCGGGCCCGGCTGGGTGCGGCTCTACGACGCACCGCTGAGCGCTGCCGACGTGAGCACGGCGCTGGCCGACCTCGACCGCACCGATCGCACCGGCAGCGCGACGGAGGACACCCCGGAGCTGCCCTCGATGGCGCGCCGGGAGTGGGCCGACGGGGTCGCCCTGCATCGGGCGATCTACGCCACGGTCAGGGCCGGGAGCCCGACAGACAACCGTGCCCGGCTGGCGCAGGTCCCGGCGCTGGTGGCGCACTCGGCGCGCAACCGCCCCTGACCCGAACGGCTCAGCCTCGCCGTGCCCGGCGCAGCGCCTGGGTCCGCGCGACCCGCTGGCGCAGCCCGTCCAGGTCGCCGTGCACCAGCCGGTCCAGGCCGTTGAGCCCCTGGCGACGCAGTCGGCCCAGCCGGCTCTTGGCGACCACGGTGGGCTGGTCGACCCACTCCCGGGCCTGCACCGGCGCGACCTTGCGGAAGACCGCCGTGCGCCGGTTGAGCAGCCCCTCGTAGGCCCACTCGGGCTCGGCCTTGAGCACGTCGACGATCATCGAGCCGGTCCAGATGTCGACGTCGTCGACCAGCAGGTGGCCGCCGACCTTGAGCGCCGTACTGAGGTAGAAGTAGTCGATCACCGGGATCGGGAAGCCGTGCCCGCCGTCGACCAGCACCAGGTCGGTCTCGCCCAGGTCCAGGGTGGGCACGATGTCCTGGGAGTAGCCGAACCGGAACTCGGTGCGCTCCATCGAGATGCCGTGGTCGGCACACCAGGCACCGATCGCGGCGGCCTCGGACTCCGAGGGCGTGATCACGGTGTGCCGGGCGCCGATCTGGGAGAGCGCGATCGTGGAGTAGCCCGCACCGGTCTCGACGGTGACCGAGTCGGCGGTGACGTGGCGCTGCAGGAACTCCAGCACCTCCGGGGAGATCATCCAGTTCCCGGTGCCCTCGGCGTGCAGGGTGGGCCGCTCGTCCTCGACTGCCATCGTGGTTCCTTCCAGGTGGTAGACCCGTCGCCAGAACGCGAACGGGTTGCGGAGCATCGAGCGCAGCTTGGTGCGCTGCATCCGCGCGTGGGCCCGCTTGAGGCGCGACGGATAGGGGCCGGGTCCGGCGCTCAGGTAGCCCCAGAGCATCGCGACGGTGCCGATCAGCCGCGGCCGCCGGCCCAGGTAGCGCGCGGCGTGGAAGAGGAAGTAGAACGGGTCGTAGCCGGTCCAGCGGCAGACCCGCCCGTTGCGGTAGCGCCCGTGCACCCGGCCCTCGCTCGCCCCGATCTCGCGGGAGAGCTCGAACCGCGCCTCGGGCAGGACCAGGGTGCTCAGGCCGCCCTCGGCGACGATCACCTCGTCCATCACGTCGTTGCCGATCGCGGCCGGGAGGTCCTCGGCCAGGTGGTACGCCGCCCGGGTGAAGAGCTTGACCGGGCCGGGCACGTGCAGCTTCTGCTCGGCCATCCCGGCCGAGACGATCACCCCACCGGCGATGCCGACGCTGCCGGTGGCGGCGGGCACGACCAGGTCGAGGTAGTCCGGCTGCAGCCGGACGTCGGCGTCGAGCTTCATCACATGGGTGTAGTCGTCGCGCTCGGCGAGCGCCGCGGTGACGCCGTACCGCCACGAGGTGTACGCCGACCCGCCGATCAGTCCACCGTCGTTGGCCTTGCTCACCACCCGCGCCAGCCCCGTTGAGTCGACCTCGGAGAGCCGGGCCACGGTGGAGTCGGTGCTGCCGTCGTCGACCACGACCCAGGCGAAGTCGGTGAAGGTCTGGGCGCGCAGCATGGCGACCAGACCGGCGACGTTGTCGGCCTCGTCGTGCATCGGCGTGACGATCAGCAGCGTCATGCGCGGGTACCCGGCAGCCCGGCGACCCGGGCGTCGGCCAGACCGTCGACGGCGTTGCCCCGACTGACCTGGTTGAGCACCACGCCGAGGACGCGGCCCCGGCTGCGGGCCACCGCGTCGAGGGAGTCCATCACGTCCTTGCGTCGGGTACGGCGTGCCTGGGCCACCAGCAGCACCTCGGGCACCACCCGGATGGCCAGGGCGGCCTCGGGGCTGGAGCGGATCTCGGGGGCGTCGATCAGGACGACGTCGTAGAGGTCGCGCAGGGTGGAGACCAGGCGCTCGAAGGCGTCCGAACCGAGCATCTCGGCGGCGTTCATCGAGGCGACGCCGCGCGGGATCACGGTGAAGCCGCCGGCCTCCCAGAAGTGCAGCGCGGCGTCGAGCTCGACCCGGCCGTTCATCAGGTCGGTCAGGCCGCTGGACTCGGTCAGCCCGATCCGGGTGGCGAGCTGGTCGCCGGGCTCGCTCAGGTCGAGGTAGGCGACCCGGTTGCCGCCCCGGGCCAGGCCGAGCGCGAGCCCGGCGGCGACGGTGGTGGTGCCCGCACCCGAGCGCGGCGAGGTCACGACCAGCGCGGTCGGGGCTCCCCCGGCAGCGAAGAGCACCTCGACACCGATCCGGTCGAGCAGCTCCTGGACCTCGATGGGCAGGGTCTCCGGGTGGGCGATCTGCTCCCGCTCGCGGCCCACCAGCGCCCGCACCCCGCCGAGGTAGCGCACCCCGGCGGCGGTGATCTGGGCCCCGCGACGCAGGCGGCTGTCGAAGGTCTCGACCAGCACCGCGACGAAGACGCCGAGGATCAGGCCGAGCAGCAGCGCCACCACCGCGTTGAGCTTGAGGTTGGGCGAGATCCGGGCGCGCGGGGGCAGCGCCTTCTGGAGCTCGCTGAACTGCATCGGCGAGGCCATCGAGCTGGACTGGCCCTCCAGTGCCGCAACCGCGATCGGCAGCTGGGTGGCGACCGCGTTGGCGAGGTTGGCCGCGTCGGCCGCCGTACGACCGGTGACGTGGACCAGGAGGACCGAGGAGTTGCTCGGGATCTCCGTGGTGATCCGTCCGGCGACGTCACTGAAGGAGGCGTTCAGGCCGAGCTCGGAGATCACCGGGGTGATCACCGACTCGGACGTGACCACCATCGCGTAGGCCTTCACCCGCTCGGTGGCGACCAGGTCGGCCTTCTGCATCTGGGTCGCGCCGGACTCGCCCGAGGAGTCGGCGCCGAGGCTGGCGGCGGCCTTCTCCGGGTCGGCCCTGACGTAGACCGAGGCCGTGGCCTGGTACGTCGCCGGGATGGAGAACGACGCCGCCATCAGGGCGCCGCCGACGATCACCACCGTGCCGACGAAGAACTGCCACCGCCTCAGCAGCAGCAGGAGGTATTCGCGAAGATCCACCGATCTCCCTTTCTCAGTAGGCGCCGTCGGAGGACAGGACGGCCCGGACCGTCCGCCAGATGATGTGGAGGTCCCGCACGATGGACCAGTTCTCGACGTAGTCGAGGTCGAGCCTGACCGTCTCCTCCCACGGCAGGTCGGAGCGGCCGCTGACCTGCCACAGGCCGGTCATGCCCTGCTTGACCAGGAGTCGACGTTCGACGCCACCCTCCCAGGCGGCCACCTCGGCGGGCAACGGCGGGCGGGGCCCGACGATGCTCATCTGCCCGGCCAGGACGTTGAAGAGCTGCGGCAGCTCGTCGAGGGAGTAGCGGCGCAGCAGGTGGCCGACCCGGGTGACCCGCGGATCGGCGCGCATCTTGAACAGCGGCGAGACGGTCTGGTCCTCGCCGGCGACGTCGGAGGTGAGGTCCTCGCGGAGCTGGTCGGCGCCGGTCACCATCGTCCTGAACTTCCACATCCTGAAGGTCGCGCCGCCGACGCCGACCCGCTCGGAGCGGTAGAAGACCGGGCCCCGGTCGGTGATCTTGATGGCGAGGGCGATCGCCAGCATCAGCGGCGAGAAGACGATCAGCGCGCCGACCGCGATCACCTTGTCCAGCGCCTCCTTCTCGAACCGGGAGGCGCCGATGTACTGCGGCTCGTCGAGGTGGATCAGGGGCAGGTTCGCCACCGGCCGGACATGGATCCGGGGGCCGGCGAGGTCGACCACGTTGGGCGAGACCAGCAGGTCGATCCCGGTGCCCTCCAGCGCCCAGCCGAGCGCCTTGAGGCCGACGTTGCCGAGCAGCTCGGTGTCGGTCACGATCACGGTGTCGGCCCGGGCACCGGCGATCGCCACCGCCAGCGTGTGCGTGCTGTCGTACGACGGCAGGCGCTCCCCCGCGACGTCGATCTCGGGTCCGAAGTGGGCGTAGGTGTCGGGCCACCACACCCCGGTGACGCGGTAGCCGTCCTCGACGTGGCGCCCGAAGGCGGCGGCGAGCTGGCGTGCCGAGCGGGCCCCGCCGATCACCAGCACCCGGTTGAGGGCTCCGACGTCGGCGACCCGTGCCTTCACCAGGCGGGTGCGGGCGAGCTTGCGGGTGCCGAGCATGCCGAGGGTGCTGAGCGAGAAGAAGGTGAGCAGGAAGAACCGGGACAGGCTGAACGCCGTCAGTGCGCCGACGACCGAGATCCCGGCGAAGGCGAGTACGACGGCACGCAGCAGGCGCTGGTACTCCTCGGGGCCCTCGAGCATGGACTTGCGGTCGTAGACCTTGACCATCCGCTGGGTGAGCAGGCTCCAGGCCACCAGCCCGAACGTGATGTGGACGTACTGCCACAGCTGGGCGCCGGGTCCGACGCCGCGGGGCAGCGCCCAGGCCACGGCGAGCGTGATCGCGCCCGAGCCGAGCAGCACGATCAGGTCGACCCAGGCCCGGGAGCGGGCGTAGCGCTCCCGCCAGTCGGGCTCGCCGACGACCGGGTCGGGTCGCACGATCAGCGGCAGCACCTGCTCGGGGGTGGTGGCGCCGGGTCCACGCTGCTCCGTCATGACGTCCCCCGGCCACGGCCACCGGCGCCGCCACCGCCGCTGCCGCTGCGCAGCGAGCGGGCCATCACGCGCAGGAACCGTGGCCCCTTGAGCAGGTAGCGGCCGGCCAGGCGACGCGGCTCCTGGGCCAGCCGCCACAGCCACTCCCCGCCGACCCGCTGCAACCAGACCGGGGCGCGGGAGACCTTCTGCGCGGCGAAGTCGACCGCCGCGCCGGCACCGACGTACACCGCCGGCGGCAGCCGCTCGCGCCAGGTGAGCATCCACAGCTCCTGCTTGGGCGCACCGAGGCAGACGAAGACCAGGTCGGGGCGCTGGTCGGCCAGGGCCGCCACCACGTCGAGGGAGGCCGGGTCGGCGACGTCGCGCATCATCGGGAACTCCACCGAGTTCACCACCGCGCCCGGGTAGGTCTCGCGCAGCTGCTCGGCTGCGGCCTCGGCGACTCCGCTGGCACCGCCGAGGATCGAGACCCGCCAGCCCCGGTCGGCGGACTCCTCGGCCATCAGCGGGAGCAGGTCGGCGCCGGTGTGGCGGTGCACCTCGTCGGCGCCGAGCATCCGGGCGAGCTGGACCACGGGCATGCCGTCCATCACCAGCAGGTCGGCGCCGTCGTAGACCTCCATCGTCTTGTGCTCGCGCTCCAGGTCGAGGATCTGGTCGACGTTGACGGTGACCACCAGGGCCGGCTCGCGACGGGCCAGCAGGGCGTCGATCTGGGCCAGCAGGTCGGCGGTGTCGCCCCCGAAGAGCGGGTAGGTGTTGAGGAAGATCGCGCCCCGGTCGTCGACCCACAGCCGCGCCTTCGAGGTCGGCGCGACCTCGTCGATGCGGGCCTGCAGGCGTGCCACCTCGGCGGTGATCCGGGCCCGGGTGCGCAGTGCCCGAACGGTCCGCCACAGCACCGCCAGGTCGCGGCCGATCGACCAGTTCTCGACGTACTCGCGATCGAGTCGGCGGGCGTCCTCCCAGCGCTCGGCGGAGGCGCCCGAGCTCTGCCACAGGCCGGTGATCCCGGGCTTGACCAGCAGTCGTCGTCCGACGGCGTCGTCGTGGTGCTCGGCGACCTTCGCCGGGGTGAGCGGGCGGGGGCCGACCAGGCTCATCGATCCGGTCAGGACGTGCAGCAGCTGAGGCGACTCATCGAGGCCGACGCGGTGCACCCACGAGGTCTCGGGGCTGTCGAAGCGGAGCATGGTGAAGGTGGTGCCGCCCAGGCCGACCCGGGTGCTGCGGGTCAGGGCGGGGCCGCGCCGCGCACGACGGCAGGTGAGCGTGGCGGCGAGCATCGCCGGGGAGAGCACGACCAGCATCGCCGCGGCCAGCACCCGGTCGAACAGGGCTCGGCCCCAGGTGTTCGCGTCGGCGTAGCGCGGCTCCTCGACGTGCACGAACGGCAGCCCGGAGACCTCGCGCAGGTCCAGGCGGGGCTGGGCCACCCCGGTCACGTTCGGGGAGACCATCAGGGTGATCCTGCGCTCGGCGAGCTGCCAGACCAGCTCGGTCAGGCCGTCGGGGCCGACCTGCTCGGAGTCGCTGACGATGACGGTGTCGGCGCCACTGACCGCCAGCGCCTCGTCGAGGCTGTGGGTGCTGCCCAGTACCGGGATCGGGGTGGCGTCGGCCTCGGCGGTGCGCCACAGCAGGGACGGGGAGTCCTGCGGCTGGTCGATCACGTGCACGCCGGTGACGCGGTAGGCGCAGCCGGGCTCCTGGGCGAACGCCCGCGCGATCCGGCGGGCCGAGCGACCCGAGCCGAGGATCAGCACCCGGGACTGGTGCAGACCGGCGGCCCGTTGGGCACGCAGCCGCAGCCGCCACAGGCCGCGGACGACCAGCAGGGCGGCGAAGCCGAGCACGAAGGTGAGGAAGAGGAAGACCCGCGAGACGTCGATGACGAAGAGCACCGAGGCGATCCCGACCGCACCGAAGGTGGCGAAGGTGCCGCGCGCGAGGCGACCCGCCTCAGCGCCCCAGGAGAGACCGGCATCGGGGTCGCGGGAGCCGTAGAGACCGAGCAGTCCCCACCACAGCAGTGCCAGCACCGCCCCCGCCACCAGGTGCCCCTGGTGACCGGCCCCGGTCAGGGTGTCGGGCTCGCCGGGACCGAACCGGAGGAACCAGGCTCCTGCCGCTGCCGCGAGCAGCACGACAGCATCGACCAACGCCACGCGACGTGCATGCCGAGTCTTCCACCCCACCGGACGCGAAACGTCCGTCTCGGACATGCGCTCCCCTATGTCATCTCGCCGACAAGCTTCCCTCCCGCCGGCCGGAGTAAAGACTAGCGGCCCTGACAGATGTCATGTCGACTTCATGCAAGCTCATCCGGGTGACCCGGCGTGATCGGGGTCATGCTGAGGTCATGACCACGGTGAACCCAGCAGTGCCCGCTCGCGGCGTGGCCGCCGTTGCGCTCCACGGCGTCTCCAAGTCCTTCGGCTCCGTCCATGCCGTGCGCGGCATCGACCTGGAGCTCCATCCCGGCGAGGTGGTCGCCTTCCTCGGCCCCAACGGCGCCGGCAAGACCACCACCATCGACATGATCCTGGGGCTTTCGGCACCGACCGAGGGCACCGCCACCGTGCTGGGCTTCAAGCCCCGCGAGGCGATCGCCCGCGGCCTGGTCAGCGCGGTGATGCAGACCGGGGGCCTGCTCAAGGACCTCACCGTCCGCGAGACCGTCGCCTACACCGCAGCGCTCTTCGCCGACACGATGGACGTCGACCGCGCCCTGGCCTCGGCCGGGATCAGCGAGATCGCCGACCGCAAGGTGAACAAGTGCTCCGGCGGCGAGCAGCAGCGGCTGCGCTTCGCGATGGCCCTGCTCCCCGATCCGGCGCTGCTGCTGCTCGACGAGCCGACCACCGGGATGGACGTCGAGGGTCGACGTACGTTCTGGAGCGCGATCCGCGCCGACGCGGCCGCCGGACGGACGGTGCTGTTCGCCACCCACTACCTGGAGGAGGCCGACCAGTACGCCGACCGGATCGTGGTGATCAACGCCGGGCAGATCGTCGCCGACGGTACCGGCTCCCAGATCCGTGCCCTGGCCGCGGGCCGGACCGTCCGCGCCACCCTGCCCCAGCTCGACGGCGAGGCGCTGCGCGGCCTGCAGACCCTGCCCGGCGTGGACAAGGTCGAGTTCCGCGGCGACCAGGTGCTGGTGCACGGCAAGGCCAGCGACGAGGCCGCGCGCTACCTGCTCACCCGCACCAGCGCCTGCGACCTGGAGATCACCAGCACCAACCTCGAGGACGCCTTCCTCGCCCTGACGGAGAAGAACCAGAACGGAGTCTCGGTATGACCACGCTTCCCACCACCATCGACGTCGGCGCACGCCGGGTCCCGCCGCTGGGCGGCTTCAGCCTCACCGTGCTGCGGATCGAGCTGCTGCGGATGCTGCGCAACCGCCGCACGATCATCTTCACCCTGCTCCTGCCGGCCGCGCTGGCGCTGGTCTTCGGCGGCCAGTCGGGATGGCAGGACCGGGCCGGATCGGGCAACGTGGCGGCGTACATCCTGATCTCGATGGCGCTCTACGGGGCCGCCCTCACCTCGGCGGCGACCGGCTCGATGGTGGCGCTGGAACGGGCCACCGGTTGGTCCCGGCAGCTGCGCCTGACCCCGCTCAACCCGGTCGCCTACATCGTGATGAAGGCCCTGGTCTCGCTCGCGATGGGTGCTTTGGCGATCGTGGCGGTCAACATCGCCGGGATCGCGATGGGCAAGGCCGAGATGCCCACCCACATCTGGATCATCAGTGCCGTGCTGGCCCTGGTCTGCACCTTGACGTTCGCCGCCCTCGGCGTCTTCGTCGGCTACATCGTGCCCGGTGAGAACGCCATGCAGATCCTCGGCCCCGGCCTGGCCCTGCTCTCCTTCCTCGGCGGCGTCTTCATCCCACTGGAGAACTACGCGCCGGTGGTGCGCGACATCGCCTACTGGACTCCGATGTACGGCGTCGCCGAGATCGCCCGGGCTCCGCTGACGCACGAGCTGCCCTGGTACGCCGTCGTCAACGCGGTGGTCTGGCTGGCCCTGTTCATCGCCGGAGCCGCCTGGCGGATGAGCAAGGACACCGCCCGGGTGTGAGGATGCTCCCGATGAACCCCAGCACCAGTGCCGCGTCGTGCGGCCCCGACGCCCCGTGGGCGCGCCGTCCCAGCGCGCTGGGCCCGTGGATCGCCTGCCTGTGGCTGGGGTTCCTGATCCCGGCGCTGCTGCACGGCTGGGACCACCGCACCAGCGTCTCCGGGGTCGTCGGGCTGGTGGCGACGCTGGCGTTCATGGCGCTCTACACCGTCGTCTTCATCGGCGCCCGCCGCTCCCGGCAGCGGATGCTCGACCAGCCCCCGATCGGGTGGGCGGTGACCTACCTCGGGGCGATGCTGGCGCTGGCCGCGGTGATGGTCGTCTGCGTCGGCGAGGACGGCCTGACCGCGGCGATCTTCCTGTCGGTCGCCACCATGATGACGCTGCCGCTGCGCGCGGCGATCCCCAGCGTGGTGGCCCTCGCCCTGGCGGTGCTCACCCTGGGCCACTTGCAGGGCTGGGGCGCGGCCAACGGCCTGGCCTTCGGCACCGGGCTCGGCTCGCTGGCGATCCTCGGCATGCGCACGGTGATGACCCGCAACCTCCAACTCTGGGCCGCCCAGGAGGAGAACACCCTGCTGGCGGTGACCAACGAGCGCAACCGGTTCGCCCGCGACCTGCACGACATCCTGGGCCACTCCCTCACCGTGATCACGGTCAAGGCCGAGCTCGCCCAGCGCCTCTTCGACGTCGACCCCGAGCGTGCCCGCGCCGAGGTCGCCGACCTGGAGCGGCTCTCGCGCACCGCGCTGACCGACGTCCGGCGCGCGGTGGAGGGCTACCGTGACCTGACCCTGCCCGGCGAGCTGGCCCGGGCCCGGGCCGCCCTGGAGGCAGCCGAGATCGGCGCCACCCTGCCGACCTCGGTCGACGTGGTCCCCGACGACCTGCACGAGCTCTTCGCCTGGACCGTGCGCGAAGGGGTGACCAACGTGATCCGGCACTCCGGCGCGGCACGCTGCGAGATCGTGCTGAGCGCGACCAGTGCCCAGGTGCGCGACAACGGCTCGGGGCCCACCCTCGACGGTGCCTCCCCCGGCACTGCGTCCGGCTCCGGCTCCGGCCTGGTCGGCCTGCGCGAGCGGGCCACCGCGTTCGGCGCCTCGCTCTCGGTGGAGTCGCTCTCCCCCGGCTTCTGCCTGACGGTGGCGGTCGCGTGAGTACGCCGATCCGGCTGCTGCTCGCCGACGACCAGGCCCTGGTCCGCGGCGCACTGGCGGCCCTGCTCAACCTCGAGCCCGACCTCGAGGTCGTCGCCGAGGTGGGTGACGGCGACGAGGTGATGGCCGCGGTGGCCGCGCACCGCCCCGACGTGGCACTGCTCGACGTGGAGATGCCGCGCCTGGACGGGATCAGCGCGACCGCGGCGGTACGAGCGGCCTACCCCGACACCCGGGTCCTGATCGTGACGACCTTCGGGCGCCCCGGCTTCCTGCGCCGTGCGCTCCAGGCCGGCGCCAGCGGGTTCGTGGTGAAGGACACCCCGGCAGCACAGCTCGCCGACGCCGTACGCCGGGTGCAGGCCGGGCTCCGGGTCGTCGACCCGCTGCTGGCCACCGACTCCCTGATCAGCGGCGAGTCACCGCTCTCCCCGCGCGAGACCGACGTCTTGAAGGCAGCACGCGACGGCGCCAGCGTGGCGGTGGTCGCGGGCCGCCTCTTCCTGTCGGAGGGAACGGTGCGCAACCACCTGTCGGCGGTGATCGGGAAGACCGGCGCGAGCAACCGCGCCGAGGCGGTCAGGATCGCCGAGCAGAACGGCTGGCTCTGAGACTCAGGATCTCTACGGAAGTCCGGGGCGGGTCAGCCGTTACCGGAGTCGTCGCCGGTGTCGTTCCACTTCGGGTCCGACTCCCACTCCTCGTTGCGCTCGGCGACCTTGTTCAGGGCGTTGGCCGCCTCGGCCTCGGTGGGGTACGGGCCGAGCCGGTCCTTGGCCTTGCAGCCCTCGGGACCCTCGACGGTGTGGTGCTTGAGGCAGAACCAGAACTCCGGCTCGCCCAGACCGTTGTCGTTGTCACTCATGTCCTCAACCTAGCCCCGTGCGGGCGCTCAGGCGAGGTGCTGATGGTGCTTGAGGGCTTCGCGTCGCGACAGCCCCGACAGGTCGGTGCCCCAGCGCTCGACCTGGGCCAGCACCCAGGCCGGGTCGTGCCGGGCCTGGTCGCGCAGCGCCCAGCCGATCGCCTTGCGCAGCCAGAAGGAACGATCGGCGAGGTTGGCCTCGATCGCGTCGAGGAGCAGCGCACGATCGGTCTGCGCCTTGCGTCCTACCTGGCACAGCACCGCGCTGCGGCGCAGCCACAGGTCGTCGTCGCGGGCCCAGGCCCGCATCACCGGGCCGATCTCGTCGGGGTACGCCGCCAGCGCGTCGCGCAACGGGTGGGTCGCGATCACGTCGACGACGTCCCACCAGGCTCCGGTGGTGATCAGGTGGCGCAGCAGCCCGAGAAGCTCGGGGTCCAGCCACCCGCGACCGTGGCGATGGCGCAGCAGCGCGAGAGCGGCGTACCACTCCTCACGGTAGGCGACGTCGTCCCACAGCTCTCGGATCGCCTGCTCCCACCCGGCGCGGGTCGGCGGCTCCCAGTCGGCGAGGATCGGCTTGAGGGTGGCGGCGAGCTCGGGCGAGGTCAGACCCCGGAACGGGGTCTCGGACTTCATGTACGCCTGTTGAGCCACCGCCCGCTCGGGGTCGCCCAGTCCGGCCAGCGTGTGCCAGATCCGGGCGACCACCGGCGTGACGTCAGCGGTTCTCGCCGTCTCGTTCGAGGACACGGGTGACACGGTAGACCGCTGCGGTGTGGTCGTAGTCGTCCGACATCGCCGCAGCGAGCTTGAGGTGTCCCAGAGCCTCGGGCAGGCGCGACTGCCGCTCCAGCACCCGGCCGAGCGCGTGCCGGGCCCAGATGTCGTCGGGGCTCTCCTCGACCAGGGCACGCAGCACCGTCTCGGCAGGGCCGAGCTGGGCGCGCAGCATCAGCGCCCAGGCCTGGAGCTGGCGCAGACCCGAGTTGGTCGGGTCCTCCTCCAGCGCGGGCGTGAGGATGTCGAGCGCCTCGTTGGGGAAGCGGCGCGACAGGAAGTCGTGAGCGGTCCGGTAGGCACGCTCGGGCCCCTGGCCAGGGAAGACGATCGGCGGGGCCTGGAAGTCGAACTCGGTCATGAGATGGGAACCATTCTCAACTCGGAAATGTTCCGCGAGTGCTCGGGAGGGGCGGTCGGGAGTGTCTGCGGGGCCTCCGGGGGCTTCTTGAGGGGCGGACAACGCTGTTCGCGGGCGGTGTGGCGGAGTTAGCGTCGCCCTGTGCTCCCTTCTGTCTCGGAACAGGGTCGGGTGACGCGCGGGTCGACGCGCCTGGCCGCCCGCGTCGCCTCCCTCACCGCCCTCGCGACCCTCGTCGCCCTCACCACCGGTGCCGCACTGGTCGGCGCGGCCGGGCCGGCGCCGGCCGCCGAGAACGGCCCGCGCATCATCGGAGGAAACGAGGTCTCCCCGACCACGTACAGCGCGACGTGGCCGTGGGTGGTGCTGGTCCGGATCCGCACCAGCGCACTGGCCTCGGGCCCATTGGCCACCTTCAGCCAGTGCACCGGGTCGGTGATCGCGCCGCAGCTGGTGCAGACCGCCGCGCACTGCACCGAACGCGCCAGCTCCCCGAATCGGGTGACAGTGCTGGCGGGCTCCCCCGCCACCGCCTCGATGACGTCGGTCGGCACCGTCGACGCGGTGCTCACCGATCCCGCGTACGTCGCCACCGAGGACGACATCAACGCCGTCGGGGACGTCGGGCTGATCCATCTCGCCTCGCCCATCCCGGCCAGCCTGGTGCCGCGGTACGCCGTCCTGGCCCGGCTCGCCCCGGCCGGCATGGTCGCCGCCACCACCCTGGGGTGGGGGAAGACCTCGGGCAGCGCCAGCGCCGCGTCTGCGACCCTGAACTCCGTCGGGGTGTCGGTGCGCCTGACCAGCGCCGGGACGCTGCACAACTCCGGCCCGCGGGGCACCTGCAACGGTGACTCCGGTGGGCCGCTGGTCGCCGGCGGACTGCTGATCGGCTCGACCTCCTACGGCGACGAGGAGTGCGCCAGCGACTCCTTCTACACCGACACCGCCTCGGTCGCCCCGTGGATCATGACGACCGCCGCCGGTCTGTCCGGCACCCCGCCGACGGTGGCCTCCCCGCCCGTGCTGACCGGCACCACCCGGGTGAGCGTGCTCGCCTCGGCCCGGACGCTCACCCTGACGCTGCCGACCCCGACGGCGACCGGCGGGGTCGCCGTCACCTGCTCCCGACCGGCCACCCGGAGGATCAGCGTCCCGTCGCGGACCGTGACCACCTGTCGGGCCCGGACCGGCGGCGGCGTCGGCACGACGTCGTACGTCGTGGCGGCGGCGCGGTCGGCGCGCGCTGTCGCCGTACGCACCCTCGCGGGGCGGCTCGTCGGGTCGGTCCGGGCCGCGACTCCGGTGGCGCTCCGCGCCACAGGATTCGCGGCGCGGAGCAGGGTGAGCGTGGTGTGGGGCCCGTTGCGCACCACCGCGGTGGCCGATGCGCACGGCGTCGTACGACTGCATGTGCGCACGCCGCGAGTGCACGGCACCCGGCTGCTGACCCTGCGTTCAGGAGCCTCGGTGATCCAGGTCCGGGCTCAGTCAGTGCGGATCACCCGGTAGCCACCCGATAGACTGCCCGACGCGTGACGGGCTGGCCGGGCGATCGCGTCGACGTGGGGGCAACCTCACGACGTCGAGGAAAGTCCGGGCTCCACAGGGCAAGGTGATGGCTAACGGCCATCCGGGGAAACCCGCGGGACAGTGCCACAGAGAACAGACCGCCAACCGGCTCCGGCCGGACGGTAAGGGTGAAACGGTGAGGTAAGAGCTCACCAGCGACCTGGGCGACCAGGCCGGCTCGGTAAACCCCACCTGGAGCAAGACCAGACAGTGCTCGTGTCACCCCCGGGTGACGACGGCGGCCCGCCGGAGAGCACGGGTAGGTTGCTGGAGGCCACTGGCAACGGTGGTCCGAGATGGATGATCGCCCCTCCTCGGAGGACAGAACCCGGCTTACAGGCCAGCCCGTCACGCAGGCACCGTCGGCCGACGTGCCCTATCCACGGCAAGCGCGTGGGGGCACTGACGCGCTCGAACTGCGGGGCGGCCCGCCCTCTCCCCTCCAGAAACCAAAATCTTTCTGTTCGCCTGACACGAGGATTCCTCCACGGTAGAAAGAGCCCGTTGAGTATGACCCATACTTGAAGGGACTCCAGCCATGGACGCATTTGTCATCATGCCGATCCGCAAGGAGGGCAGCGAGGAGCACCGCCACTTCCAGACAATCTACTTCGACTACGTCCGCCCCGAACTAGAGAAGGCCGGATATGACGTAACACGGGCCGACGAAGTGGCGAAGGCTGGAGCAATTTCGCGCGACATCGTCGAAAGACTGGCCACTGCGGATCTCGTCGTAGCCGACCTCACGGACCTCAACCCGAATGTGTTCTACGAACTAGGCATTCGTCACGCACTCAGGGCCCACGGAACCCTGATCATACGCGACGAAGACCGGACCCCGGATCTCCCATTCGACCTCGCGTCCTATCGCATCCACACCTACGGCACTTCCTCGATCTCGGCCATCTCGCCCCTCCGGACCGCCATCTCGAACTTCTTGAAAGAGACCACGTCAGAGCCCGAAGAGGGTCGGGTCTCAGAGAATCCGGTCCACGATTGGCTTCCAAGCCTCCCCAGCAACGTCGTCACCGCCACCCTCGGCTCAGAGGAGGGTCAGTTACGAAAAGAACTCGGTCGCACCAAGCGTGAACTATCCAAGTATTCCAAGAAATACGGATTGATCGAGGACAAGAACCAGCCAGCGTCGCCTGGAAAGATCATCAGCGATCTGCTCGGAAAGGCCCGCGAGGGAAAGCTTCCGGTCGATCTCTTCAGGACCGCAATGAATGCCGTCACGGCCCAGGACCGCGTCGGGTTCCTGGAACACGTGGCCCAGATCCTCGACGACGACTCGACCGTGCTCGCCTCGAAGGACTACATCCGGCTCATGAACGGGTCAGACAAGCTCGGCGTTCCGGAAGCACGCATTCCGATCGCACAGGCCGCAGTGCAGGCCTACCCCCACGACACACAGGTTCGCCGGCTGGTTCTCGGCCAATTGGCCCACAGTCACCGGAAGGAGGACCGGGAACGCGCGCGTGAGGAGCTTTTCAAGATCCTCGAGATCTCAGTCTCCTCGGATGGATCCGTCACGATCGGTGCGCCTTTCGATCTGCTCGACGATCATGTCGGAGTTGCACTTGACAGCCTCCACACTGACAACATGAACGACCTAGCCGCGTCGATCACGCTGGAAATGCTTCGAAAGTACCCCAAGAGCGACGTCGCTATTCGCAACTACGCTCGCGCCCAGGAGAGAATCGGCCATCTGCAGATTGATCTCTTCCGCGCTGCAGCCACAGCGCCGGGGGCATCCGATGTTTCGATGATCTGGCTAGGAAACACGTTGCACAACATGCGCCAGCATCGCGATGCACTCGAAAGCTATCTGCTCGCCTGTCGGACTGACGCGTCAGACGCCACGAATTGGACCCGCGCGATCGAGAGCACCTCGAACTGTGTCAGCGAAGGAATCAACGCCTGGGGCGAGCGCGACGCCTCGTGGCCGCTCGAGGTGCTGACGCTCATCGTCAGGGCAGCCATCGCCAGTGGGGTCACCCAGTCCAACATGGATACCATCCAGCGCGCTCTTGAGAAGGTCGGGCTGACCAACCTGCTGAACGGCAACTTTGACCCCTTCCTTCCAACTGGTGGCCTCGCGGAGGAACTGGCGCCATTGCCTGACGCCGAGTTGGCCAGTGGCCGGAGAGAGTTGGCCAATCTTCTGTACGAAATGGTCCAGACAGAACTGACCGACCCGGCCAGGGTGCCGCCGATCCAGATACCCGAGGTTGCCCTCTAGATCCTCCTCCCCCGACCGTGCGCCCTAGCCCTGAGCGCACGGTCGGGGTCTCCGGGCACCGCGGGCGCAGGTGTCCCGCAGGCCGACTACGTCGGCCAGCACGGCAGGTCGTCGACGAGTGACGCCAAGATCACACTCCGAACCCCCGTCGTCCGTTTCTGGGTAGGGCCCGCGCGGCTCGATAATTGAGCCATCCCCCGCCACCTTCGGCTGGCTTTGCCATGCCCGAGAGCACCCATCTCCTCACCCCGGAAAGCAGCTCGCCCTCGTGTCGCCCATCGTCGTTCTCGGCGCCTTCGGAACCCTCTTCTCCACCATCACGATCCTTCCCCACGTCGTCCGTGCGATCCGCACGAAGAAGCCTGGCGGCTCGCCCCTGGCCTGGGCGATGGGAGCCACCGGCGCGGTGGTCTGGCTGGCCTACGGGATCGCGTCCGGCGATCCGCTGGTCGGCGCTCCCGGTGTCGTCACCATCCCTGCCGGCGTACTGCTCACCATCTGGTCCTCCCGCGAAGGCGCCACCCGCGCCGCACCCATCACGATCGCGGCCCTACCGGTCGGTGCGCCGCTCCCGGTTCCGGCCGCGGCCGCGAGCACTCCTCCCGTCGCACCAGCGATGAGCGAGGCCCTGCCGCCGACGCTGGAGATGCCGGCCGTCGCGTGAGCCGTGGCGCCGCTCATGTCCCCATCATGAGCGGCGCCGCCACCAGGGTGCACGCCGCACACTCCACCGCATCCCCATCAGCACCGCAGCGCACACGATCGGTCGTGAGAGCGCGGTGCCGAGGTTGGCGCCATCGGGCGCCAGAGCGACGACGTACGCCGCCGCCAGCCCGGCCAGCGCCAGGAGCATGGTGATGATCGCCACCGGCTCTCGGCGCCACTGCTCTGCCGCAAAGCGTCGGACTCCGCGCGGAACGCCTCGCCCCACCCAGGCGGCGTAGGCGACGGTCACCGCCGTACCCACCAGCGCCGTCACCAGTGACGTGGTCCGCGTGCCGGTCTCGCGGTTCGCGGCGACCGTCGTCGCCAGCACCGTTGCGGAGGCGAGCAGGTACAGCGTCAACGTCACGTTCACCAGCAGCAACCCGAGGTTGCGCCGTGGTACGTCGTCCTGCGGGTCGAACTGGAGGGCGGCGGCGAAGCCGCGTGAGGCTCGCAGCGGGTTGGAGAAGCCACCGAGGACCGTCAGGTTGTTCATCGCGCTGGAGTGCTGTGGGTCCAGCTCGAGTGCCTGCCGGTAGGCGGCTCTGGCCCGCGCCCGCCTGTTGCGCCCCTGGAGCACCACACCCAGGGCATAGTGGGCATCCGCCTGCCCGGGCGCCAATGACACGAGGTGCCGCGCGGCCTCGACGGTACTGGCGCGTGGCCCTCTGGCCGCCATCATCGAACTGACGAGCTGCAGATGACACAGCCACTCGTGCGGCGAGCATCGAACCGCTGCCAGTGCCGCCTCGAGTGACTCCTCGCGGTGGCCCTGCTTGTTCAGCACGCTGGCTCGCAGCCGGTGACCCCATTCATTGTCAGGGGCAAGCGCGACCATCGTGTCGGCGCATCTGATCGCCTCGACCAGAAGCTCCTCCTCGGACAGGCATTGTGCACGGTAGCCGAGCAGCAGCACGTTGTGCGGGTCGTTCGCCAGGTCGGTCTCCGCCACCTCACGCGCCTGCGCCCACCGGTTCAGCTCGACGAGATCACGCACTCGCTCGACGCTCACCGGTGGCTCCGACTGCGCAGGACGACCCAGCGGACTCCGAGGATCACCAGCCCCAGCAGAACGGGGCGCAGAGCGATCGGGGTGATCTGCGGGCCCGCCTCAGCGAAGCAGACCACATAGGCCACCACGACGGCGGCCACCGCGAGCAGCGTGTTCCACTGCGCCGTCCCGGTCTCCTTCCACACCGACCAGGCATAGCGACGGACGCTGCGGGGCACTCCGCGTGCCGTCAGGCCGACGTACCCCACGAGTGCGGCTGTCACACCGACCGCGGCCAGGTAGGTCGGCACACCCGGACCATCGTTGACCTTGACGACGATGCCGGCCGCGATCAGACAGCCCGCGCCGAGCAGGTAGAGCAGCAACGTGAAGTTGAGGACCAGGAGATCGAGGTTCTCCCGGGCCACGCCGATCTGCGGATTGATCCGCAGCGCCGAGGCGAACCCCCGCGAAGCTCCGACGATGCGGTAGACGCCGCGCAGCACGGTCAGGTTGTTGATCGACGCGACGTGCTCGGGGTCGATGGCCAAGGCCCGCTCGTAGGACGCCCGCGCTTCGGCGACCTCGTTCCGCTCAGCCAGGACGACCCCTGTCAGGAAGTGCGTGTCAGGCTCGTTCGGGGCCAGGCTCACCGCCCGCCGTGCCGCGGCCAACGCCTCCACGGAAGGGCCGTTGACCTCCATCTCGGCGTCGGCGTACCGCACCTGGGCGAGCCAGGAGTGGGGCCCACACAGGACGGCCTCACGGGCGGACTCCAGCGCTTCCTCGGGGTGACCGCGGAGCCCCAGGATCTGCGAGCGCAGCCGGTGACCCCATTCCGCCCCCGGCCTGGCCGCGACCATCGCGTCCGCGATGGCCGAAGCGTCCACCAGCGCACCCAGCTCGCACTGGCACAGGCAGGTGTACCCCAGCAGCTCCTCGTTGCCCGGGTCGCTCGCCAACGCCGTTCGTGCCACCTCCAGGGCCTCGGTCCACCGACCGAGCTCGATCAGGTGGCGAACACGGTCGACGCTCACAGACGGCGTCGCTTGCGCAGATAGGCACCGAGCTCGTCGTAGGTACCGTCGTCGTTCGCGAACATGACCACGTTGCGCGCGGTCTCGAACCACGGCCCACCCGAGGGCCGTACGTCGTCCAGGGCCGCCTCCACCTCAGCCTGCCCGATCAGATGCAGATCGCCGCTCTCGGCGGCCTGCATCAGGGCGTTCTCAGCCGCCGCCTCGCAGACGTAGGCGATGTCGGCGCCCGTGTAGCCCTCCGAACGCTTGGCCAACCGGTTGACGTCGATGCCGGCCACCGGCCGGTCGACCAGGTGCAGACGCCAGATCGTCTCCCGCGCCTCCTGATCGGGAGGAAGCACCAGCAGTGTCCGGTCGAAGCGCCCGGGCCTCCGGAGCGCGGGGTCGACGTCCCACGGCGCATTGGTGGCAGCCAGCACGTAGACGCCGTCGTTCTTCGCCTGGACTCCGTCGAGCTCGAGCAGCAGCTGGTTGACGGCCGAGCGCATCCCGTCCGAGGTCAGCGAGCTTCGCTTGTGCCCGATCGCATCGACTTCGTCGAGGAAGAGAACGCAGGGTGCCGACGCGCGCGCCACCTCGAAGAGCTCGTGGACGTTCTTCTCGCTGTTGCCGATGTACATGTCCAGGATGTCGGCCAACGACACCGCAAGGAACCGGGCGCCCATCTCGCCGGCCAGCGCGCGGGCGATGTAGGTCTTCCCGCATCCCGGCGGGCCGTAGAGCATCAGTCCGCCACGCAGCGACTTGCGATACATCGTGCGCAGCTTCTCGTTGCGCAGCGGGGCCAGGAACGCGGCGTTGAGGCGCTTCTTCACCTCGCTCATCCCGCCGACGTCGGCCAGCGTGAGGCCCGCACTCTCGACGTCGTACGCCGACACCTCCGACTCCTCGGCCGTGGAGGTGGCGAACATCGGCGGGAGGATCGGGCCGAGGTCCGACTCGGCCTGATGCCAGTCGTACTCGACCTCGTACTCGTCCACCTCGTCGCGTTCGGACCGCGCTGCCACCGACTCGGTCGCAGTGACCGGGGAGGCCGCAGTGCCGCCGAGCGCCGCAGCCATGAGCGCACCGGCCCGAGCATCGTCAGGCTGCCCCTGCAACAGCACTGCCAGGTGCGCGACGGCCTCCGTTCCTCGCCCAGCCGCCACCAGGAGCTCAGCCAGGTGAAGGCGCACAGGCGCGTTGTCGGGATCCGCCTCGACGGCCCGGACCAGACCGGTGATCAGCGGGTCATCGTCAGTCATGTTCCGCATCCTAGGGGCCATCAGCGGGCTAGGTTCTCCTTATGACGCCCCGCCCCCACGCCGTCGTCGCCGGCTGGAACGGCTTCATCGGTCAGCGCCTGGTCACCGATCTGACCGCGCGTGGCTATGACGTCGCGCGGGTGGGTCGCAGCGGCCCGGAGGGGCGCTGGGACGACCAGGCCACGCTCAACCGCCTGGTCGACGGTGCCGAGCTGGTGATCAACCTGGCCGGGAAGAACGTCGGCTGCCGCTACACCGACGCCAACCGGGACGAGATCCTGCGCTCGCGGGTGGAGACCACCCGCCAGGTCCACGACGCGATCGCTGCGGCGGGCGCTCCGCCAAGGCTGTGGATCAACGCCAGCACCGCGACGATCTACCGCTATGCGCTGGACCGCCCGCAGACCGAGGCTGACGAGGAGTATGGCAGCGACTTCTCCGTCGGCACATCACGGAGATGAGGTTCGATGTCCCACCGTTTCGTCAACCGCGACCGTATCGAGGCGCTCGATCCTGAGCGCGACGCACGGGACATCTACGCGCTGAGCGCCACCGAGGACTTCCCCTGGGACTACGCCCAGGCCCTCGGCCTGGCGCTGTTCCGCACCTACGCCGTGCCGAGCATCGGCGAGCTGCTGGCACGCACCGGTGAGTTCACCGAGCGCACCCAGAAGCGGTACGACGACACCGTGCTGCTGATGGACGCCGCCCTGGAGCACGGCATAGACCAGGAGCGCGGTCGTGCCGCCGTACGCCGGATCAACCAGATGCACCGGGCGTACGGCATCGCCAACGAGGACCTGCTCTACGTGCTGTGCACGTTCATCGTGGTGCCGATCCGCTGGATCGACACCTGGGGCTGGCGGCCGAGCACCCGCAACGAGCGGGAGGCCAGCGCGCACCTGTACGCCGAGATGGGCCGGCACATGGGGATCCACTTCGAGCAGCGCTCCTACGACGACTTCGCGACGTTCATGGACGCCTACGAGCGCGACCACTTCGCCCCGACGGCGGGCGGCCACGACGTCGCCACCGCGACCCTGCGCCTGCTGACCACGTTCCGTCCGTTCGTCGCGCTGCCGGCGACCGTGGCGACCCGGTTGAGCTGCGCCCTGCTCGACGAGCCGCTGCTGCACGCCCTCGACCTGCCCGTCCCGACCGCCGTCGAGCAGCTCCTCGTCCGCCGCGGGATGCGGCTCCGGGCCCAGATCGAGCGGCTGATGCCGCCGCGCCGCTCCCCGAAGCGGGCGCGTGACCTGACCAGCGTGCGCGGCTACCCGCGCGCGGGGCGCGACTCGCTGCCGCTGGAGGAGATGGGGACGTTCCCCTGCCAGCGCGTCCACGAGTAACGCAGCGCGACCAGGGAGAAGACCAAGGTCAGCGTGACGATGCACGCCTCGACGACACCGCCGCCGCCCTTGGCGAAGATGCCGTGCTCGAGGTCGTAGAGCACGTCCATGCCGAAGAGATACAGCCCGGCCGAGCCCGCGCACGCCACCCAGAACGTCGCCGCCGCACGCCCGCGCCACAGCGCGACGAAGGCCAGCAGGCAGGCGATCCCGAGCCACCCGTCGGCCAGCGGGAAGGCATTCTCGAACTGGTAGTACGCCTCACGATGCTCACTGGCCAGCCAGTCGCGGTGGGTGAACCAGATCGCCCAGTAGGCGACGTCGATCGCCATCGCGATCGCGAACATCCACAGCAGAAGACGTCTCACGTTCCGGAGCGTAGACCCGCCCGTGCCGCCGCGTGCACCGATTCACCGACCCTGCGCAGCGTCGCCGACTCCAGCCGCCACCGTTGCCACCACAGCGGTACGTCGACCCGCCCGCGGCCCAGTCGGACCAGCTCCCCCGACGCCAGCCCCGCTGCCGCCTGCGGCTCGGGGAGCAGGGCCCAGCCGAGCCCGAGGCGGACCGCCTCGGCGAAGTCGTCGGAGGTCGGCACCCGGTGCACCACTGCGGGCGGGTCGACGTCGATGCCGGCGAGGAACTCGTGCTGCAGGGTGTCCTTCTCGTTGAAGATCACCAGCGGGCGCCGCGACCAGGGCAGGGCCGCGATCCGGGGCGTGCCGGTGGCGACGTACCGCAGCGTCCCGAGCGGCTCGGCCGAACAGCCCTGGACGGGGTGCGGGTCGGAGGTGACGGCGGCCAGCACCTCGCCGCGGCGGAGCAGGTCGGCGGAGTGTGCCTGGTCCTCGACGTGGAGCCGCAGGGCTACCGAGCCCCAGCCGGCGACGTCGCGCAGGACGGGTCGGAACCAGGTGGCCAGCGAGTCGGCGTTGACCGCGACGCGGGCCTCGACGGCAGCCGAGGTGGCGCCGTCGAGCTCGCGGCGGGCCTCGTCGACGAGCAGCCGCAGCTGGCGTCCGAGCCGGACCAGAGCGGCACCGGCCTCGGTGATCCCCGCCGGTGACGAACGCACCACGAGCACCTGACCGGCGGCGGCCTCCAGGGCGCGGATCCGTTGGCTGACGGCGCTCGGGGTCACCTGCAGGTCGCGCGCGGCGGCCTCGAAGCTGCCCAGGTCGGCGATGGCGACGAGGGCGGCGAGCTGGCCGGGGTCGGGCTCCATGGCGTCCAGTTAAGCACTGCTACAGATCCTTGAGAAACATTCGTTGGCCTTCTGGGCCGGGGCAGCCCTAGCCTCGATCCCCGTGACCGCCGTCGTACCGGGCCTGCTGACCGGCCTCTCCCTGATCATCGCCATCGGCGCGCAGAACGCGTTCGTGCTGCGCCAGGGGCTGCGCCGCGACCGGATCGGGCTCGTGGTCGCGATCTGCATGGCCTCCGACATCGTGCTCATCGCCGCCGGGGTCGCCGGGATCGGCACCCTGGTCGACCACGCCGGCTGGCTCCTGGACGCCGTCCGGTGGCTCGGCGTCGCCTTCCTGACCTGGTACGGCGTCACCGCACTGCGCCGCGCCGCGCGCCCCGAGGCCCTCACCGCCGCCGACCGGCCCGCCAGCTCGGGCCGCCGCGTCGCCGCCACGTCCCTCGCCCTGACCTGGCTCAACCCGCACGTCTACCTCGACACGGTCCTCCTGCTCGGCTCGATCGCGAACACGCACGGGGCGACCGGTCGGTGGTGGTTCGCGCTGGGCGCGGGGCTGGGCAGCGTGCTCTGGTTCACCGTGCTGGGCTACGGGGCGCGGCAGGCGGCTCCGCTCCTGGCGCGCCCCGGGGCGTGGAGGGTGATGGACGTGGCGATCGGATTAATCGTTTTAGGAATAGCGCTCCGACTGGTGTTCAGCTGACCCCTCGATGGTGCAGGATCTGCTCACCAGTCCAGGTGAGGAGCAGTGAAGATGGTCGAGAACACCCCCGTCACCACGGTGCAGCCGAGCCGACCTCGGCGTACGCGACGACGGCGGCTGCGCCGGTTCGGGATCGGCCTGCTCATCGCCGTGGTCCTGCTGGGCGGGGGCTCGATCCTGGCCACCCGGCTGGCCCACCTGCCCTCCCCCGTGATGCTCGCCAAGCTCGAGCTCACCGCACCGTCGCGCCAGGGTGACCTCTTCCCGGCACGCACGCTGCCGGCCTCCGGCACACCGGTGGAGTTCGGCTCCGGGAGCGCGGCGCTCCCCGACGACGTACCGTGGAAGGGCCGACGCGTCTCCCTCGACGACTTCCTCAGCACCACCCACAGCAAGGCCCTGGTGGTGCTGCGCGACGGCAGGCTGGTGCAGGAGTGGTACGCCGCCGGCGTCACGCCCCAGACCCGGATGAGCTCCTGGTCGGTGGCGAAGTCGGTCGTCTCCCTGATGATCGGGCAGGCGATCGGTCGGGGCGACCTCGCCGAGACCGACCGGCTCGTCGACCTCGTCCCGGCGCTGCGCTCGGGCAACCGCTACGACGACATCACGGTCCGTGACCTGCTCGACATGACGGCCGGGGTCGACGTGTCGGAGAACTACAACGCGTACTGGCCCTTCACCGGCACCGCCCGGATGTTCCTCACCACCGACCTGCCCGGCTTCCTCGGGGAGCACCGCCGGGTGACGTTCGAGCCGGGCTCGCGGGGCGACTACCTGAGCGTCAACACGCAGCTGCTCGGCACCATCCTGGCTGCGGTGGAGAAGCGACCGCTGGCCGAGCTCGCCTCGGACTGGATCTGGAGCCCGAGCGGCGCCCAGTCCTCGGCGACCTGGAACCTGGACCGCGACCACGGCACCGAGAAGTCCTTCTGCTGTCTCAACGCCACCGCCCTGGACTTCGCCCACATCGGCCAGCTCGTCCTCGACGGCGGCAAGGTCGGCGACACCCAGGTCGTTCCCGCAGCCTGGATCACCCGCCTGGCCACCCCGGCGGCCCACCAGGTCAGCGACTGGGGCTACTCGGCGCAGTGGTGGCACGCACCGGGCGGACGGAGCAACGACTACTCCGCGATCGGGATCTACGGGCAGTACATCTACGTCAACCCCACCACCCGCACCGTCGTGGTCAAGCTCAGCGACCACGGCACGGAGCAGGACGAGCAGGAGACCATCGACGTGCTCCGCACGCTGGCGGGTGAGGATCCGACCCTCCCCTAGCCGAGATCCGGGTTCACCACCGCCGAGATCCGGGTTCACCACCGCGCTCCACCATCGGCACCAGGTTCTGAGTTCCTAAGGAACGTCAAGCCACCTGGACGCTCGTAGGCTTGGTGTTGGCGGGCCGAGATGTTGGAGCGCTTTGCGACTTCTGTGACTCTCGGTCCGCCGCCTGCTTGCGTCGTTCGTGCATGCGCTTGTGTCGCAC
>NZ_JASLGR010000052.1 GCF_030150155.1 Nocardioides sp.
CGAGGCCACCGTCACCGCATCAGTCGCCACCGTCGCCGCATCCGAAGCATTCTTCGCAATCTCACGAATCGACGCCGTCATCTCCTCCGCCGCCGTCGCCACCGTCTGAATCGACGCACTGACCTGCACCGACGCCGACGAAGCCGACGCAGCACGATCCGACGTCAACGACGCCCCCTCACCCATCCCCTGACTCAACACCGTCAGCTGCTGGGAGGCCACCGAGACCTGCTCGGAGACCCGGCCGATGGTGGTGAGGTTGTCGCGGTAGGAGTCGAGCAGCACCGTCAGACCACCGGCCAGCTCCATCGCGAGCGGGTCCGGGCTGTCCAGGTCGAGTCGCCCGGTGAGGTCACCGGTGGCGGCCTCGCGGATGACGCGGAGCACCATCTCGATGGTGCGCCCGGCCTCCTCGGCGGCGGCCTTCTCCTGGGTGTCGCGGTCGACCTTGGCGATCGTCCGGGTGACCAGGTCGGAGATGCTGCGCAGCGCGTCGAGCCGCTCGGTGCTCCACCGCGCGGCGTCGGTGGCGAAGAACTCCATCGTCCCCACCACCATGCCCTCGACCAGCAGCGGTACGGCGACGGCGCTGAGCACCCCGGCACGGACCAGCTCGGCATGCCGCGGGCTGTCGGCGATCTCGTCCAGGTCGCGTACGACGACCACGTCCCCAGCAGCCCAGCACCGGCCCGACAGGCCGACGCCACGCGTCTCGCGGTTGCGCATCGACGCCGCGCTGACCGACGCACCGAGGCTGCCGGCCTCCAGGTCGCAGACCAGCAGGTCGTCGTGAATCTGGGAGGCGGTGGCGTAGGGCAGCCCCCACGCCTGGCGTGCCGCGGCGATCGCGTCGCGCACCACCAGGGCCGGCTCAGCGACCGTGGCGAGTGCCTGGAGGACGGTGTTGATCGCCTCGGCGTTGGCCCGGTTGTCCTCGGCCTCCTGGGCCACCTTGACGCGGTCCGTGGTCATCTCCCAGGTCGCCATCGAGCCGCTGAACGTGCCGTCCTCGGCGTACACCGCGGAGACGGCCATCTGGAGCGAGATGCCGCTGAAGTGCATCTCGGCGGCGAACGGCAGCTCGGACTCCGGGGTGACGAAGCCGGCGTGGAACTCGGGCCAGACATCGAAGACGTCGAGGCTGGTGCCGAGCAGGTCCTCGACACCGACGCCGATCGCGCCCCGGAAGCCGCCGAGCGTCACCCGGGCGGCGGCGTTGAAGTGCCGGATGATGTGGTTCTCGTCGGAGAACAGCACGTTGAGCGGCACGTCCTCCAGCAACGTCCAGAGCAGGTGCGCACCGAGGCCGTGGGACTCGTCGACGGCGACGACCTCCTCGGCGACGGCAGGCTCGACGACGTCGTCGACGAGCGGGGACGGGGCGGCGCTCACGGAGTCGGTGACACCGTCGATCCCAGCAGTACCGATCAACGCGTCGGGCGCGGTGGTCGGGGCGGGCACGACGGGCGTCGCCAGGGGCGCCGTCTCGATGTCGGTCACAGGGTTCCTCCGGTCGGATCGGGCGCGGTCGTCAGGTCGACCGCTCGGTCGGCGTCAAGGACGAGCAGGATGGCGTCGGTCAGGGGACGCACCCCGACCACCACCTCACGGACGTCGGCGGGCAGGTTCGACGGCGGCGGCTCCATGCCGAGGCCGCCGGGCTGCTCGGCGTCGATCACGTCGCCGATGTCGTCGACCAGCAGGCTGACGACCTCCCCGCGGCTGCGCACGATGACGTTCATCGGCAGCTCGCCCTCGGCCCGCTCGGGCAGCCGGAGCCGGGCCCGCAGGTCGACGGCGGTGACGATCTGGCCGCGCAGGTTGATCAGGCCGTGGACGGCCTCGTGGGCACGGGGCACCGGGGTCATCGGCTGGTGCCGCAGCACCTCCTGGACCTGGTCGACGTCGACACCGAAGTACAGGCCGGCGACCCAGAAGGTGCAGTACTGCTCGGTGGCGTGGGCGGTCTCGGTGCGGGTGGCGGTGCTCATGCGGGCACTCCCGTCTGGGCGACGACTGCTTCGAGGTCGACCAGGTCGGTGACCCGGTCCTGGACCACCGCGGAGCCGGTGACGCCCGGACGGCGGCCGACCAGGGTGGGCACGACCGCTGTCTCGACGACGTCGAGCACCCGGTCGATGACGATCCCGACGGCACGGTCGTTGCGCTCGTGCACCACCACCGAGACCTGCTCCAGGCCGCTGGAGGTGTCGGGCAGACCGATCGCCGGGGCGAGCCGGACCAACGGCAGGATGCCGTCGCGGTACTGGACCACCTCGGCCCCACCGGAGTACTCCACCCGCTCCAGGGCGAACTCCTCCAGACGGGCCACCGCGGCCAGCGGCAGCGCCGCGCGACGGCCACCGGAGACCTCCAGCACGAGCAGAGCCTCGCGGTCCTCGTCGTGCGTCTTGACCTCGGTGACGTCGGCCTGGACCGCGCCGATGCGCTGTGCCTGGGCGACACCGCCGACGTCGAGGATGAGAGCGACACGACCGTCGCCCATGATCGCGGCGCCGGCGTACATCGTCAGGGACTTGAGCTGGCGACCGATCGGCTTGACCACGATCTCCTGGGTGTCGTGCACCTCCTCGACGCACAGACCGAACTGGATGTCGTCGCTCTGCAGCACCACCACGGTCAGGGCCTCGGAGTCCGGGCGCGGACCGCCGAGGGCCTCCGAGAGCGTGATCAGGGGCAGCAGCTTGCCGCGCAGGCGCAGCACCGGCGCGCCGGCCAGGGTCTCGACGTTGCGCGAGAGCTCGGCGCCCTCGACCCGGACCAGCTCGACCAGGTTGGCCTGCGGGATCGCGTAGCGCTCCTCGCCCTCCCCCACGATCAGGGCGGGGATGATCGCCAGGGTGAGCGGGATCCGCACCCGGACGGTGGTGCCACGGCCGACCTCGCTGACCAGGTCGACCGAGCCACCGATGCGTTCGATGTTGGTGCGTACGACGTCCATGCCGACCCCGCGGCCGGAGACGTTCGTCACCTCGGGAGCGGTGCTGAAGCCCGGCCTGAAGATCAGGTTGATGAGCTCCTTGGCCTCCATCCGGGTGGCCTGATCACGGGTGATCACGCCCCGCTCGATGGCGACCGCGGCCAGCTTCTCCGGGTCCATCCCCTTGCCGTCGTCGGTGATCTCGACGACCACCTGACCGGACTCGTGGAAGGCCCGCAGCAGCAGTCGGCCGGTGCGGCCCTTGCCCGACGCGATCCGGTCCTCGGGACGCTCGATGCCGTGGTCCAGGGAGTTGCGGACCAGGTGGGTGAGCGGGCCCTTGAGGGCTTCGAGGAGCGAGCGGTCGAGCTCGGTGTCGTGGCCCTCCATCACCAGGTCGACCTCGCGGCCGAGCTGGTGGGACAGGTCCCTGACCATCCGCGGCATCTTGGCCCAGACCTGCCCGATCGGCTGCATGCGCGTCTTCATGACGCTCTCCTGCAGCTCGGAGGCGACCAGGTCGAGCCGCTGGCTGGCACGGGCCAGCTCCACGTCGTCGGCGCCGTTGGCGCGCTGCAGGATCTGGTTGCGGGTCAGGACGAGCTCGCCGACGAGCTGCATCAGGTTGTCGAGCAGGTCGACGTCGACCCGGATCGAGGAGTCGACGGCACTGCGCCGCTCCCCCTCCCCGAGCCCGTCGTGCTGCTCGGCGTCGGCGGGGTCGGCCATCTCGGCCAGGGCACGGGTCGCCGGTACGACGGCCACCTCGGGCTCGGCCGGGGCCGCAGCGACCGGGGTCGCCGGGGCCGCAGGGGCTACCGGCGCCACGGCGTCGGTGGACGCTGCCAGCGGCGGCGTCCCCATCAGCGCCGCGATCGCAGCCGACGGCACGCTGGGCGGGGCGGGCGGGCGGTGGTCCTCGACCGCAGCCGGGACAGCCGGGGTCGCCGGGGCAGCCACGTCGGCGACCTCGTCGACGACCGCGGCCGGAGCAGCGGGCGCAGCCGGCGCAGCGGGCACGACCGGTGCGGCAGGGGCCGGCTCGGAGGTCGCCACGGTGCCGTCGAGCAGCGCCTGGATCCGCGCCACCACCGGGTCGACGTCGACCCGCGGGTCGTCGTCCTTGCCGGTCTCCTCGATCACCTCGAGGAGCGAGCGGACCGTGTCCACCATCGCGAGCAGGGCGTCGCCGATGACCGGGGTCATCGTCTCCTGCCCGTCGCGCAGCTTCGACAGCAGCGTCTCCCCGACGTGGGTCAACCGCTCGAGCCGGCCGAAGGCCAGGAACCCCGAGGTGCCCTTGATCGTGTGGATCGTGCGGAAGATGCTCGAAAGCAGGTCCCGACTCCCCGGGTGCTGCTCCAGATCCACCAGGTCCTGATCGAGCTGATCCAGGTTCTCGTGACTCTCCACGAGGAACTCGGCGATGATCTCGTCGTCGTCATCCATGACAGGCGCTCCCTTCCGGGAGGCCTATCGGCATCCGAGGGCGGCGCTTGAGCGAGTGAGATCACATTTCCGGCTCCCGCATGGGAGCCGGAGGGGTCAGTCGCGCTTCTTCAACGCCTCGGAGAGGGCGTCGGAGAGCGAGGCCACCTCGGCCTCGGACGGGGACGCGGACTCCTGGTTGGAGGCGGTCAGCTCGGTCAGCAGCTCGGCGCGGTGCACGCTCACCGAGCGGGGTGCGTCGATCCCGACGCGTACGACGTCACCGCGCACCTCGAGGATGGTGAGCGTGATGTCGTCGCCGACGACGACGCTCTCGCCCACGCGGCGGCTCAGGACCAGCATGGGGCCACGCTATCGGACACCGCGGGCTCAGCCGAGCAGTGGCGCGTCGACGGCCAACCGCTGGTCGTCGAGGATCACCTGTGCGGCGAGCCCCGTGGTGGTGTTGACGATCAGCGGCGCCCGCAGGTTCACCGTGGTCGTGGTCAGGGTCGGACCGGTGTGCACGATCAGCAGCACCTGGACGTCGTTGATCTCGTCGATGCCGAGTGCCTCGGCGGTCTCGTCGTCGATCTCGGGGGCGAAGTCCGGGTAGAACGTGCCGGCCGGGACGGTCAGGAACTTGAGGCCGGCCTGGTCCAGACCGCGCAGCTCGGCGAGCACGCCACTGGCGTCCAGGTGCTCGAACTCGAAGCGGCGGGCCTCGGGGAAGCCCAGCATCGGACGGACCAGCTCGATCAGCGGCAGCGCCACCGCGGTCTGGTCCGGCTGGCCGTCACCGGCAGTGGCGGAGGCCACCGTGGATCGCACCATCACGCTCACCGGAGGAAGTCCAGGAGGCTGGGCTGGATCGTCTTGCCGGTCGCGGCGAGCGCGGCCTGGTAGGCGACCTCGGCCTGCTGCACGTTGATCGTGGCCTCGGCCAGGTTGACGTCCTCGACGTCGGAGAGCGACGTCTTGAGGCGGAGCTGGGCCTGCGAGGCGAGGTCGGAGGCCTGCTGCAGCCGGTTCATCCGGGCACCCTCGTCGGCCTGGGCCGAGGAGATCCGGGTGATGTCGGCCTGGACCGCGGCGATCGAGCTCTGGATGTCGGCGTTCGACCCGCTCTTGAGGGCGGCGGAGAGGTCGTTGAGGTGGCTGAAGACGTTGTCGCCGTCGGCACCGAAGACGGCGGTGCCGTCGGAGTCGACCCGAACCGAGACGCCGGAGCCGACCCGGCGGGTGACCGAGCCACCGTCGCCGACGTAGTTGCCGGTGGTGGTGTCGAAGGCCAGCGAGCCCGACGTGGTGCCGCCGAAGACCGGGCGCCCCAGGTAGTCGGTGTTGGCCTGCTGCAGGATGCTGGCGCGGATCTGGTCGACCTCGGTGGCGAGCGCCTCGGCGGCCGACTGCGACATCGCGCCGTCGTTGGCACCCTCCAGGGCGAGCACGTTGGCACGCTGCAGCTGGGTGACCACACCGCTGAGGGTGGAGTCGATGGTGGACAGCCAGGACTGGCCGTCGGAGGCGTTGCGCGAGTACTGGTTCTGCTCGGCAAGCGCGGTCCGGACCCGCAGCGCGGTGTTGGTCCCGGCGGCGTCGTCGGAGGGCCGGGTGATCTTCTTGCCGGTCTCCAGCTGCTCCTGATACTTCGCCATCGAGGACAGACCGCCCATGACGGCGTTCAGGCTCCGCTGGGAGATCATCTGCTGGGTCACACGAGTGATAGCCATGGCCGAGTCCTCACTGCTTCATGTTGATCAGGGTGTCGAGGATCGAGTCGAGGGTCTGGATCACCTTCGACGCCGCCTCGTACGCGTGCTGGGCCGCGACCAGGTTCACCGTCTCCTCGTCGAGGTTCACGCCGGCGAGCTGCTGCTGCTCGTCGGTGACCTGGCTGGTGAGGGTGGTCTGGTTCTTGGTCTGGGTGTTGACCGCCGCGACCTTGACGCCGAAGGAGGTCACCATCGCGGCGTAGTCGCTGGTGATGGTGGTGGCGATCGACATCTTGTCGGCGTTGCCGCCGTCCTCGTCGGGACCGCCGCCGTTGGCGTTGGTACCCAGCGGGCCGGTGGCCGGCGGCGTGGGCGCGTTGACGTTGGCCGAGGCGGCGATCAGGCCGGGGTCGGCGACCACCGCGTCGGCGACCTTGAGGCTGCCGGCGAGGTCGGTCGGGTCGCCGAAGGCGAGCAGGTCGCCGCCGGCGTCGCCGTACTTGTCCTTGCCGGCCGCGTTGGCGGCGTTGAGCTGGGTGACCAGCGTCTGGGCCAGCGTGTCGAGCGCTGCCTTCTGCGTCTTGAGGGTGTCGTTGACGACGTCGGTGACGGCGCCGAGCTCACCCGAGAGCGTGCCGGTGGCGGTGTTGAGGGCGGTCCCGCCGATGCTGTAGCTCAGGTCGCCGGTCGCGCTGGTCGCCATCGTGAGGGTGGAGGCCTTGTCACCGGTGACGAGCGCCACCGTGCTCGGCGTACCGCCGGCGTTGGCGACGCTGACGTTGTAGCGACCGTCGGAGGCGACGGTGACCTGTCCGCCGACCAGCTTGGCCAGCGAGAGCGCGACCAGGTCGCGCTGGTCGTAGAGCGCGCCGACGTCGGTGCCGTTGTTCTCCGCGGTGTAGATGCTGCGGTTGAGGTCGGCCAGCTGGCTGGCCGCGGCGTTGATCTGCTGCACCGCGGTGCCGGCGTGGGAGCGCTGGTCGGCGGCCTCGTCGGTGATGTTCGCGGACTGGGTGCGGATCGCCGCCGCCAGCGCGTCGGCCTTGGCCACCACCGTCTGGCGCGCCGACTGGCCGCCCGGGTTGCTGGTGAGGTCCTGGAGCGAGGCGTTGAAGTCGCTGATCGCGGCGTTGATGCCGCTGGTGCCGGGCTCGTTGATCGCCGTCTCGACCCGCGACAGGATCGTCTGGGTGGTGGTGAGGTAGCTCAGCTTGGCGTTCTCGCGCCGCACCCGGGCGTCGATCAGGGCGTCGTAGACCCGCTGCACGCTCTGGGTCTTCACGCCGTCGCCGTGGCCGTCGTAGAAGGCATACATCGCCGACTGGCCGGTGTTGCCGACCTCGGCCGCGACCGCCTGCCGACGGACGTACCCCTCGGTCTTGACGTTGGAGACGTTGTTGCTGGCCACGTCCATCACCACCTGCTGGTAGCGAAGGGCGCTCAGGGCGGTGTTGAGGCCGCTGAAGGTGCCGGTCATGGTCACAGGGTCCTGTCTACGAGTCGCGGTCGGGGGGCGGTCTGCACCATCTCCCCGGTCGGGCTGTACTGCTGTTCGGAGGAGGCGCCGCTGATCGCGAGCAAGGTCTCGCGAGCCGAGCGGTAGCCGGCGGTGATCAGGGTGCGGTTGGTCTCGGAGAGCTCGGCGATGTCCCGGGTGACCGCGACGAACGCGTCGCGGTGCTCGGCCAGGATCGAGCGCCAGGGCTCCTCGGCGGCCGCGGCCAGGGCCGAGAGGGTGGGGTTCTCCCCCAGGCCGAGCTCGGCGCCGACCTCGTTGGCGGCCACGGCGCGCAGCACCTCGGTCTCGCGGACCGTGATGAGCAGGTCCTCGACCTCACGGTTGGCCTGGGTCAGCCAGCGGCTCCGGCCACTGGCCAGGACCAGCTGCTCGACCTCGAGCTTGTAGGCGAGAAGCTCGAGCAGCTCGCGCTCGCGCCACAGGATCAGGGACAGGTTCTCCATCAGGCCGACACATCCACGTAGACCGAGGCACGTGTGCGCTGCGGCGCGAAGTGCTGGGTGGCCTTGAGCTGCTGGCCGGTCTGGGCCAGCGTCTGCGGCAGCCGGACGAGGAGCTCACGCTGCCGGGCGGCGATGGCCTGGGCCCGAGCGACCAGGGCGGCGGGGATCGGCGCGACCACCGTCGGCGGCTCCCAGGTCGTCGTCACCGCGGAGCGGTCGTCGACGGGGTGAGCGCCCTCGGCGAGGTCGAGGTCCCGCTCGAGGTCATCGAGGATCACTCCCCACATGGTCGTGGCGTCCATCGTGCCTCCTGTCGGTGTCGTCGGGGTGCTGGGTGCGGGGGTCGGCGTACTCACGCGGGCTTCGCGGCGGCCTGCATCGCGGCCTGCGTCCACATGTCGGCGAGCTCGCGGGAGCGGGTGAGCGCCTCCAGGGCGGCACCGCGGTTCTGCTGCACGTTGGCGACGACGAGCTGGCGGGTCACCCAGTCGTAGAGCGAGAGCAGCTGGCGACCGGCCGGCATCCCCTCGACCTCCAGGGTGGTGGTGAGGTGGATGAGGATGGCCTGGGCGTGCTGGAACTGGGTGTTGCACTCGGCACGGTCGCCCGCGTCGAGGGCGAGCAGGCCGCGCTCGCAGTCCAGGACCAGCCGCTCGAAGAGCATCACCAACAGGCGTGCCGGGCTCGCTGTGTTGACCGACGCGAGCTGGTACGTCGCCCGCGGGTCGCGCTTCATCGTCACGGTCATCCCATCGGCCGGGCCGGCGTCAGGATGAGGAAGACGACGAGGACGACGAGAGACCCTCCAGCGCCGAGGTCAGCCAGGTCTGCTGGGCGCTGAGCTTGCTCAGCGTGGTCTCCAGGTTCGTGTAGAGCACCTGGAGGCTGGCCTTCTTGACCGCGAGCCGGTCGTCCCAGTCGGCGATCTGCGTGTTGTACCGCGTGATCGTGGCCTGCTGCTGCTTGAGCATCTGGGTCAGCTGGCCGTCGGACTTGAGGATGGTGTTGTCGCTCTGCAGACCCGCGGTGCCCGAGATCTGCTTGCTCACCGACACCAGCCGGCTGGCGAACCCGTCCGGCCCGGCGATCGCGTCCTGGACCGCGCTCGGGTCCTTGGCGTAGGCCGCGGCGAACTTGTCGGCGTCGAACTGGAACTGGCCGTAGCGGTCGATCGAGACGCCGATGCTGTTCAGCACGCCGCCGGTCGAGGTGTAGACGGTGCCGAGGATCTGCTGACCCAGGCCGCGGACCAGGCTGTCGCCGGCGAGGGCACCGGAGTCGGTGGCGGCGTCACCACCCGAGGTGGTCGGGGTCGAGCCGTACGACGTCGCCGAGCTGATCGTGGAGAGCACGGAGTTGATCTGCTGGACCATCGCCTTCAGCGCGGTCGAGCGACTCGCGGCGTCGGCGGAGATCACCACCGAGGAGGTGGCCCCGACAGCGGTGCCGGCGGCCAGGGTGATCGAGACACCCGGCAGGACGTCGGTGAAGGTGTTGGTCGACGAGGTCACCGTGACGCCGGCGCCGATGTCGATCGAGGCGTTGGTGCCGGCCACGGAGTTGGCCGCGCCGAGGTTGAGGTTGGCGCCACTGAGGTCGAGGCTTCCGGCGCCGGTCGTGGTCGCCCCGAGCAGCACCCGGTAGGTGCCGTCGCCGAGGCTGACGCTGGAGGCGCTGATCACGGACTGACCCTTGTCGTCCTTGAGCGCGTTGAGGTTGGCCAGGACGGACTTGAGGGTGCCGTCGCCGGTGTCGACCGAGCGGGTGGTGCCGTCGGCGAGCGTCAGCGTGAGCGAGCTCGAGGGGTCGGCGACCACGTCGGTCAGCGCGTGTGCGTCGGCGAAGCTGAGCTTGGCCGCACTCGCGGTGGAGTTCACGGTCAGGGAGAGGTTCGCGGCGGTGGCCGTCGTACCGGCACTGACGGCGATGCTGCTGTTGGTCGACGTCGCGGTCAGCTGCTTCCAGGTGCTGCCGGTGGAGAAACTGGCGGCGGCGGTCCCCAGAGCCTGGATGGCCGAGTTGATCGACTGCATCGTGCTGAGCTTGGTCTGCTCGGTGCTGAGTCGGGTCTTGAGCGCATCCTGCGGGAGCGTCTCGACCGCCATCAGCTGGGTGATGATGCTGCTGGTGTCGAGGCCACTGGCCAGGCCGCTGAACTGGATCGTTGCCATCAGAACTCCGGGACGTCGGTGGTGGAGAAGTGGAAGAACCCGGGTACGGCGGCCGCGGAGGCCGTCGTACCCGGGTTCAGATCACTCACTGCAGGAGCGACAGAACGCTCTGGGCGTTGCTGTTGGCCTGCTTGAGCATCGACGTACCAGCCTGCGAGAGGATCTGGGTACGCGTGTAGTTGCTCATCTCAGCCGCCATGTCGGTGTCCACGATGGAGCTGTTAGACGCCTGCAGGTTGGTCTGCGTGACCGACAGGTTGTTGATCGTGTGCTGCAGACGGTTCTGGAAGGCACCGAGGTTGGCGCGGAGCGTCGAGACGTTCGCGAGCTGAGCGTCGATGTCGTCCAGGGCGTTCGACCAGTCGGTCGCCGAGGCGGAGCCGGCGAGGCTGCCGGCAGCACCCAGGAGGGTGGAGCCGCTCAGGTCGACCTTGTTGGCACCACCGGTGGTGAGGTCGATGTTGAGCTGGTTGCCACCGTTGTTCGTGGCCGAGCGAGCACCGATCTGGAAGTTCAGGTTGGCCGAGCCGTTGAGCAGCTTGGTGCCGTTGAACTCCGTGGTGTTGGAGATACGGTCCAGCTCGCTGGAGAGCTGGGAGATCTCCGTGACGATGTTGCCCTTGGCAGCAGAGTCGTTGGAGTCGTTCGCGCCCTGGACGGTCAGGGTACGGACACGCTGCAGGATGGACTGGACCTCGGTCAGAGCGCCGTCGGCGGTCTGAACGACGTTGATGCCGTCCTGGGCGTTGCGGATGGCCTGGCCGATGCCGTTGACCTGGGCGGTGAGGCCCTGGCTGATGGCGAGACCGGCAGCGTCGTCGGCCGCCTTGTTGATCCGCAGACCGGAGGAGAGACGCTCGACCGACGTCGACATCGACGACTGCGTCGAGGTCAGGTTGCGGTACGCGGTCAGGGCGTCGATGTTGGTGTTGATGCGGAGGCTCATGAGAGGTTCCTTCCTGGAGGGTGAAGCGGTTCCGAGAGCCCGTCCGTGGGCTGTCAGCGTGATGATCGGCGCCGCCCGGAGGCACCTGAGGGAAGATTCGGCGTTTTTTCCGCAACGCCCTCGGATCGGGACCGTCCCAGCCGATCGATGAGGCCGTGAAGATCTTCGCCTGGACGACGGCGCTGCCCACGGATGCGAGCTACCAGTATCGGATCAAGGCTCCCCTGGTGGAGATCGCCCACCACGGCCTGGCCTCGGTCACGATCGGCGACAGCCTCTCCCCCGACCTCGACGCGGACGTGGTGATCAACCACCACCTGGCCCACCCGAGCTTCGTCGACCACTGGGCGCGGCAGGGCGAGCGCAGCGCGCTGGTGCTGGAGCACGACGACGACTACGTCAACATGCGCAGCGACCACCCGACCTTCAGCAGCGGGATGACCTGGGACGAGTACGTCGACTTCGGCCGCGACTCGGTGATCCGAGCACTGAACGTGGCCGACCTGATCACCGTCTCGGTGCCGCACCTGGCCGAGGTCTACCGCGAGCACACCGACACCCCGATCGTGGTGCTGCCCAACACCGTCGACGAGGTGCTCTTCCAGGTGCCGCAGCGGGTCCGCGCCCCCGGCGAGCAGCTGATCGTCGGCTGGGGCGGCACCACCACCCACGGCCGTGACTGGGCCCAGTGCGGTGCCGGGGTGAAGTACGGCCTGACCAAGGCGCGGGCGAAGATGGTGATGATGGGCGCCGACTTCCGTGCCCAGCTCGGCTACCGCGACACCGAGTTCCGGCAGTGGACCGACCAGATCGACGAGTACTACCTGGCCATCCACGGCTGGCATGTCGTGATCGCGCCGCTCACCGACGAGCTGTGGAGCCGCTCGAAGAGCCCCCTCAAGGCGCTGGAGGCCGCCGCCCTCGGCGTCCCGGCCGTGGTCGGGGACGCGACGCCGTACCGCGACTTCGTCGTCGACGGCGAGACCGGCTTCCTGTGTCGCACCGACGACGACTGGATGCGGGCGATCCGCGCCCTGGGCGCGGACGAGGAGATGCGGCTGGAGATGGGACGCCGGGCACGCGAGCGGGCCCGGGCGTTCGTCACCACCGACTGGGCCGAGCGCTGGGTCGAGGCCTACGGCCGGGCGGTGGCGCTGCGCGGGGAGCGGGCCGCCGTCTGAGCCCCTGAGTGGGATAACTGCTGGCGAACCACCCCCGAGAGCGCCCAGGGAGCGCCCCGAGGCAGCACGTTCGCCGGCACTCAACGCCGCCGGTGCAGCCGAACCGGGAGCTGCTCCACCGAGACGCCGACGTTGTGCACCGGCCCGGCCCCGGACCAGACCGGCGGGCCGACCACCTCGACGTCGAAGCGGCGCAGCAGCGCGCCGAGCATCGCCTGGATCTCGGTGCGGGCCAGGTTGGCGCCGAGGCAGAAGTGCGCCCCGCCGCCACCGAAGGACAGGTGCGGGTTCGGCGAGCGGGTGATGTCGAACTCGTCGGGGCGGTCGTAGACCCGCTCGTCGCGGTTGCCTGCGGGATACCAGAGCACCACCCGGTCACCGGCCGCGATCTGCCGGCCGCCGAGCTCGACGTCCCGGGTCGCCGTACGGCCGAACATGAGGGCCGGGCTGGACCAGCGCAGCACCTCCTCCGCAGCGGTCGGGAGCAGGCCGGGATCGGCCCGCAGCGCCGCGACCTGGTCCTCGTGCCGGATCAGCTCCAACAGGCCCTGAGACAGGGCGTTGCGGGTGGTCTCGGAGCCGGCGATGGCCAGGATCATGAAGAAGGCGTCCAGCTCGGCGCCCGAGAGCCGGGCGACATCACCGTCGGGGCCGTCGGCCCCGGCCTGGGCGAGCAGCGACCAGATGTCGTCGGCGGGCTCGCGGCGCTTGTGCTCGGAGAGCCGCTGGGCGTACTCGTAGATCTCGACCATCAGGGTGCCGTAGTCGGCCTCGGAGATCTGGTTGGCCGGGTCGGCGGCCTGGAGCAGCAGGTCGGTGCGGCCGAAGACCCAGGCGCGGTCGTCCTCGGGGATGCCGACGATGTCGGCGATGACGTGCATGGGCAGAGGGAACGCGATGCGGGAGACGAAGTCGACCTCGTGCCCAGGGACGAAGTCGACGTCCCCCGCCCGCTGGTCGAGCTCGTCGAGGATCCGCTCGGCCCGCGCCGCGATCCCCTCCTCCAGCCGGGCGATCATCCGCGGGGTGAAGCCGTTGCTGATCAGCCGGCGCAGCCGCTGGTGGTCCGGTGGGTCGAGGGCGACCAGGAGCCGCATCTCGCGGAAGGCCGGGTCGGCGAGCAGACCGGGGCCGTCGGTGGTGCTGAACGTGGTCGGGTCCCGACTGACCTGGACGATCTCCTCGTGCCCCACCACCGACCAGTACGGCGTCTCCCGGCCGCTCGGGGCACGGTGCCAGTGCCGGTGGACGGGGCCGGCTGCCCGGAGCCGGGCGAAGAGCTCGTGCGGGGCGCCCGAGGCGTAGTGCCGCCGGTCGCTCAGATCGATCTCGCCCTCGCGGAGCTCGCGCTTGTCGGCCATTGACCCGTCCTCGTCGGTCCGCTCGGCGGCGACCCTCGCCGCCCGAGTGAATACACGCGTAGTCAAACTAAAAGTAGTCAGTGCCAGTGTCAACGGTTCCTGCCACAATGGGCAGGGTGAGCGACGGAACCCGCACCTGGCGCGGCAAGGATCTGGCCGAGCGCGCCTCGGTGCGCCGCAACCAGCTGTTCACCGCCGCCCTCGACCTGATCGACGAGGGCGGGATCACCGCGGTCACGGTCCGCGGCGTGTGCGCCACCTCGCGACTGACGGCGCGCTACTTCTACGAGAGCTTCACCGACCTCACCGACCTGATCACCTCGCTCTACGACGAGCTCGCCTCCCAGGCGGTCGAGGCGATCGCCAGCGGGGTCACCTCGGCGATCGACGACGAGACCGACCCGCTGGGCAGCTTCGTCAGGTCGGGGATGGCCTACCTGAGCGCCGATCCCCGCGCCTGCCGGTTCCTGCTCGTGCACGCGGCCGGGCATCCCCCGATGCACCAGCGGCGCCGGGCGCTGATCGACGACCTGCTCGCTCGCGCCACCCGGATCTGGACCCGGGCGGTCCCCGACGCGCCGTCGCTGGTCACCTCGGGCCTGGCGGCACGGTTCGCGCTCGGCGGCCTGATCGAGTTCGCGACGGCGTACCTCGAAGGGCGTCTCGACCTCACCGAGGACGAGTGCGCCGAGGCGGCACTGGGACTGCTGCGCGCCTTCGTCACCTCCGAGGGCGGCCTGCACACCTCCTGAGCAGGCCCCACCCGGCAGGGTGCGGGACTCAGCCCGCGGCGTTCAGCTCCGAGGCGCTCGGGCGCCCACCACCGCGCAGCCCCTCGGCATGACGGGTGGCGACGGCGGCGAAGTACGCCTCGCGACGACGGTTGGCGCAGCCGCCGGGACGGGCCGAGGCCTGCACCAGGGACGGCTCCAGGGCGGTGTTGAGCGCGTCGCGCAGCAGCACCAGGGCCTCGGCACGCATCTGCGAGATCCGGGAGTCGGTGACACCGAGCTCCTCGGCGATCTCGGCCATCGGGCGCTCGGCGAAGAAGTAGCCCTGCACCACGGTCCGCAGCCGCTCGGGCAGCTCCTCGATCGCCTCGCGCAGGTAGGTGAGCTTCTCCTGGTACTCGACCAGGGCCTCCGGGCTCGGCGCCCGGGTCGGGATCAGCTCGTCGAGGGAGGAGGTCAGCGAGCCCTGCAGCGAGAGCACCTGGGCGCGGTTGACGTCGTCCTCGTTGGCGACGACCTCCTCGACCGTCATGCCGAGCGCGGTCGCGATCTCGGCGGTGGTCGGGGTGCGGCCCAGGCTGCCGGCGAGCTGGGCGCGGGTGGCCTCCAGGTCGCGGGCACGGCGACGGACCGAGCGCGAGGCCCAGTCGACGCTGCGCAGCTCGTCGAGGATGGCGCCACGGATCCGCGTCGCGGCGTAGCGCTCGAAGGGGACGCCGCGCTCGGCGTCGTACGCCTGCGCGGCCTGGACCAGCGCGGTGAGGCCCGCCGAGGTCATGTCGTCACGGTTGACGTGCGAAGGCACCCGGCCCATCGTCTCGCGGACGATATGCCCGACCAGCGGCATCGCGCTGGTGATCAGGTCTTCGGTGAGCGGGGAGGTACCACCCGGAGGAATCTGCACGGTCACGACAGAACTGTGGCACCCCGCGCGGCCCTGCATCGCTCCTGGGACAAGGTTTAATCCGCCCACGCCCCCAATTAAGGACCCCGGTCCCATAACCGGGGATCAAGACCCAGGATCTAGGTCCCAAGTGGGGAGTAGTCACAAGCGCGGACCATGCGTGATGCCAGGTCCCGGAGTGGCACCACCTCGTGGGCCAGGTCCGCCATCACCACCGCTCCGGGCATGCCCCACACCACCGAGGACTCACGGTCCTGAGCGATCACATGGGCGCCCTGAGCAGCCAGGATGCGGGCTCCCTCGAGGCCGTCCTGACCCATCCCGGTGAGCACGGCGGCGACCACCCGGCCCCCGTAGACGTCGGCGACGGTACGGAACAGGACGTCGACCGCGGGGCGGCAGAAGTTCTCCTGGGGACCCGAGGTCAGACGGACCGTCGGGGTCCCAGCCCGGCTCACCAACGTGAGGTGCTGGTCGCCCGGCGCGATCAGGACCTCACCACGGGCCGGGATCTCCCCATCGGCAGCCTCGCGCACCGTCAGAGGAGAAAGCCGGTCCAGACGCTGGGCCAGCATCGCGGTGAAGACCGGCGGCATGTGCTGCACCACCAGCACCGGCACCCGCAGGTCGGCGGGCAGGTCGGCCACGACCCGGGCCAGGGCGTCGGGACCACCCGTCGAGCAGCCGATCACCAGCACCTCCGGCGGGCCCGCCGGACGCGCCACCGTACGCCGGGCGGCCCGCACCGGCGGCACCGCGGGGGTCCCGACCGGCTCGGAGCGACGCGGCCGCGGCGCGGCGTCGTGGGTGAGCAGCCGCATCCCGACCAGAGCCCGGATCCGGGGCACCAGCTGGTCCCGGACCGAGGCCAGCCCCTCGGCCACCGACCCGGTGTTGGACGGCTTCGTGACGTAGTCCGAGGCGCCCCGCGAGAGCGCCTCCAGGGTCGCGGCGGCACCCCGCTCGGTCAGGGTGGAGAACATGATCACCGGCAGTCGCGGGTGGGTGGCGCGGATCTGCTCCAGGGCGCCGAGGCCGTCCAGGCGGGGCATCTCGATGTCGAGGGTGACCACGTCCGGGTCCAGCGCCCGGACCAGGTCGACCGCCTCGATCCCGTCACGGGCCTGTCCGATGATCTCGATATCGGACACCGGGGCGAGCGCCGCGGCGATCAGCCTCCGAATCAACGCAGAGTCATCGACGATCAAGACACGGATCACGATGTGGTCCATCGGCCCTTTCGCTCAGAACCTGACAGGTCGGTCCGATGGAAAGCCTGTGACCCTGTCCTCAGCCAGCTTTCGCACCATCGCCACGCTCGTTCGGCGCGAGACGGCGATGGCGTACTACGACGAGGCCAAGGGCTATCTGATCGAGGCCCGGCTGATGCCGCTGGCCGCAGCCGCCGGACACGGCACCGACGTCGACACCTACATCGGCCGACTGGGCACCGACCTGATCGAGCAGCGCAAGGCCGTCGACGCGCTCACCATCAACGAGACCAGCTGGTTCCGCGACCAGTCGCCGTACCAGGCCTTCACCCAGCACATGCTGCCCGGACTGCTCGAGGCCCGCGCCACCACCCGCCACCTGCGGATCTGGTCGGCGGCCTGCTCCAGCGGCCAGGAGGCCTACTCCATCGCGATGCAGCTCGACCAGCACCTGCCGGCCGGCTGGACCGCCGAGATCGTCGCCACCGACGTCTCGGAGTCGATGGTCGAGCGGGTCCGGCGCGGCCGCTACAGCCAGGTCGAGATGAACCGCGGCATGCCCGCCACCAGCCTGGTCCGCTACTTCACCCGGCAGGGCAGCGAGTGGGAGGTCGTCCCGAAGCTGCGCGAGATGGTGACCGCCCGCACCTTCAACCTGGCCCACCCGATGATGGGGATGGGCCTGTTCGACGTGATCCTGCTGCGCAACGTGCTGATCTACTTCGAGCCCGACGTGAAGTACGACGTCCTGCGCCGGATCCACCCGCACCTGGCCCACGACGGCTACCTGCTGCTGGGCTCGACCGAGACCACCCTGGACATGCCGGCCACCGTCTCCGGGCTGTGGCGCACCGAGTCTCTCGGGCGCGTGCAGGCCCACCGCAGCAGCACCGCGCCGGCCACCGCCACGCACTCCACCCTGACCCCGCCCACCCCGCCTCTGGCGTCCCCGATCGGAGCTTGACCATGCGCGCGATGATCATCGACGACTCCCGAGCGATGCGGAGCATCCTGCGCCGCATCGTCTCCGGACTCTCCTTCGAGACCTCCGAGGCCGGTCACGGCCAGGAGGCGCTCGACCTGCTCGAGGAGGCGACGGCTCAGGGCGAGACCCCCGATCTGTGCCTGATCGACTGGAACATGCCGGTGATGGACGGCTACACCTTCATCCGCAGGGTCCGGGCCAACCCGGCCTGGCGCAACATCACGCTCATGATGGTGACGACCGAGTCCGAGCAGGGCCAGATCGTCAAGGCGCTCGCCGCCGGTGCCCACGAGTACGTGATCAAACCCTTCACCCCCGACGCGATTGTGGAGAAGCTCGAGATGCTCGGTCTGGTACGAACGGAGGTGGCCTGATGACCCTGGCCCCCGAGATGCACGATGTCGCCGACGTGGTGGCCCAGGTGTGGAGCAGCTTCCTCGGTGAGGACCACCCGCTGCTGCCGACGTACGTCGAGGTCGGCACGCCCTTCGACGCGGAGCAGGCCTGGTCCGCGGCGGTCTCCACCACCGGGGGCTGGGACGCGACGGTGACCGTCGAGCTCTCCGCCGACCTGGCCTACGTCGTCACTCGGGTGATGATGGCGCTGCCGACCGACGTCGAGAGCGTCGACGACGCCGACGTGGCCGACGCCGTCGGCGAGCTGGTCAACATGATCGGCGGCAACATCAAGTCGCTGATGCCCGGCCCGAGCGTGCTCTCCCTGCCCGCGGTGGCCGCCGGTCGCGCCGCCCACCCGAGCGGCTCCACCGAGATCTCCCGCTACGACGGTCTCTGGCGCGGCCAGCCCGTCCGGGTCAGCGTGCACACGCCCGCCGCCTCGCCCCTCGCCTGATCCGGCGACCGCTCAGCTTCACCCAGCTACGCCTAGAAGGACCTGTCATGAAGATCATCGTTGCCGACGACAGCCGCGTGATGCGCCAGATCGTCATCCGTACCCTGCGCCAGGCCGGTCACGGTGGACACGAGATCGTCGAGGCCGAGAACGGCCGCGACTGCCTGGAGAAGGTCGCCACCGAGAACCCCGACCTGGTGCTCTCGGACTGGAACATGCCCGAGATGAACGGCATCGACTGCCTCAACGTGCTCCGCTCCTCGGGGAACCAGGTGAAGTTCGGCTTCGTCACCTCCGAGGGCTCCGACGACATGCGGGCCCGTGCCCGCCAGTCCGGCGCGCTCTTCCTGATCGCCAAGCCGTTCACCGCCGAGACCTTCGACGAGCACCTGCGGGACGTGCTGGTCTGATGTCGGCGCACCTCCCCACCGCCAAGCAGGTCCGCGATCTGATCACCGACCTGCTCGGACGCGAGGTCACCCTCGCCCCAGCACCGCCGTTCGCGCCGGGGCCGAAGGCGCCCGCCTCGATCGCGGTCTACGTCGACGACTCGCTGCGGGTCACCGGCCTGATCGCCGTCGACCTGCCGTGCTCGGCCTACCTCGGTGCCGCCCTGGCGCTGGTGCCGGCCAAGGTCGCCGAGGAGGCCGTCGAGCTCGGCACCCTGGACCAGAGCCTGGCCGAGAACCTCTACGAGGTGCTCAACGTGGCCGCCTCGATGTTCAACGTGCCCAACGCCGCCCACCTCAAGCTGCACGCCCTGCACCCCGCCGGCGTCCCCCTCGACCCGATGGTGCGCGCCCAGGCGCTCACCCTGGGCCGGCGCGAGGACCTCAGCGTCGAGATCAGCGGCTACGGCACCGGGCAGCTCAGCGTCGTCATGGTGGCGTGAGCCTGCGATGAGCGCGCCCCGGCCGTTCTCGATCGGCGTCGCGATGATCGTGCGCGACGAGGAACGCTGCCTCGGCCGCTCGCTGGCACCGCTGCGCGAGCTGCGCCGGGCCGGCGTCCTCGACCAGCTCCTGGTCCTCGACACCGGCTCGGTCGACGCCACCGTCGCCCTCGCCGAGCAGTACGGCGCCACGGTCCGCACCACCACCTGGACCGACGACTTCGGTGCCGCCCGGAGCACCGCGATGGCGCTGTGCGAGACCGACTGGGTGCTGATGCTCGACGCCGACGAGGCGCTGGACGGCGACCTGGCCGAGACCGCCGAGACGCTGCGCCGGCTGCAGTGGACCTCCCCCGACTTCGTCGGCGAGATCGAGGTGGTCAGCACCATCGAGGCCCGGATCGCTGCCGGGGACGGCTCCCACCGCACCACCACCAGCGGCTGGATCCCCCGGCTGCTGCCGGCCGGGACCCTCTGGTGCGGGCGGGTGCACGAGCAGCCGGTCTGGGACGGTCCGTGTCGACGTACGACGATCAGGGCGAGCCACGACGGCTACGCCCCCGAGGTGATCGCGGCCAAGCGTGGGCGCAACGCCGCCCTGCTCCGCGCCGAGGTCGCCGAGCACCCCGGCGACGCCCACCTGTTGCTGCAGTACGGCCGTGCGCTGGAGGCCGACCGTGACTTCGCCGAGGCCGCCGCGGTCTACCAGCAGGCGCTGGCGCTGACCCCGACCAGCGAGCCGGCCCGGCATGACCTGGTGGTGCGGATGCTGTTCACCCTGGGGCAGGCGGGTCGCACCGCCGACGCGGTCGCCCTGGCCGAGGCCGAGAGCCGACGCTGGGCCGACTCCCCCGACTTCCACTTCTGCCTGGGCGACCTGCTGCTCGACCACGGCCTGGCCCACCCGGAGGCCACCGCCGAGGTGCTGCCGCTGATCGAGGGCTCGTGGCTGCGCTGCCTGGAGCTGGGCGAGCGACCCGAGCTGGTCGGTGCGGTCGCGGGCCGGGGCTCGCACCTGGCGGCGTACAACCTGGCCGTCCTGTACGAGGCGATGGGCCAGCAGACCAAGGCCGCCGAATATCAGCAGCGATTTCGGGACCTCCAGTCCTCAGATAGGGCCTGAGCGGGCCGAAGAAGAGGGACGAGCAAGGATCGCTCGCCTCTCGCCGAAGGACCGGCACCCGCGTTTCGTACTTCCCCAGCCAACTACTTCGGAGGGCTGCTCCGTGTCCTTTGGTGTCACTGATGCCGTCACCTTGACGCTGCACACCGCACTCAACGGCTATTCGACCCGGCAGAACGTCATCGCCGACGACATCGCCAACGTCGACACTCCCGGCTACCGCGCCCGCACCGTCGAGTTCGAGAGCTCGCTCAAGGCTGCGATCGCCAACGGCGACTTCAACCCGCGCACCTCCGACGTGGTCGCGACCCAGATCGACACCCAGACGCCCGTGGGTGCCAACGGCAACAACGTCGACCTCCGCAAGGAGACGATGGCGGCGATCCAGACGCAGTACAGCTACCAGATCGTCGGCCGCGCCCTCTCCGACCAGTTCACCCTCCTCAAGACCGCGACAGGTGGTACCGCCTGATGGGCGCCTTCGACATGCTGAGCATCGCCAACACCGGGATGGGCGCGCACCAGACCTGGCTCGATGCTCTGGCCGGCAACATCGCCAACGTCAACACGATCAAGCCGACGAGCGAGGCGGCTGTGACCGCCAAGTTCCCGGTCTTCACCGCCGACGCCAACGGCGGCGTCGACGTGGCCGGCTTCGCGCAGAGCTCCACCGAGGGCATCGTGGTGAACTCCCCCGACAGCCCGCTGGCCGACGCCAACGGCAACGTCCGCGCCCCGTCGATCGACATGGCCAGCCAGATGAGCCAGCTGATCATGGCCCAGCGCGGCTACCAGGGCTCGGTCCAGGTGACGAAGTCCGCCCAGGACACCTACGACTCCGCGCTCTCGATCGGAGCCAAGTGATGAGCGTGTCCGGCATCGAGGCCATCTCCGGCTTCGAACCCCTCAACTTCATGAACTTCGGCGCCGACGACGTCTCGCTGACCTCCAGCGTGGCCGGCACGTCCGCCGGTACGTCGGCCACCAGCGGGCTCGACTCGCTCTCCGGCGTCAGCGGCACCAGCGGCTCCAGCTCGTCCAACGAGTTCGGCGACATGCTGCTCCAGGGCATCGACTCGATGGAGAGTCGCACCGACAAGGCAGCCGACCTCTCGGTCAAGGCCGCCACCGGTGACCTGGACGCGATCCACGACTACACGATCGCTGCGAGCGAGGCCCAGCTGGCCACCCAGCTGACGGTCGCGGTGCGGGACAAGGCCGTCTCCGCGTTCCAGCAGATCATGCAGATGCAGGTGTGAGTAGATGCGCGAGAATCTGACTCGGCAGTTCAGCCGCTACGGCCGGACGTTCGCCGACTTCACCGTCGGCCAGAAGGCCGTCGCCCTGATCGGGACCGCCGCGCTGCTGCTCGGCGGCTTCCTGGTGTTCCGGTGGGCCTCGGCCCCCACGTACTCCCCGCTGTACTCCAACCTGGCCGCCTCCGACGCCTCCGCTGTCGCCGACGAGCTGACCAAGGAGGGTGTGAAGTACGAGCTGACCAACGGCGGTGCCACCATCCTGGTGCCCAAGACCCAGGTCGACTCGGCCCGGATCGCGATGGCAGGCAAGGGCCTGCCGGCGTCGAGCTCGCAGGGCTACCCGATCCTGGACAACCAGTCGCTGTCCACCTCGGACTTCCAGGAGCAGACCAACTTCAAGCGGGCGATGGAGGGTGAGCTCACCAAGACCATCGAGGCGATCGACGGGATCGACACCGCCGTGGTCCACCTGGCCATCCCGGAGAAGCAGGTCTTCAGCGACTCCCAGGACCCGACCACCGCGTCGGTGCTGGTCAAGACCGGCGTCGGGCAGAGCGTCTCGGCCGACAAGGTGAAGACGATCGTCAACCTGGTCGCCAGCTCGATCGGCGGCCTCGACCCGTCGAAGGTGACCGTCGCCGACGCGACCGGCAAGGTGCTCACCACCGAGACCGACTCGGCCGCCGGTGCTGCCAGCACCCAGGCCGCCGAGGTCTCCGACTTCCAGAACGAGATGCAGACCCGTCTGCAGAGCACGCTGGACCAGGTGGTCGGCGTGGGCAACTCGACCGCGACCGTCACCGCGAACCTCAACTTCGACAAGACCACGACGAAGAAGCGGGTCTACACCTACGACAAGAACGTCCCGCCGCTGTCGGAGACGACCTCGATCGAGAAGTACAACGGCACCGGTTCCGGGTCGAATGCCGGCGTCGGCGGGGTCGTGGGCCCCGACGGCCAGATGGACCCCGTCCAGATCAGCGGCTCGCCCAGCGGCTACGCCAGCGAGACCACCACCAAGGACAACGCCGTCGGCCAGGTCGACACCGTGACCGAGGCAGCACCCGGCAGCGTCGGCTCGCTGCACATCGCGGTGATGCTGGACTCGGCCAAGGTCGGCACCATCCAGCCCGCCGACATCCGCAACTACGTGGCCGCCGCGACCGGGATCAACACCGCCCGCGGTGACACGGTCGACGTCACGTCGATGCCGTTCGACCGGACCGCCGAGAACGCCAACGCCGCCGAGCTGGCCAAGGCCGAGGCCGCCAAGGCCGCTGCCCAGCGCTGGACCTGGATCCGCAACGGTGGCCTGGTCGCGATCGTCGCCCTGATCATCCTGCTCGCGTACCTCAAGTCGCGGCGCAAGGCGAAGGCCCGGGAGCTGGCCACCAGCTACGTCGTCGAGCAGCTCCGCTCCGAGGCCGACGCCCGCGCCACGGCCCAGGCCAACGAGCTGGAGGCGGGCCGGCTTCTGGCCGAGCTGGAGCACTCCGGTCCGGCCGAGCCCAACCCGGCAGACGAGATCCGTGAGCAGCTCAACTCCCTGGTGGAGCGCCAGCCCGAGGACGTCGCAGCCCTGCTGCGCGGCTGGCTGGTGGACCACAAGTCATGAACGCGAGTCCCACGATGAGTCCTTCCACCGCGACGGCGCCGACGATGTCGATCCCGACGATGACCCCCGCCCTGGCCGTGATGGCGGCCAACGGCGGCGGTCTGGCCGGGACCGCGGGTGTCCGCAAGGCCGCGATCCTGCTGATCCAGCTGGGTCAGGAGCGGGCTGCGGCGGTGCTCAAGCACCTCTCCGAGTCCGAGGTCGAGGCCGTCACGGCGCAGATCTCCCAGCTCGACATGATCACCGCCGCCGAGACCGACACCGTGCTCTCGGAGTTCCACGAGCTGATGGTGGCGCGGGCGCACATCGCCCAGGGCGGCTTCAGCTTCGCCCAGCAGCTGCTGGAGAGCTCGATCGGCGAGGAGCGCGCGGCCGAGATCATCGACCGGCTGCACGCCGCCGCCGTCCAGATGCCGTTCCAGTTCCTGCACCGGGCCGACCCGGCCCAGCTGCGCGGCTTCATCGCCGAGGAGCACCCGCAGGTGATCGCCCTGGTGCTGGCGCACATGACGCCGGACAAGGCCTCGCTGCTGCTCTCGGGCCTGCCGGCCTACCAGCAGGCGATCGTGGCCCACCGGATCGCCGTGATGGACCGCACCTCCCCGGAGATCATCAGGGCCGTGGAGTCGGTGCTGGAGCGCAAGCTCTCCTCGATGCTGCAGCCCGCCGAGGTCTCCCGCGTGGGTGGCGTGGACCCCCTGGTCAACATCATCAACCGCTCCGACCGGCCCACCGAGCGCCAGATCGTCGAGGGCCTCGAGGGGCTCGACCCGACCCTGGCCGACGAGGTCAAGAGCCGGATGTTCATGTTCGAGGACATCGTCGGCCTCGACGACCGCTCCGTGCAGCAGGTGCTGCGCCAGGTCGACACCGGCGACCTTGCCCTCGCCCTCAAGGGTGTCTCCACCGCGGTGCGGAACAAGATCACCAGCAACCTCTCCGAGCGTGCCGCAGAGAACCTCCTCGAAGAGGTCGAGCTGCTCGGCGCCGTCCGCCTGGTCCAGGTCGAAGAGGCCCAGCAGGCGATCATCCGCACGATCCGCCAGCTCGAGGAGCAGGGCCAGATCACGGTGCGTCGTGGCAACGACGAGGAGTTCGTGATCTGAGCCTGGGAGGATCGGGGCGTGCTGCTGGCCATCCTCGGAGCGATCGCGAGTGCTCTCGCGTACGGCTTCGCCTCGATCCTCCAGGCTCTCGGCGTACGAGGCCGCCCCCTGCTGTACGCCGTCGGCCTCGGGCTCGACGGGGTCGGGTTCCTCACCTCCCTGGCCGCGTTGCACTCGCTGCCGCTCTTCGTGGTCGAGGCGATGATCGCCTCCAGCGTCGCTGTCACGGCCCTGGCCGCCGTACCGCTGCTGGGTGCCCACCTGGGCCGGCGCGAGGGGCTGGCCCTGCTCGGGGTCGGGGCGGGACTGATCGGCCTGGCCGCCGGCGCCGACTCCGGCACTGCGTCGGGCCTGAGCCATCTGGGCGCCACCGTGCTGCTGGTGCTGATGGTGCCGCTGGCCGGGCTGCTGGGCTGGGCGGTGCTGGCGATGCGCCACACCACCGGCTCGGGGCACTCGGCTGCGGGCTCCGGCCTGGGCGTGCTGCTCGCCTTGGTGGCGGGCCTCGGCTTCGCCGGCACCGGGATCGCCGCCCGCGTCTTCGCCGTTCCTGACCGTTGGCTGGACCTGCTGACGATGCCGTCGGTGTGGGCGCTGGCCGGCTACGGGGCGATCTCGATGGTCGCCTTCGGGCTGGCACTGACCCGGGCGAGCGTCACCTCCGTCGCCGCGATCACCTTCGTGATCGAGACCGTCGGGCCGTCGGCGATCGGCGTGGCCTGGCTCGGCGACGGGGTCAGGCCGGGCTGGTGGCCGGTGATCGTGCTCAGCCTGGTGGCGGCGCTGGCGGGCTGTCTGGGGCTCGCGCGGTTCGCCGACCCGCCCACCGCGACCTTGGAGAACGTCCTCAGATCGTGAGGGTGACGGCCGACAGGGGACGTGAGCGACGGACTGCTCACCCCTGCCGACGGACCGGCCCACCCCCTGAGCACGACGGGACCCCTCATGCCCTTCTCCGAGCACCAGGTGATCCGCGCCGGCGCGACCGCCCCGCTCGAGGCACTGCCCACCCCCGACCTGCCCCGCGGCGAGGTCGAGCAGAGCGAGCTGGCCCGCACCGTCCTGGGCGAGATCGCCGACACCGCGCGGGCCGAGGCCCACGCCCAGGGGTACGCCGTCGGGTGGGCGCAGGGCCGCCGCGAGGCCCAGCGGGTAGCCGACCAGACCGCCGCCGAGGTCGAGGTGCTGCGCCAGGCCGCCGACGCCCGCCGTGCCGTCGAGCATGCCGAGGCGGTCGACGCCCTGGGCCGTGCCGCCGATCAGGTCCGCGGTCTGCTGGCCACGCTGTGCGCGACCATCGAGGAGCAGTCCACCGAGCTGGCCTGGGCCCTGACCGAGGCGCTGATGGAGCGTGAGGTCCAGGTGGCGCCCGCTGCCGACGTCGTACGCCGGGTGCTGACCGTCCTGCCTCCGGTGCCGGTCGCCACCGTCCGCCTCCCCACCGCCCTTGCCGCCGACCCTGCCGTCGCCGACCTCGCCGCCCGCGGCCTCCAGATCCACCCCGACCCGACCCTGGGCCCGGCCGACGCGCTGGTCGAGGCCAATGGCGCCGTCACCGATCTGCGGATCACCTCGGCGATGGAACGGGTCAAGGCAGTCCTGCTCTGATGGCGATCCTGACCGACCAGCACGTCCACGACGCCCTCTCCGCGGCCCGACCGCTCGCGCTCGGCACGGTCGTCGAGATCGTCGGCCTGCACCTGGTGATCACCGGGCTGCCCGCGGCGGTCGGCGACCTGGTGGAGATCAACGGCTCCCTGCTCGCCGAGGTCGCCGCGCTGCGTCCCGACTCGATGATCTGCCTGCCGCTGGGCACGACGGTCGGTGTGAAGGTCGGCGACTTCGTCCGCCACACCGGCGGCCCGCTGCGGATCGGGGTCGGCGATGCCCTGCTCGGCCGGGTGCTCGACGGGCTGGGGCGTCCGATCGACGGCGGCCCCGCCCTCGACTCCCTCCCCCGGGTCAGTGTGGAGAACGCCGCACCGGGGGCACTGAAGCGTCCCCGGATCGAGGATCCGGTTTTGCTCGGCGTACGCGCTCTGGATGCGCTCACCCCCTGTGGTCTGGGTCAGCGGATCGGGATCATGGCGGGCTCGGGCGTCGGCAAGTCGTCGCTGATGTCGATGATCGCCCGTGGCACCTCGGCCGACGTCAACGTGATCGCCCTGGTCGGTGAGCGGGGTCGCGAGGTCCGCGAGTTCATCGACAACGACCTCGGCCCCGAGGGCCTGGCCCGCTCGGTCGTGGTGGTGGCGACCTCGGACGCCCCCGCGGTGGAGCGGCTGCGCAGCGCCTTCGTCGCCACCCGGATCGCGGAGTCCTTCCGCGACGCCGGCAAGAACGTCGTGCTGATGATGGATTCGCTGACCCGGGTCGCGATGGCCCAGCGCGAGATCGGTCTGTCGGCCGGGGAGCCGCCGGCGACCCGTGGCTACCCGCCCAGCGTCTTCGGGACCATGCCGCGGCTGCTGGAGCGGGCTGGCACCTCACCGGACGGCTCGATCACCGGGCTCTACTCGGTGCTGGTCGAGGGCGACGACCTGCAGGACCCGATCGGCGACACCGCCCGATCGATCCTGGACGGCCACATCGTGCTCTCGCGCTCGCTGGCCACCGCAGGGCACTTCCCCGCGATCGACGTCCTGGAGTCGATCTCTCGACTCCAGTCCACCGTCACCACCCCCGAGCAGCAGGCCGACGCCCGCCGTCTGCGCCAGCTGCTGGCCGCACACCGCAACGTCAAGGAGCTGGTCGAGATCGGCGCGTACGCCGCCGGCTCCGACCCCACGGCCGACGAGGCCCTGGAGCTGATGCCCCAGATCAACGCCTTCCTGTGCCAGCGGATGGACGAGCCGCCGGCCGACACCTGGGCGGCCCTGCACCACCTGCTACACCGCCCGGTCGTCCTGCCCTAGTCCTTCTCCGACGCCGCCTTCTCTTCCGCCGTGGCCTTCTTCCGCGCGAAGCGACCATAGACGTAGACGAACGGCATGAACGGCGCCAGGAACCCCGCTATATAGAAGAGTCCCCACGTCGTGGCGAGCGAGGTCGGACGGTTGTCCACCTCGGCCCGGTCGGCGAGGTAGTTGTAGGCCCACCACCACAAGAGACACTCTCCCAGGAAGACCAGCACACCCAGCGCCACCGGCATCACGGATCTCCTCTGCGTGCCACGTCACCTGTCCGCACCGAGCGGGACCGTTCGTACAGTTCCAGCACCCCGGTCACCGCTGTCACGCTCGTCAGCGGGACGTCCCCGTTTCGCAGTTGCCTCAGCATCCTTCACTCCCCCGGTCCGTTCCAGCAGACCTTAGGGATGCCGATCTGACCGCGCAGTGCTTCACCTCCCCGATCCGACCTCCGCGACGAGAAGTTGTGCTGAGTGTGACAAAAAAGCAGCGTGACCGGCACGGTCGACAGCCGAGGCGGCGGTCACCTCCGGCCCCGCCACCACAGCCAGCCTCGACTCACCAGCGCAATGAGAAGGACGCCCAGGAGGACGGCGGGAATCATGCCGAACCACGTCCGGAGGTCCGGGAAGGCAGCGAACCACGCTGCACACACCCCCACCGAGAAGACAAAGGTGATGACGTAGCGATACATGAGGCCTCCCACTCGAATCCTTACTCCAACAGACATCAGGAATGCCGAAACAACCACGCGGCCCGCTCCCCAGAGCCGACACGACGATCGCGCCGCAGTTCCTGCACGTCGCGACTGCGCAAGTGGGACCTTGAACCATTCTTCAGGTCCGCGACGACAAGGACCACACCTAACGCCGCCGCCGGCACCCAAACAAAGGCAGCCAGATGCCCTATGGAGACATGGAAGAAGTACGCCAGAACCAGACTCAGGGTGTACGCAGAGAAGACGGCAGAGGCGACGTCCTTGACGAGGGTCCATGCCATCCGGGAATCATCAAGGGAGTCGCTTTCAGCCCAACCCCCATGTGACATCAGCCTCTGACACATATGCACAAATGGAACGAATGCGGAAAACATCCCGGAGAGGTAGAGGAGGCCCACTGTGCTCGCGAGCGAAAATTCATCGTCGTTCCGTCGTTCCCGGTCGGCCAAGAAGCCGTAAGCCCAGCACCAGAGAACTAATTGGATTGCCACTTGAATGACCACAAGCAACGTTGCCTCCTCCCAACAACCGTTGCGCGCTGTTCGGCCTTTCCACGACCAGTCGAGCTGCCAGTGACGCGCGCCGGCCTTGAAGGTGGATGAGAAGCGCCACGCAAGACCGACGTTGCATGATGGATCGTCGCTGTCCCCCACAATCCGCTCATCGTTCGCTCCCATCAGACCCTGCGCAGCAGATCAGCGTGCCACGGCAACCTTGGGTGGCTGCCGAAGCCACCGGACAGCGATGGCGACCAAGAACCTGATCCCAATACAAGAAGTTGTGCCTCGCGTCACAAAAAGCGAAGGCGCCGGGGCAGTTCCACCACGCGGGATGAACTGGACCCGCGACACCCCATACGTCCCCTCACCCAGACCCGGGACCCCAATCGGGACCCCCACCCGGCTCAGGTCGTTGGGAGGGCCGCCGAAGGGTCAGGTCGAGCGACGGACCGCTCACCCCCTGCCGACGGATCGGCAAGCCCCTGATCGACCCTGCCTGGGCGATCCCTGCGATGAAGGCTGTACGCCGTGTCCGTGCGCGTTGACCTCGATCCCGGCCTCCGGGCCGTCGAACGGGTCCGTGGTGTCGAGGAGTCAGCGACCCTCCTCGAGCTCCAGCACGCCCTGAGCGAGCAGTCAGCCCGCGAGGCCCGGCTTGCCCAGCTCCAGGCGCAGCTGCGTGCCGCGTCCAGCCTGGAGTCCGAGATCCTCGGCGCAGGCACCCCCGGTGCCCTGCTGACCCTACGGATGTCGCTCAGTCAGCTCAACGACTCCCTGGTGATCGCCCGCGAGGAGATCGCCGAGGCCACCGAGGTCACCTCGGCCGCCCGGACGCGGTGGGAGGGCGCCAAGACCCGGCTCTCCGCCGTCGAGCAGCTGCTCGCCCGCCGTGCCGCCGAGCGCCGTCTGGCCCGCGAGCGCAAGCTCGCCAAGGAGGCCGACGACCTCGCCGGCCAGACCTGGCTCCGCGCCCGCACCGCCCACGACTCCACCCCGCACCACAACGCCCAGGAGGGCACCCGATGAGCGTCACGTCCGTGATGGACCGCATCCAGGCGATCGAGGCCCAGATCGAGCAGCTCAGCAGCCTGACCTCCTCGGACAGTTCGAGCACCTTCAGCACCGAGCTCAACAGCGCCCTGGGGACCACCTCGACGACCGGGACCAGCACCACCCTGGGCCGCGCCACCACCTCCAGCGAGGTCAGCGCCGCTCAGCAGCAGGTGATCTCGGCGGCCGAGTCCGCGCTCGGGGTGCCCTACGTCTGGGGTGGCAACTCGCTCAGCACCGGCGTGGACTGCTCCGGCCTGGTGCAGCAGGCCTACAAGGCCATCGGGATCGACCTGCCGCGGCTCTCGGCCGACCAGGCCAAGTCCGGCACCGCCGTCAGCTCCCTGGCCGACGCCCAGCCCGGCGACCTGCTCGCCTGGGACAACTCCAGCCGCAACAACGGTGCCGACCACATCGCGATCTACCTAGGCAACGGCAAGATGATCGAGGCCCCGCGCACCGGCCTGGACGTCCGCATCGTCGACGTGCCCTCGACGCCGGACTACATCCGCCGCGTGATCGGCACCACTGGCACCTCGACCACCACGGGCAGCACCGCGACGTCGACCCGTACGACGACCGGCGACGCCACCGCCGCCGCGGTACGGGCCGCGATCGGCTCGGAGTCGGTCGCCACGTCCCGGTCGGCGTACGACCTCCAGGCTCTCTTCGCGGGGCTGAGCTGATGACGACCCTGCCCGCCGTCTCCACCATCCTGCCGACGCTCCAGCGCACGGCCGCCGAGCCCCGCCAGCGCCCCTCGGCGCGCTCGGGCGAGGGCGCCCAGAGCGGCACCCGCGCCACCCGTGACCAGTCCCACCGGGCCCAGAAGGCCGACGAGACCGAGCGCGACAGCACCGACGCCACCGAGCCCAAGGCCGCCGGCCAGGACTTCCTCGCCGCGCTTGAGGCCGCCCTCGGTGCCTCCACCACTCCGAGCCCCGCGACGCCGCCGACGGCCGCAGCGGCGACCGGAGCCGGCGACACCACCGTCGCCGCCACGCTCCCGGGCAGCGCCCGCGCCCTCTTCGCGGGGCTGCCCGGGTCCATCTCGGCCACGGTGGGCGACGCCACCGCAGCCGGTACGCCGTCACCCGCGGGCCCCACCGCCGGTGCGACCGGGGCGACCGCCGCAGCCCCGTCGGTGCTGGCGCAGGGGGCGGCCGCGACCGTCGCCGAGAGCGCAGGCAAGACCGACACGGCGTCCGCATCGACCACCCCGGCCACCCCCACCGCCCAGCCGACCGGCACCCTGGCCGGTACCCCACACGGCGTCACGGCCCCGGGCGCGCAGGCCGACGGCACCCAGAACGGCACCACCGGGCAGGGCAGCCAGGGCAGCCAGGGCAGCCAGGGCAGCCAGGGCAGCCAGGGCGACCCGAGCACCACCGGCCAGACCGGTGCCCAGGGCGCCCAGGCCTCCCAGAGCACCGGACCAGCAGGACAGGCAGGCCAGAGCGCCACCGCCCAGCGGAGCACCGACGACACGGCGACCGCCACCGACCCGACCTCGGCGTCGGTCACCTCGGCCGCGGGCGCCACCCTCCCCACCACCACCACCAGCACCGCGACCTCGACGAAGCCGACCGCCACCGAGGCGATGGCCCGCCAGGTCTTCCCCGAGATCACCCGGTTCGCCCAGACCGCGACGCCGGGCACCCACCGGCTCGCCATCACCCTGCACCCCGAGGACCTCGGCGAAGTGAAGGTGACGATGGTGGTCAGGGCCGGGACCCTCCAGGTGCACCTGTCGGCCGACACCCCGGCCGCCCGGGCCGCGCTCGCCAACGGGACCTCGGAGCTGCACCGGATGCTGGAGTTCGCCAGCTCGGCCGACACCCGGGTCGTCGTACGCGATGCGAGCGGTGCCAGCACCGACACCCGCAGCGGTGCAGGCTCGGCCGGCACCGACACCGGCCAGAGCGCGGGCAACCCGCAGGGCGGCCAGAACGGCGGCACCGGGCAGCGTCCCGAGAGCGCCGAGGAGTGGGTCGAGGGCTGGTCCAGCCCGGCCCGGACCGCCCCGACCCGTACCACCTCCACCACCGAGCCGACCACCGTCGGCACGGCCGCCACGACAACCGCCGGTCGCCTCGACCGGTTGATGTGAGGAGCATCGTGACCGTCTCTCCCACCGATACCTTCGCCGCGTCCCTGGCGGCGGCCTCGTCGAGCTCCACCACGTCGAGCACGTCGACGAGCTCGACCGACGACTACGACATGTTCCTCCAGCTCCTGGTGGCCCAGCTCAAGTACCAGGACCCGATGAACCCCACGGACTCGACGCAGTTCCTGTCCCAGAACGCTCAGTTCACCTCGCTGCAGAAGATGGGCGAGCTCAACGACACGATGACGTCGATGCTCTCGGTGCAGTCCTCCTTCGGGTCGACCAACCTGATCGGCAAGACGGTCACCTACGCCAACGCCGACGGCACCACCGGCAGCGGCGTCGCCACCGGCGTCACCTTCTACTCCGGAGGCCCCGTCCTCACCGTCGACGGCAAGGAGGTCGCCGTGTCCCAGGTGATCACCGTCGGCTCCACCGCCTCGTCGGGCACGACCGACACCACCGACACCACCGCCTGATCCTCACCCACCACCAGGAGTCATCCGATGCTTCGTTCACTCTTCGCCGGCATCAGCGGTCTGCGGGTCAACCAGACCATGCTCGACGTCACCGGCAACAACATCGCCAACGCCAACACCACCGGCTTCAAGTCGTCCTCGACCGTCTTCCAGGACACGCTCTCCCAGATGCTGACGGCGGGCTCGAACCCGACCGCCACCAGCGGTGGCACGAACCCGATCCAGATCGGCCTGGGCGTCCAGCTGGCCGCCACGGCGGGGAACTTCACCCAGGGCGCCAACCAGACCACCGGTCGCCCGACCGACATGATGATCAACGGCGACGGCTTCTTCATCCTCGGCTCCGGCGACGTCGCCGCCGGTGGTGCCGCCCCGACGCTGACCTACACCCGCGCGGGCTCGTTCTCGTGGGACAAGACCGGCAACCTGGTCGCCCCCGACGGCAGCTTCGTGATGGGGTACGCCGTCACCGGCTACACCTACACCACCGACCCGGCCACCGGCACGATCACCTCGCAGGCCACCTACGACACGTCGCAGCTGGTCAACCTCAAGCAGGTCGGCACGGTCGCGGCCGAGCCGGGCCCGGGCAACGCCACCCTGACGTCGTACGAGATCGGCTCCGACGGCGTCATCCGGGGTGTGTACGACGACGGCATCCGGCGCGACATGGGCCAGGTCGCCCTCGCCACGTTCACCAACCCGCAGGGCCTGAACAAGGTCGGCGACACCCAGTTCGCCGAGGCCGCCAACTCCGGTGCCGCCCAGATCGGCGCCCCCGGCAGCGCCGGCCACGGCGACCTGACCGTCGGCTCGGTCGAGATGTCCAACGTCGACCTCGCCCAGGAGTTCACCAACCTGATCCTGGCCCAGCGCGGCTTCGAGGCCTCCTCGAAGGTGATCACCACCTCCGACCAGGTCCTGGAGACGCTGGTCAACATCAAGCGCTGACCCTGAGCCGCACCGAGAAGTGTCGGTATCCGCCCGGAGATCCTCGACCGAGGAGGGCGGATCCCGACACTTTTCTGCGTGTTCGGGACGGAAGGCTCAGATCGGGCACCGGCACGCCGAACACGTACCTGAGGGCCACGGACGGCCCCCACCCTGTAGAACGCACAAGGACGGTGCTTGCGATGATCTCGTTGACCCGGCTGTCGGGGACCCAGTTCCTCTTGAACGCCGACCTGATCGAGCGTGTGGACAGCACACCCGACACGGTGATCACCCTGGTCGACGGCACCAAGTACGTCGTCTCAGAGTCGATGGGCGGCGTCCTGGACGCCGTGATCGCCTACCGCGGTGAGATCGTCGCGCTCGGCTCGCTGCTCGACGCCGCGCACTCCTACGCGCAGTCCCTGAGCCACCTGCCCGAGCAGCGCCGTACCGACGGCCGTCACGAGACCAAGCTCGCGGCCGTCAGCCCCCATCCGACCGCCGAGCGGCACACCGCGGAGCAGAGCCCGGGAGAAGCACGATGAAGGATCCCGCCGCCGCGATCGGCATGTCCCTGGCGGTCGTCGTCATCATCGTCGCCAACATCCTCGAGGGCGGCCACCCGACGTCGCTGCTGCTGCTGCCCCCGATGCTGCTGGTGATCGGCACCACCATCCTGGTCAGCATCGCCGGCGGCACGATGGACGACGCCAAGCAGATCGTCCCCAGCCTGAAGAAGGCCTTCACCGCCAAGGTCCCGCCGGCCGGCGACCTCGTCCCGACCGTGGTCTCCCTGGCCGAGACCGCGCGTCGCGAGGGCCTACTCTCCCTGGAGGACCGGCTGCGCGACGTCGAGGACCCGTTCCTGGTCAAGGGCGTCACGATGGCGATCGACGGCACCGACCCCGAGGAGCTCCGCGAGATCCTCGAGGCCGAGGTGCACGCCAAGAAGGCCGAGGACCGCCAGGCCGCCAAGTTCTTCTCCGACTGCGGCGCCTACTCCCCCACGATCGGCATCATCGGCACCGTGATGGGCCTGGTCCACGTGCTGGAGAACCTGGCCGACCCGCAGCACCTCGGCCCCCTCATCGCCAGTGCCTTCGTCGCCACCCTGTGGGGCGTCATGATGGCCAACGTGGTCTGGTTCCCGATCGGGAACCGGGTCAAGCGCGTCGGCCAGCTCGAGACCGCCCGGATGGAGCTCGCCATCGAGGGCATCGCCGCCATCCAGGCCGGCTCCAACCCGCGCCTGGTCGCAGAGAAGCTCAAGTCGCTGCTGCCCGCCGCCCAGCAGGCCGTCGAGGCGGCCTGACGATGGCCGGCCGCAAGCGGCGCTACGCCGAGGAGCACGAGGAGCACGAGGAGGGCTCCGAGCGCTGGCTCGTCACGTACGCCGACATGGTGACGCTGCTGATGGTGCTGTTCATCATCATGTTCGCGATGTCCACCGTGGACACGAAGAAGTACCAGGAGCTCAAGAACGGCCTGGCCAACGGCTTCGGGCACAGCATCAACATCCTCAACGGCGCCAACCCGCAGAACGACGACACCGGGGCGGTCAAGCCCGAGGACACGCCGTTCGGTGCGATGGTGCAGAACCTCACCGCCTCGCAGAAGAGCGAGGTGCAGCGGGTCGTCACGCAGAACCAGGCCGCCCAGGCCGAGCGCGCCACCGCCTCGGCGCAGGCCGAGGTCGACAACCTGACCAAGGTCTGGAGCGAGATCAACAACGCGCTGCGCAAGAAGGGCCTCGGTGACGACGTACGCGCGAAGATCGACTCCCGCGGCCTGGTGATCTCGCTGGTCTCGCGCCATGTCGTGTTCGAGCCCAACCTCGCCACCCTGACCCTGCGCGGCCAGCGCATCCTCAACACGATGGCGCCCGTGCTGCACGAGCTCACCGAGCCGATCGAGATCGACGGCCACACCAACCAGGTGAAGGTGAAGCCGAAGTACTACCCGACCGACTGGGACCTCTCCTCGGCCCGTGCGATCACCGCGCTGCGCTGGCTCAACGAGCACGGTGGGCTGCCGGCCCGCCGGCTCAGCGCCACCGGGTTCGGCCACACCAAGCCGTTGATCGACCCGAAGAAGGCCGGCTCGCAGGAGATCAACAAGCGAGTCGACATCATCGTGCTCTCGCAGGTGCCCGCGGCGACCCGGGAGCGGTTCAACCAGATCCAGAACTCCCTCATATCCACCACGTCGACCTCTGGAGTCACGCCATGACCGTCACCGCCATGCCGAAGAACGAGACCGAAGCCGTGTCGAAGCGGCGTCCGGTCCGTCTGATCGCCTTCATCGTGGTCCTGGTGATCGCCGCTGCCGGAGGCTGGTTCCTGGTCCTCGCGCCGAGCAAGGACCCGAACGCGGCCCCCAAGCCGGGCGTGGTGCAGGCCATCGACTCCCAGCAGATCAACCTCTCCGACGGCCACTACCTGCGGGTCGGGATCGCCCTGCAGCTGACCAAGGACGGCGGCGAGGAGGTCGAGGCGCCCAAGGCGCAGGACGCCACCATCGACGTCTTCAGCGGTCTGTCGATGGCCGACCTGGCCTCCTCGGCCAACCGGGAGAAGTACAAGAACCAGCTGCTGGTGCTGCTCAAGAGCCTCTACGAGGGCAAGGTGATGGGGCTCTACTTCACCGAGTTCGTCACCCAGTAGCGACGCTGTGCCCCCCGGCGGGTCCGGGACCGCACGGAGATCCGCTCACCGCAAACGCTCAGACGTTCAGTCCGAGCGCCGATCAGGTGAGGCGTGACCACCACCGTGCCGTCCCGGGCCCGCCGACGCGGTCGATCCTCGGAACCGGTCCCCTACGACTTCCGCAGGCCGATCCAGCTCTCGCGGGAGCACTCCCGCACCCTCCAGCTCGCCTTCGACGGCTTCGCCCGTCAGGCGACCACCGTCTTCACATCCTCGTTGCGGACCGTCTGCTCGGTGAACCTGCTCGACATCGAGCAGCGCACCTATGCCGAGTACGTCGACTCCCTCGACGCCCAGACCTACATGACGCTCTTCAGCGCCGACCCGATCCCCGGCGTCTGCATGCTCGAGTTCCCGATGTTCGCGATCTTCTCGTGCATCGACCACATGCTCGGCGGCCCCGGTGCGGCCGAGCAGCCTGACCGGCCGCTGACCGAGATCGAGTCGAACGTCGCCCGCGGTCTGATCGAGCGCCTGCTCGGCGAGATGCAGTACTACTTCAACTCGATCGTCGCGATCGAGCCGGAGTTCATCAGGGTCGAGTACAACCCCCAGTTCGCCCAGGTCGCCGCGACCGCGGACGTGATGGTGGTCTTCACCTTCGAGCTGAAGATCCACGACCGCGAGCACCGGATGACGATCTGCATGCCGTTCAGCGGCCTCGGCTCGCACCTGGCACACGCCGCGCAGCCCGGCCCGGTCTCCGACCGCGAGCGCAACCAGCGCGCCGCCGCCGCCCGCACCCTGGCCCAGCAGTTCGACAAGGTGCCGGTGCAGGTCGCCGTACGGTTCCGCTCCACCAACCTCGGGCCCGCCGAGCTCAGCTCGCTGCGCCCCGGCGACGTGCTCCGCCTCGACCACCGTGCGGCGGCGCCGCTCGACGTGACCGTCGCCGGCAGCACCTTCGCCCACGCCACCGCAGGCGTCCGCGGCCAGAAGCTGGCCGCCCTGATCGTCGACACCCCCCGTGAAGCTCGCAAGGAGAACTCATGACCGAGAACACCGACACCACCGCCGCCGGTCTCGCCGCCGGAGCGGTCGAGGCGATCGCCACCGCGGCCGCCGAGGCCGCCGCCGTGGTGTTGCCCGCGGTCGAGCCCTTGACCGTCGGCCCCGCCCAGCCCGGCTCCCCGCACGTCGGTGCCGCCTTCGCCGGTGCCGCCCTGGCCGACCTGGAAGCCCCGGTCCCCGGCCGGATCGCCGTCCTGATCGGCTCCGACCTGGTCGAGGCACTGGCCTCCAGCCCGCTCGGTGGGCTCGACCTGCACGCCGCCGTCGCCCCCGCGCTGGAGGCGATCGCCGCCCAGCTCGGCACCCGGGCCCGCTCACCGCGCACCGTCGAGCTGGACAAGCTGATCCTCGAGCTCGGCTCGGAGTTCACCACCGTGCCGCTGATCGGCATCGGGATCGACGCCGCCGTGCTGGTCTCCGGCGCCGCGCTGCGTGGCGCCCGTGAGCCGCTCGGCGAGGCCGACCTGGTGGCTCCCGCCACTCCGGCTGCTCCGCCCGCCCCGGCGGCCCCGGCCGCTGCTGCGGCTCCGGTCGAGACCGCCGCGCTGCCCGACCTGTCCATCCCCGTGCAGAACCACGGCCTCGGGTCCTTCGGCGCCTCCACCGAGCACCAGCGCGGACTGGAGATGCTGCACGGCGTCGACATGGAGGTCACCGTCGAGCTGGGCCGCACCCGGATGACGGTCCGCGACCTGCTCGCGCTCTCGCCGGGCGCGGTGCTCGAGCTCGACCGTGCCGCCGGCAGCCCCGCCGACCTGCTGGTCAACGGGCGCCTGATCGCACGCGGAGAGGTCGTCGTCGTCGACGAGGACTTCGGCCTGCGTGTCACGGAGATCCTCGACGACGCAGCCGTCGTCTGAGTCTCATCCCTGTCCGACCATCGACCGATCAAGAGGGGATCTGTCATGGGTGATTCGGGAAGCATGCTGGCGCTAGGCGTCCGGCTGCTCTTCTCCTTGGCGTTCGTTCTGGGACTGCTGTTCCTGATCGCACGCCTCGCCAACCGGCGGTTCAAGGGCCGCACCGGTGCGCCGGTCCAGGTGGTGCACCGCCAGCAGCTGAGCCGTTCGTCGTCGGTGGCCGTGGTCACCGTCGGCACCCGCGTCCTGGTGCTGGGCAGCACCGACCAGCAGGTCACGCTGCTCACCGAGGTCGAGCCCGACGAGGTCGGGCTCGACCCCGACACGATGCTGCCCGAGGTCGACCCGAGCGCGGAGGCGAAGCCGACCCTGTCGGTGCCGTCGCCCTCGGCGTTGGCCGGCTCGCTGCTCTCACCGACCACGTGGCGACGTACCTGGGAGCAGTTCCGTCCCACCTCGGGCGCCGCCGGGTCGGCGACCGAGGACGATCGGCGGGCCTCGTGATCGACTCCCCCACCCCGCTGGCCCGCGTACGTCGTCACGCCTGGCTCCTGGCCGGCATGGTCGCCGCACTCGTGCTCGCCCCCGGTGCCTTCCTCGGCGCGGCGATGGCCGCACCGGACGGCCCCAACGGGCCGACCACCCCGACGGGCCCCTCGATCGACGTCAACCTCACCGGGCTGACCGACAAGCCGAGCAACTCGCTGGTCACGATCCTGGTGCTGACGGTGCTCAGCGTCGCCCCGGCGATCGTGCTGACCTGCACCAGCTTCACCAAGATCCTGGTCGTGCTGGGCCTGACCCGCAACGCGCTCGGCCTGCAGACCAGCCCGCCGAACCAGGTGCTGGCCGGGCTGGCGCTCTTCCTCAGCCTCTTCATCATGGCGCCGGTGGTCTCGGCGGTGAACGACGCCGGTGTGCAGCCCTATCTCAAGGGCGACATGACCACCTCGCAGGCCTTCAAGGCGGGGGTGAAGCCGCTGGAGACGTTCATGCTGAAGAACACCGACGACAAGGAGCTGATGCTGCTCACGTCGGTGGCCGGACGCGATCTGCCGAAGAACCGTGAGGACGTCGCCCTCTCCACCCTGGTGCCCGCCTTCGTGCTCTCCGAGCTCAAGGACGCCTTCATCATCGGGTTCATCATCTTCATCCCGTTCCTGGTGATCGACATCGTGGTCTCGGGCGCCCTGATGAGTCTGGGCATGATGATGATGCCGCCGGTGATGGTGTCGTTGCCGTTCAAGCTGTTGCTGTTCGTCCTGGTCGACGGCTGGGCCCTGGTGATCAGGGCGCTGGTCGGGAGCTACGGCTGATGGCCGGCCTGCTGCCGGGGCTGGTCCCGGCCACGATCACCGACACCACGATCCTCGATCTGGCGCTGCGCACCATGATGGTCGCGGCGAAGCTGTCGGCACCGTTCCTGGTGACCTCGCTCGTGATCGGCTTCACGATCTCGCTGTTCCAGTCGATGACGCAGATCCAGGAGGCGACGCTCTCCTTCGTCCCGAAGGTGATCGGCGTCGCGATGGCGCTGCTGTTCTGCGGCAACTGGATGCTGCACACGATGATCACGTTCACGACGCAGCTCTTCGAGCGCATTCCGTCGTTGCTGAACTGAGGCATCGATGTCGGCCCTGGCCTCACTCCTCCCCGCAGCGCTCCCGAGCGGGCTCGCCACCGCGGAGCTGAACGCCAACGTCACCCTCAACGGCGCGCAGATCATGGCGTTCCTGCTGGCCAGCGTGCGGATCGTGGCGTGGCTGATGGTCGCGCCGCCGTTCAACACCCGCTCGGTGCCGACGATGGCGAAGGTCGTGCTCGCGGTCAGCCTGGCGTTCGTCGTCTCCGGCACGATCGCCGACGACCGGCTGCCTGCGACCACCCCCGAGCTGCTCCTGACCGCCTTCAACCAGGTGCTGATCGGCGTCGCGATGGGCTTCGTGATGCAGCTCCTCTTCACCGCCGTCAGCCTGGCCGGAACCCTGATCGACAACTTCGGCCAGTTCGCGATGGTGGCGGCCTTCGACCCGCTGTCGATGAACACCAACTCGGTCTTCGGCCGGCTCTACACCTGGCTGGCCACCGTCCTGCTGCTGGTCAGCGGCGCCCACGTCCTGATCATCGGTGGCCTGCTCAAGACCTTCGAGTTCCTGCCGCTGGACGGCAGCCCGGACCTGGGCAGCTGGCAGACGGTGCTGATGACCGCGTTCCGGATGCTGATGACGATGAGCCTCCAGATCGCGCTGCCGCTGATGGCCGTCTTCTTCATCGCCGACCTGTCCCTGGCCCTGCTCACCAAGGTCGCCCCGGCCCTCAACGCGATGAGCATCATGTTCCCGGCCAAGATCGGTCTGACCCTGCTCCTGGTCGGTGCGAGCTTCCCGATGCTGCCCACGGTGATCGACAAGCTGACGACGTACGCACTCGATGCGATGTCGACGATGGCCGGGGCCGGCTGATGGCGGAGGCAGGTGAGGACAAGACCGAGAAGCCCACAGCGCAGAAGAAGGCCAAGGCCCGGCGTGAAGGGCAGATCGCCCGCACCCCCGAGCTGGGCTCGTGGCTCTCCCTGCTCGCGGTCGGCCTGGCGCTGGGGCCGATGGTCCGCCACGAGCTGACCGTCATCCAGGAGCTGATCCACTCCAGCCTGGAGGCGATCTCGAACCCGACGGCCGACAAGGCGCTGCTGCTCCTGCGCCAGGGCGCCACCCACGCCTTCCTCACCATCCTGACCCTGGCCAGCATCGTGCTGCTGGTCGGCATCATCGCCGCCACCGCCCAGGGCGGCTTCGTGGTGGCACCGAAGCGGCTCCAGCCCAAGCTCGACAAGCTCAACCTGCTCAAGGGGTTCAAGAACCTCTTCAGCGTGCAGACGCTGTGGCAGGGCGCGAAGATGCTGGTGAAGTCCGCCGTGGTCGGCTTCGTCGCCTGGCGCGCGATCGTCGGGATCATGCCCCTGGTCGGCGGCCTGGTGCCGATGGACGCCGTCCTGTCCGAGGTGCACCACCGGGCCTTCTCCCTGATCCGCACCATCGCGATCATCGGCCTGCTCTTCGCCGGTGCCGACTACGCGTTCACCAAGCGCAAGCACGACAAGCAGCTCAAGATGACGAAGTCGGAGATCAAGCAGGAGCACAAGCAGTCCGAGGGCGACCCGCTGGTCAAGAGCGCGATCCGGGCCAAGCAGCGCCAGATGTCGCGCACCCGGATGATCGCCGACGTCGCCGACGCCGACGTGCTGCTGGTCAACCCGACCCACATCGCGATCGCGCTGAAGTACTCCGCCGAGCGGGGCGCCCCGCGGGTGGTGGCGCGCGGCGCCGGGGCGATCGCGACCAAGATCCGGCTGGAGGCGGCCAAGAACCGCGTGCCGCTGGTCCAGGACGTCCCTCTGGCCCGGGCGCTGTACCGCTCCTGCCAGGTCGGTCAGGAGATCCCGCAGGAGCTGTGGGCCGCGGTCGCCCAGGTGCTCGCCTTCGTCATCACCCGACGCAACCAGGGCCACTACGGCGGCGAGCACCGCTCCCCGCGCCCCGACCGGGACCAGCCGCTGCCCGACGTACTCCCCGCAGGGCGTCGACGACCGCCGCCGAAGCCGGGCCCCACCCACGACCACCTGGCCTGACGCTGGCCTGACGCTGGCCTGCCCCGGCGGGGCGCACACGCCGGGCGCGCAGCAGCGCAGCGAGTTCGCCGGATTCCCCGCCAAGCGCTCAGGTGCGCCGAGCAGCCGCCGATGGTGCGAACGGCAGCCAGGAGGGCAGCCAGGTAGCACCAGCGCCAGGGACGGCACTGAATTCGTCGAACCGCAGTTCGACACGAGAGTGAGCGGTCCCCTTGAAGCAGCTATCCAAGCTCGGCGTCCCGATCGGCATCGTCCTGATCGTCGTCATGCTCGTCGTGCCGCTGCCGTCGTTCCTGCTCGACATGTTGATCGCGTTCAACATCTCGGCGGCGCTGCTGATCCTGCTGACGGCGATGTTCGTACAGAAGCCCCTCGACTTCGCTGCCTTCCCCTCCATCCTGCTGGTGATGACACTCTTCCGGCTGGCGCTCAACGTGAGCGCCACCCGACTCGTGCTGCTGCACGGGTACGCCGGCAAGGTGATCGACACCTTCGGCCACTTCGTCGTCGGTGGCTCCCTGATCGTCGGCCTGATCGTCTTCGTGATCCTGCTGATCATCCAGTTCGTGGTCATCACCAACGGTGCCGGCCGTGTCGCCGAGGTCGGGGCCCGCTTCACCCTCGCCGCGATGCCCGGCAAGCAGATGGCGATCGACGCCGACCTCAACTCCGGCCTGATCGACGAGGAGACCGCCCGCAAGCGGCGCGCCGACGTGCACGCCGAGGCCGACTTCTACGGCGCGATGGACGGTGCCTCGAAGTTCGTCAAGGGCGACGCGATCGCTGCCGTCTTCATCACCGTGGTCAACCTGCTGGGCGGCTTCGGCATCGGCGTGGTCCAGTCCAAGATGGCGATGGGCGAGGCGATCAACACCTACTCGCTGCTCAGCATCGGTGACGGTCTGGTCTCCCAGATCCCGGCGCTGCTGCTCAGCGTCGCCACCGGCCTGATCGTGACCCGGTCGGTCAGCGACGACGACATGGGCTCGGACATCCTGGCCCAGATCGGTCGCCGCAAGTACCCGCTGCGGATCGCCGGCTTCTCCGCCCTCGCGCTCTGCCTGATCCCGGGCCTGCCCAAGCTGCCGTTCCTGCTCGCCGGCGGCCTGATGCTGGTCTTCGCCGCCCGGGTCCCCGAGACCACCCCCGCCGCCGAGGCGGCGCTGGCCCACTCCGGGTCGGCGACCGAGGCGACCGGACCGGCCAGCGACTCCCCCGAGGCCCTGGCCAGCGAGATCCTGGTCGATCCGTTGGGGCTGGAGCTGAGCGCGGACATCATCGACCTGGTCGACGTCAGCACCGGCGGGGACCTGCTCGACCGGGTCAAGGCGCTGCGCCGCAAGATCGCCGGCGAGCTGGGCATCGTGATCCCGCCGGTGCGCACCCGCGACAACCTGGAGCTGCCCTCCTCGACGTACGCGATCACGCTGTTCGGCGTGGAGGTGGCACGCGGCGCCGCCCCGCGCGACACGGTGCTGGCCATCGGCGACATGCTCGCCTCGCTGCCCGGTACGGCGACCCGGGAGCCGGTCTTCGGACTGGACGCCAAGTGGATCCCGCTGGAGATGCGTCACCAGGCGGAGATCTCCGGTGCCACGGTGGTCGACCGTGCGTCGGTGATCACGACGCACCTGTCCGAGGTGGTCACCAAGCACGCCGGGCGCCTGCTCGGCCGCGAGGACGTCCGCCTGCTGACCGACATGGTCAAGCGCACCCACCCGGTCGTGATCGAGGAGCTCACCCCGACCCTGTTGACCCTGGGCGAGATCCAGCGGGTGCTGCGCGGTCTGCTCGACGAGAGCGTCGCCGTGCGCGACCTGGTCCGGATCTTCGAGGCGCTCTCGCTGCGCGCCCCGATCAGCAAGGACGTCGACGGCCTGATCGACGCGGCCCGGATGGCGCTCGGCCCGGCGCTGGTGGCGCCGTACCTCACCGACGGTGCGGTCTCGGCGATCAGCTTCGACCCGGTGCTGGAGCAGAACATGTTCGAGGCGCTGCGCACCACCGAGATGGGCACCGTGGTCGCCCTCGACCCCGACCTGGCGCAGCGGATCCTGATCGCGCTGAACAACTTCTCCACCGCCGCCGAGAACACCGGGGTGCGGCCGATCCTGGTCTGCGCGCCGCAGCTGCGGTTCGCGGTCCGACGCCTGATCGAGCCCGCCCTGGAGTCGCTGCCGGTGCTCTCCTACGCCGAGATCACCGGGGCCACCTCGGTGCAGTCGGTCGGGGTGGTGACCGGTGAGCCGGTCGACCTGCCCGCGACGCTGGCGGTGACGGCATGAGTGCCGCTCTGTCCCTGCTCGACGACGACCCGTTCGACGAGCGCACCCCGGCGGTGCCGGCACTCGCCTCGGTGCCTATTCCTGCCGAGGTGGAGGCTCAGGCGGTCCGGGCGGCGATGGACCCCGACATGCTCCGCGACCGCGACACCTTCGCCCAGGCGCTGCGCCCCGGCGGGATCACGGTGACGCTGCTGAGCGTCTCGACCCTGGTCTCCTCCCCCGCGATCTATCAGTGCCTGGTCCGGGGCTCGATCTCGGCGACCACGATGCTGGTGCGCTGGGTGCTGATCACGCTGGGCTGCTGGCTGGTCAGCGAGGTCGCTCGCCGGTACGTCGTCACGGCCCGTCGCAGCGCGCAGGACACGCAGGACGCCGCGGCGGCCGCGGCCGCGCAGAAGGCCGACCAGTTCGACGACTTCGGCGGGTACGACGGATCCGGGTACGACGCATCCGCCGGCTTCGACGGCTCTGCCGGGTACGACGGCGGCGCCCCGATGGGATCGGACCTTCCCTAACACCGCATCGACTCCCTATGGTCATGAGTTCGGTTTCTTTACGAACACTCGGGAGTTCTGATGACACGACGCACTGTCGTGACGGCTGCTGCGGCAGCCGTCACCGCGGCGCTGGTAGCCAGCGTCGCCCCCGCGATGGCCGCCGACGGCCTCGCCCCGCGGACCACCTTCTCGTTCGCCGTCAACGCGAGCGACGGGACCGTGGCACTGCCCGACTCCGGTGAGGGCATCCCCAACGTCGACTCGGTGAAGTCGACCATCCGGGCCTACTACGCGGCACCGTCCGGTATCGCGAACCCGACCTCGTCGCCGTACGTGAGTGAGGTCAGCGGCATCCTCGGCCGCATCGACGCCGCCTACCCCGCCCTGACCGGCGACGCCGTCGGCACCAAGGCGATCGTCTTCGACGCCGACGACACCCTGCTGTGGAACTACGACTTCGAGGACAAGGCCACCAACTTCAACTTCGACGCCACCGCCAACCTGGCCTGGATCACCGGCGCCGCGTCCTGCGACAAGGTCAACGGCAGCGACTACTGCTTCCCCGCCGTGCCGGGCACCCCGGCGCTGGTGCGGGACCTGGCCGCGAAGGGCTACCGGCTCTACGTGGTGACCGGGCGGCCCGCCTCGCAGGAGGCCGCGACGATCGGCAACCTGACCGCGGCGGGGTTCACCGAGGCCGGCGGGACGCCGCTGTTCGACGCCGACAACGTCTACACGAAGTGGAACACGCAGGCGTCGAACTACGACGCCGCCACCGTGCCGGCGTACGTGCAGCCGGCCAACGGCGGTGAGTGCACGACGTTCGTGGACGCCGCCAAGACGCAGTTCAAGTGCACCACGGTCGAGTACAAGGCCCAGACCCGGCAGCACATCGAGTCCGCCGACCACGTCGAGATCGTCGGCAACGTCGGCGACCAGCTCTCCGACCTGTGGGGCGGGTACGCCGAGCAGGCGTGGAAGATCCCCAACCCGACGTACTTCCTGGCCAGCCCGAACCTGGATGCCGCCCACGTCGGCGCCGACGACCAGTCCGCGTCGCTTCAGCCCGCGTCGACGTACACGATGAAGGCCGACGGCTCCAGCGGGCTGAGCGTGGGCGGGGACCAGATCCCGAACATCGACCCGGTCCGCACCGAGATCCGGTCCTGGTACGCCGCCACCAACGGCATCGCCGACAAGACGTCGTCGCACTTCCTGACCGAGCTCGCCGGGCTGACCCGGACGTGGACCCGCTCGACGGCCGACGACTGCGCCGCCCAGACCACGGCGATCACGAAGGCGACCGCGGCGAAGGCCGCTGCCGGGCGGGCCGTCACGCAGGCGACCCGGGCGGTGGCCCGGGCGCAGAAGAAGGTCGCCCACGCCCAGAAGATGGTCCGCAAGGCGAAGCACTCCTCGGCCAAGCAGCGCCGTCACCGCGCCCAGCAGCTGCGCGCCGCCCGGCGTGGCCTGGCGAAGGCGAAGGCCGCCCTCACCACCGCCCAGCGCAAGGCCGCCGCGATCGTGGTGCCGAACCGTCCCGCGATCACCCTGGACGCCGACGACACCACGCTGTGGAACTACGACATGGAGGACGGCGTGATGAAGTTCGCCTACACCCCGGCGGCTGCGGCCGAGTGGGTGCTGGGCGAGAAGTTCCCCGCCGAGCCCGGCATGATCGCGCTCGTGCAGAAGGCCAAGGCCGCCGGCTGCACGGTGATCGGCCTGACCGGCCGGCCGATGGACCAGGCCGCCGCCACGGTCGCGAACCTGACCAAGGTCGGGTTCGTCGACAGCCACGGCACGCCGCTGTTCAGCGCAGGCCTGTACTTCACCAAGTGGCCCACCGGTGCAGCGACGTACGACCCGAAGCTGGTCCCGTCCTACATCAACAGCGCGAACTGCTCGACGTACGTCGACACCGCGAAGACCCAGTTCAAGTGCACCACCATCGAGTACAAGTCCCAGACCCGCGCCCACATCGAGCGCGATCTGCACTACCGGATCGTCGGCAACTTCGGCGACCAGTACTCCGACCTGATCGGCGGACACGCGGCGCGCAGCTACAAGCTGCCCAACCCGACGTACTACCTGCCCTGATCGGGCTCAGCTGAGCGACAAGGCCCCGGAACCGTGATGGTTCCGGGGCCCTGTCGTTGCGCCGTCACCGGCGCGGAGGTAGGCCCTGTCGGGCTCGAACCGACGACCAGCGGATTAAAAGTCCGACGCTCTACCAACTGAGCTAAGGGCCCGGGACACCCGACCTGCGAGGGGCCCGATGTTCCGGCCGCAAGTATGGCAGGGGCCGGCCCCGCCGGTGCAGTCTGGGTGAACGAGTCCCGGAATGCCACAGATAGCGATCACCGGACCCCAGCACGCCTGTGATCGTTATTCCGATCACGACCCTGCCTCACTTGAACAGGTTCTTCGACCCCGAGTCCATCACCAGCACCCCGGGGTTGGCGGGGGCGACCGGCGCGGCGCTCTTGCGCCCGAAGAGGCCCTTCTTCACCGCGACCGGACGGCCGACGTACGACGGCCGGTACTCCGAGCCCGGCTCCGAGTACTGCTCGACGCGCTCGATCACGACGCCGTCGGCGGTGTTCCTGATCAGGGCGGGGACGCAGGTGTAGACGGTGTCGTCGGAGTTGGCCTGGTCGGCGCGGACCGCCACCGTGGTGCCGCTCTGGTTGTCCACCGACGTGCTGACCTGGTAGCGACGGAAGGAGCCGGTGCCGTTGGACTGGGCCGAGTAGGCCACGATCGCCAGCTGGTCGATCTCGTCGGACATCACGATCTCGAGCGTCTCGACGTTCAGGCCGCTGCTGCCGCCGCGGACCACGTCGCCCAGGTGCCGCACCCCGAGCACCGTCGGGGTGGGCTTGCTCTGGTCCTCGGAGCCGAACGTCGAACACACCTTCTCGGTGCCGTCCTTGAGCAGGATGACGGCGTAGACGTCGTAGTCGGTCTCAGCCGAGAACGAGACCGTCGCCACGATGCGCGGCGTCTTCTCGATCGTGACCCGCTGGCCCTTCTCCAGGCTGATCGCGCCCGACTTCTTCCCGAGATCCACCGTCATGAACACACCGCTCCTCGATCCGTGGGGTCGTCGGCGACGTCCCCGATGCGAGGCCCCAGCCTCGCCCACTGACGATCGTCCTGGCCAGACCTCGTCCACGAGCGACCACCGGCACCGAACCCGATGCGATGCGATGATCGAGCGGTGCACATCGCTCTGATGCTCGTCGCACTGGCCGTGACGGTCCTGAGCGCCACCGCCGTGGCCAGCCGGCTCAAGGTGCCCGCGCCGCTGCTGCTGATCGTGGTGGGGGTCGTGGCGTCGTACCTGCCCACCGTCCCGCAGATCCACCTGGAGCCCGAGGTCGTGCTGTTCGGGCTCCTGCCTCCGCTGCTCTACGCCACCGCGATCTCGACCTCGCTGGTCGACTTCAACGCCAACCGGCGCTCGATCCTGCTGCTCTCGATCGGGCTGGTGATCGCCACCGTCGGTGCCGTCGCCGTCGTCGCCCACACGCTGCTGCCCGACATCACCTGGGCCGCGGCCTTCATGATCGGCGCCGTCGTGGCGCCGCCCGACGCGGTAGCGGCCACCGCCGTGGCCCGCTCGATCGGTCTGCCACGCCAGATCGTCACGATCCTCGAGGGCGAGTCGTTGCTCAACGACGCCACCGCCCTGGTCGCGCTGCGCACCGCGATCATCGCCGTGGCGGGTGGGGTCGACGCCTGGCACGTCGGGATCGACTTCGTCCGCGCCGCGGGCGGCGGCATCCTGATCGGCGTCGCGGTCTTCGCGGTCGTCGGCTTCGTGCGCAAGCACGTCACCGACCCGGTGTTCGACACCGGCCTCTCCCTGGTGGTCCCCTTCGCGGCGTACATCGCCGCCGAGAAGGTCGAGGCCTCCGGTGTCCTCGCCGTCGTCATCGGCGGGCTGCTGCTGGGCCACCAGGCGCCGGTGCTGCAGTCGGCCCAGTCCCGGATCGCCGAGCGGATGAACTGGCGCACCATCGCCTACCTGCTGGAGAACGCCGTCTTCCTCCTGATCGGCCTGCAGGCCCGGGACCTGCTGAGTGCCGTGGGAGACAGCGCGCTGTCGTGGCAGCGGATCGCGGGAGTCTGCGCAGCCACCCTGGCCTGCGTCGTCGTGGTCCGGCTGGCCTGGGTCTTCCTCACCCGCTACCTGCTGGTGCGTCCGGTCCCGGACCCCGACCTCGGCACGACACCGCCGTGGAGCTACACCGTCATCCTGGGGTGGGCCGGCATGCGCGGCGTCGTGACGCTGGCGGCGGCGTACCTCATCCCGGGCGACACACCCCATCGCGAGATCCTGCTGCTGATCGCCTTCAGCGTGGTGGCCGGCACGCTCTTCCTCCAGGGGCTGAGCCTGCCGCTGGTCGCCCGTCGTCTCCGGGTGCCCTCGCCCGACCCGCTCGACGACGCCCTCGCCCGTGCCACCCTGCTGCAGCAGGCCTCCAAGGCCGGCTTCGCCGCCCTGGAGAAGCTCGAGTACGACGACCCGCACGGCACCATCGATCTGGTCCGTCGCCGCGTGGAACAGCGCAACGAGTCCGCCTGGGAACGACTCAGCACCACGATCGGGGACGAGGCCCCGAGCGAGCTCTACTCCCGGGCACGGTTCGCGATGATCGAGGCCGAACGCGCACGGGTCCTCGAGATCCGCTCCGGCGGGACCGTGCCGGCCGACATCGTGGCCGACGTGCTGCGGATGCTCGACGTCGAGGAGTCGATGCTCGACGTCATCCAGGACGACCGCGAGCAGATCGGCGAGGTCAACCGACGCCGACGCCCGGCCGGGGAGCTGTGCGCGGACCTCGAGCGCTACCCCGCCCCGGAGCCGGCCCTCGAGCCCGGCACCGAGTGCCGCGACTGTGTCGTCGAGGGCACCCACTGGGTCGCCCTCCGTCGGTGCCTGGAGTGCGGTGAGGTCCGATGCTGCGACTCCTCCCCCGCCCAGCACGCCACCCGCCACTTCCACGAGACCGCGCACCCGGTGATGCAGTCCGCTGAGCCCGGCGAGCAGTGGCGCTGGTGCTACCTCCACCACCTCACCGCGTGAGGGCCGCGGGTCCGCCGGAGGGGGCGTAACTGCTGGTCAAACCCGCCACTTCGCGCGCTCAGCCGGGCGTTGACCAGCAGTTATCTCCCGGGCGCACCGCCGGCCCCAGGACAGCACCAAGCCCAGCAGCCAGACGGCTGCTGGGCTTGATACCCCCGAGTCCGAATCAGTGCGCGTCGGGCGCGACCAGCTCCGGAAGCTTGGCGTCGAACTGGGCCTGCAGGGCCTTCGTTCCGATCACGTTCTTCGGCTTCTGCCCAGCGGCCAGGCCCGAGGCCCACAGAGAGGTGCGCTCGCGCTGGGCCGGCGTACCGTGGTGGCCGTTGTCGGTGAAGCCGCAGTCGCCGACGCCCCAGAAGACCTTCGAGGTCTCCGCGACGCGCTTGGCGTTGTAGGTCAGACCGCCCTTGTGCGCGGCGAAGTAGGAGCCGTAGGCGTCGGCCATCAGCTCGGTACGACGGGTGGCCTCGGGCGACGGGGTGACGCCGTCGAAGACACCGTTCTGGTACTGGATCTGGTGGCCGAACTCGTGGCCGATCACCACGGCCGGGCCGACGCCGGTGTAGCCGAGCTGGTTCTGGATCTTCAGCAGGCCGTCACCGTAGACGACCTGGTTGCCCCACTTCGCGATGAAGTCCGGGTAGCCGATCGGGTCGAACGCGAAGGCGTTGAAGGTGAAGATCGGGCTGGAGCCGCCGTCGAGCCACGGCACGTTGTCGACCATCCCGACGATCGCCTTGCCCAACGCCAGCGTGGCAGCGTTGCCAGCCGGGTTGATGTCGCCCAGCTCCCCGCTCGCGTCGCCGGCGGCCACGACGACAGCCACGCCGATCCGGTTGAGGTCGGCGTCGGTGCGCGACTCGAACAGGGTGGACTTCATCGCCGACAGCGTGAGGTGGCGGCTGGGGATGTCCCAGAAGGAGTCGACCGCCGCCGTCGTACGCCGGATCAGCTGGGTATCACGCTGGACATCACCCTTCACCGTGCCGAAGGTCTGGAACCGCGCGTCGTTCGGGTGCACCAGGGTGTCGTAGGTGGGCACATCGAAGCCGTGCACGAACGCCAGCGCGAGGACGTTGCCGATCCACTTCAACAGCTCGTCGTAGCGGGCCTGCTCGGTTGCGGTGAGTCCGCCGGGCTGGGCCGCCTTGACCGCCAGCTGCACCCACTCGTCGATCAATCCCTGCGGCAGCGCGAGATCCTTGGTCGCCTCGCTGATGTCGGTGGTCTCACACGAGTACTGGGTCGGGTCGATCGCGGCGCGCAGCGATCCGAGCACCTGCAGCCCGTTCTCGCTCAGCCCCGCCTTCGAGTCGCTGTGCGTCAGGCTCGTCGCAGGCAGGGACGCGATCGCGTCGTACGCGCTCTGCGAGAGTCCGCCGGCCGCGACCAGGGTGCGCAGGAAGGGCAGTGCGGCAGTGGTGTCAGGGGCAGTCACCGCGCCGATCAGGGCCGACTGGGTGGCCGTCGGCGTCACGGTGGCAGCGGCAGCGGCCGACGCCGTGCCGGAGTCAGCCAGGGAGGGCGCGAGGGTGGCGCCGAGACCGGTGGTGAGGAGTGCGCCGGTGAGCGCTGCTGCGGCCAGCCCGCGGAACGAGAGGTGATGCGACATGGGATCTCCATCCGAGAAGAGAGACGACGGGTTTCACGGTCGGACCATCGTGTGATCGGTGTCACTACGGCTGCAATACTCAGCAACGGCGCGTCAACGACATGGCGTCGATACGCCATACCGCAACGGGGGGAGGGTCCGTGGTGGAACTCACGAGCCAGGCCGAGGGCATCCGCCCCGCCGCGCTCACGTCGTATCGCCGTGCCGTGGCCGACGGCGGAGCACTCGATCCGGCGACGCCGGGCGAGGTCGTCCAGGAGCTGCGTCGGCTCGGCCTGATCGAGGAGACCCCGGCCGGGCCGCGGGTCTGCGCGCCCGGGGCGCGGCTGCATCAGCTGGCCGGTGCCTACCAGGCCGAGGCGGCCTCGATCGAGCAGATCGCCGCCGACCTGACCCGGGAGTGGACCCGCCATCACGAGGCAGGGGTCAGCGACCTGTTCACCGGCGAGGTGGTCGGCCGGCGCTGGGCCGAGCTGGTCGCCGAGGCCCGCCACGACGTCCGCGGCACCAGCATCCGTCCCTCGGTGCCCGCTCCCCCGCTCTCGGCGGTGCCGACCCAGGACGACGCCCTGGACCGCGGCGTCGAGATCCGCGCGCTCTACGACGCCGCCGTGCTCGACGACGCCCGTGGCCTCGAGATCGTGCGGGCCGGGGTACGCCAGGGCGAGCAGGCACGGATCGTGCCGGACCTGGCCTGCCGGTTCCTTGTGATCGACTCCGCCACCCTGCTGCTCATCCCGCCGTACGACGTCTTCGAGTCGCGCCAGGGCCTGCTCAGCCGCCACCCCGGACTGGTGGAGTCCTTCGCCCGGATCTTCGACCAGATGTGGATCACCGCCGTGCCGGTGCCCTCGACCGGGGAGACCGACGGCGTCACCGACGACGAGAGCCGTCGCCTCCTCACCCTGCTCGCCCTCGGCCTCTCCGACGCCGCCGTCGCGCGCGAGCTGGGGATCAGTGTGAGGACCCTGTCGCGCCGGATCACCGCACTGCAGCAGCGCACCGGCTGCTCGAGTCGGTTCCAGCTCGGGTTCCAGGCCTCGACGCTGCTGGAGGTCTCCGGGGGCTGAGCCGGTCTCCGGGGCTTCCCCATCACCGATGAGTTAATGCAAAGGATCGTTTACATAAACCGACTTACGTTTTACGATCCTTGACATTAGAACGATTCAGGAGGTTCGGCGATGGTCACCCGACCACCTCAGGCGAGACTGATCAGGGCAGGTCGCCAGACCGGCGAGCACCTGGCGACCTGGCGCAAGCTCCTCGGCCTGACCATGACCCAGGTCGCCGAGCGCGCCGCGATCTCCCGTCCGACACTGGCGAAGATCGAGGCCGGCGACCTCGGTGTCAGCTTCGGCTCCTACCTCAACGTGATGCGCGCGCTCGGCCAGCTCGACGCGGTCGTGACGGCCCTGGACCCGTACGAGAGCGACCTGGGTCGCGCCCGGAGCGAGGCACAGCTGCCGCAGCGAGTCCGGCGGCCCTCCTCATGACCGAGCGCCCGGAGGCCCTGGAGGTGTGGGCGTCGATCGGCGGCCAGACCCGTCATGCCGGGACAGCGACCTTCAGCTACCGCCGCAGCCCCACCACCACGACGTTCGCCTACACGCCGGAGTTCCTGGCCTCCACGGACGCCTATCCCCTCGACCCGCGACTGCCGCTCTCCCTGACTCCGGCCCACACCGCCGGTCTTCCGGCCGCCTTCGACGACTCCACCCCCGACTGGTGGGGGCAGAAGCTGATCGAGCGCCAACGCCGACTCGCGGCGACCGGCTCGGCTACTGGTCGGCCCGCACCATGATCGAGGCCCGCAACAGCGCGGGTAACGACTACCTCGATCTCGCCGCCGCGATCGAGGACACCTCCGCGAGCCCGGCCGCCGACCTGCGCCAGCTCTGGCTGCGGATCGCCTTCACCGTGGCGGTCAACAACACCGACGACCACTTCGTCAACCACGGCTTCCTCCGCCAGGGGGCCGGCTGGATCCTGTCCCCGGCCTTCGACGTCAACCCGACGCCGAGCCTGGCCCGGCCGCGAGTCAGTGCGCTGGCCGGCGCCGTCCGCCGCGACGACACCCTGGAGAAGCTCCACACCCAGGCCGAGTACTTCGGTCTATCGGCCGCCGAGGCCCGGTCCGAGCTGACCGCCCTCGCCACCAGCCTCACCGGCTGGCGTGCACTGGCCGCCGAGGACGGGATCGCCCCGGCCGAGCAGGAGCACGTCGGCGCGGTGATCGACTCCTTCGTCGCCGCCTACGCCTGAGCCTCCAGCGAGGCGAGCAGCTCCCGCACCCGCACCTCGATCTGCTCCCGGATCACCCGCACCGCCTCGATCCCCTGCCCTGCCGGATCGTCGAGCGCCCAGTCCTCGTAGCGCTTGCCGGGGAAGATCGGGCAGGCGTCGCCGCAGCCCATCGTGATCACGACGTCGGAGGCCGCGACGTCCTCGGTCAGCAGCTTCACCGGGACCTGGTCGGCCAGGTCGATGCCGACCTCGGCCATCGCCGCCACCGCTACCGGGTTGACCGAGGAGGCGGGCGCCGATCCGGCCGAGCGGACCCGCACCCGCCCCTGCCCGAGGTGGGCGAGGAACCCTGCCGCCATCTGGGAGCGGCCGGCGTTGTGGACGCAGACGAACAGGACCTCGGGCACCGCACTCATGCCGCCACCTGGGCGCGGGGCGTGCCGTGATCGGCGTACCGGCGTCGCAGCCAGAGGGAGACATAGACCAACCCGACCAGGACGGGGACCTCGATCAACGGACCGACGACCCCCGCGAGAGCTTGCGGCGAGGCGACGCCATAGACCGCGATGCAGACCGCGATGGCGAGCTCGAAGTTGTTGCCCGCCGCAGTGAAGGCCAGCGTCGCAGTGCGCGGATAGGGCAGTCCGAGCACCCGTCCGAGCCCGAAGCCGCCGCCCCACATCAGCGCGAAGTAGGCCAGCAACGGCAGCGCGATCCGCACCACGTCGAGAGGGTGCGCGGTGATCGCCTCGCCCTGCAGGGCGAACAGGACCACGATCGTGACGAGCAGTCCGTACAGCGCCCACGGCCCGATCCACGGCAGCACCGTCGCCTCGTACCAGGCCCGGCCGCGACGCTGTTCACCGATCCGCCGGGTCAGGTAGCCCAGCACCAGCGGGACACCGAGGAAGACCAGCACCGACAGCACCGTGTCGCCGACGGAGAAGGTCAGGGTCTGTCCGCCGCCGAGGCCGAGCCAGCGAGGCAGGGCGTCGAGGTAGAGCCAGCCCAGTCCGGCGAAGGCCAGGATCTGGAAGACGGAGTTGAGGGCCACCAGCACCGTCGCGGCCTCGCCGTCGCCGCAGGCGAGGTCGTTCCAGATCAGCACCATCGCGATGCAGCGGGCCAGACCGACGATGATCACGCCGGTGCGAAACTCCGGCAGATCCGACAGGAACAGCCAGGCCAGCGCGAACATCAGGGCCGGTCCGACGACCCAGTTCAGCACCACCGAGGCGACGAGCAGACGCCGGTCCGCAGCGACGTGCCCCAGTTCGTCGTAGCGCACCTTGGCCAACACCGGATACATCATCACGAGCAGGCCGAGCGCGATCGGCAGCGAGACACCGGCGACCTCGACCGACGCCAGCGCGTCACCCAGCCCCGGGACGATCCGGCCCAGCGCCAGCCCCACCGCCATCGCGACGGCGATCCACAGCGGCAACAGCCGGTCGGCGCCGGAGAGACGGGGCGCAGGACCGGGCGACAAGTCATCGACGTTCATCGATGGAAAGTGTGGATTCACCCATCGACATCTGTCAATGCATGCCTAGGATGGATCCATGCCCAGCGACCTGCCCGTCCTCGAGAACGACGTCGACTGCTGTACGCCGGCCACGCACGCCCCCCTCGCCGACGAGGTCGCCCTGCCCCTGGCCGCCCGGTTCAAGGCGCTCGGCGACCCCACCCGGGTGAAGCTGCTCGCCCTGATCGCGGAGTCCTCGACCGCCGAAGCCTGCATCTGCGACCTGACCGCACCGATCGGCTTGAGCCAACCGACGATCTCGCACCACATGAAGCAGCTCGTCGACGCCGGCCTGGTCACCAGCGAGAAGCGCGGCCGCTGGGTCTTCTACCGCCTGGTCCCCGACGCGCTCACCGCACTGGCGAGCACCCTGACCGCGTTGCCTCACCACCCGGCGTAGCAGCGCGGGCCATGATGGGGGCGTGAACCACGTCGAGTTCGCTGCCGGCCTGCTCGCCATCGGGCTGGCCTCGGTCGGCATCGCCCGCTGGACCCGGATCGAGGTCGGCTGGCAGCCGCTGACGGCGCTGCTGCGGGCAGCGCTCCAGCTCAGCGTGGTGGCCCTGCTGCTGCGCGGCGTGCTCTCGGCCCCGGCGACGACGGCGGCGTTCGTGGCGCTGATGCTGGCGACAGCGTCGTGGACGTCGGGCGGGCGCCTCAGCGCGGTTCCGCACGGACGACGGATCGCCCTCCTCGGCGTCCTGGCCGGGGCCGGCAGTGCGCTGGCGCTGGCGTTCGCGGCCGGGCTGGTCGCCTTCGACGCCCGCCACGTGGTGGCGCTGAGCGGAATCGTGATCGGCAACGCGATGAACGCCGCCACCCTCGCCGGACGACGCTTCGCCCAGAACGCCCGCCAACAGCGCGACGAGGTCGAGGGCTGGCTGGCACTCGGGGCCACCCCGGAACGGGCCTACGACGAGATCGCCCGCACCGCCGTGCGCGAGGCACTACTGCCCAACCTCGACCAGACCCGCGCTACCGGCCTGGTCACCCTGCCCGGCGCCTTCGTCGGCGCCCTCTTCGGTGGGGCCAGCCCGATCGAGGCCGCCGAGTTCCAGCTCGTCGTGCTCGCCTGCGTGGTGCTCTCGATGCTGGTCTGTGGCCTGGTGGTGGCCCGCAGCGCTGCGCGGACGCCGTACATCTTCGTCGGGGAGGACTCCCGGTAGCCGTTCGGCCATCCCGGGACCCACCCGAATGCGTCACCCTCCCGCACGAGGGGTCAGTTCCCCCGGCGACACCTCATCGTGACGGCGTACGGCCCGAACGCTCCGGCAGACGCATGCGCCGGCGGCGTCGCAGACCGCACGCCTTCGGAGGACGACCGTGACCCAGATCGATACCGACGAGCTCCTGACGTCAGTGCCCGCACCCCGCGACGACCCTGCCCACCGTACGACGACCCCGGGCGGCTCCCCGTCGGTGGACGAGTTCCGCTCCATGATGGACAACGCCCCGACGAACATGATGTTCGCCGACCGCGACCTCACCATCACGTACATGAACCCGGCCTCGCTGGCGACGCTGCGACGACTGGAGGAGTTCCTGCCGGTCAAGGCCGACGCCGTGGTCGGGTCCAGCCTCGACATCTTCCACAAGAAGCCGAGCTACCAGCGCGGCCTGCTCGCCTCGGAGGTGAACCTGCCCCGACGGGCGAACATCCAGGTCGGCCCGGAGACCCTCGACCTGCTCGTCTCCCCCATCCGTGCCGCGGACGGGACGTACATCGGCGCGATGGCGTCGTGGGACGTGGTCACCGACCAGCTCCGGCTGGAGCGCCAGCGCGCCGAGGCCGAGGAGAACACCACCGCGGTCAACCGCCTGCTGGCCACGATCAGCGCCGCCACCAGTGTCGAGACCGCGATCCAGTCGGCGCTCGACGTCGTGCGCGACGCGTTCGGCTGGGCCTACGGGTCGTTCTGGAAGCTCGACACCGTCGACCGGGTGCTGCGCTTCGACCGCGAGTCAGGCGACGCCGGCCCGGAGTTCCACAAGGTCACCCTGGAGGCCTCCTTCGCCGAGGGCGTCGGTCTGTCGGGCCGCGCCTGGGCGTCGCGCGACCTCTTTTTCACCCCTGACATCGGCGAGATGACCGACTGCGTCAGGGCGCCTGTGGCCCAGCGTGTCGGGGTGAAGTCGGGGGTCTGCTTCCCGATCATGATCGGCGAGCGGGTGATCGGCACGATGGACTTCTTCGCCACCGAGACCCTCGACCCGAGCGCGCAGCGCCTCGATGCGCTCCGCAACGTCGGCCGGCTGCTCTCCAGCGCCCTGCAGCGCCTGGAGCGCGACGAGATCGACAGGGCCGAGGCCGCAGCGACGGCCGAGCGGGTCGCCGTACTGCTGGAGGTCGTGCAGGCCTGTGCCGCGGGCGACCTGACCCGCGAGGTGCCGTTCACCGGCGAGGACCCCGTGGGCCAGATGGCCGAGGCGTTCACGCTGCTGGTCGCCGCGCTGCGCCGCAACATGGGCACGATCGGGCGTACCGCCGACTCCGTCGCCCAGGCCGCCGAACAGCTGACGGTGTTGAGCCAGGGGATGGGTGAGGGGGCGTCGTTGACGTCGGATCGTGCTGCGTCGGCGTCGTCGGCGTCGGTGCAGGTCAGTGCGTCGATTCAGACGGTGGCGACGGCGGCGGAGGAGATGACGGCGTCGATTCGTGAGATTGCGAAGAATGCTTCGGATGCGGCGACGGTGGCGACTGATGCGGTGACGGTGGCCTCG